>DASYDV010000057.1:0-69619 GCA_036499375.1 Candidatus Udaeobacter sp.
CGCCGACACCGCGGTCTCAACCAACAGCAAGGCCTCGTCCAACGCCCGCGCCGAGACCGTAGAAATTTTTGCTCACGCGAAAATTTTTAGTGATCGGCGATCGGAGTGTAGCCACGGCACTCTGTCGCCGTGCCCGCTGATAAACGCCTCGGCAGAGCGAGGCGGCTACAGCAAAATTGGACTTCAATCTGTTATCCAGACACTTCCGGAATACTTCTCGACAACTTCGCCGTTCTGGTTTAGGGAAGCGGGCCGGCGCGGCGATTTGGGTGCCGATGGTGGAATCGTGAATCGCTTCTCTGGACCGCTGTAGGCCGCCGCAGCGACCGAATGCGATAACACTTCACCGCTTCAAACACTCTATGAGATCTTCTACCGCTTCAGCCTGTAACCTCGTGATTATTCTAGCTTCGATAGCTGCGTTTTCCGCCGCTTCTGGCCAAAACTTGCCTGCGGGTCGGTTTCCGGAGCCGCTCGAAAAATACGAAATGGCGCCCGCTCCGCACGTTTACCGCCTGGAAACTTCGCCCCGCATGATCTTACAGTACGGGCCGTTCGTGAGCTATCAGGTCAACGTCGATGCGAGTGGGAATAACATCGTTGGGGACGCGGCGAACGAGCCGTCCATTTCAGTTGACCCCACAGACGGCAACAAGATCGCGGTCGGCTGGAGGCAGTTTGACACTTGGACGTCCAACTTTCGACAGGCCGGCTGGGGTTATACCACCGATGCCGGCGTCAGCTGGCATTTCCCAGGCGCTCTTCAGAATGGCGTTTTCCGCAGCGACCCGGTAACGAACTCGGACGAGACCGGGAACTTTTTCTATCTTAGCCTCTTAGTAAACAATTTTTGTGGCGATATCTGGCGTTCCGCAAGCGGCGGACAAACGTGGACGGAGCAATCCCCTGACGGAGGCGCACATAGCGGCGACAAGGAATGGTTCACTGTCGACAGGACGCCCACCAGCATGGGTCACGGCTTCCAATACCACTTCTGGACTGAGTTTTTCGCCTGCGATTTCGGCGGCTTCAGCCGCTCGACCGACGGCGGGGACACATGGCAGAGCCCGATCAGCATTCCTAATGCTCCTCAGTGGGGAACGCTCGATGTCGCCAGCAATGGCAATCTTTTTATCGGCGGCGGGGATTCCGGTAGCAGCTTCTGGTGCATTCGGTCGAGTAACGCGCAAAACCCTGGTGTGACGCCGACATTTGACCAGATCACAACAGTCAACATGGGCGGCAGTCTATGGTACGGTCCCCCGGTTAATCCGGACGGATTGGCAGGCCAGATTTTTCTGGCCGTGGACCGTTCCGGCGGCCCGACAGACAACAACATCTACATGGTGGCGACTGTGCGACCGACCGGCTTCAATACGGGAACGGATGTGATGTTCGCGCGCAGCACTGACGGCGGACTAAGCTTTAGCGCGCCTCAACGGATCAATGACGATCCAATCAATCACAGCAAATATCACTGGTTCGGCACGCTTTCAGTCGCGCCCAATGGACGTATTGATTCTGTGTGGCTGGATACACGGAATGCTGTAAATAACACTGATTCACAGTTGTTCTATTCATACAGCACCGATGGCGGTGTTACCTGGTCGTCTAATGTGGCTGTGAGCCAGGCGTTTACTCCTCTGGAGGGCTGGCCACAACAGAACAAGATAGGAGATTACATCACCGTTGTGTCAGATAACAGCGGAGGCGACGTGGCCTATTCGGCCACGTACAACTTTGATCCCGTCAGGGGACAGCACGAACAAGACGTCTATTTTGTTCGTGTGTCGCCGAGCGGCGGCCCCACACCAACGCCTACGCCTACACCCACACCCACAGCCACAGCCACGGCTACGCCGACAGCTACCCCCACGGCAACAGCTACGGCTACCCCTACAACTACGCCAAGGCCCACGCCGACGCCGCGATCCGAGCCCACACCAAGGGCTCGTCCCACACCGGCACCGAGACCCTGAGTCCCGAGCTTGCCACGCCGTAGCCTTGGCGAAGGCGGGTGATCAAGTTGTAGCCCCGGCTCTGTGAGCCGTGTTCAGTGATCGTGCTGCCAGGATGGATTGGCCTCTCTGATCGGAGATTTGCCGTGGCGAAAGACGATGGCGCAGCCACCGAAGGCGCAAATATATCAGCGACAAAGCTGGTACGTATCAGAGCGTAGCAATGGCTGGCACGAGCGATCCCAACGTCTGGATCGGCTTGAACCTCGGCACGGGAACTCCGTCGCAGGCAAACTGGGTGGATGTGACCGGAAATAATACAGTCGTGCCGCTGCGGCCCGTGCTGGGTATCGCGCTCGACCCCCACGGTGTCAGCAGCGAGTTTGCCTGTGGACTACGCTGCGCTAGGCGGGTTCAATGCTAACACGCCTGCATCGCCTGGGCACGTGTTTCAGGTTACGTGCACTGCGAACTGCGGCTCGTTCACGTGGCTAGATAAGACCGGTAACCTTCCGAATATCCCCGTAGATTCGATCATCGTAAATCCGAACGGGATTGTCGGCTTGACACAAGGTCGGCTGATCTTAGCATTGATGGATGTTGTCCAATCCGGTTTTCGTATCGATTGGCGGATTCCTGCTGCTTTTACTATGGGAGATCGCCGTGGCGATAGCGCACGAGAGAGGAAAGTTGGAATTTATTTCCGACAAAACGGTGGCGGCAGGAATTGCCATCCCGGTATGGCTCTACATCGACTTCATTGCTATGAATACTATTTCTCCTCAACAGCGTTGGTTTGCTCTAATCGTTTGTGTAATTGGTGGCGCGATAGCCGGTTTTTTATTTTGGTTCCTTGGGCTAAGAACGACCTCCGAACAAAAAGTTGTGGCGTATGTCTATGCCCATCTGTTAATCGAGCCTTCTAAAGACGAAACCGCGATTGCTAAGGTCATAATCGAAAACGGAGATAGTCCAGTCAGCAATGTCCGTGTTACAACACGACATCCTGGATTCATGCAGTTCGATAGTGACTTACTAATAACGCGCATGCTGGCTCCACGCGGCAAGATTTCATCGCTCATCAGCCCATTACCCCTCAAGCGCGGGCAATACAACAACATCACCGTCACTGCTTACTACGACACCGCCATAAATGGATCAATCCGGCATTTTATCGCTACATTTCGCTTCTTATTACAGTCATACGACATCAAGTCTCAAAACGAAATTTATCCCGAGACGCCACACTACGAAGAAGGCACTTACGACAAATCTGGCGAACGCACCCAACTCATGGAGAATTTTGCCGGGCCGGAAGGAACAATGGCACTAACATTAGCTGAGCGAGCACCGAATGGTGAATGGAACGTTGTTCAGCTCGGAAATGGCAAGCGCGGGTTCTTATTCGATCCTGAAGCCAGACGGGTTTCATTTGAGACCGTAGCTTCATCTGGCCGGATCATTTCACAATTTCAAGCGTTCGGAGACGGATTACCTGATGATCGCCTCTCGCACTTTGTCCTGCTCCGATGGGGGCCGGACAGCGGAGACCTTTGGGTGGATGGCGTAGGAGCAGCGAACAATACTAATTCTGCTGAGCCTACGCAGCCTTCACCAACTCCTGGTAAGGAAGCTTCGCCGCGTTAACCAACTTTATGAGAGTGTCCCTAAAAATGTATTCGTTTTTCCGATTGTTAAAGCGATGCTCCAATTCGTCGAGATAGGCGTCCAGATGTTTGATACTCACCTTATGATACGAACCGATGATGGAACGCTTCAACAAACTCCAAACGCTCTCGATGCCGTTAGTGTGAACGTCACCAACAACCCATTCTTCGGCAGAGTGATTAACCCACTTATGTTTCGTGTCGGCATCCTCAATTCCCCAATAGGCTGGCATTTCGTCGGTATAGATGGCTTCTGTGTCCGGCGCGGTGTTGTCATGAATGAACTGATGCAACACGGCTTTTGTGGCGTTAGGGATGACTTGCAACCTAATCATGCCATTACGCTGGACTGCTCCGATAGCAATAGCCTTGTTTCCCTTGTAGCCCCTACCATGTCCGCGCACCTTCCCGCCCACATAAGTTTCATCGACTTCGACAACACCGCGCAGAAGTTGGCTGTTGATCTCGCGCATTGCTGCTCGGATGCGATGGCAGAGATACCAAGCCGTCTCATACGCTACGCACAGCGTGCGCTTCATTTGCAGCGCCGACATACCTTTCTTCGATTCCGTTATGAGATATATCGCAAGGAACCACTTGGACAACGGAAGGTGCGTGTCATGAAAGATTGTGCCGCTAGTTGCCGAAAACTGATAACGGCACTTGTTACAATCGTATTGGTCGCGTTCCAATACTCTCGAAATACTGTTAGACTGACAGCGCGGACAAGTGACGCCATTAGGCCAGCGCAATTCAGTCAAACGCGCACGACATTTTTGATCATCGCCGAATTGTTCAATCAATTTCGGCAAATTCATTTCAGCTTTGAAGGATTTAGTCGGTTTGGTTTTCATAGTTATGCCTAGATCAAAGAAGCCTGCTCACAAGATGACGGACAAGGAATTGCTGCGCGATTTATTCCATCCCAAGTTGCTACACGCTGCCAAAAAGGAAGCGCGAAAGCATCGGAAAAAGTCACGAAAATCAACTATCACGCGACCAAATTAACACGATTGGAAACTTGTGTCAAGTAGATAATCCCGCAGGGACCCAACTGGGGTGTTTACTACACCGGATGACATAACAGCAGCGTCTCCAACCTGGCAGCGCTTCGAGAACGGCATTCCGCACGCCATGGTCTGGGACATGCAGATAGGATCGGCCCGCCGCGGCGGGACGATGCCAAATGAGACCGCCGAAGGCGCAGGATGGATTCTCGAGCATCGCTTGCGCCGGAAGCAGGCTACGATGCTGTGCTTTAGTCAGCGCGTTGAGCCGCCTTCGCAAGGCTACGGCGTGCCGGGGGGGGACAACCACATTCCACCTTTTGTTCGGCTTCGAGCCGCGGTTTTTCACCGCAGTGCAAAGCCACGCCGGAGAAGTACGCGTTACGGGGACTCGCAAATTGCTTCGCGAGTCCCCGTAAACACTGCGCATCTAATCCAGGCTTACGGACGCGGCCTCGGCGTCGGACGTGGCCTTGGAGTCGGTGTAACCCTAGGCGGGACTATTGGTGTTGGTGTTGCCGTTGCCGTCGCGCTAGCCGTTGCCGTGGCAGTAGCTGTTGCCGTGGCAGTAGCTGTTGCCGTTGGCGTAGGCGAGGGCGACCCACAAGGACTCACTGGGCAGTTGAAGGTTTCCATTGAAGCCGTGATACCATCGATAAGATCGTAGCCCCCTGCCACCCAGATGTTGTTGGTGCCATCGGTATCGGTCGCAAAGTTGCGACGCGCGTCCACAAATGGCTGACCGAGTGACCAGCTATTGGCTACCGGATCATAGATGTCCACCTCGTTGGAGGGATTAGGTGCATCTCTGCCGCCACCCATCACATACATAGTGTTGCAGAAGTTAAGACCCCGTGTTTCGCCTGTGGCCCGCGGTATGGTCGCGATGGGAGTGGGGGTCGTGTCCGCGACCGGGTCATAGACAACCGAGACGTTGCTATCATGAATGGTGGTGCCGTCCCAGGTGCTGCCGCCGGCCATGTAGATGTGGCTGCCAATCGTGGCCGTAGGTATGTAGCCAAGGGCGGTGGGCAGCATGGCGCTCTTGTGCACCCATGAGCCCGCACCCCCGGGAGTGTATTCCCAAATATCGGCGACCATCCCTATGTTGATGTTAAATCCACCAAAGACGTAGAGTTTGTTGTTAAAGACACTGAAACCACCAGGCAGAATCGTTCCCATGGCACCAGGCCAGGGAGTACCAGTGGTGATGGTGTCGGCAACAGGGTCATAGCGGAACACGCGATCGGTAGCAGTGGTTCCTCCAGCTGCCGAGCCGCCCACGCAATAGATGTAGTCCGTTCCACTGTCATTAAGCACGCCACACGCCATGTTGTTTACCTGGTTGTCAGGGTAAGTGGCTGACTTGGTGGTCCAACTATTGCCGACTGGATCGTACTCAAACGGATGCGTGAAATCGTCCCCTGGGTTATCGGACGCGCGCCCGCCCATGGCGTAGAACTTCCCGTTAGCGGGGAAATGTACGCCAACGAACCGGACTCCGGGGGTCGGCAGAGGCGCGGCGGCCGCCCAGCTGCAAGAAGATGGCGTAGCGGTCGGCGTAGGAGTTGGGCTTTGGCCGCCACCCTGGAAGTTGAACTTGCCGACACGCGTGTGCCAGATGCCGCTCTGGGCATATTGGTTGATATGGTAGAAGGACATGCCATCAGAAGGATCGACCTCTGTTCTCGTATAATCACCCCAGCGGACGCCACTGTGGAATCCGACTCCCGCGAACATGATGGCTTCTCCTTGCGCAAGGTTACCTGACGGGTCAAGGGCGAGACGTCCGGCGTATCGAATGGAAGGAAAGATTGTAGTGCTCGAAGTGGAATAACCTATGACCGTATTGCCGCTTTGATCGACGGCTATGCTGGGCATCCAGCGCCATAATCCGTCACTGGTATTGGTCCAGGTCTGCTGTTGCGCAGCTGTAGCAGGGAAATTGCCGCCTGTCACATCAAACTGGTACCAACGAACACCCGTTGGCCCGGTGCAGTTGGCATCGGTACAGACACTACTATCAGCCCACAGCGATTCGGTGCCACCGATATTTTGGTAAACCACGGGCGTCATGATCTTATCGCCCAAGGTATCCAGTTTTGTCGCCGTACCTTGCTGTGGCACAAGGTCGCTGGTTGTGTTTGTGAACCCGTCAATGAAGCCATTCACCGTGATCTCTGCATTGGGGGCGTGGTTGGCACCAACGCCGAAAGTGGAATTTGCCGGGTTGGCAAAATCAACATGGAAAAACCGGGCATGAACCTGGGTCAAGGTCACGCCGCCGGTGGCCGGGCTGTCGATGGCCAGCACCATTTCATCTCTACCTGTGGGTGGCGGATTACCCTTGGCGGTCGCAGCAACAAAGCTATAGGAAGCGCCCACATCGGCTGCGGTGAGTCCAAAGCTGATCGCATTGGCGGGACCGCCGGTGAGCATGCTGGCGCGGTCAAGAGCATAAACGTGGACGCCGTTGAAGGTAGTCGGGCTACTAAACGTGTTGACCGTGAAGAAATAGGCGTTCTGGGTCCCGCCGTCGTTCCACAGCGCGAACTTCGGATAGTCGCCAAGGTATGTAGGGTTTGCCGGGTCAACCTGCACGGCATAAAGGAACCAACCCCCGCTGACGGGGTCACTGGTTTGAGAGACGCCAATGCACTGCCAGAATGAACTGCCCGGGAATGACGGAAAGGCGAAATCGCTGACCAGCCAGCGATCAGCGAACCTATCATAGATAACATAAGGGTCTCCGTCGTTTGCGTTGGTGCAAGGAGTCCCAGTCAAGCCGGAAAAGAATGAATTATAACTGGTCGGGCCGGACAGGGTATTACCGCTTTTGTCAAAGATCTGGATAGTTTCGTTGATCGCTTCAATGTAATGATTCGGGCCGACATCCCCCTCACTGTCACTCGGTTGACAACCGCAGGTGTCGAGATTCCCCTCGAATGTGAACAGTGGCCCGGGCATCGCCGGGGTCGGGCGCGAAAGATTTTTGAGGAGTCTCTGGACGTACTTGAGGCCGGAGATCCCCGATCCTGCCGAGGCGTCTGAACCCGCCAGCGGGAACGGATATCGCCTCAACCGTTGTTCCTCGAACTCCTGCTTTGGCGCGACATAAGGCAGGTTTCGCAAGTCCTGATCCTGACGGACAGGACCGACCATCTGCACCACGTCCGGTGTCTGTGTGCCGGCAGATGCTTGGGCGGAGCGACTGTTGTTTGCGTTTTTCGTTTGGGCGAATGCGCCAGAGCCAACCAGCGCCACAAAGACGCCGATGAGGCAAAAAACAGAAGCAATTAAAACACGAAGGTTAAAGAAGGCAGATTTTGATGTTGATTTCTTTTTCATAGATGGAAGCGGAGTTGTTTCCCTCTCCGGTGGACCCCGAGACGGTGACCAGGATGCTAGGCGAGACGCTGGAAGGATGTCAACATTTTTTTGGATTTTATTTTAATCACGGATTTACCCGGGTCGCGCTGTGGACACGAAATCGGCAAAGAAGTGCGAAAGTTCAGAGTTCCGCCTTCAGGCGCCTGCAGCGATTCCCAACGCCGCGGCGACGTACGACAAGAAGGTTACTGAAGACGGGTAGCTGATAGCCAACGCGTTGAGGACAACGCGTTCGTATCAGGCGGCCGGTGCGCCAACCTATGGATCGCGGTACGGTCCGCCACCCGTCAGAATGTCACCGTCACTTCGTTCGAACAGGTTTGAGTACCCGCTTCGCAAACTTTGTACGTGAAGCTGCCTTGGCCGCTGGTGCCGGTGGAGTCGTCATACAAACCATCGTTCGGCGTTGTCGCGATCACAACTCCATCGCGGTAAACATCGATGTTGACCGAGGTCGCTCGCCTCCATTTGAGACGCGATGTATTTATTCCCCCGATCCTTTTCCCCCGGCCGACGAGCTGAATCGGCCCAGGAGTTACCGTTGGTGTTGCTGTAGGAGTAACCGTAGCTGTCGGAGTTGGGGTTGCGGTAGCAGTAGGCGTTGGCGTCGGCGTCGCTGTCGGCACCTTGAAGGCATAGATTTTGTTGTCCGCACCGAAGTAAATCCGGCCGCGAGCTACTATTCCGGTGTTCCACTGGCGCGTGCCCGTCATCAGCTCGTTGACGCCGCCGCCTGCGTAGATCTCGGCGCCGGTGTCCCCATCGTAACCATGCAGACGCTGGTCGCCGGAAACCCCCGCGACCCAGACAATCGTGTTGTTAGTCCCATCAGTCGTCGTTACCCAAGGCGAGCCGCGCCCTGTCTGACTCATGCTCCACGCGAAGGTTATGGCGGGCGGATTTGTTGCGGTAATTTTGTAGGCCCTGATCGTGCCGGCTTCGTTATGAAACGCTATATACGTTCCCTGGCTGGTGTGGTAGGTGACAACTGACGTTCCTCGGTTAGTGCCGGAGACATTCGCCTGGGCCACAGGTGAAGTGATACCGCCGAGATTGTTGCGATTAACCAGGTAGGCATTCGAATCTTTGCCGAGCGCAAGCACCAACTGCGAAGGCGTAGCACCGGGCACATCGACCACCGTGGCACTGACGCCGCCCAAGTCGGTATCGCTGTTATCGAGCGAAAGCCAATTAGTGGGCGCCCAGTAGTCCGTAGATTGACCGGTCCAGGTCGGCCCGGCTTGCAAACGGATAATCGCTTCGCCGCCCATCCAGTTGCCGGCCGTGTTGAATGTGTTGCCCGTGACCACAAACATGTTCGTGCCGTCGCTGGCAACACCGCCGTGGCCCCAAATTCCGCCCCCAATAGCTGTCGTCGCCCACCCTCCGACGTTGGAAGGATTGTTGATATTCACGCCGACCACCCAACCGTGATAAGTGCCGCAGTCACCCAAGTACCCGGAGTAAGATATGTAGACAATCCCGTTCACAAGGGCCAGTCCACCCCTTTCTTCCTGCGCCAGGGAAACAAAGTTGATGCCGTTGTAACTTGCCGTGTCATTCACGTCCACCGGCCAACCCGGCGTGGTGACGCCGGTGTCTACGTCCAACGAATAAATGAAATGCTTCTTGATCGTACCATCGATCAATGCATCGAAGAAAAGTCTTCGGGAGGCGAGATCCACAACAGGCGTCCCGGTGATGCCAGTAGGACTAATGTTGCCGCAGGGAAGACCGGATGTGACGGACGGACCAATATCGG
Source organism: Candidatus Udaeobacter sp. (assembly GCA_036499375.1). Taxonomy (GTDB): domain Bacteria; phylum Verrucomicrobiota; class Verrucomicrobiia; order Chthoniobacterales; family UBA10450; genus Udaeobacter. The sequence goes on from DASYDV010000057.1 coordinate 9,785, forward strand.
TGCGCGACCAGATCGGGAGGCCGGTCGTGGCATTGAGCGCATAGACATTGTTCGATTCGGTTACCGCAATAATCATCGGCCCGTTCGGACCGCCCTCGATGTAAAGCGGCTGGGCGTAAACGTTGCCGGAGATGCTACCGTTGAAGTTCAGGTCGCGCGTCAAGTTTGCGGCGGCCGAAGACGTAAATGCCGCATCGATGTAAACGCCGTCGCGGGAAGGATTGTTGTGTTCCTGGGTGACATTGACCTGAGCGAGGACTTCGCTACCACTCAGCACGGCGATGCCGGCGACCGCAACTACGGATCCCAGTCGCATCAGCTCTCTGCACATCCGGGTATACCGATTTAGACTGTCACAGTCGCGTTGTTTGAACAGGTTTGAGTGTTTGTTTCGCATAATATTTTAGTATTCTGGTTGTGCTGGCCGCGGTCACCGATCTGACTGACCAATAATCACGAGTTACCGACTTTAGTCACCACTTCCTTATGGCGTCGAGAAGGTTAAGGTGAAGTGGATTTCTTCTTCATCGATAACGTGAGTTGTTTCCCCTGCGGTGAATCTGCAATGACACAGGCAAATCGCGGGCGCAATGCAAAAAGAGTGTCAATCTTTGAAAATTTTGCTTTGGTATCATGTCCGCTCACCCGAAATCGATTCGGGGGAAATCCGCCGGCGCGGGGGTCTACGGCGACGGCTTATCGGAAAGACTTCTGGCCGGTGAACCGTCGTAGCCGTGGTTTACTGGATCGATCCGGCGCATCGATCGCTCGCGATTTTGTTCTTCCATTACGTGCGCGGTGAGTCCAGGCATGCGCGCAATCATGAATATGCCGTTGAACGCAGCGGGATTCATTCCAAGGTCGGCAAGGATTGCGCCGATAGCGCCATCCACATTAATCGGGAGCGATTTCTTCGCGTCAGCGAATGCCTTCTCAACCGCTCGCGCGGCCTGCACGTGCACGCCGTCCACGCCAGCTTTGCGCGCAAGCTCGAACAGGCGCGCGGTGCGCGGATCCTTTGTGTGCAAACGATGGCCAAACCCCGGCATGCGTTCGCCGGATTCGCTCATTGTCGCGACCGTGCGAGTTGCTGCCTCATCCAACGAGATCGACTCGCGTGTCGCGCGATCGGCGATCGCTTTCAATTGACGCGCGCAATCTTCGATCGCACCACCGTGATGGCGATTGATCGACATGATCCCGGCGGCAACTGACGCGCTTAACGTCGCTCCCGTGGACGCAACTGTGCGCGCGGCCAATGCACTTGGAGGCGTCGCGCCATGATCGATCGACGACACTAAAATCGCGTCCATCAAACTCGCGACAGCCGGCGACGGTAATTCCCCTGTCAGGATTAAGTAAACCGCCGCGCCAAAGGAGACTCGCCCCATCAGTTCCGCGATGTCGTAGCCGCGGACCGCGACTTTGTTAGGCTCGATTCGCGTAATGGCGCTGTGCCATACCGCTTTTTTCTCCGCTTCACTCATCAGACTTTGTCCTTTGATTTGCTCCAGAATCTTTACGACCGCACCAGGTAATTCACCGAATGCATCGACTACGGCAGCGCCGGCTTCGCGCAATGCTTTAACTTTGCCGGCATGCGTTCCGCGGCCGCCTTCGATGATCGCGCCCGCGTGACTGAAGCGTGTGCCTTCGCGCGCCGCTTTGCCTCCAATATAGGCGATGACCGGTTTTTTGATTTTTCGATCTATAATCAATTGCGCCAACTCTTCTTCCTGGGACGAACCGATTTCACCGAATATGACGATTGCTTCTGTGAGCGGATCGGCTTCAAACATCAGCGCCGCATCGGGCAATCGAATTCCAATCACTGCGTCGCCGCCGATATGCACGATCGTTGAAAGCCGCACGCCCGCCTGGCCGAGGTAATAACCGGTGCTCGAAGCCATCCCGCCCGAACGACTGATCACGCCGACGCCTTTCGGCACGCCGGGCTTAAACCATTGTCGCGCGCTTTCCGCGCGGCCACCGATCATGCCGATGACTGCTTTGCCGGGACTCAACGCTCCAAGCGTGTTCGGTCCAAGAAATGTTGCGTCATTCGCCTTCGCTGCGGCGGCGATCTCGATCGCGTCCCACACCGGCACCCGGTCGGGCACCAGTACCGCGAGCTTGATGCCCGCTTCAATTGCGGAGATGGCAGCCTCTTTTACGCCCGCCGCAGGCACAAAAACGACTGAGACATCGATTTTGCCTAACGCATTCACCGCTTCCTGCGGCGTGTTGAATACCGGCACGCCGAGGACATTCTGCCCGCCTTTCCCTGGAGTTACGCCTGCAACCACGTTCGTTCCGTACTCGCGCATAAGCCGCGTGCGCGCCCGGCCTTCGCGTCCGGTGATCCCTTGCACGAGCACACGCTTCTTCTCGTCAATCAAGATTGCCATTCAAGCGAGTTTGGGTGGATAAATATCCATTTGCAAGGCGTCGGCTGCTTCCCTCATTCGCTTGTCGCTGCAAACGATTTGTGTGGCTTTCGAAACGAGGGCCGATGCTAAATGCAGAGCATCCAGAGTCCGCACAAGAATTGGTCGCCGTCGGGTATAACAAACGTTTAGGACAACTTCGAACTGTCTCCGAATTTCGGAGCCGATCGGAACCAGAATGATGCGTCTCTTCTCAACTTCGCTCTCAAACCGGTGCATGAGCCTTTCTTCGGCGCCGCCTCTGATCGCCCCCTCCAGCCGCTTGCCCCAAAGTGCGCGCAACAATTCGAGGCGCGATAATTCCGACGTGTGAATGACCGCACTCGCCTCTTCGATCAACGCCGTGAAGAATGCCGAGTCATGCTCCTCGACAAAAAGCTTGAGGAGCACCGATGTGTCCCAATATCGCCTCACAACCGTTCTTCGCGGCCCTCAGAGATAATTTCCTCGGCTGTTTTCGAGGACTTGCCAGTGCTGTATTTGCGGCGCAACGCCGCCAATTCGCGCGCCCATTTCCGGTTGTCAGCGCCTGAGCGCCTCGGCAGCGGCTGCGTCAAGCGAGCCTGCACTTTGCCATGAACAGTGATGAGAATTTCCTCACCGTTCGCGGCTCGCTTGACCATTTGTGATAGTTTTGCCTTCGTTTCTCGCAAAGTAGCGGTCATGTAGTCACTGTAGTCACATCTGCGAACGGTTCAACTCCGTGGCTTGGCCTAAACGGCAACGTTGCGTCCAATGAATTCGTTCAGTCCAGGAATATCGAGCTCGACATAATAACCTTCGATTCCAGCGAGACGGCATTCCACGTCGCAGGCGAGCAGTTCGGAATCCTTGGTGGCGAAGTCCTCGTTAGGCAATGCTACTGCCGGCTTGCCTCCGCGATCGATAATTAACCCCCCAGAATGGGTTTCAACAGCGGCGCGAATCTGTTTCCACAACGGAGTGTCGATCCAGACACGGCCATTTTTTACAGCCAGCTTCGTGGCGGATGGATCTTTGACAAATTTCGGCACTCGCTGCCTGTGCGGTTTCCATTTTGTCCCGGCGGCAGTGGCGACGAGCTCCGCAAATCGTGCGGCGATGAATGCCGGTGTGTCAGTTTTGCGATAACCTTCGACAGGTGCGCGTAAAAGTTTCGAGATGCGATGCAAAATGTTTACTGCTCGATCTTCAGTGTTGCCACCGAGACGAATTACCGCGGGAATGTCGAGGTCGAGTTCCCAAAACGCCTTGGCCAGGCCGTAAGCGGACCAGTATTGCTCCTGGCTTGCAACCCCGGAGCCGGAACCGAAATAACCGACCAGATCTGGTTGAGCCAGAATGATTCGCGCAGCGCGATAAACTTTCGATGCAGATGGATTGCCGCTGGTATCCGTGAAGTTGGCGATCGTAAATCCGGCGTTCACGATCGCGTCCATCGACATCATCGAGCCGCCACCGCCCGCGCCGTGAAATCCCACTAGTCCCTTGGATTCCTTTGGCGCCGCCGTTGCCAGCTGCGCGAAATAAAAGGTGCCACGATGATCGTTTTGTTCGACAGCGTAGGCGACGCGCTCAAGCTCTGCCGGCGGATGATCGAACTCGCGCGCGATTTCAATTTCAAGTTCAGGATGCCGTCCGACGGCATAATCGTCGATCGTGATTCGGCAGTCGGCTGCGACGAACTCACCGTTTTTGGTCAGCACCAGTGGATTAATTTCGAGCGAACGCGCGTCGACGCTGCGCGCTGCGACGAACAATTTTCGGATCGAATCGGCGAGTTGATTCGCATGTTCGGGCAAAAGTCCACACGAGCCTACAGCCTCTTTCACTGCTGAATCCCGCGGGCCGCTGTTCACATCGCATGGAATCCGCCGCGTTGCAGCGGCGCGCTCTTCGATCCCTGTGCCGCCGCCGGCGGCGAAAATCATCATCGGTGCACGGGCGGCGTCATCAATGGCGAACGAAAGAAAAAACTCACGATCAATATCGATCTTCTCCTCTACCAGCACAGCGTCGACCGGAAACTGGCCCACTTTCATCGACAACATCCGCTCAGCGTGCGCGCGCACTTCATCTGGTTTTTTGGCGAAGGCGACTCCGCCGATCCCTGCGCGGCCTGTGGTCCACGCTTGAATCTTCACCACAACTTCGCCGCCCAGTTGCTTCGCGGCTGCGACAGCTTCGTCCGCATTCGATGCGGCCCGACCGCGCGGGATATTGAATCCGTTGGCGGCCAGAATGGCTTTGCCCTGATACTCGTGAAGTCGCGCCATGAGTGGGTGCTATTTCGGATGAAAACGCTCAACGTTCAACGTCCAACTTCCAAGTCGGAAGAGCTGAATTGAGCGTTCAGCATTGGGCGTCGAGTATTCGACATTTGCTTTGAGAATCGGCATGTTTCATCCGCCGACGGCTTGGTAATGGCCGAGGCCGCGTTGCCACATAAATCGCGCCCACATCCATGTGAGGAAAAGCCACCCTGTTTGGATCGCCAGCGCTTGCACAAGATCGGGCCCCTTGAATCGGCCGAGAAAGATCGCGACCGGACAAAACAATTCATAGTAAAACGGCAGCCACTTCATCACGGCCTGGACGGCAGCCGGCATGATGTCGATCGGAAACATCTGGCCGCCCAGGAAATATTCGAAGGAATAAACGATGAACACAATGGTGGAAATTTCCAAAATCCAGAACGCAAACATCGCCAGGCTGTAGGTGATAAAGAATTGAATGAACGCCGCCATGATCGTCGAGATGGCCGTCAGCACGTAGATCAGCGGATCGGTCGGCAGCACGATGTACTGGCGAAAATAAATGAAGATCAGCGCGATCGGCGGCAGCGTGACGAAGCTGTAAACGAGACGGCCGCTCAAAAAAATGCTGGTCCGGTACGCGAGATAACTCATCGGCTTCGTAAGTAGCGCGTTGATCTGGCCTTCGCGAATGTCGGCGGCGATTTGCCATTCGTCCTCTGTCGGAAGCACGAGGTTACTGACCAGAATGGCAAGTAGGTAGTAATAAATCATCGAGCCATAGTCGTAACCATGCAGACTGCCACCACGCTCCTTGAATACTGCCGCCCAAAGAAACACTGTGCCTGCCAGCGGTATCAACCCGAACAGCGCACGCAGAAAATAATTCCAGCGATACACGAACGTGTTCTGAAGCCCGATGTTAAAGACGGACGCGTACTTGGCGATCGTGCTCGTGCTCATGCTCGTAATCGAGTCGCCTCCAATCGAGCATGAGCATGAGCATGATCAAGAGCAGCATTTAATTATAGCGGGCGGCCTATGCTAACACCTTGTCATTCCGAGCGAAGTCGAGGAAGCCCGTGGTCGAACCGTGGGGCAATTCCGCGGGATCCTTCGACTCCGTTCAGGATGACGTCGCGGCCAGCTCCACCGCGAGATTCATCGCCGCGATCATGCTGTCGGCTCGCGCGATTCCTTTGCCGGCAATATCAAACGCGGTGCCGTGATCGGGGCTCGTGCGAGGAAAGGGGAGACCGAGCGTCACGTTCACGCCACTGTGGAATGCATGCAGCTTTAGCGGGATCAACCCCTGATCGTGATACATGCAAAGCACCGCATCGAATTCGCCTTCAATGGCGCGATGGAAAACGGTATCGGAAGAGTAGGGGCCGGTGAAAACGACTGACGAGTGACGAGTGACGACTGACGAGTTTAATTCTTCCACAGCCGGCGCGATGATTTCAATTTCTTCGCAGCCAAGTTTTCCGGATTCGCCTGCGTGCGGATTTAGTCCGGCAACTGCAATCCGCGCCGCAGTCTTGGAGCGCGCTTGAAGAAATTCGGCGAGCAGCAAACCGACGCGCACGATGTTGGATTGCTCAAGCGCGCGCGGAACTTTGCGCAGGGGAATGTGCGCTGTAACGAGCGCGACAGTGATTTTTCCGCCGGTCAGACACATTGCAAAATTCTTCACGCCGCAGCGCTCGGCGAAAAATTCGGTTTGGCCTGGGAACCTGAATCCGATTTCGTACATCCGGGCCTTGTGGACCGGCCCGGTCACGATCGCGGCCAGCTCGCCGCGTCGCACGAGTGTAACGGCTTCTTCGAGTGCAGCGGCGGCGGCGCGCGCAGTTTCAATCGTCGGCTCTCCGGGTTCGCAATTTGGCTGCCGGCCGATGAGGACGTATTCAGCCGAATCGGGAACGCGCCCCGATTTCAACGCCAGATCGACAATCTCCGGCCCAATCCCGGCGCAATCGCCAAGGGTGATTCCTATGCGCGGTCTTTTCCTGCTCATGCTCCTGCTCGTGATCGTAATCGAATTTGCTCAATCGAGCACGAGCAGGATTGCAGCAAATGAAAGAAGACGAAGACTGAGGGAAGAGGAAGCGGAAATTCGCCTCAGAACGTTTTGATGTACGCTTTTTCGCGCAGGCTGGCGATCCAGCGTTCCTGAAGTTGCTGGGCTTCGTCCTGGACTAGTTTCTTCTCGATGTCGGAGCGGACTTCGGCGAGAGATTTGGTGCTGCCGCCATGTTTATCTTCGACCTTCAGGATGTAGTAATTGCCGGCGTAATCGATGATGTTGCTGATTCTGCCGACGGGCATGTTGAAGGCGAACTTTTCCAGCGGCTCAGCCAGGGTCTTGCGTTCGATCCAGCCCCAGTCGCCGCCATTCTCTTTCGTGCTGTCCTCGGAATACATCTGCGCCATCTGCTCGAATTCGGCGCCACCGGCAAGCTTGCCGAGCACTTCTTCGGCGAGTTCTTTTTGCGCGGGTGCGCTCGCAGTGTCCTTTTGGCCGGAAATCATGATCATTCGCAACTTGATCTGCTCTTTGGAGGTAAATTCGTCGCGATGTTTCCTGTAGTAATCTTCAATCTTAACGGGCGAAATAATTTGATTGGTCTTGACGTTGTGGCTGCGCATCGCTCCCACAATAAATTTTTCCATTTCCTTTTCTTTGAATTCGCCCAACGTGAAGTTCTGCGCCTCAAGCGTCTTCACAAACGTGTTGCGGTCGCCGCCGAAGGATTCCCGGATGATTTGATTGACTCGTTGGTCCACGAGGTGATCGGGGATTTCGAAGCTTTCCTTTTTAAACGCCTGAATTACGAGCCGCCGATCGATCAGGTCTTTTAAGGCGAATTGCCGCAATTCCGTCAATTTCTTCTCCAAGTCCTGCCCCGTGTACTGCTGGCGCAGCAATCTTTCCTGCGGCGCGGACAAACCACGGACCTGCGAGTAGGTAATGACTTCGCCATTTACAATCGCCGCGATGCCGTCCACGACTGTGGGCTCCTCGGCAAACACAACGTTAGTAATCGGGACTTGCGCAAGTGCGCCGATTGTCAGCAAAACGGCTATAAATGAACGCGTGAAACGCCTCATAACTTGTTTATCAGTTCGACAACTTCGGGGAGGAATTGATCGATTTTCGATCCTACTAAACGAGGGAATTTGCCCGCGACAAGTATAAAATCCCCGTGCCGCGTCAACATTACCTTGCGCTCGCGCACTTCGACACGGCTGATTCCTGATTCTCCCGCGGCAAATTTGATTTCGACCAGAGCAAATAAATTGTCAACGCCCGGAGGGAACGGCCCGAACCGATCGCGCCATTCGCGGCGCAACCGTTCCATTTGATCACGCGACGTGATCTCTGCAATCTCGCGGTATGCTCGTATGCGCATGCCCGGATCGCTGATGTAGGCGACTGGAATAAAAACGGGAATTCGCTCAGGGAGAGACGCCTTTCCAAGCGTCTCCGCGGCTGGAACGCCGCCGCTCGTTGTTGGGGCGGTGACAAACTCCGCTTCGTTTGTCACAACAAAATCAAGGCGCACGTCGACATCCAAGCGGAGCCGTGGTTTTTGTCCTTTGATTTGCGCGACTGCCTGCTTCAGCAATTGACAATATAAATCAAAACCCACCGCCATGATGTGGCCGCTCTGAGCGGTCCCGAGAATGCTGCCCGCGCCGCGAATCTCCAGATCCCGCATCGCGATGCGAAAACCCGCGCCCAGGGAACTATATTGCTTGATCGCGCTGATCCGCTTACGCGCCGCGCCAATCGTCATCATGTCGCGTGGAAGAAGAAGATACGCGTAAGCCTTGTGCTCGGCACGCCCGACGCGTCCGCGCAATTGATACAGATCGGCGAGACCAAATTGGTCCGCGCGATCGATGATGATGGTGTTTGCATTCGGAATATCGAGACCGCTTTCGATGATCGTCGTGCAAACGAGTACGTCGGTTTTCCCGGCGAGGAATCGCGCCATGACCGCTTCCAGTTCGTCTGAATCCATCTGGCCGTGTCCGATTTCAACTCTGGCCTGCGGACAAAGATCGACCATGCGATCGCGCACCCGCTCGATGCTTGCTACGCGATTATGCAAAAAGAACACCTGACCCTGCCGTTCCAGTTCGCGCTCAATTGCAGCGCGAATGATTCGCTCATCGTAAGCCGATACGACGGTTTCAACTGGGAGACGGTTGAGCGGGGGAGTCTCGATCGTGGACATATCTTTTGCTCCCACCAGTGAAAGATAGAGCGTGCGCGGAATCGGTGTGGCGGAAAGTGTCAGCACATCGACCAGCTTGAAGAGATCTTTGAATTTCTCTTTGTGTAAAACTCCGAAACGCTGTTCTTCGTCGATGACGACCAGGCCGAGATTCTTGAACACGACGTCGCCGGAGATGAGCCGGTGTGTGCCAATGACGATATCGACACCGCCGTCGCGCAGCAGTCTCAGCACTTTTTTCTGTTCGGCGTGCGAACGAAATCGGCTGAGCATCTCGATGCGCACGGGATAATCGAGCATGCGGTGGCGGAACACCTCAAAATGTTGCTGGGCCAGAACAGTGGTCGGCGCAAGCACCGCTACCTGTTTACCGTCCATCACCGCCTTGAATGCGGCCCGAACTGCCACTTCGGTTTTGCCAAAACCAACGTCGCCGCAGATTAGACGATCCATTGGCCGCTGCCGTTCCATGTCGATCTTCGTGTCGACGATTGCTTTCATTTGATCCGGCGTTTCGCGGAATGGGAATGAGCGTTCAAATTCGGTCTGCCATTTTGTGTCTGGCGCGAAAGCGTAGCCGGGCCGCATTTGTCGCTCTGCCTGGATTGCGAGCATTTTGCCCGCGTAATCGAAAATCGAAGCCGCGGCTTTAATCTTCGCGCGTGCCCATTTCCCGTCGCCGAGCGAGCTAAGCGGCGGCGATTTTTTTCCAGCACCGACATAACGCGAAACGAGATACGCTTGCTCCAGCGGAACGTACAGCTTCGCTTCATCAGCAAATTCGAGGACCAATACCTCCTGCGGTCGCGCCTGCTGTTGTAGGGCAAGCGCTCCGCTTGCCATGGATGCCTGCCCGCTGTCAGGCAGGCGGTGGGCCTGCCCTACAGGAAATTTTTCCAGTCCCAGAAATCGCCCTACACCATGCTCGAGGTGGACGACCAGATCGTCTTCAGCCAGTTCGCTGAAATCGATTTGGGCGCGATGACGCTCTGCGCGCCGAAGGCGTAAAAGCCGTCGCGGATGTACCGCGAATCGTCCGAACAATTCGCCAGCCGACAGGACGACCAGATTGGCCGCCGGAAAACAAAATCCGCGCGCCAGCGTGCCTTCAATGAAATCAATTCCCTCAATTGTGCCCGCCATAATCTCGCGGAATCGCTCGATTTCGCCTTCGGTCTGAAAATAAATGGTGATTCTCGAGTTGTTCGCGCGCCATTGTTTCAATCGTTCAATGAACTGCGCGCGTTTTGCCTCGGCGAGGACGAGATCGCCGGCGCCAAACTCGCCGATGTCGCAATCCTGAAATGCGGCACTGAAATCTTCCGGACCAGTCTCAATCCAGCCTTCGCTAATTTGGACCTGCGCGTTTGAACTTCCGTCAGGCTCGACGTCGATGACCAAATCGGTCTCGCGCATGTAATCGCGGACGGATCCGCTTTGATCCGCTGCTCCCTGGTACAGCAAAATGTCGAGGGAGCGCAAATCGCGCACGGAGGTTTGCGTGTCGATATCGAACTCGCGCAGAGATTCGATTTCGTCGCCGAAAAATTCCAACCGGAATGGCAACGGCGACTGCCACGAATATAAATCGACAATGCCCCCGCGGACGGCGAATTGCCCTCGCGTGGTTACCTGCGCGACACGCTCGTAACCAGTGGCGGCGAGTCGTTCGAGAAGCTCTTCCCTATTCACGGTTGCTCCTCGCGGGAGCTGAACAACCGCAGATTCAAGCGTGCCGCGCCTCGGCGCAGCTTGATCGAGACCTGCGCGTGTCGCGACGATAATGCGCGGGCCGGTATTCCGCTCGATTTGCAGAAACAACGCCAACCGTTCAGCGGCGATCTCCGGATCGGGCAAAACATTTTCGATTCCCGCCAGCTCGGCCTCTGGCAGGAAGAGCGCATCCGGCTGCCAATTAAGCAAGCTTTCGTAAAATACTTCCTGAGAATGAACGCTGGGGGTGAGAATCCAAATTGTAGAATCGGCAGCTTGCCTGCTATTCAGTGCACGCCGGTAATACACATACGCGATGACGGCCGCCAGGAACGGCTGCGCTGGCTCGATCACGTGCGAAAATTGGGCGGGCGAATGGGCCGCTTGTATCGCGGCGAGTTTCCGCGCGATTGGGTCGCTCGCGGCGACCCGCTCCAACAGTTCCGCTGATTTTTCCACCGCAAACTTTACGCTAAATCGGGCAGAATTGTAGCCGTGTGACTACTCTTGCGCCTTCGGCGATCCACACATCGTCTTTCGCCACGGCGAATGTCCGATCGGAGAAGCCGGTCCACCTTAGGTGGAACGCGTTGTCCTCAACGCGTTGGCCGTAATACGGCGAAGCCTAACCAAGTGCCGTCGTTACATTTCGCGGCCGATCGCCGCGGCGACGGCGCGGAGGCGGGGAACGAGTTCTGCGAAAATTTCTGGCGTGAGCGCCTGGTTACCATCGCTCTTGGCCTGCTCGGGAGAATCGTGCACCTCTATCATGAGGGCGTCAGCGCCCGCAGCGACGGCCGCGAGAGACATCTGCGGCACGAATTCGCGCAGCCCGAGAGCGTGCGTTGGATCGACGATCACTGGCAGATGGGTTTTCGATTTCAAAATCGGAACCGCGCTCAGATCCAGCGTGTAGCGCGCGGCGTTGTCGAACGTGCGAATACCGCGCTCGCAAAGCACCACGTTCGGGTTGCCTTCGTTGAGGATATATTCAGCGCTCATGATCATGTCATAAAGCGTGGCGCTGAATCCGCGCTTCAGCACCACGGGAAGTGTGCTGCGGCCGACTTCTTTCAATAGCGAAAAATTATGCATGTTGCGTGTGCCGACCTGAAGACAGTCCGCATACTTTTCGATCATCGGCAGATCGCGCGGGTCCATGACTTCGGTCACCACAGGCAGACCGGTCTTCGCGCGCGCTTCCGCGAGAAAACGAAGGCCCTCTTCGCGTAATCCCTGAAAACTGTAAGGCGACGTGCGCGGTTTAAATGCGCCGCCCCGCAGAATTTTTGCGCCGGATTCCTTCACGATCGTCGCGATGGACAAAATATGCTCTTTGCTTTCAACCGCGCACGGCCCGCAAATGAGCACCACGTCTTCGTGTTCGCCCAGTCGTACGTCCCCAATTACCACGGAGGAAGCGCCGCGCGAATCGCGCGCAGCGAGCTTGTACGGCTTCAGCACCGGCACGATTGCCTCCACTCCGGGCATCGCGGCAATCGGCTTTTCCCGAAGGAGCGCCTCCGGTCCGATGACGCCGATGATTACGCGCGATGCACCGCGGCTGATTTGCGCCTCAAGCCCGAATTCGCGAACGCGCGTAATGATCCGCTGGATCTGTTCTTCAGTAGCGTTCGGTTGCGTAATGACGATCATATTCCTCTCGCGGGAGCATGAGAATGCCGTGGGCAGGAATTTTCTGCAAGCCCAGATAGAGGGAAAGCGGCGCAGCGGCGCTGCACTCCAAAACGCAAGCGTATTACGGGATGGATGAAGCGACGGCCACGTTTTGGAGTGTGGCAGTGCTCTGCCGCTTTTAGTTCTTCCTCAGAGCACCGACTTCGAAATTTCTGCATCGAAGCGCTGGTGTTGGTTGAGATCAATTCGTGATGGTGACCGGCGTTCCGACTGAGACGGATCTAAAAAAATCTTCGGCCATGAACTCGGGCATGCGGATACAGCCGTGCGACGCGGGGTAACCAGGCAAATAACCGGCGTGCAGACCGAATCCAGGAGCGATCTGCATGTAGTAAGGCATCGATGCCCCCTTGAAGTGCGTGCCAGGCGGTTTGGGATCCTTCTTAACATCGACATTTGGAACGACGACATTGCCCGCCGAATCGACATAGTCGCCATACAAATTGGAAGCGTGATTTTTATCTTTGTTGATAACAGAGAACTGACCGAACGGCGTGTTTCGGCCCTCGCGACCGGTGGAAAGCTGCGAAACACCGACCAGCACGCCGCCCTTATAAAAATAAGCGCGCTGCTCTCCGAGGCTGAGCTTCACCGACGGGCTACCGCTGGCGTGATCGCCGTCCCAATAGGAGACGGTGTCGCGCGGCGCCCCAGTCTGCGCGCCGCCGTAGGTGCCGCCGCCTAAATACGGCGTGGTACCGGAATAGCGAACATCTTCACCGCAACCGGTGACGAGTAAAACCAGCCCAACAGAGAGAACCCCGTACAAAAGATAAAAGAAAGAACGTTCCATAAATTTTCGTCGCGTTTTAATGCGCAACTCGCGCAAAAAGTCAAGTGGGTGGGGTGCGCTGGCCTGTGTAACTCAGGCATCTTCCCCGATCGGTCAGGCGGGCTTCCAGCCTGCCAGTGTCGGAGATCGACAAGCAAGATGCATGTCTGACGAAACAGGCTGGAGGCCTGTATTACTTGCACCACTGATCCACCCAGTCATTCACGGTTTTGTACCAGAGCTGCGAGTTCTGCGGCTTTTGCACCCAATGCCCTTCATCGGGGAAGTACAACATCTTCGACGGCACCTTCAGCACTTGCAGCGTCGTGAACAGATCGAACCCCTGCGACACATCGAGGCGGTAATCGAGTTGCCCGTGCGAGACGAGCGTCGGCGTTTTGAAATTCTGCGCGTATTCGTGCGGCGACCATTTCCGGTAAACATCCCGTTTTTTCCATGGCGGCCCGCCAAATTCCCAGTTCATGAACCACAGCTCCTCGGTCGTGCCATAGGCCGATTCAGCGTTGAACATGCCGTCGTGCGACACGATGCATTTGAACCGATTCGTGTGGCCTAATAACCAGTTGGCCATGTAACCGCCGTAGCTCGCGCCGAGCGCCGCCTCGCGATTTTTATCTATGAACGGATACGTTTTCTCCACGTAATCGAGTCCCTTCATCAGATCGACATACGGTTTGCCGCCCCAATCGCCACTGACCGAGTCAGTAAACTTCTGCCCGTAACCAGTCGAGCCGTGGAAATTGATCATCACCACCACGTAGTTTCCGGTCGTCGCGAACAATTCCGCGTTCCAGCGATACGTCCACGAATTTCCCCACGCCCCTTGCGGCCCGCCGTGAAGCAAAAATTTCAGCGGATATTTCTTGTTCGGATCAAATCCCGGCGGCTTTTCCACGAAACCCTGCACCTCGTCGCCATTCGCGCCTTTGAACGTGAACGACTCCAACGGTTGCATGTCGATCTGCGACAAGAGTGCGTCGTTCATGTGCGTGACGGCACGAAACTCGCTCGCGACTGCGATGTCCGGTGGAAGCTGATATCGCCGTATTTCGTTAGGAGCTTGTATCGAGGCGACGGTATAAAACAGGCTATCACCAGCAGAAACTAAATCGTCGATGTGAACGGGCTGGTTGCCGAGCTTCGCGGGCTTTTGCGGATTATCCACCGACACGAGTCCCATCGGCGAGTTGCCGTGATCTTCCGCGGTAAAGATGATCAGATGTGGCGACGCCGGCTCACTCGGAAATGCGGTCGACCAAGTGAAGCTACCAATTGAACGATCGAGGCTCTCCATCAGATCGCGGGTCTTTCCTGACTGGCGATCTTGCACGAAAAGCCGCCATTTATCGGCTTCGAATCCGGTCCGGGCTTGCGAACGCCAGGCGAGATATTTTCCGTCCGGCGAATAGAGCGGCGTCGTGTCGGCGCCGGGACTGGTGGAAATTTTCTTTGGCGCCGTCGACGCGACGCCTCGTCGCGATGTCACGTTACTACCCGGCGAGGGCGCCGCGTCTACATTCATCTGCACTGTGAAAATCTCGTTGTTCGTGCTGGTCGCTTCGACTTCGTCGATGTTGCTCGTATAAGCGACTTCCTGACCGTCCGGCGATATCGCGTACATATCCTGCCCGCCTAATGAGAATGGCGGCACATCGTGATCGCCCGGTGTGAGATCTATTGCTGTAGTGGCGGCCGTGCCGGCCGCAGCCCCATTTCCCGCGCCCGACACCGGCGCCTCTACAGTCTGCACAAACAGATGACGACGCTTGAACTCAGTGAACGCGTTCCAATGCCGGTAGAATAAACGCGTGAAGATTTTCGCTTTCACTTTGCTCTTCTTCAGTTCTTCATCGCGCTGTTTGTTGCACTCATCGTCCTTGCAATCCGGATAAACCGCCGACACAAACACGATGTTCTTGCCGTCCGGTGACCAGATCCCGCCACCCGCGCCGGTCGAAATATTCGTGACTTGACGCGGTTTCCCAGCCAGCACTCCGCCTTCGGAATCGAAATCACCCATCCAGATCTGCGTCGGATCAGTCGCTTTCGACGTCCAGATGAGTCGTTTGCCGTCCGGCGAGAAACGCGGGCGCTCCTCGTGATTCGGCGTTGGATTTAATCGCCGCGATTCACCGCCATTCGCGGGCACGATCCATAAATGGGAGATATTCGTGTTCGCTTCCAGATCAACATCTACGCAATCGAAAACGACCCATTTGCCATCCGGTGACGGCACAGGCGCGCCGACGCGTTTGAGTTTCATCATGTCCTCGAAGGTGAATGGGTGCTTTTGCGATGGCGTTTGCGCCAGCGCTGAAGTCGCGACCAAAAAGAGCGCAGCGAGGAAGCTTTTCATAAGCGACGAAAGTTCCCGTTTAACTGGTAGCGGTGCAAGCAGGCGTCTGGGGAGCGCACGCTTGTAGCGTGCTGGCGATCGCATCCTGCGATCGCGAACTTCGCAAGCGGTTCGACGATTCGCGTTACGCATCAGTCAGAAAAAGTTCGTCGCCGCAGAATGCAGCGACCAGCACGCCAGAGGCGTGCGCTCCCCCAGAATTCCGAGAGCGCGTTCTGCATGACGCGATACCGGGTGCCGGCCTGGGGAGTGCTTAACTGGCCGCGCATGCGAATATCGTTAGGTTACGCATTATGGTAACAATCGAGACAATCAAAAACGGCCCTTACATCGTAAAGGGCGAAGTGGAATTGATCGACGCAGACGGCAACAAGTTTCCCGTTGAAAAACGTATGGCGCTTTGCCGCTGCGGGGCGTCAACCGAGAAACCATTTTGTGACGGCACACACTCAAAGATCGGCTTTCAGGCCGCTCAGAAAGCCGTTCCGGAATCGAAAGAATGACAGATGTTTGATGTTTGATGTGACGCTATGAGCGCGCGCCTGTCTGTCATTCTTAGCCTTCTTTTGTTCGCTACCGGGACGTACGCAGAAAAAATTTCGCTCGTCGGCGCGACGGTGATTAATCCTGCTGACGGCAAAGTGCTGCCGAACGCGACGGTCGTGATCGACGGCGACAAAATTGAGCGCGTCGCGATGGGCAGACAGGATGCCGCTACGCTCGGGAAGCAGATCAGTTGCGTCGGCAAATTCATTTTGCCCGGCTACATCGACACGCATGTTCACTTCTTTCAATCGGCCGATTTGTTCACGCGACCTGACGTTGCCGATTTCAACAGTGTCCGGCCTTACAAAGATGAAGTCGCCTGGATCAAATCGCACCTGGATGACGTGTTCGCGCGCTACATTCGGAGCGGCATCACGAGCGTGGTTGATGTCGGCGGACCGATGTGGAACCTCGAAGTCCGCAAGAAGGCCAACGCAACTGCCAAAGCGCCACGCGTAGCTGTGGCAGGCCCGCTCATCTCAAGCGTCTCGCGCGAGAAACTCGATCTTGGCGATCCGCCAATCGTGAAGATCGACACGCCTGAACAGGCGCGTGAGTTCGTGCGCAAACTGGCGGAACAGAAACCGGATCTGGTAAAGATCTGGTACATCGTCGACAAAGATCATCCCGTCGACGCGTTTCGGCCTATCGTTCGCGCGACAATCGAAGAGAGTCACGCGCACAAAATTCGCGTCGCCGTGCACGCAACCGAGCTCGAGACCGCGCGAGCGGCAGTGGAAGAGGGCGCGGACGTGCTTGTCCATAGCGTGATTGATAAACCAATCGATGACGCGTTTGTGAAACTCTTGAAGGATCGCCACGTGCTTTTGTGTCCGACGCTGGTGGTGTTTGAACGGTACGGTCGAACATTTTCACATCAACTGAATTTTACCCCGGAGGAAGAAAAGTGGGGCAACCCGGAAGTGATCGCGTCACTCGATGTGACGAAGATTCCGCAGGATAAATTGCCCCAAAGAGTCAAGGACGCTTTGACGGATCCGAAAGCCATGCTCGATCGAATCAAGAAGACGTACGATGTCGCGCTGCCGAACTTGAAGAAGCTCGAAGATAGCGGCGTGACCATCGCCGCGGGAACCGATGCCGGAAACATCGGCACGATTCACGGGCCCGCCCTTTTTCGTGAATTTCAGTTGATGAAAGAAGCCGGGCTGACGCCGATGCAGATTCTGCAGTGTGCGACTGCAAACGCGGCGAAACTTTTCGGCGGTGATACCGGTGCGCACATTGGCAAAATAGAAGATGGTTACTTCGCCGATCTGGTGATTCTCAATTCGAATCCGCTGGACGACATCAAGAATGCCTCAGACATCGACACGGTGATCAAGAACGGCGTGATTTATCCGGCGGACTCGATTTTGCGCTGAGCGTGTTTCCGGGGAGCACAGGCTGCCAGCCTGTAGTTGCCGGCAGCCCTGCCGGCAACATGTTTGCGCACACAATTCCGATCCCATTCCGTCTCCCGGTCTCGGCAAGCTGCCGAGACCTACAGGCTGGCAGCCTGTACTCCCCAGCACGCCAGCGGCGACCGCTCCCCAGAGCTCAGATGCTCCCGGCTAAAATCTCTTGCTCGTGCAGAAGACCAGCCTGACGTTTTTCTTCTATGGCTACGCAACCAACTGAATACGCGCATCCGGAAGCACTGGTGGAGACCGATTGGCTGGAGAAGCATCTCAACGATGAGGGAATCCGGATCGTTGAGTCGAATGAGGATATTTTACTTTACGACACCGGGCACATTCCCGGAACGGTGCACATCGACTGGCGCGCCGACCTCCAAGACCCGTTGATTCGCGATTATATTTCGCCGGAAAAATTTGCGCGGCTTTGCAGCCGTCACGGAATCACACCCGACACCACTTGCATTTTCTACGGCGACAAGGCGAACTGGTGGGCGTGTTACGCGCTCTGGGCATTTCGGTTATTTGGTCATGAGAAGGTGAAAATTCTCAACGGCGGCCGTGACAAATGGAAAGCGGAAGGCCGCCCGATGGCGCGGGAAGTTCCAGAATATCCTGAGACAAATTATCCGGTGCCGAACAAACGATTCGACACCGAAATCCGCGCATTCTTCGATGAAGCGCTCGCTCAAAGCAAGAGCGGCAAACCGCTGATCGACGTGCGTTCGCCGGGCGAATACAGAGGCGAGATCACGCACATGCCCGAGTACCCACAGGAAGGCGTGCTCCGCGGCGGCCATATTCCCGGGGCAAAAAGCATGCCGTGGAAAACCGCCACGAACGATGACTCCACGTTCAAACCGGCCTCGGAACTGGCGAAAATCTATTTTGAGCAATGCGGAGTCAGCCCTGACAAAGACACCGTTGTCTACTGTCGAATTGGCGAGCGCTCCAGTCACACCTGGTTTGTGCTCACTTACTTGTTAGGCCTGAAGAACGTGCGCAACTACGATGGTTCGTGGACCGAGTGGGGTAACAAGGTCGGCGCACCGATCGAGAAGAGCGGATAGCGCAGGCTTTCAGCCTTCCTTAACAAGGAGCGGCGGCTTTCCAGCCGCTGAAAAGTTCGCGATCGCGAGACACGCTCGCCAGCACGCGAGGGCGCGTGCGCTCCCAGACGTTCAATTGCGTCCGGTCTTCTTCAGAAACTCACCGATTAACTGCATTCGCTTTCGCTCTTTTCGGCTCGAACGGAGCTTTGCGATCGAGCGCTGCATTCGTCGTGTCCAATTCAGATTCGCCTTTGTCCCGGGCACGTTGAACCGGTATTTGCGCGCCAGGAGGTCGGTGATCATGACCATCGCAATCCACGAATTGCAGCTGAAGAGCGCTTCAATGATTGCGGGATAAAGATCTTTCTCGAAATCCAGCTGATTAAGGACGGACCGTGTCCAATCCGGTCCGCTCTGATTCGGCGGTCTGGAGACCGCCGTTCCTTGATTACTAATTTTGGCGAAAAGCATGATGTTCTCGAGAGTAGCCCGCTCTTGTTGGCCCGCATCGGAGTCTGACTGCTCGAGCGCCTCGTCCCACAAAGCGCCAATTGGTTTGTGATCATGAGTTGCGTATGTCGCAACGGACAAGCGTTCGTATCTGTCGCCGGGGATGATCATCCCATCGTGCGTTTCCCATTGCGGAATTTTAAACCCGGCAATGCCCAGTGATCGCAAATTGGGCCGTACGTAATCAGGTACGACGCCAAGATCTTCGCCAGTAACGCGCGCAGCGCCGGCTTCTTCCATGACGACGCGGAGATATTCTTCGCCATCGCGCTTGTTCGCTTCGCGGTTTTCGGGTGTGTCGTCGTCGCGGGGAATAAAATGCGGAGCGCGGCCGCCGGTTCGTTCCAGCATCTGCTGTTGATCGAGCGGAAGGAATTCTTTGTTCCTCTGGGGGCGCCACGGAAACCCATAGACGCGATAAAATCCCTGGACATGATCGATCCGGAACAGATTAAAGATCCTTCGGGTAGCGCGCACCCGTTCGCGCCACCATTGAAAATTGTTGGTGTGCATGGCGCTCCAGCGATAGAGCGGAATGCCCCAGTTCTGTCCCCATTTTTGGGTGAATGCATCCTCCTTGAAAGTCGGCTCGGCCGGCGCGCCGCCGAACCAATCGAGCATGAATTCATTGGGGCGCGAGAAAACGTCGGCGCTGTAATAACTGACGCCGAATGGAATGTCGCCCATTAGTGCGACGCCGCGCTGTTTGGCATGCGCTTTGATATCCCGCCATTGCTGGAGCACGATCCATTGCACATAACAGAAGAAATCTCCGCGCCGTATAAGGGCTGCCTGTTTGTCGTGCGGGATATCGCGCAGCCATGCGCCAGCAGTTTCCATATTCTGATGCTGAACCGGCCAGCGGTCCCATGCGGCGCTACCATCATTTTCCTCGATGAGAACGCGAAAGAACGCGTAATCACGTAACCATGACGATTCTTCTTCACAGAATCTTTGAAATTCTGATTTCCGTTTTTCGTCGGCCTGAGCCGAAAAATTATCAAATGCCTTCTCGAGAAGGCGCTGCTTTAATTCCTTGACCTGCCGATATTTTATGGGGCCACGGCGAAGAGCTGGGAGGTCGATATTAGCGACTGCAGCTTCAAAGTTTTCGGGGGTTAAGTCTGGCGGCGAGTTTGGCGCGATATGAGCAGTGGTTGGCTCGATCGCCATGGCGCTGATAGCGTTGTATGGGCTGTTATCGCCTCCCGTTTCGTTGATTGGCAAAAGCTGAACAAGCTTGAATCCCGTTTCTGCAATCCAATCGATAAACTCACGCAGCCCGCCCAAGTCGCCGATTCCCAAATCATTCTCTGTGCGCAGTGCGAAGAGAGGCGCGAGAACGCCAGCGATTTTTTTCTCCGGCGAGAGTTCCATCAAAAGAATGACGAATGACGACCGCCATGGCGGTTGAAAATGTCGAATGACGAATGAAGATCGAAGCACGAATGACTGATCGTCGTCCTGAGCGGAGCGAAGCGGAGTCGAAGGATCCCGCGGAATTGCTCTTTGGTTTCGCCACGGGATTTGATTCGCTCACTTCCCGCTCGCTCACCCTCCGGGCTTCCCGTCCGTGTCGCGGCTTCCCCAGCCGCTCCATTCTCGACTGCGCTCGGAATGACAGTTATTTTTTTCGACATTCGAGCTTCGTTATTTTCTGCTTACTTGCCAGTCTTCGACGAGGTTGTTGGGAATTTCTTGAAGAAATCGCGACGGCCGCTGGAACACATCGCCATAACCACCGGTCAGGCGCATTTGAGGGTAGGTAAGATAAAGCTCGTCGCGCGCGCGGGTGACCGCGACGTAAAACAAACGCCGTTCTTCCTCCAGCGCAGCCCGTGTTTCAAGGGAGCGACTGCTTGGAAACATTCCGTCAGTCAACCAGATCACGAATACCGTGTGAAACTCCAGACCTTTTGCCTGGTGTACGCTTGACAGATTAACCGCCTCTTTATCGGCGTTTTGAGCCGGCGCGGCTTCTGCATCGACGTTGCTGATCAATGCCAACTGCGAAAGAAATTCATGTACGTCTTTGAACTGGCGGGCGAACACTGCGAGCTGGTCGAGGTCTTCCCGACGAAGTTGGTAATTCGCAAAGTTCACTTTGGCGTAATCATCGTAGATCGCTTCCACAACGGACGTGATCATCTCCGACGGCTGATTCGGTTCGCCGCGCGGTGCGATCTCATCCAGCGTGTGCGCCAGTTGCGTCCACATTTTCTTTGATTTTGCCGGCACACTCATCGCAAGGAGACGTTCTCCAAACTTGTAGCCGGGGGCGATGACCCCGGCGGGCGGAGATTCTTTTTCAGAGCCGGAGTCAACGCCTCCGGCTACAACAGAACTGGAGTCAACGGCCGCCTCTACAACCGAGCCGTGGTCGACGCCTTCGTCGGGAGAACCATCGGCCCGAGGGCGGGCCGGCTCCAAATCCGATTTTTCCCATTGGCGCCAGAGATTTTCCGCGGTGCGATTTCCAATGCCGGGAAGCAATTTCACCATGCGATTATAGGCGACTTCATCTCGCGGATTGGCCACGAAACGGATGAACGAAGTCACATCTTTAATATGTGCCTGCTCGAAGAAGCGGATGCCGCTGGTGATTTGATATGGAATACCACGGCGCGAAAGCTCCAATTGCAGCTCCAGTGCGTGATAATGCGCCCGATAAAGCACCGCGATGTCGTTAAGATCAACATTTTCATCGCGGAGTTCAAGAAGCCGCTGCGCAATAAACCGCGCCTGCTCTGCGCCATCATTCAGCGCGACCAACGCCGGTCTGAGCATCTTCGATTCGCGTGTTGCGCTTAAGTGTTTCCGGAATTGCTGAACGTTTGCGGCAATGGCAGCGTTCGCCACCCCAAGAATTTCCGGCACACTGCGGTAATTCATTTCGATCTTGAACACCTGTGCATCGGGATAACGCTTTGGAAATTCGAGAATGTTTTGAAAGTTCGCGCCGCGCCAGGAGTAAATCGACTGCGCGTCGTCGCCCACGACCATCACATTGCGATGATCGCGCGCGAGCAGGTCAACGAGGTCGGCCTGGATCTTGTTCGTGTCCTGATATTCGTCTACCAGAATGAATTGAAATTGTTTCCGGTAGATTTCCGCGATTCGTTCGTGCTGCTGAAACATCAATAATGTTTTTTGCAGCAGGTCGTCGAAATCCATGGAATTCGTCGCCTTCTTCTTTTTCTCGTATCGCTCCCAAACGTCTTGAATTCTTTCGAGCAACGGCAGGAAGTAAGGGAACTTTTCCGCGAGCAACTGCTCCATCGGATTCTCTGTGTTGACGACGAAACTGAAGATCTCAGCGAGAACGTCCCCTTTCGGAAACCGGATTTCCTTCGGGTCAATTCCCGCGCTCGCTACAACCGTATTGATTAAGTCCTTTTGATCCTCGCGATCCATGATGGTGAATCCACTCGAGTAGCCGAGTGCGCTGCCGTGTCTGCGCAAAATCCTGTTCCCTATCGAATGGAATGTCCCGCCCCAGAGTCCGCTTGCGTCGACTGGCAACAAATTCGCAACCCGATTCAGCATCTCGCGTGCAGCTTTGTTCGTGAATGTGAGCAGTAGAATGTTGCGAGGATCGATTCCGTTTTCGAGTAAGTATGCCACGCGATATGTAAGCGTTCGTGTTTTTCCTGAGCCCGCGCCGGCAATCACCAGAATTGGGCCCGGCGGAGCAGTCACGGCGGCGAGCTGCTGTTGGTTCAGCTGAGCGGCGTAATCCAGGTGGATCGACGTGGATACCGGAGCGCGCTGTAGCGTGTATTGGCGAGACATAAGCCCTGTCGCTTCCGAATTTGTTAGGGCACGCTACGAAATTGCTTCCACAGGAGTGGCTTCCAGGGCCGGCTCAATCCATTTCCCGTGTTCGCGGATTAAATCCTTCAGGCGATCGACTGCTTCGGCTTCGGGAATGTTGAATTTCACGGCGGTCTTGCCGACGTAAAGATTTACTTTGCCCGGCGCGCCACCGACGTATCCAAAATCAGCGTCTGCCATTTCACCGGGGCCATTCACAATGCAGCCCATGATGGCGATCTTCACGCCCTTCAGATGCAACGTTGCCGCTTTGATCCTGGCCGTTGTGGTTTGCAGGTTGAACAGTGTCCGTCCACAGGAAGGACAAGCCACGTAATCCGTCTTGAAAATTCGTGATCCAGCCGCCTGTAAAATATTGTAGGCCAAGCGTAGCGCCTGCCCGGGCGCTTCCTCCCCCTGCACCAGAATCGCGTCGCCGATTCCATCGCAGAGCAAGGAGCCGATGTTAGTGGAGGCGGTGAGAAGGGTTTCAAGAAATGTGGCCTCAGTGCCGCGACCGTCGGGACGCTGAGGTCCCTCCCACTTTTTCAGCACATCCTTCAGCAAAATCGGGTGCCGTGGCTGCAACCGCGCTGCGAGC
The DNA here is from genome assembly GCA_036499375.1 of Candidatus Udaeobacter sp. Lineage (GTDB taxonomy): Bacteria > Verrucomicrobiota > Verrucomicrobiia > Chthoniobacterales > UBA10450 > Udaeobacter. The sequence continues at coordinate 33,213 of DASYDV010000057.1, forward strand.
AAACGGAACGCAGCGATCACCGGGAGATCGACGCCGTCGCGCACAGTTACGAACATCGGAGTTGAGCTTTGATTAATTCGGGCAAGCGCGGTTTCATCGCGTGGATCGAGTTCCTGGATCTCGGCATTCTCATAGACAATTTCCGGTTTGTAATCGCCCATTTTGTCGATCTTGTGCGCGATTTTGTCGAAGTTCGCCTGACCTACGACGACGCGAATCAGTTCTGTGCCGCCGAGCTTCACTCCATTGCCGGGGTCAACGCCCCCGGCTACAGAAATCGTTTGCGTGGCGCGCCGCTGATAGGAGAACGGATCAAACGATAATTGAGCGTTGGGCGTTTTGCATTGGGCGTTGGGCGTTTTTTTAATGTTCTCGATCAGCGCTTTGGCCACGGGAATCTCATGAGGGCTATCTTCAGTCAGCGAAACGCGAATCGTATCGCCGATTCCATCTGCCAGAAGTGAACCAATCCCGATTGCACTCTTGATGCGCGCATCTTCGCCTTCGCCGGCCTCGGTCACGCCGAGGTGCAACGGGTAATTCCAGGTAGGGGCAATTGACTCCAATCGCCCGGGCGGTTCGGGTGAACCGCCCCTACCTTTCGCCGCTTCTTCGGCATCCAATTCGTTCAATCGCGCTACGAGCAGCCGATAAGCAGCGATCATCACTTTCGGGTTGCTCGCCTTCATGGAGAAAACGAAATCGTGATAGTCGAGCTCACGCGCGATCCGCGCGAACTCGACCGCACTTTCGACCATGCCGAGCGGGGTATCGCCGTATCGATTCAGGATGCGATCGGACAGCGACCCGTGGTTTGTGCCAATCCGCATGGCGATTCCGCGCGTCTTGCACAACTCGACAAGCGGCGAAAACCGCTCACGGATCCGATTTAACTCCGCCGTATACTGCTCGTCGGTGTATTCGCGGATCGCGAATTTTTTCGAGTCGGCGTAATTACCCGGATTGATTCGCACCTTTTCGACCCATTTGGCCGCTTCCATCGCTGCGTCAGGTTTGAAATGGATGTCTGCCACGATCGGCACATTGCATCCACGCTCGCGCAAGCCTCTTACGATATGCTCGAGGTTGCGTGAATCCTTCACTGTCGGCGCGGTGATCCTGACAATCTCGCAGTCCGCATCGGCAAGCTCGATCGTTTGTTGGATGGACGCCTCAGTGTCCATGGTGTCGCAGGTAATCATTGATTGAACACGGATCGGATTGTCGCCGCCGATGCCTACGTCTCCTACTTTCACCTCGCGCGTTAGGCGACGAGCGTAATGTGAGGAATTACTGCGATAGTTCACGAGAACTGGAATTTACGAATACTCCAGCGACCGCGCAATTGCGCTGCTGTTCAGTGTTGTGGAACCGCCATACCGGTTACACAACACTAGGGCCCTTCGCGGTTTTTTCCGGACGACTGGGCTTCGTATTGGTCGAGTTTCTTGCGGACGAACGGCAAATCCTGCACGTCGAAGAACGTGATGTAGAGCATGTATCCAATGATCACGACGGCGCAGCTGGTCTGAATCACTTCAAGTACCCGCATATTCACCGGTTTGCGACGGACGGACTCGATCAGCGCCAGCACGATGTGACCTCCATCAAGGACTGGAATTGGCAGCAAATTCAGAATCGCCAGGTTTACGTTCAGAATCACGCTAAACCACAACGCCAATTGCCAGCCGCGTTCGCTTTGGAAAAGCAGATAGTAAATGCGACCGATTCCCACCGGACCGCTCAAGTGCTGCAACTTGACGTCCGACTTCGGGGACGCGACCGCGCCGATTGTTTTCAGGGTGCTGGTGACGCTGTTGTAAACCTGTTCAATTGGATTGGGGTGCTGGATCGACACAATCCCAGAGGCATCCCATTGAATGCCAATTCGTGGCTTCACTTTGCCTTCGGTAGGCAGAGGGGTCGGCTTTACCGGAATGTCCAGCTTCTTGCCATCGCGTTCCACATGCAGCACAAGCTGGTCCTTTGGATGTTTGTTGATGTATTCCAGCAACGCGATCGGGTTGTAAATCGGCGTTTGGTTGAACCCGCGAATGATGTCTCCCGGACGCAATCCAGCTGCCGCTGCCGGCGTATTTCGCTCGACTTTAGCAATGATGGCCGTTTCTGCCGGATAGATGAGCAGTTGCCGCACGCTTTTCCTGCGCCAACCGCGGGTCTCAGCCTTGTAAGGCTCAACCCATACGGTTCGCACCTTGCCGTCGCGCTCGAATTTGACTGCAATCTTATCGCCCTCGCTGCGCACCACGTCCCAGCTAATACTGTCGCTCATTCCCATGAAACGCCTCACCGGCTTGCCATCCACGGACAGGATTTTATCGCCTGGTTGCAGGCCAGCCTTTCCCGCCGGCGAATCCGACATGACGTAGCCAACGACCGTCGTTGAGTCGGCTTCGCTCACCGGATGACCGACAGCCCAGACGATTCCAGCAAAAAACAGCGCCAACAGAAGGCTGAATACCGGCCCGGCGATAGCTACGATGATTTTGTCTAGCGCGGAAATTTTCGGCAGCCTCGCCCGGTCCAGGTCCGCTTTGCCTTCAATGATGTCCATTGGTGCAAGTTGCGGCAGCGCGACGAAGCCCCCAAATGGCAGTGAGCCGAGCGAGTATTGGACGCCATTGATTGTTTTCTTCCAAATCGGTTTCCCAAACCAAACACCGAATTTCTCGATGTAGAGACCGCGCCACCGCGCGGCGAGGAAATGCCCAAGCTCATGTACTACGATGAGCAGGTTAAACAGGATGAGCACCTCGAGCAGGATGAAGATGACGCGGGCTATGTGCAGAATCATGTGATTAGTGACTGGTGATCAGTGATTGGTTGGACACGCAACTGGTTCCGCCGTTGGAACTCTTTCCAGGGTCTAACGCTCCAACTCTTTAACGTTTTCCTTCGCTTGTTCCCGCGCCCACTGATCAGCTGCCAATATTGCATCGAGATCAGGGTGCGCAACGGGCGTGTGCCGGTTCATAACTTGTTCAACAATTCGCCAGATTTCCGGAAAACGCACTTTGCCATCCAAAAATGCCGCGACCGCGATTTCGTTGGCGGCATTCATTACCGCAGGCAAGGTGCCGCCGGTCTCGCCGGCGCGGCGAGCCAGATTCAATGCCGGAAAATCGTCGTAGCGCGGAGTGTAAAATTCCAGTTTCGATAGCTTCGAAAAATCCAGTGGCGGCAAGGTGTTCGGAACGCGATCCGGCCAGGTCACGGCATATTGAATCGGGAAACACATGTTCGAATAACTCAATTGCGCGAGCGTGGAACAGTCGGTGAACTCGACCATCGAATGGACGATGCTTTGCGGATGGATGACCACCTCAACGCGCTCCATCTCGACGCCAAAAAGCCAGTGCGCCTCGATCATTTCCAAGCCCTTGTTGAAGAGGGTCGCGGAATCGATCGTGATTTTCGGTCCCATGTTCCAGGTCGGATGTTTTAGCGCCTGTTCCGGCGTAATCGAATCGAAATCTGCACGCGGGGTTTCGCGGAACGGACCGCCGGACGCGGTGAGGATGATCCGTCTGACATCTGCGGCATGTTTGCCTTCCAAGCACTGAAAGATCGCGTTGTGCTCGCTATCCACTGGCAAAATGTGGAGGCCATGGTTGCGCGCCTCGCGCATCACAATCTCGCCCGCCATGACCAAAATTTCCTTACTCGCCACGGCGAGGTCTTTACCGGCTTCAATCGCCGCGAGCGCGGGGCGCAAACCTCCAGTGCCCACAATTGCCACCAGGACCATGTCTGCACCTGTTAGGCAGGCGATCTCGAGCAAACCCGCTTCGCCGGAAAAAATCCGCGGCTCGTAATCGAGCGCGTTCCGAAGAACGCCAATCTGGGTCTCGTCAACCAGGCAGACCGAGTCCGGCCGGACTTCATTCGCAGCCGCAGCGAGCTTGTGTGCATTGGTTTTTGCCGCAAGCCCAACGATTTCCATTCGCTCCGGAATATCGCGTGCCACTTTCAACGCGCTCTCGCCGATAGATCCAGTCGCGCCAAGTATAACGACACGCTTGCGTCCCCGGGAATCTCTCATTGTCATTGTCTTCGCGTCGATTCGTGGTTGCTCTGCGCATTTTATCACGGCACGCGAATAACCAGTCGCAGATAGAAGAACAACAGCGGCGCGGTGAAAAGCAGGCTGTCCAGGAGATCGAGTGCGCCACCAATTCCGGGAAGCAGATTGCCCGAGTCTTTTACGTCGGTGCTGCGCTTGATGATGGATTCGGCCAGGTCGCCGAGCACTGCGGCAAGCCCGAGAAGCAAACCGAGTACTGTCGCGTGTGTCCAGTTGAGAGCCGGCAGATGCCCGGGCATTACTTTGAAAAGGGTGAGACTGCAAAGCAGCGCGAACACTATCGCACCAAAAAAACCTTCCCAGGTTTTCTTGCGGCTGATGTGCGGCACCATTAAATGCCGGCCGATCGCGCTGCCGGTCAGATAGGCGCCCATATCTGAGAATTTCGTGACCGCAATCAAATACAAAACGTAAAACTGACCCGTGAGTTGGCCAGTGCTCGAACGCGGAGTCAGGTAAACGATTTTGGTGATGAAATTGAAGAGCCACAGAACGTAGAGCAGACCGAATAGCGTGTAAGCCATCGTTTGCAGTGGCTCATCATCCCGCAACCGCGCGAACATTTGCCGCCCGAACACCGTCAGCAGAAAAAAGAGCAGAACGGCGACTTCAAAATCATAGGAGCCTTCCGGGCCGATTTTGGAAAAATAATAAAAACTCCCTGCGAGCATCACGGCACCGCAGATCATCCCGGTAATTTTGAAATTCGGCAGGCCCTTGTGATCGAGCATGCTGTAGAATTCCCAAAGCCCGAGCAGCCCGAACGCGCTAATCAAGAACCAGAATAAGATCTCGTAGCCCGAGAACATGATTAACAGGGCCACCGTCCAGAGCACGATTGTGCTGATGAATCGCAGAATGAACACAGAACGCGGCGTGAGCAGTTTCGGCCCGGTTTGTTCCAACGTCGCTGGCATGCTTCTGCATCATCACGAAGGAAGGCGCGCAGTGCAAGACGAAGCACGTGGATTCCCGGCCGATTGGATGGATTCCTTCGCGCGCGTGCTCTCGAGTTGTTAGCTCGTCATTCTTCTTAAGGCTTGCTATGGATTCGTCCGCGATGAACGAATCTGCGGTGCAAGCAATCGATCGCCGACCAATTGCCACCCGAAATCGAAAATGGGCGCAGGCAGCAACAGCGTGGCTGGCGTCACGAAAGATATCACCGAATGCCATTTCGATTGCCGCCGTGTGCGCGTGTATCGTGACCGGCGTAGCGCTCGGGCTGACGTCGGTGGCATATCACCGAATCTTCTGGCTCGTGGCTGCGCTTGGCGCGCAACTGCGGCTAACGGCGAACATGCTGGACGGTATGGTTGCGCTTGCGTCGAGTCGGGCTTCAAAAACAGGTGAGCTTTACAACGAAGTGCCCGATCGCGTTTCCGACGCGGCGATATTCATTGGCGCCGGATTCGCCTGGGGCGGAAACGTAGCGCTCGGTTACATCGCGACGATTCTGGCGATTTTCACGGCTTACATTCGCGCCGCGGGAAAAATCGCCGGCGCACCTAACGAGTTTTGCGGACCAATGGCAAAACAACACCGGATGCTAGTCATCACCATTGGTTGTCTGTACTCCGCAGTTGTTCCTCGATCGTGGCAAGTTTTTCACGTCGATAATCTCGAGCTCGGAGTCATGACTCTCAGTCTCACGGTGATAATCGCCGGCTGCCTGATCACCATCGTGCGCAGGCTAAAGCGAATCGGACGCGCGTTGACATGACTAACACCACCTGGCAACGGCTGCTTGGATTCCATCATGCGTTTGATGATCGCGTCACCGTTGTTCTGACCGGGACAGCTGTCGCTTTGCTCGTGTTGGCGCCGCTCTTGATTTTCATCACAACGCGAGCGGCGAACAGCAAGACCGAAAAGCGAAAGGAACTCTGGGACCGTTATCGCTCCTGGATCTGGCTTGTGCTGTGCATCCTGATTCCCATTCTGGCAGGCGCTTTTTGGACCATTCTGGCTGTGGCCGCCCTGAGTTTTCTCTGTTATCGCGAATACGCTCGGATCACCGGCCTGTTCCGGGAACGAACCATTAGTTTCATCGTGGTTATCGGTATTCTCCTGATCACTTTTGCCGAGCTGGATAACTGGTATCGGCTGTTTGTTGCGTTGTTTCCCTTGACCGTCGCCTTGATAGCCATCGGCGGATTAATACCTGATCAACCGAAAGGCTATATCCAGCGCGTTGGTCTCGGTGTCCTCGGGTTCGCTCTTTTCGGAAGCGCGCTCGGCAACCTTGGCTACATGGCAAACGATTGGAATTATCGTCCGATCTTATTACTGATCATTTTTGCCGTGGAGCTGAATGATATCTTTGCTTACATCTGCGGTCATCTATTCGGTCATCGGAAATTCGTTCCCAACACGAGCCCAAACAAAACGGTGGGTGGTGCGCTCGGTGCGGTCATCCTGACAACACCGCTCGTGGCAGTGATCGCTCATTTCATCTGGACTAACACCTCATTGGATAACCCAATCTGCCTGGCCGGCCTCGGGATCATCATCAGCGTAGTCGGCCAGTTCGGCGATTTGATGCTCTCCTCAATTAAGCGCGATCTGGGTCTGAAGGACACCGCCAGGATTATTCCTGGTCACGGCGGTTTGTTGGATCGTTTTGACAGCCTGATTCTGGTCGCGCCAGCTGTTTTTCACTACGTCGGTTATTTTGTCGGTTTCGGGCCAGGGCAGCCGCAGCGAATCTTCTCCGGGTTCTAGATCGAATGGAACCGTGGCAACTCCAACCGGCGCGTGATACCGGCCTGACTCCAGCCGAGCGTTTCCGAAGCGTCCGGCGCGAGAGCGGTCTGCTTGAAAGTCTGGCGCATCAGGCATGCTTTTCAACGCTGCGATTTTACTTTGCGATCGTTCATCAACTCACAATTATGGGTCGCGACAAACTCCCGCCGCACGGTCCATTTGTCCTCGCAGCGAATCACTGCAGTCATCTCGACGCGCTTATTCTCGGAGCGGCCCTCAAGCCGCGTCATCGCGAGCGCGCGTTCCCAATCGCGGCAGGCGATATTTTCTTTCAAACGACGGCAGTCAGTGTGTTCTCCGCAATCATGCTCAATGCGTTGCCGATGTGGCGAAAAAACTGCGGTCCGCATGCTCTTGCAGAACTGCGACGCAAATTGCAGGAAGAAAAAGCGATCTTCATCATTTTCCCAGAGGGCGGTCGTACGCGTACTGGTTCCATGATGCCCTTCAAACACGGCCTCGGGATGCTCGTTGCAGAAACAAATGTGCCGGTTGTTCCTTGCGGTCTTTTTGGAACTTTCGAGGCCCTGCCGCCAAACCGAAGAGTGCCACGTCCTGTGAGAATCAAATTGATTATCGGAGAGGCTTTGAACTTTCCATCGACTCCGAACAATCGTGAAGGCTGGTTAGAAGTCGCGCGGAGCGCGGAGTCGGCGGTACGAAATCTGACTACACAATAAGGATTCATGGTAGGGACATCGCGCTGCGATGTCCGGACGGCGCAGCGCGCCGTCACTACCTTTGTGTGTATCGGTCCAGCCTTTGCGCCAGATCAGGAGGAACGTGGGCGACAATTACAGCATCGTTGCCCTCGTACCGCAGTTCTAGCACGTGACCCACTCGATGGATCTCCGCGATCAACGCATTTTCTTTTGCGGGGATCCGAAACCGCGAGCGTAATCGCCACGAAGTAAGTGCGTGCTCCAGAGCCTGCACGAGTTTGTTCACTCCTTCTCCGGTGCGCGCGGAAATCGCCACGCTACCGGGAAAACGTTCCAAGTGAGAATCGACGATTTCGCGGTTTTGCAGATTATCGATCTTGTTGAACACGATCACTGTTTGCTTGCCGTAAGCGTCGAGTTCTTTGACCACTCGATTGACTGCTTCCATCTGTTCGTCCACGCGCGGATGACTCAGATCGGCAATGTGGATAAGCAAATCAGCTTCGCTGACTTCTTCCAGTGTCGCCTTAAACGACTCAATCAGCGTGTGCGGAAGCTTTCGTAGAAACCCGACGGTGTCCGTGAGCAGGACCCGCTGTTTGTTAGGCAAAACAAAGCTGCGCGTCGTCGGATCCAGCGTGGCGAAAAGTTTGTCCTCTGCTACCACGTCCGCTCCCGTAAGGAGATTCAGCAACGTTGATTTCCCCGCGTTCGTGTAACCAACCACTGCGGCGACCGGCCACTGATAGCGTTTTCGCCCCTGTCGCTGAATGGCTCGCGTTTTCCGCACCGATTCCAGCTCGCGCTCAAGTCGCGCGATCCGTTCCTGGACGCGCCGGCGGTCGACTTCCAATTGCGTTTCACCCGGGCCGCGTGTCCCGATGCCGCCTGTCTGCCGCGACAAGTGATGCCACATTCGGGTGAGACGCGGCAAAAGATATTGCAACTGCGCGAGCTCGATTTGCAATCGGCCTTCCCGGCTGCGCGCCCGCTGCGCAAAAATGTCGAGAATCAATTGTGTTCGATCGAGCACCTTGCGCGCGAATAAATTTTCCAGGTTACGCCCTTGCGCTGGCGAAAGTTCATCATCAAAAATGACCGAAGTTACCTGTCGGTCCTGACACGATTCTTTAATCAATTCCGCTTTGCCGCGGCCGATGTAGTACGGCGCAGTCGGCTTCTGCAGTTTTTGCGTCACGGTATCGACGACCTCAGCTCCTGCGGAATTCGCCAGCTCGCGCAACTCGTCCAGTGAATCGTGCAAGTCCCACTTGGAAACGCCTTCCTTTTCCAAGCCGATCAGCAGCGCGCGCTCTCGTGTTTTTTGCGGACGCGTTTCAATCATGAAGTGCGCCAGTTTCTGTAGCCACGGCGCTGTACGCCGTCCGCAAGCAGAAAAAGAGGACGCCCCACAGGAGCGTGACTACAACATTTGCGAGGCGGGTTTCAATCATCCCTTGGTGCCGGCCTCCGACAGCATTCGGAGTGAGATCCGTTTCACCGCTTCGTTGTGAGTAAGAAACGACAGGTTCAGCGGTGAAAAATTAGTTTGCCGCCGGAACCAGGTCAACTGTCTCTTCGCGTAACGGCGAGTCGATTGTTGAATGTCGGCGACGCATTGCGGGAGCGACATTTTTCCAGCGAGCAGTTCCCGGATTTCGCGCAAACCGATCATTTGCGAGGCTGTCGCGCTCGTCGCCGCAGCGGCGCGCACTTCTTCGATGACGCCGCATTTAAACATGCCTTCCACTCGCTGATTGATTCGTTTGTAAAGCTCTTCCCGGTCGCGAAAGACAAAAAAACCATGGCGAGCGCACGCATCCTGCGTGCTCGCGCCGGCATCTTGCCGGCGCGTTTGTGTTCGGCACGATGCCGAACACTGCACGCTGGAAGCGTGCGCTCCCCATTGTTGGCGCTTTGCAGAAGCCGGGTCGCCGGTGAGCAAGCAAATCTCCAGGGCGCGGATTACGCGGCGGCGATTGTTGATGTCGATCTTTCTGGCCACTTCAGGATCAAGTTCGGCAAGTTGCGAGCGCAGCGCATCCAAACTCATCGCATTCAGTTTCTCGCGCAGGTTCGGATCAGCCGAAGGAAGAGGCGCAAGTCCGTGTGTTAACGCTTTGATGTAAAGCCCGCTTCCGCCGACGACGATCGCGAGTTTTCCGCGTGAATTGATTTCGTCAATGGCGCGTGTGGCTGCGCGACGGAATTTCTCTGCGTTCATCTCTTCCGAGAGCGGAATCGTTCCGATGAGGTGATGCGGTGCTTTGGCGAGAGTTGCCGCGTCCGGCTTTGCGCTCAGCAGATCGAGCCCGCGATAGATTTGGAACGCGTCGGCGCTGACAACTTCTGCGCCCAATTCGCACGCGAGGTCGGCCGCAAGATCGGATTTTCCCGTTGCCGTCGGGCCGGCAATAAAAAACGCTCGCGTCATTCAATCAGACGCAGGGGTTATTTCGGGCGCGCGGCCTTCACGATTTGGGCAAAGCTGCGCGGGTCCAGGCTGGCTCCGCCGACAAGCGCCCCGTCGATATCGGGCTGGCTCATTAGTTCGTGTGCGTTGTCCGGTTTGACGCTGCCGCCGTACTGGATTCGGATTCGGTCGGCTGTCGTGTCGTCGGTCATTTCGCGCAATGTGTGGCGAATGAAGGCGTGCGCTTCCTGCGCTTGAGCGGGTGTCGCGTTGCGCCCGGTGCCGATCGCCCAGATCGGCTCGTATGCGATCACTGTCTCTTGTAGCTGCTTCGCGCTCAGACCGGCGAGACTGCCGCGCAACTGGATGGATAAAATTTTTTCCACATTGCCCTTGTCGCGCTGCTCAAGGGTTTCGCCGACGCAAACGATTGGGCGCAGCTTTGCCTCGTGCGCTGCGCGCACCTTGCGATTGACCATCTCGTCTGTCTCGCCGAACAACATTCGGCGCTCACTGTGACCGAGCACGACGTAGTGCACAAAAAGGTCGCGCAAAAGCGGCGCGCTAATCTCGCCAGTAAACGCGCCGCTCTTCTCCCAATACATGTTTTGCGCGCCGACTTTGATGTTCTGGGCTCCGCCTAACGCCTCCGTCACTTTCGCAATCGCAGTGAACGGCGGAATGATCACCACTTCGACATCGGTGATTTCTCCGATGTCCCGAAGGAATGATTCTACGAACCGCGCGGACTCGCCCTGCGTCATGTTCATCTTCCAATTGGCTGCGACGATTTTCTTTCTCATGAATCGTTCGTCGGTCATCCCGAGCGTAGCCCATTCGACTCACTTCGCTCGCTCAGGGTAAACTCCGCGGAGTCGAGGGATCCCGCAGCGAAAACGTTACGGTAACTCCACGGGTTTCCTCGACTTCGCTCGGAATGACGCATATTATTTGTCTGTTAACGCCGCTACTCCCGGCAGTTCTTTGCCCTCTAGTAGTTCCAACGTTGCGCCGCCACCGGTGGAGATAAACGTCATTTTATCGGCGAGCCCGGCTTGCTTGACTGCGGTAACTGAATCGCCGCCGCCAATGATCGTCTTAGCGCCGGATTGCGCCATGGCTTCTGCGATTGCAATTGTGCCTTCCCCAAATTCAGGAATTTCAAAGACGCCCATCGGTCCGTTCCACAAAATCGTTTCACCCCTGGCAATTTCTTCCTGGTAAAGTGCGATTGTTGCCGCACCGATATCAACGGCCTGCCATCCATCGGCGATCCCATGCTCAGGCGAGAGACGGCTGGTGTTTCGCATGTTCGCTCCCGGACGAATTTCATCGGCCTCCACCGCATCAATCGGCAGCAAAAAATTCACGCCGCGTTGCTTCGCCAGCTTCAGAAGTTCCCGTGCGAGATCAACCTTGTCGGCCTCGACCCGGCTCGCGCCGACCGGAATTCCCTCCGCTTTTAAAAACGTGTTCGCCATTGCGCCGCCGATGAGAATGCTGTTCGCCTTTTCCATTAGCGCTTTTAGAACGCCGATTTTATCTGACACCTTGGCGCCGCCCAGGATTACAAGGAACGGCCTGGCTGGGTCCTGAAGTTCGTCACGCAGATGCTTCAGTTCTTTTTCCATCAAAAGACCCATGGCCGATTTCTGCATGAACTTTGTGATGCCCGCTGTTGACGCATGCGCCCGGTGCGCCGCGCCAAATGCATCGTTCACATACAAATCGCCGAGCCCGGCGAGAGCCTTGGCAAACTCCGCATCGTTTGTCTCCTCACCTGGGTGGAAGCGAACGTTCTCCAGTAGCGCGACGTCTCCGTTCTCCATGTGCTCGATAATTTCCTTCGGCACCTCTCCGATGGTGTCGCGACTGAAAATTACAGGATGATGGATCAGCGAGTGCAAATATACGCCGATCGGCCGAAGAGAATATTTTTCCACCGGCTTTCCCTTAGGCCGGCCAAAATGCGACATCAAAATAGTTTTCGCGCCGTGTTCGCGCAGGTAATTGATGGTCGGCAGGCTTTCCCGGATTCGGGTATCATCCGTGACATGAACTTTGCCGTTCCGCGTTTCCGTCGGGACGTTAAAATCCACTCGCACCAGCACACGTTTTCCGCGTACGTCGAGATCACGAACAGAAAGCTTTGCCATTCTTACTCGTGCTCCTGCTCGTCATCAGTCAGCCAGCATCTGCATCAACTCCACGCAGCGATTGCTGTAGCCCCATTCATTATCGTACCAGCCGACCACTTTTACGAAACGATTGCCGATCGTGAGCGTCAGCTTGCTGTCGAAGATGCAGGAGTGCGGATTGCCAACGATGTCCTGGGAAACGAGCGGTTCATCGCTGAACTCGAGCACGCCCTTGTAGCTTTTGTCTGACGCCGCTTCCTTGAACGCAGCATTGATCGTGTCCACGGTCGCGTCTTTTTCCAGCACGGCGGTGAAATCGGTCACCGAACCATCCGGCGTCGGGACCCGGAAGGCGCCGCCATTTAGTTTTCCTTTGAGCGCTGGAATTACTTCGCCAATCGCCTTCGCCGCGCCAGTCGTGGATGGAATGATGTTGATGGCTGCAGAGCGCGCGCGTCTCAGGTCACTGTGCGGAAAATCGAGAATCCGCTGATCGTTCGTGTAACTGTGGATCGTGCTCATGAACCCGTGCGCAATGCCGAATGTGTCATTCAACACTTTCGCCATCGGCGCGAGACAGTTCGTTGTGCAACTGGCGTTGGAGACGATTTTGTCCTTGTTTGGATCGAAGGCGTTATCGTTCACGCCGATGCAAATCGTCACGTCTGGATCTTTTGCCGGCGCGCTGATCAACACGCGTTTCGCTCCGGCCTTCAAGTGCAGCTCGGCCTTATCCCGACTGGTGAACAAGCCGGTCGATTCAAGCACCACATCGATGTCCAGTTTTTTCCACGGGAGATTCGCTGGATCGCGATCCCTCAAAACGTTAATTTTGTGACCGCGCACGATGATGTTTTCGTCATCGTACCCGATCTCGCCGTCGAATTTGCCGTGCACCGAATCCCACTTGAGCAGGTGCGCCAGTGTATGGGTGTCGGTGAGATCGTTGACTGCGAGAACGCGCTCCACCTGTTTTTGTGACATGGCGCGAAGGACGTTGCGTCCGATGCGCCCGAAACCGTTGATAGCAAAATTAGCCATAGAAAATATTCAAGAGTTGAAGAGTTAAACCGTTACGCGGAAAAGCTTCAAGGTCCAACTCTGAAGCGGCGGTATTGGCGTCTTACTGATGGGAATCGACTGGAAGCCGGCACGGCCGGAGTTGAGCGTTGGGCGCTTGCTCGCGAATAGTTCGGAGTTGAGCGTTTGGTTGTGAAAGCTTGCATCGTGCTCCTTGGCGTGGCCTGTCTGATCTTGCGCGCTCAAAGCCTCCATGCCGATCCACCCAAGACGATTTTGGTGTTTGGCGATAGTTTATCGGACGGATTCATGCTCAAGCGCAGTGAAGCGTATCCGGCGCTACTTGCAAAAAAGCTGCGCTCGGCAGGGTTGAACTTTCAAGTGATCAACGCGAGCGCCTCTGGAGCCACCACCGACGGCGGCTTGGAACGCTTGCCAGCGCATCTAAAGCACAGAATCGACATTTTGATTCTGGAGCTTGGTATCAACGACGTGTTTCACGGCCTGCCGGTCGATCAAATCCAAAAAAATCTCCAGCAGATCATTGCCAAGGTGAAGGCTCGAAATCCAGGCGTGCGCGTCGTGATCGCAGGCATGCAAATCCCGGGTTATACGGCCGAGGATTACGTGTCCGCATTCGGCGACATGTTTGCCGGCCTTGCCGCAAAAAATGGAGCGGCGTTGGTGCCGTATTTGCTCGAAGGCGTCGCAGGCAACTTGTCACTGAATTTGCCCGATGGAATTCATCCGAATGCCGCCGGCCAAAAACTTCTTGCCGAAAACGTCTGGCGCGTCCTCGAACCGGTGGCGCGCGAAGTGGCGGTCCAATCGCGCTGATCTCAGTAACACCCGGCTTCAGCCCGGTGGTTACTGAAAACGAGAAGACCAAGCCGTTTCAACGGCTTCCTTGCTGCGCCGGGCAAGTACCGAAAGCCGTTGGAAACGGCTGATCGCGGGATTCTGGCGTGGCACCTGGCTGAAGCCAGGCGTTAATGGGAAACCGCGTGGAGGCAACCATCGCACCGAGTTGACGCGTTAAATTAAGAAAGGAAGAAAAACAATGGACCCTGCACGACCCAATGATCCCGATCCGGCCGATCCGTTTTTCCCCGAGCGCGCCGACCATCCTATTCTGGAAACCATCGAAATCGCCACTGAAGGTGAAGATTGCGATGAGTGCGTACGCAAACTGCGACCAGTGCTGAAGAATATTCCCGGAGTTCAAGACGTAAAGGTCGATCTCCCGCACGAGCGCGTGATCGTTACGTTCGATCCGCGCAAAACGCATCCACCAGATCTGCACGACGCAATCTTGAAGAGCGGCTATAAACCGGCGCCGGTCGCCGAAGAGTGACAATGTGGGAGCGGCCTCGGTGCCGCGACAGTCGGGGACACTAAGGTCCCTCCCACATTCACACCGCCGGTTGCTGCTGCGTCAGACAGTGAAACGTGCCAAGTCCCCAGATCAATTCGCGACAATCGATCCCCATCACGCGTCGATCCGGAAAACATTCGCGCAGGACTGATAACGCAGCTTCATCGTTCGGATCAGCAAATGTGGGCACGAGCACGCAGGTATTCGCGATGTAAAAATTCGCGTAGCTCGCCGGGAGTCGCAGCGCTTCGCGCACGATCTTCTTCGGCATTGGAAGCGTGTGGATGTCGAGTTTGCGACTACCGATTTTCATCTCGCGTAGACGTGCGAGATTCTCCTGGAGTGGCTCGTAATTTTCGTCGTTGCGGTTCTCTTCAACGACCGTCACGACAGTGCGCTCCGCTACAAACCGCGCGAGATCGTCGATGTGACCATCGGTGTCGTCACCGACAATACCATCGCCGAGCCAGAGAATGTCGCTGGCGCCGAGATAATCGCGCAGGCGTTGCTCGACCTCATCGCGCGAAAGATTGGGATTCCGATTTTTGTTTAGGAGGCAGGACTCACTCGTGAGTAATGCGCCGCTGCCGTTCACCTCAATAGAGCCGCCTTCGAGGATCATGTGCGGATAAAAAACCGGTCGCTTCAGGATTTCAGCGATGCGCGTCGGCACGACTTCATCCGAATCAAACGGCGGATATTTGTTTCCCCAAGCATTGTAATCCCAGTCGACCACGGCAAGTCTCGGGTCGCGATCGCGTGTAAGGAAGATCGGCCCGTGATCGCGGCACCATGGCTCGTTCGTGGGGATCCGGTGAAACGTGATCCGTTCCATGGGTAGTCCACTTAAAACCGACTGTGCTTCCGCTTCATGCGCGCCGTTACAAACATTGATGCAGACCTGCTCGGATTCGATCAACGCTTCGACCATGGCGCGCAAAGCCGGCATCACGCGGTCGAATGAATCGGGAAAACTGATCCCCTCACGCCGCGGCCACGAAAGCCATGTGGCCGCGTGCGGTTCCCATTCCGCCGGCATGCGATAGCCGAGAGCGGCGGGAGTCTGCGAAGCTTTGGCCATGGACGTCAACGTTCGACGCTCAATCCACCTCCGCAAGGCTACGGCGCGACAGGCGCTCAACTCCGATAAATCGCGAGCAGGAGTCCAACTTCGAAATCGGCGTGGATCGAAAGCGATTCCGTCGTTAAGCCATTCGCGCAGCTGCGGGTTTGTAAATCGCTCCCACAATTGCACCCGTGATGACCATCTCGATCAAACCGCCGAGGCTTGCGTAGATGAGCAATTTTCCTGGAAAAGGTTGCACTGCGTAAACGCCCATGCGCAGGCCGATCGCCGCGACTTCCAAGAGGATGCCCAATCGGATTCCTGCGATTACGCCCCCGCCCGCGAAACCGCTCGCATAAATCATCACGAACGCAAAAATCATAAGTGCCTGGCCGATCAAGATCCAATGAAAGAAACTCAGCATTTCACTTTGCGACCGCCAGAGATTTGGAGTCTGCGCGTAGATGTCTTTGAGCAGCACGCCGTTCAGCAGCCATCCCCAGAAAAACATGAAAATGTACGCGGCAATAAACGCGATAAAGAATTTTTTCCAGTTCATAATTTTCGTCGGCTTGATTGCTTATTGAGCCCCAGGCAAGCCTGACATGTTTAATGGCAAGATGGCCTACGAGTCATGAGCCGCCCACGGGTCGTAGGTCCCCACGTTCCAAAGATGGCCCTCCGGATCGCGGCAGCTGAATCCGCGGCCGCCGTAATCCTCGTCCTTGATATCGACTACGATTTCGAATCCAGCGGCTTTGGCTCCTGAATAAATTGCATCAGCGTCGGCAACGACGAGGTACGGAGCTTGGGTTTCTTTCCCGCCGATATCCGCCGGCTGGCAGATGTTCCGGCCATATTCGTTTTCCACGACTGAGCCGAGCATCACCATTCCGTTACCGAAGCTAAGCTCCGCATGCGCTACCGAACCGTCCGCGCCTTCGTAAACTGCATGCCGCGCGAAACCAAACACCTCACAAAGCCAACCGATGGCCGATTTGGCATCACGATAGCGCAAGCCCGGAATGATTGTGGCGCGGGTGTCTTTTGGGCCGTCTGCCATGCTTCGATCCGGTACGTCGTTTTTTGTTGATCCGCAAACTCCAACCCCGCGTCAGCAACTTTCGGCGACCTGCACTTCGATAGGATCTAACGGGTCGCGAGTGAGTTCGGTTTATAGATCGCGCCGATGATTGCGCCGGCAATCGCGAATTGGATCACGCTCCCCGCGATCCAGCCACAAAGGATTTTGGTCGTCAAGGGTTGGACTGCGAACGAGATCAGATGTGGCCCTGCATACACTAACGCCACGAGAACGCCCAATATCGCGGTGGCGCCTGCGCCGCCGGCTGGAACGAAGCGAACACAAAGCATGGTGAAGAAAAATGCCATGACGATATGACCGAAAATCAGCCATGGAATATAGGGGTTGGTGCGAAAAAGGGCCGGCACTTCGCGATGCGCTCCGCCCATTAGTGTCGGATACCAAAGGAAGCCGAACGCGAAGAGGAAAACGAAAGCCGCGATGAAAGCTAAGAAGAACTTATTCCAATTCATATGATCGTCGCTTCCGGATGTAGTTACGCCGCAAACGACTGACATCCGTCATCGCGAAATGCGCGAGCGATGTCGATGTTAAATTGTGTCGAATTGAGCCGTCGAGGTGTCCGCTCGACAATCGGCAATTCGGAAATCAGTTGATTCGCTCGCATCCCACTTGCTCGCCCTCTCGGGTCTGCCCGTTCATTTCGCGGTTTCCCCAATTGCTCAATTGACCCATCTGCCGCCGTCGGAGACGAGGATCGGCAGTTCTTCCATCATGTACTGGGTTTTCCCAATGGCGCCGATCATGCGGGTGCCGGTGGCCGCGAACCATTTCTTGGACATGCTCTCGCCAGTAAAGCAACCCCAGGCCTTGCAGTATGCATGACGGGCGAAATCATGCCGACTGATTTTGTTCAGGTCGTTTTCGTGAAGCCAGGATTTGCAGGCGCTATCGATGTTATTGCTGTAATCGAACATGAAACAAGCGCGGTTCGAATGCCCGAAGTATTCGAAATCCACAATCTTCACTTGGTCGCGCGGCTGGCCGTTATTTAGATAATTGATGACCTCCTGACCTGAGCCAAACCAGATGAGATTGATATTAAATTTGTCGCGAACCGTATCGATCAGACTGATCAGATCCTGGTGCTCCTGCTTTGCTCGATCGACATAGCCCTGTTTGTAAACAAGCCACGTGATTTTCGCATCCGGCCCGAGTTCACTGCGCAATTGTTCGGTACGCAAACGCGCCGCCCGCACAAAGTTTGCCCACCAATGATCGTGTGGATAAGTCTTGTATTTTTCCCATTCATACATCGATGGTCCGCCCACCAGTATTATGTATTCACCCCCGACCGGCAGCGCCGCGCGGAGGCCGAGCGCGATCATCGACAAAAAGCAAACGAGTAATAGGCGTTTCATGATTTCTGGCGAGAGGACTATTTAGGCAGGATGCAAAATTGCAACTGGTAGGGCGCGATTGCCGACCGCGCCGAGCAGGGTAGCGCACGCTTCCAGCGTGCTGTGAAGAGCATCCCTGCTCTTCACGAAAAACCGGCGAACGTTGGCGACGATTGTTTGGCGAGATGTCAAACACTGCACGCTGGAAGCGTGCGCTACTCTGCATCTACTTCTCCGCGCACGAGGTCATCCCACGTTTGGCGTTTTCGAATCAGCGCGAACTTATCACCGCGAACCAGCGTTTCCGCCGGCAGCGGACGCGAATTGTAGTTCGATGCCATTACGAAACCGTACGCGCCCGCGCTCATAATCGCGAGCAAATCGCCTTCATTCAGTGCGGGCATCTCCCGGTCGAGCGCAAAAAAATCGCCCGATTCACACACCGGCCCGACAATATCGACTTTTTCTCTCTTGCTCTTACCCTCACCTGGCGCTTCGGGTCCGCCTCGCCCTCGAAGGGAGAGGGATGGGGTGAGGGTCCTCGGCTCAATGACCGGAACAATCTCATGGTAGCTTTGGTATAGCGCCGGCCGGATCAGATCATTCATGCCCGCGTCGACGATAGCGAATTTCTTGCTGCCGGATTGTTTGATGTAAAGAACGCGCGTCAGCAAAACCCCGGCATTGCCGACAAGGTAACGCCCGGGTTCGACGAGGATCCGAATGCCCAACTCGCGCAAGGGCGGCACAATTGCGTTGGCGTAATCGCGGACGCTGAACGCGGAGGGTTCGCCGCCGTGCTCGTGCCACCATTTGCCTGGTCCGCTCTCCAGTGCGCGCCGGTAAATGATTCCCATGCCACCGCCAATGCTGAGGAACTTGATCGCATATTTCGATTTCAACTCGCGCACCAACGACGCGATTTTTTTGATCGCGTTTGCGAACGGTTTTGCATCGGTGATCTGCGAGCCGATATGCATCTGCACGCCGACGGTCTCTATGTTGCGCATTCTGGAGGCGCGTTCGTAAACCACCCCGATGTGATCGAGCGATATGCCGAACTTGTTCTCGTGCGAACCGGTGGAGATGTATCGATGTGTGTGCGGATCGACATCGGGATTCATACGCAGCGCGACCGCCGCGCGCCGGTTTCTTTCGCCGGCTATTCTATTGATTGACTCAAGCTCAGCTTCACTCTCGACGTTGAAGCTGTGCACGCGCTGGTCGAGTGCGTATTCGATTTCCTCACGTGATTTGCCAACACCGGCGAACGTGCATTTGGCTGGATTGCCGCCCGCGGCAAGCACCCGGAACAATTCACCACCGGACACGATGTCGAACCCGGCGCCCGCTTCGACGAGCAACTTCAGGATCGCGCGATTGGAATTCGCTTTCACGGCATAACAAATCAGGTGATCCAGGGGCGCGAGCGCCGCGTCGAGTCGGATGAAGTGATCGAGAATTGTTCCCGCGCTGTAAACGTAAGTTGGCGTGCCGAATTTCGCGGCAACGTGAGAGAGATCGACGTCTTCGCAATACAAACGCTCAGCTCGATACTCAAAGCAATGCACTCGCGAATTTAGCGGCAACGAGCGCCGTTTTCCAAATTAACGAGCATCCGTCTCCTACTCGGTGTCGTCCTCGCTTTTCACCAACTGCAAACTTGCTACTGTGAAACGCGTTATGCGCCGGGCTCCCGTGGGCGTATGTTCATTATCGCTACTGACTTCTCATGCCTGGGGAACCTTCGACCGATACTACGCTCGATTCGGCAACTTCCGCGCTGACCGCTTCTCCACAGCGCGCTGACGAGGTTTTCCTCGAAGGTCCGCGCTCCAGGTTCGAAGAGTTCTTCACGTTGCTGAGAGTGATGCGCGATTTCCTGCGGGGATTTCGCGCACTTCATTTCGTTGCTCCCTGCGTGACCGTTTTTGGCTCGGCGCGCGTCAAACCCGACGATCCGCACTACCAGCTGGCCCGAGAAATAGGCGCGGCCATTGCACAGCTCGGGTTCACTGTGATGACCGGCGGAGGTCCAGGGATCATGGAAGCCGCCAACCGCGGTGCGAAAGAAGTTGGCGGTCGCTCGGTAGGATGCAACATCGAGCTGCCGTTCGAGCAAGCATCCAATCCCTATCTCGATCTCTGCGTCCGGCTGCATTATTTTTTCGTCCGCAAAGCGCTGCTGATTAAGTATTCCTACGCGTTTGTTGTAATGCCTGGGGGTGCCGGCACGCTCGACGAGCTGTTCGAGGCGGTCACACTCATTCAGAATGGGAAAATCAAAAATTTTCCAATCGTCATCATGGGCACCGATTACTGGAAAGAGCTGATCGGTTTCATCCAGAAGATGGCGCAAAGGGCGATGATTAGTCCGAAGGATTCAAGCCTGATTTTTGCCACCGATTCTGTTGAAGAGGCGATTGCTTACCTTCGAAGCAGGGCGATCGAGCCATTCGGACTTAAACGCGTTCGGCGCGCGGGACGACATTTCCCCTGGCTCGGGGAGCGCGGGTTGCCTGGCAAAGGTCCCGCTATTTGCTAGCAATCCGAGCTTCCGTCCTAAAGTCGAGTCAGGGAGTGACATTTTCGTCGCTGGTCCCATCAGGGCCGTCCGACGTCCTCGCCGCTTGTCGCTTCGGGCATAGCCAAAATACGGGGCGATCCATGTGATAGATGATGCAGCGTCCCGACGACATGCATCGGCAATGGCAAATGCTTCCATCGCGCGCTCGTTCACGGGCGGACACGAAGACTGGACGATAAAAACGTCTCGGTCGCGAACCGATTCATCGAGTTGGACATTGACTTCGGTGTCAGGAAACCGCTCGACGCGGCATTTTCCAATCTCGACATTCAGCAGTTGAGCGATCGCAATCGCCAGATCGCGATTAACGTTTCCGCTCACAATGATGAAGTCTGGTTTCATCTCCCCTTCTTCTTGAACGGATCGACAATGTCGCGACCGGCCATCGCCACGCCGAGCGGACGCAAAGTATGCAAGACGCGAATCGTGCCGGCATGTGCGGCCAGGACATCCGGTAATCGCCGGTAAGCTTGCGGCGCCTCATCAAGATCGCCGCCGCGCAAAACAATATTGCGATCCGCCATCCACTTCATCATTTCGTCATTCCTAACAAGACCCTCGCGGCGGATTCGCTTGTTCCCAACTCGCTCGAAGCGTCCCCTGGCAGCCGTGCGCGACATGATGCGACCCGCCCCGTGAACAGTTGAAAACAGCGCTTCACGCGAGATCGGCGAATCGATTCCTTCTATGATCACCGCGTCGTCGCCCATGCTGCCGCCGACAAAACTCCTTTGTCCGGGAAACGCCGGGGTCGCGCCTTTGCGCACCACCCAGAACTCGTCGCCATTATGTTTTTCGCGCCAGGCGAAGTTGTGATGATTATGCACTTCTTCGACGATATTCGCGCGCAGAATTCCTCGAGCGACATGTCGCGCCACGATTTCGCGCCCCGCATCAGCATAGCGGCCGGCGAGTTGCATGCCTTTGAGGTAATCCTCTCCCAAAGCTGATTTGTCCTCGACCACAGTCGGCGGCACATCCATCCCTTCTTTTCCGCCTGCCGCTCTGAGGAAATAGCTAGCAGTTTTATAGCCGAGACCGCGCGAGCCAAAATGGACTCCCACCCAAATCCGGTTTTCCTCATCGACGAAGAGATCGACGTAATGATTACCGGCTCCAACTGTGCCCAGTTGATCCGCGGCCAACGATTGTAATCCATGCATCGGTTGCAGATTCCAAGCCGGATCGTCGAACAACTCGTGCTCCGTACGAATCTTCGCTTTGCGCCCGATCCCGAAGGAGATGTCGCGCACCACATCGTCCATGATTTTTGGAATCGCCCATTGGATTTGAGGCAGCGTTGCATCCGTTCGGACAGCGAGGTTTCCGCACGCGATATCGAAGCCCACGCCGCTCAGCGAAATTTTATCCTTGTAAGCAACCACGCCGCCGATCGGTTGCGCGTAGCCTTTATGTCCGTCAGCGCAAAGCACGCCGCGTTCGCCTCCGGCGGCGACGCAGGTTTCAATTTGTTTTAGCGTCGCTTCGTCGTGCTGACCGAAAATTTTCGTTTTTTCGACCACGCTTTGCATCACCTGAGTTCTCAGCGGCCCTCTCTTTGCGATTTAGACAAGATACCGATGCGCCATTTCGGATTGCCGACTTTTTTCAATAAATCCTGATAACAGACCAATTTCACCGCCGCAGAGGGATTGGCCCTGACGAACGAGAAAAGAGAGGCTGAGACGCCTGAATGCCCAACGCTCAACGCTAAATGACGAATGACGAAAACGGCTAGACAGTGATTCGGGCTTCGTCATTTTTCCTTTGCTTCCCGTTTAAGCTGGCTGGTATGCCCATGCACGGCGGCGGCGCTGCCGCGGATGGCCCCACAGATCGCATGAGACGGAGCGCGGCCGAGCGAGACAAAGCTCGATCGCCTTGGACAGACTGGGGTATTGAAACGGTTTGCCGAGGCAGGCGACCGTCCCGTACCGGTTGGCGATAGGCGTCACCTCCGATTCCTCCAGGCTAGTTAGGACAATGACCGGCGGCGCGACGGGATGGCCACCAATCGCTTCTAGAATTGTCAGACTATGGATGCCGGGATCGAGATCGATGATCACAACATCGACATTGTCCAGGCCGGTCGCCAAAATCTCGAACGCTTGCCGCGTGCTGCTGACTTTCCGCAAACGAAACCCGCTTTGTTTCGCTACCGCTTCCACGATCGCGTTCGAAGCGGTGTCGCTATTTGCTACCAGAAGAATCTCTCGTTCCATAATTTGATTAGACAACACGGCTCGCACGACGCTCGCCCATAATTGTCATTATTGATGCAAAATTTGTCCCACCGCAGCAACTGGTCAGTCCGGAGGTGCCCGCAGCGAAGCCTTCGGTGTGCAGATCGAGATCGCTTCGACCGGATGTTCGACGCCGAACCGATGCGCGTGCGAGCGGACGTTGGTGACAGCGGAGGCGAGCTCGCCAGCCGAAAAAGGTTTGGGCACGCAAACTGTCGCGCCGTGACGATATGCTACCGGCGACATCTGTGGATCAGTAAGGACAATGACTGGCGGCATGTTTTCGCCAGAACCGAGCGCTTCCACAATCGGCAACGCCTGACTGTGTTTATCAAGATCGACAATCACGGCATCGATGTTTTTCAGATTGCGTCGCAAGATTTGCTAATCATGCGCAATGAGTTCAAATCGTGCGGCGCTAAAACTATGTCGGCTAAAACAGGACAGCTGCTTACGCGAGCACTTCGCGGCGATCGTGCAGAATTTCGCGTAGAGCGGCGCGCTTTTCATCAAGCAGCCCATCTCTGGCAGCGCGCACGGCCTCAAGTAGATCGCCAGCCTGGCGCAGACGCGGAACGTTTACGTAATCAGCGCCTGCGTTGAGAAGCTCCCTCGCTTGAGCAAGCACGTCGGCAGTGGCGATGATCTTTGCGGTTGGGTTCAGTTCGCGCAGGAGACGAACCAGCCGCGCGTTTGTTGTCCCCTTGAGGAGCGAATCTGGAACCGTGGAGATGAGCACCTCGGCTTTATCCACACCAGCATGGACAAGCGTTTCCCGGTTCGAAACGTCACCATAAATTACAGGCACGTGTCGCTTGAGGAGGCCGTCTCGTGCCACGGGGCTGAAGTCCACCACCGCGACCTCGGCAACCAATTCCGGGTAACGGTGCTGTAGCTCTTCCAGCAGCGAACTGGCAGTACGAAAAAACCCAACAAAGACAATGCGGGCGCTGTGGTCGTGGGCGCCGGCGCCGACTGCATACGCATCAGCGGGCACGTGATCGAGATCGCGGAAACCAAATTTTTTCAACCACGGAATGAGCCTCCGGGCCAGCGTATCGGATTTCGCCATGCCAAAGGTGGAAACAACCGCAAGCAGAGTGAATGCGAGCGCGACGATGCCGCGCGTAGCGGGGCTGGCAAGATGAGCTGCCTGAGCGCCAAGGGCCAGCACCACCAGCGAGAATTCGCTGATCTGGCAAAGGTTTACCGCAGGGATAATGCTCGTCCGCAAGCCCTGGCGCATCAGGTAGAGCGGCGTGAAAACAGTCGCCACTCGAGTTATGACAACAAAGGCAGCGAAAGCCAGCACCCAGCCGATGAGACCGCCAGTCGGCAACGGAATTTGCATCCCGATCGCTACGAAAAAGAGGGTCACGAAAAAGTCGCGCAGACTGATCACCTTCGCGGTCACATCGAGTGCATACGGGAAGGTGGAGAGCGCAACCCCTGCCACCAGCGCGCCCATCTCGCGGGAGAGATGCAGCTGCTGGCCAAATTCGCCAATAAGAAAACACCAGGCGATCGCGCCGACCTGCATCAGTTCCGGCACGCGGGCGACGCCACGAAAGATAGCGGGCAAAACGTAACGGCTCACCGCAAACGTCGCGACCACCAGAACGGTTACGCGTACTAGCGAGAGAAGCAGAAGGCCCGGGGCAAGGTTTCCGAGATTTGGCTGGATCGCGAGAAAGAGGATGACCGCCAGGTCCTGAAGCACCAGTACACCAAGCGTGATCCGTCCGGTCAGCGTGTCGAGCTCCTCCTTGTCGTAGAGCATTTTGACGACGATGACGGTGCTGCTGAGCGCAGCGGCAACGGCCAGATAAAGGGCGTCCCATTTCCCGCCACCGAGAGCAAACCCGCACAGGCGGAAAAAAATTACGCCGAGCGCAATTCCACCGAGGATCTGCACCAGCGCGGTGAGAGTAATGGAGCGGCCGGCACTGGCGATTTTTCTGAGGTCAATCTCCAGCCCGATCATGAAGAGGAGGAAAATCAGTCCCAATTCTGAAATGGCCGAGATCGATTCCGCGGACTGGATAAAGCCGAAGCCCATGGGACCAAGTGCAAAACCGCCGGCCAGGTAAGCGAGGAGAAGCGGTTGCCGCGCAAATTGCGCGGCCAAGCCAAGGACCCACGCAGCCACGGTGCAATAGGTGATATCGCGGATTAGCTCGTGCATGTGTGATTTCGCCCGCTATTCCAGACCCAGCCACTCGGTCACGCTGAACCAGTTGCCGGATCGCGGCACATCCGTGATCGGTCTTGGCGCAAGCTGCCACGTTTGCCAGCCAAATGCGCGCGCCGGTGCAAGATCATTCACTTCGGAATCCCCGACAATCAGCGTCTTCTCCGGTTTGATATCGCGCAGACCGAGGCGCGTCGTGAGATGGCAGAAAACGTGCACGTCGGGTTTGCCGAATCCATGGGCAAACCCCCAGAAGCATAGCGGACGCGTGAAGATCGAGAGTTCGCCGGCCGCTACGGCTGCCTGTTCAGTGTGGCCCGGCTCCAGCCCGACCGGAAGAAACGCCGCCGCCAGGCCGCGGTTATTCTCGAGCGCGAGGGCAAGTTCCACGGCAGTGTGTGGATAGGCGTTGGATACGATGCCAAGCACCAAGCCCCAACGATGCATTTTGCGGAGCGCGAGCACCGCTCCGGCCACAGCCCGCGTAGGACTGCGCAACTGTGCGTAAATATACAGGAAATCATGTCGGTCGTTGGGAGGGAGTCTTTCCAGTTCCGGCAGCACGGCCATCACTGCTCGTGGCCAGAAAGCGATTGGATTCGGAATTCCCGCCGCGCGCGTGATCGCCTCTTCGCGCGCGACCTCGGCATCGGTTGCGGCATTGAACGCCGCAAGATCAAGGCGCGCTGGCTCTCCGAATCGGTCCTGCCAAAGCGCCTGCCAGCGCGCATCGGCGTCTGGCTGCGGCTCCATCTTTTCCAGGATGGTTCCGTAAAGCGAAACGATCACCGCTTTCGCTTTCGGTCGTCGCGACGTCGCCATATGGCGCGTAGTCTGCCAATCCCCGATGCAAGCACAAGGAAATCCAGTGGCGCGGTGATTTTGGAATAGACTGCCTCGTCGCTAAACAGAGCACAGAAAACGCCTCAGCTTTCGCAACTAAAGCCGAGCGCGGCGATTGTGCGCAACGCATCCTGTCTCCATGAAAACGCTGACCATTCAAAACATCGTTGTCCCAATCGACTTCTCAAAAATGTCGATGCAAGCGATCCAAATCGCCAGGCGACTGGCTCGGCGTTTTGGCGCTTCAACTCATCTCGCCCATGTTCGTCAATTTAATTACCCAGCGGATTTTGTGACACCAGGCCCGCTCCCGTCCCATTTTCCTTTATGCCAGAGCAGAACCAGGAACAAACCGTGCTCAAGGACCTCCAGAAAATGGCTGCTGAATGCTGTATCTCATCCCCAAGCTGCCACGTTCTCACAGGCGCACCGCCCTTCGATGAAATCTGTCGTCTTGCGCAGACAATTCCTGCCGATCTCGTTGTGATGCCAACGCATAGGCGCACAGGCTTGAAGCATGTTTTTCTTGGAAGCACGGCCGAGATTCGCGAAGGAATTTGGGGCGAAGATCATTTTGCTGCACGCCACGTATCCTCGGATACATCTATTCGATTGAAGGCACTGCTATTTACGATATCCCCAGTTTGCAAAGGGCTGCGGGGAAAACTGCCGAACGCAAAATGTGAGAGCTCGTGCGCAAGGTAAGTTTCGGAGACGTAAAATATGAGGCGGTTTTCACGGAAGGCTCGCCGGTGCTGGATATCTGCGCTTTTGCAAAAGATCACCATGTCGATCTGATCATTATGTCAACACATGGGTTGACGGGTTTCAAGGAGCATCGCGGAGCAGGTTGTGCGTCATGCCCCTTGTTCAGTGTTGGTGGTGCCATCCCATCCTCACATCAGAGCAGCGAACCTGAGAGTCAAGGAGGGACGCCTTCCCAGGCGTCCTGCGGCGGCTGGGAAGCCGCCGCTCCTTGTGAGATGTAAGGCGCTCACGAGAAAAGATCGCAAGCAAGTTTCGCGCGAATCGCACTCCAGTCGATAACACAGGCATTACATACGGCCGAGCCTCCAACGAAGTCCACGCTGCAGCTCGGCAGGAAATGGACGCACTCAAGCAGATGGATTTTTTGCGCGGTATCCCCGTTCGAACCGAAATTCTCCCTGGTCCCGCCGTGGACGAGATCTGCGCCGCAGCCGGCGGGCCCGACGTTGATCTTATCGTCACGTCCACTTACGGCCGTACGGGCTTGAGCCACGCGCTCATCGGCAGCGTGGCTGAACACGTCGCTCGCTACGCGGCGTGCCCGGTTATCGTAGTGCCGAGCCGTTCTGAGCCCGCTGTCTCATCTGCATAAAGAGAAGCGCCGACGCGATGGCGCAAACAGGCCACTGGCGTGCGGCCCGGCCTAAGTGACACCCTGCGTTTGGCTCCACCGAGCCGCGTACGAAACTAATTCCGCCGCGCTCGTAACTCGCAGTTTCTCGCGGATGCGCGAGCGGTGAACTTCAATCGTCTTCGGACTGACGTGAAGCTCGTCAGCGATTTGCTTCATGGTCTTGCCCTGGCCGATCAGCTGAAAGACCTCGAGTTCGCGATCGCTCAGGCCTTCGAGGGGCGAGTCCATGGTTTTGCGTCCAGAAAACGTTTCGAGCAAACGGCCGGTTATCTTTTCGCTAACGGCAATTTCACCACGCAACACGCGGCGCACGGCATCGATCAATTTATCGCCGCCTTCTTGTTTGCGAATATAACCGCGGCCCCCGGCGCGCAGGATACGATCTGCATACAACGATTCGTCGTGCATCGACATCACCAGAATGCGGAGATCAGGATGCATGGCGCGAGCGTCTTTGATAAACTCGATGCCGTTTTTGCCCGGCAATGTGATGTCCACGATTACCAGATCGGGTTTCAGTTTGTTGACCGCCTCGAATCCCTCATTCGCGCTCGAGGCAGTTCCGCAGACATCGAGATCCGGTTCGTGCTTGATAATTTCGGCGACGCCTACGCGCATCATCGTGTGATCATCAATGATCAGAACGCGACTTTTGTTCGCCACGGCGAATGCGTCCTTTGGCGGACGTGGTGCTTTAGTGGATTCGCCTGGTTTCTTTTTCATTACAGAATTGCGGGAGTTGTAGCGGCGGCCCTGTGGGCCGTCCTCCGAGGCCACGGTTTCTTCGAGACCGGCCACAGGCCGGTGGCTACAGCGTTTGCGTCGAGCCGCCGGATTCCTAGCTCGGAATGACCAGGAGGAGGTTTGTTCATAGATCGCGCGAGAAGGTGCAGATGATTTTGGTGCCTTCGCCAGGAAGGGATTGCACTCGAAAGCCGGCGTCGATCATCCCGGCGCGATAGGCAATTGTGCGAAGGCCCATTCCTTCGGTGGTCCTGTGCGCCTCCGGAGGTGAAAAGCCGAGGCCATCATCTGCGATAGTGAGCACCGCTTTGGTATCGCGGGTTTGGAGAGATACCACAACGTGTGAAGGAGAACCGTGCTTGAGAGAATTATTGATCGCTTCCTGAGTGATCCGGTACAGGTGTGTCGCGGCCACTGGATCCGTGATGGCAATATTCTCTTTGCCTCGAAATGTGCATTTGACGCCGTAAAGTTTCTGCACTGCCTGTGTGAGTTTTTGGAGCGCGGAGACCAGGCCATTCCTCTCCAAGGCAACCGGGGCCATTCCTCGCGCCAACATGCGAGCGCGATCGATCGCGTCGCCTACGTCGGCGCCAATTTTTTCCAGTCGTTCCAAGGCGTGATCGGACCCCGATTTGCCAAGCGTTTTCCTGAGCGCGTCACATCCGAAACGGATACCCGCCAGGCGCTGACAAAGATCGTCGTGTAAATCGCTGCCGATCCGCCGCTGTTCGCGATCGCTGATTTCCAGCAGTTCCTGCTCGAGGCGTTTGCGCGCGGTGATATCCCGCAATAGTCCGGTAAAAATGCGCCGATTACCGAGCTTGGTGGAGCTCACGCCGAAGTCGAGCGGAAATTCGGTGCCATCTTTTCGAAGACCGCGCACCTCGCGGCCAATGCCAATGATGCGCCGCTCGCCTGTTCTATGGTAACGCTCGAGATACCCATTACACTCGGAATGATACGGCTCCGGCATTAGCATCGACACGTTTCGCCCAATCACTTCATCAGCGTTGTAGCCGAAAATCCGCTCCGCCGCTGGGTTCATAGTTTCCACAATGCCACGTTCGTCGATCGTTATGATTCCATCGACAGCCGTGTCCACAATTCCTTTGAGCCGCGCAGCGGTATCGCGGAGTTCATTCTCGAACTGAATCCGGGAGATGGCAGTAGCCAGCACGTTGGCAATCGACTCTAAGAAACGGATCTCTTCCGGGCCGAACGCTCGCGGCGTTTTCGAGCCAACGGTCAGTACGCCAAGCGCGTGTTCGCGGCCTTGAACGACTACCGCCATGCTGCTGATTACCTTCTGATCGCGCATGAATTCCGGTATGCGCAAATGCTCGTCCTTGCGCCAGTCGCTGATGACAATGGGCCGATTCAATTGCAGAGCGCGCCCCATCTCAGTTTCTTCGTTGATTTCAATTTGAGCAGCGCCCACATAGGCAGGTCGGAAACCGAAGGCAGACCGCAGCAGCATCGTTGCTCCATCGCCCAGACACTCGAACAATGCACCGAAATCGATGCCCAGCTCTCGCGCCACCATGTAGATCGCGTCATCGCAAATCGTTTGGATCTTCGTGGCCCTCAGCGCATCGATGCTGAATTGCGCTACCACAGCTTGCTCCCGCAACCGGCGTTCTAACTGCTGCTCATAGCGTTTGGCGTCGGTGACATCGCGCGTGCTTTCGAGCACGAGTATTCCCTTTCCGAAGTCCGGAATGAGCTGGAGACGCGACGAAACGATCACTTCACGCCCGTCCCGGGTGACATGCCGTAAGTCGCCTTGCCACGATCCGCGCGTGCGCAACTCCTTTTGGATCTCCTCCCATGACCCGGGAAATTTCGTCTGAAGGAGTTTGTGTGAAGCGTGGCCGAGCGCTTCCTTTTGCTTGAACCCGTATAAATCAGTCGCACCTTTGTTCCAGAACTCGATTCCCCCAGGCTTACGCCAAAGGAAAATGGCATCCTGCGAAATGTCGAAGAGTTGCGACTGTTGTAGAAGCTTTTGCGAATCAACTCGAACAGCAGGCGTTTCAAGCGCGATTGACTTCCGAGAACCGCGCTTTTTCGTCGCTGAATCGCGAATCGCAAACGTTCTGCGTTCCCAGCGAAATGGGGGGGGTGTCATTTATTCCTTAATAATATCTACCTAAGGAAACTTGTTGTTAACAAATTATTTACAACCTTTGCAAGATTTTTTTTAAGGTTCTTTCTGAGTGGCACAAGCCGGAGTTACCGACCTTTCTCCTCTTGCCGTGCGGATAAACGCGACGGCAATACCCACAGGGAAGAAAGACGTGCACGAGCAACGTTCAGGGCTGCCATCGCTCAGCCGGTTACGAACGTCAGTTAGCATGTAGCAAACTCATGTAACTCCAGGAGCGAACAGGAAATCCGCGTTGCGATCCGCCGTCGGGGCAACGCCGCCGAGCAAGTTGGGGCAAGAGCCAACGCTTTTCCATTTGCAGGTAAAGCAGCGTTCGGGTCGCTAGAGGATTGCCGAGCCATCTTTTGCGCCGGAAGTTGCCGGGCAGACGGTTTGGTCGTTGGCTGCAAGGCCTTGCCGATAATATTAGCAAACGGTTTCGAATAAACTGCGTTCCTGATTGGCAAGAGTCGGGGCAAGCGCGATAATTTCGAGAGGGAGTCTTGCCAAAAATTGGTCAGTGTCTCCCAATTAACGCACGGATTATGCTCGTGAGCGCGTTTAGTAATTCTGCGTGGCGAGGAACAGACAAATGGGGAAACCGACGAACATTCTGGTGCCAATCGATTTCACGGCAGCGTCGAGGAATGCCTTCAAGCAGGCGTTGCGTTTGGGCAGGGACCAATCGCGATTCATTCTTCTCCATGTAATCCCACCAACAACAGAGAAGGGTCGCAAACGTTCGATCATGATCGCCTCTGCCAGGAGGAGCCTCGCCTCTTTCGCCGGGAACGGACATGCCAGGCACGTTCGTTCTGTTCGATACGAGGTGCGTACTGGAACGCCATTCCAAGAGATCCTTGCTGCGGCCGATGACAAGAATGTCGAACTTATCGTGGTGGGCGTGGACACCTCCGGTCCGTTCCGCGGGCTGGCTCTCGGGCATACGGCTGATCGTATCTCCCGCTATGCGCGCTGTCCGGTGCTGCTCGTTCGGGATGGTTCGACGCCCGGCACCGACAGCTCTTCTGTTGAGTGCTGACGAGGAACCACGTTAGGAATTCATCCTCGTTCGCAGTAAGGGATTTTCCCTACACCGGGTCAGGGCATTCCACGAGAGCGATTTATGGATTCTCCTAATTGTTGGCGCTCCCGAAAAATCGGACAAATAGCGCATGCAAAACAACAGCGTTCTCGAAAAGGAAGCAGTCGTAAGAAACGATCGGAAACTCGTCGATGGCTTGCGCCGATCGAAGGTTTACCGCCAATACGAAAAGGTTTTCAACGAAGCAACTGGTCTGCCGCTGGCGCTGTGTCCGACCGAATCGTTTGAGTTGCCGTTCCACGGGAAGAAAAATGAAAACCCGTTCTGTGCCTTTCTCGCAGACCGCAAAGGCGCGTGCACTTTCTGTTTGCAAACACAGGAACGTCTCGGGAAACACCAGGGCCAGCAGCCGTGTACTGTTCAATGCCCATTCGGCCTTACCGAAACACGGGTGCCCATTCATCTCGGTGAACGGTTGATCGGCTTTCTCCAAGTCGGGCAGGTGTTCACGCAATCACCGAAGATTCCGGCGTTTAGAAGCGCAGTGCGACGCCTGTTCCAAAACCGGTCGATCCCTGAAAAGGAAGTGTTCGCGCTCTGGAAGAAAACGCCCCTGATTCCGAAGCAAAAATACGACGCGACCGTGGCGCTGTTGAAGTTTTTCGCCAAACAACTTTCCGAGCTGAGCAATCAAATTGTAATCGAAGAAACGAATACGGAACCTCAGATCGTGACAAAGGCGCGGCAGTTCATCGCACAAAACAAGACAGAAATTCTCTCGCTTGAAGCGGTTGCCAAGGCAGCCGGGGCCAATGCCTTTCACTTCTGCAAGATCTTTCATAAGTCGACCGGCGTGAGGTTCACCGATTATGTGTCCCGCGTCCGCCTTCAAGACGCTAAGGAACGGTTGCTGAATCCAAATTCGCGGGTCAGCGAAGTCGCGTATGACTGTGGATTCCAATCGCTCACGCAATTCAACCGCTCATTCCGGCGAACAGTCGGGCTATCTCCCACAGAATATCGGGAGAAACGTCAGGCTCGCGGAATGGCTATGGCCGCTTAACAAACCTGAACCGGAACGAAAAATGAAATCAAACCTTATTCTGCTGCTGACCGAAGATATTGACGTCGAAGAACAATCGGTTGAAGCCGCGCGAAAAGCCGGAGCCGGCCAGATTCTCACTGAGGACGTTGACGAAGCGATCGAGATCGTTAGCGCCCGCGGTCGCGAGATCGATCTGGCGATCATCGATTTCGATAATGGTTGCCACGGAATGACTCTGTTGAGCACGCTCAGTATGTTGCGCGACGATTTGCCAATCGTCGTGGTTACTTCAACTGACACAGATCACGTCGCGGCGCTGGCTTATGCTAACGGCGCTGCCGCTTGCGTGGCAAAACCAATCAACGGGATCGAGCTAGAAATCCTGATCCGCGCGCTGGGTGAGCCCCAAACCTCAATTCGAAGTTCACGAACTTCTCGCTCAGTAACTCCTGGATTGGAGTGTCGCTCCGCGTGCATTCAGAGGCGATCTGCCGGGAATACAATTTACTTTGCTGGTTCCGGTTCGCGCCGCAGCATCCACAACTCCAATCTGATTCGATATCGGAATCGGGTACCAGAAGAGTAGTTGGTCTCATCGCCTCGACGTGTTCGTGAGGTGCATCCGGGCAGGCAAGAATTGGACAGTCCTTCGCAAGATCCGGCAAGCGCTTCACGCTCTCACGACGCATGAGTTAGCTCAGAAAAGAAACTCATGAACCCACAAATACAGCCGGGCATCAAGCCAGTCAGCATGACTGAAGAAGTTCTATTCCAATTTCAACATCTGGAGATCACGCCGAACACGCTGGTGCTCCGGTTTCTTAAAAAGGAAACGGTACTCCCACTCAAAGAGATCGCGTCGTACCATTTGAAGTGGCATTTGCACGACCCGACTTCAGCCACGAAATACTGGTTTCTGGTTTTGACAGCCGAACTTATGGATGGACGCGCGGAGTCCGGGCCAATTGCGGTAGCAGAGTTCAGCTACGCCGATGACGAGCGCGAACCGCGGGAAATTATTGCAGGCAACATCGCCGAGATCATAGATCTGGCGTTCTCGTGGCACCACGTTGTTTCCCAAAAATTTAACGGCTTCAGGCGAGAGGCGCCGAACCTTACGAAAAGTGCAGCGGAACAATCGCTCATAATCCTGGCAAGTCATTTTTCAAGCTCGTGATCCAAAAATCGTATGCCACCTCCTTCGGTCGATCTTATCAGCGAAAACACGGAAGCGCTGGTCGGCGTGCTAACGACTTCGATGCACTTTTCGATCTCATCGGGGATGCGCGCTTTGTTTTAATCGGCGAAGCGAGCCATGGGACGCATGAGTTTTATCGAATCCGCGCTCAAATCTCGAAGACGCTGATTGCACAACGCGCCTTCAGCGCCGTGGCAGTGGAAGCGGATTGGCCGGACGCGTATCGAGTAAATCGGTTTGTGCGGGGGGCGAGCAGGGACAGCGACAGCGTGGAAGCGTTGAGCGGATTTCGGCGTTTTCCCCAATGGATGTGGCGAAATGCCGATGTCCTCGATTTCGTTGGCTGGCTCCGTGAACACAATGACGCGCAACCATTCGAAGACCGGAAATGTGGATTCTACGGCCTCGATCTCTACAGTCTGCATGTCTCGATCGAAGCAGTGCTGGCCTATTTGGACAAAGTAGATCCGCAGGCGGCGAAACACGCTCGCCATTACTACAGTTGTTTCGAGCAGTTTGGAAAAGACATCACCACTTACGGATACGCCGCCGGTTTTCGCATGGCGCCGTCCTGCGAGGGAAGCCGTGGTAAAAAACCTCGTCGAGCTGCGGCGTAAAGCGATGGATTACCTGCAGCGCGATGGGCAGGTCGCGGCGAATGCCTATTTTTGCGCTGAACAGAACGCGCTGGTGGTGCGGAACGCGGAAGAATATTATCGCAACATGTTTCGTCGTGAAGTTTCCTCATGGAACCTGCGCGACACGCACATGATGGAATCGCTCGTTCGGCTGACGAATCACCTGAGCAAAGCTGATTCGCCCGCGAAAGTGATCGTCTGGGCGCACGACTCCCATCTTGGAGATGCACGCGCGACGCAGATGGGTGAGCGCGGCGAACTCAATCTCGGTCAGTTCGTGCACGAACATTTTGGAAGGGAAGCCGTGTCGATTGGCTTCACGACTTACGAGGGCACAGTCACCGCCGCATCCGATTGGGACGGCCCGGCCGAGCGCAAAAATGTGCGCCCGGGACACCCCGACAATTACGATCACACTCGCGCAGTTGAACCGCTGGAACGCACCGCCGAATGGAAATTGGGTGAAGTGGAAGAGACATTCCCGTCGGGGCTGTGAAATGCTTGTGTCCGCTTTAAAGCTTTCCTCGTTAGGCTTTGTCCTGCTTGCCGTCCCGGTACTGGCTCAAACGGCTTCCGAGCAAAACAGTCAATTGCCTTCTCAAGCCAAACAGGTGCACGGACTGGCGGTCCCTGTGCCGAAAGAAATATTCCGTTCTCTCGACCAATTCCGGGACGCGAACTGGCGCACGGTAAAGCGTCCCGAGGTGGCTCGCTGGAAATCCCGTGGCGATCAGGCGCAGATTGCAACCCTGCTCGGAGTCGTCATTGCCGAAGGTTTTATCGCAATGGAAGCGGAAGATTCGACTGAAGTGAAAGATCTCGGCCGCACCGTCCTGGCGTTGGCACGAGGACTCGGGGTCGAAGGGCGCGCTCTCCGCCGCAGCCGCAGCATTATTGAACTCGCGGACAAGAACGAATGGAAGGCTGCGCGACAGGAATGGGACGGCGTGCTTTCAGATCTTGAAAGCGGAATGATTGAACTCAAGAGTACACAGCTTGCCCAACTGGTAAGTGTCGGCGGATGGTTGCGCGGCACCGAAGCGCTATCTGCGCTGGTGCTTCAGAAGTATTCACCTGAGCGTTCCGAGCTCATTCGCCAACCGGCTCTGGTTGACTATTTGGAGAAACAACTTCTCGCAATGAACAGTGACGCCCAAGCTCGTCCCATGGTGGCGAAGCTCCTGGACGGAATGCGCAAGATTCGCACGCTGACCGAAAATGACCCTTTGCCGGAAGAAAGTGTTCGGAAGGTGCACGGCATTTGCAAAGAGCTTGTGGCGCTGTCCTCACAGCGGCCTGACTGATTTCAACCTTGAATCACGTAGAACCCACCTCTTAAATAGGGAACGGGTGCGTTGCTGGAGATTGGCGCTGCGATGAAAGCAAACCTGCTGCTTAGTTTAATCCTGGCCGGACTGCTTTGTAGTTGCGCCACAACAGACACCAGCACGCGAACTCAACAAACCACCCTGCCTCCAAGCGCAACCGCAGCCGCCAGCGCCCCTACGTCCCGGTCATAATTAAGCGCTTGATGGCCCGCTCGGTCATCAGGTGGTTAGGCCTTCCCCCTAATCGTTGCCGAAAACAACGGGCACTTCACGGGAACAATCAGCGAAATCGCCTTGTTACGGCTTCATATCGACGATCGGCGCTTACTGTGCCATCGCACGGAGCCAAAGCTTAAATTGATGCGAAGCAACGCGATAGCTTTTGGCATCGGCAACGCAGGAGTTTCTAGCTTGGAGGCGATGCGTTGTCGTGCGGCGCTCGGCAAGTTGCCGCTCGTTTTGACGACGCTCGCGAATGTTGCGATAGACGAGAGTCCTGAAAGCGTTGCCAAGCTGATCTTCATTGCCCAACTGAAGCTGTCCGCGATTCATTGTTTTATCTCCGAATAGCCCGGTCGGTAGCCGCGACGAAAACCTTTCGACTTACAATTCGCGTCTTCCTAGCCTGAGCTTGCACAAATCTATCGCATTTACCCCGGCATCTGGATGTCGGCAGCACAAGGAGGAGCTAAGCTAAAACGCCTCAAAAGGATGAAATTCTGGCGAAGGCGCGCATGGCGAGCGGCTCGCACGAAATAGTTCTGGTGAAACGATCGACCGGCGCAATCGTGGTGTGGTTATCGATCGCCACGCTGATTGCCGCAACTGATGTTGCGAGAGCAGGGCCCTTCCGAGATTTTTTTAGGACAATACGTACTGCAATCGCTCATCCAAAGGAAACGCCGCGACCGCACCGAAGCAGGCATAAGCATCATGAGACGCCGCCGAGCGATGCTTCGAGTAGTCGGGCATCAACCAGCCCAGCTCCTTCGTCTCCCGCTCAG
>DASYDV010000058.1:0-57782 GCA_036499375.1 Candidatus Udaeobacter sp.
CGGACATCGTCGACGTGGTGGCCGAATCGATCGAGCTCGTGCGGCGTTACACCGAGCACGGCGCGCTGATGAAATGGGATTACGATCTGGAGGATCCACATCTGGACGCGCGTGGGTTTCGCGCGCGCGAATTGCTTCAGGACACCGACGAATCAGCCTACTACGAGATCGACAAACGCCGTCCACTCAGTTTCGAGGAAATAAAAAGCGACCTTGTTCTTTCAAACGGCGCCCGGTTCTATAACGATCACGCGCACCCGGAATATTCCACGCCAGAGTGCACAACGCTTCGCCAGATAGTAGCTCAAGACAAAGCCGGCGAGCGCATTCTCGCGGAATGCGCACGGCGCCGAAATCAGAAGTTGCCGTCCGGTTACGAAGTTCGCCTCTACAAGAACAATACGGACTTCTCCGGGCATAGTTACGGTTGTCACGACAATTATCTGATGCGTCGCGACATTGCGTGGGACCAAATCGTTGCCGGTATTCTGCCGTTTCTCGTTACTCGACAGATTTTTGCGGGCGCCGGCAAAATGGGTTTAGAGGCGGAGAGCGGGCAGAGCGAGCCTGGCAATTATCAAATCTCGCAGCGCGCCGATTTTTTCAGTGTGGTCGTGAGCATCGACACGATGAACCGGCGACCTCTAATAAACACGCGTGACGAGCCCCATGTGGACGCGAGCCGGTATCGCCGGTTTCATGTTATTCTTGGCGATTCAAACATGAGTGAATGGTCCACAGCCATGAAAATCGGGACCACCGCGCTGGTACTGGATCTCATTGAGCGCGGAGAAGCGCCTCATCTCGAGATTGCGCAACCAGTTGACGCCAACAAATCCATCAGTCGCGATCAGACTCATGATTGGATCGTCGAATTGAAGGACGGCCGTAAAATTTCTGCGATCGATGTGCAACGACTTTATTTGCGCGCTGCGAGCACGCTGTGGCGCGATCCGCCAGACGATGAGCACGCATGGATATTGTCCGAATGGGAAAATGTGCTGAACGATCTCGAACGCGACCCCATGTCAACGCGAGATCGCGTCGATTGGGCCGCCAAAAGATTCCTGTTGGATGCATTGCAGCAAGACGAGAACCTTTCATGGAGCGATCCCTGGCTGCAATCGATCGACCTTGAGTATCACAATCTCGATCTCGACCGGGGGTTGTATTACGAATTGTTGCGCAAAGGTGTGATGCGCCGCGTGACGACCGAGGACGAAATAAAGGCTGCGATCTTCAATCCGCCGGAAACCACTCGCGCATTTTTCCGTGGCCGCGCCGTGGCGCGTTTTAACGACGAGATTTCATCGATTCAATGGGACGAAATCGTCTTTACAAACGGCGCCTACTCACATCGCGTCGCGTTGCCCGAAGCCGCGATGGATGCGCGCCTCGACGCGCTCAATCACGCAGCGCACAACGGCAAAGATTTTTCCGAATTCATGAGCGCCATCGCGAAGATCGGCTGATGTAACCTCTTACAATCGCCAATCGCCAATCGCCAATCGCCAATCGAAAATCGAAAATCTCCTCACTCCCATTCAATCGTGCTCGGCGGTTTGCTGGAAATGTCGAACACGACGCGGTTGACACCTTTGACCTCGTTACAGATCCGATTGGAAATGCGCGCCAGTAGCTCGTACGGAATGCGCACCCAGTCGGCAGTCATGCCGTCCTGACTTTCCACGATGCGTAATGCGATAGTGTTTTCGTAAGTGCGCTGGTCGCCCATGACGCCGACCGATTGTACCGGGAGCAACACAGCGAATGATTGCCAGACTTTATAGTACCAATCTGCGGCTTCCATTTCGCTTTGCACGATCGTGTCCGCTTCGCGCAGGATCGACAATCGCTCGGGGGTAACCTCGCCCAGAATGCGAACAGCAAGGCCTGGCCCAGGGAAAGGCTGGCGGTAGACGATCTCTTTCGGCAACCCCAACTGCAATCCCGCCTGACGCACCTCGTCCTTGAACAATTGCCGCAGCGGCTCGACCAGCTCGAAATGCATTTTCTCCGGTAATCCGCCAACGTTGTGATGGCTCTTGATTACCTGCGCGGGATTGCCCTGGATAGAGACACTCTCGATCACATCGGGATAGAGCGTGCCTTGTGCCAAAAACTTAAACCGCCGCTGCTCGATGCTCGATGTTGGATGTTCCTTGGCTAAATCAGTTACCGCATCCTCAAACACGCGGATGAATTCGTTGCCGATGATCTTACGTTTCTGCTCCG
Organism: Candidatus Udaeobacter sp.; assembly: GCA_036499375.1. Classification (GTDB taxonomy): domain Bacteria; phylum Verrucomicrobiota; class Verrucomicrobiia; order Chthoniobacterales; family UBA10450; genus Udaeobacter. Next base: position 2,236 of record DASYDV010000058.1, read on the forward strand.
GATCGGTAATGCCGCGCAATTTGGAAAGAAACCGCTCCGACGCGTCCACGTATTTGAGTTTGATGCGGAAATTCTCGCCGAACACACGCTGCACGATGTCCTCTTCGCGCGCCCGCAGTAGTCCGTTGTTAACGAAAATGCAGGTGAGCTGGTCTCCGATGGCTTTGTGCAGAAGCGCAGCTGTCACTGAGGAATCGACGCCACCGCTCAAACCGAGTACGACGGATTCATCGCCGACTTGTTTTCTTACGCGCGCGCAAGCTTCTTCGATGAACGAACCCATCGTCCAATCCATCGCGCAGTGGCAGATGTGATAGACGAAATTTTGCAGGACCTCTTTGCCCCGCGGCGTGTGCGCGACTTCAGGATGAAATTGGAGACCGTAAAGTTTGCGTTTCGGGTCTTCCACGGCGGCGTAATCGCAACCTTCGGTCGTCCCAACGACGCGAAAGCCTTCCGGCAACGCCGTCACTTCGTCGCCGTGGCTGTTCCAAACATCGAGCTGGTTTCCTAATCCATCGAAAAGTTCCGATCGATTCGCGACGTGCAACACGCCGGCGCCATACTCCCGGCGCCCTGTGAACACGACCGTGCCGCCGAGGTGATGCGCCATCAACATGAGCCCATAACAAATTCCCAACACCGGCAGGCCTAACGAAAAGATTTCCGGATCGAGTTGAGGGGCACCTTTGTCGTAAACACTGGCGGGTCCGCCCGAAAGGATCAGCCCTTTGGGTTTCAGTGCTGCGATTTCAGCCGCTGGCGCGTCGAAGCGAACAATCTCCGAATACACCTGGCATTCGCGGATGCGGCGCGCAATGACCTGCGTGTATTGCGAGCCGAAATCGAGGATGAGAATTTTCGAGTGTGTTGGGCGTTCTAAAGTCTTCACACTCTAGGGATGCGTTTGCGGCACACTATGCTCCGCCGCTGGGTCGTCGGGTGCCCCTCCCCGGTCCATTGGCCCAAGCGTTCCCTGACCGCTGATGCCGCGCCCCAACTGCTCTTGCACTTCCTGCCCGCTGCGTTGTTCAAGCGGGTCCGCGCAGCCGCTCAAGGCCAGCAATGCGATTGCGAGCGGAATCAAAAGGGGCCTCATCTACTCATTTTATAAAGCGCCGATTTCATTGCAAGAAGGTTGAAGGGTACAACGTAGTTGGTCATCCTGAGCGGAGCGCAGCAGAGTCGAAGGATCCCGTGGCGCACCGCAAACGTAATACAACGGGATTTGATTCGCTCACTTCCCGGTCGCTCGGCCTGCGGTTTTCCCGTCCATGTCGCGGCTTCCCTAGCCGCTCCGTTCTCGACTTTGCTCGGAATGAGAGTTTAGCCTCTCAGGCTTTATGTTAGAATCGCCATGATCGATCCCGACCTTTTGCTCCAAGGCTACGGGCTAGGTGTTTTCCCGATGGCCATGGGAGACAATTCGATCGAGTGGTTTTCGCCCGACCCGCGCGCCATTCTCCCGCTGGACGATTTTCATGTCCCGCACGCGTTGCGGCGCCTCGTGCACAGGAAGCCGTTTGAAATCACCTTCGACAAGGCGTTCCCGGCTGTGATCCAGGCCTGCGCGGAACGTGAAGACACCTGGATCAATCACGAGATCATCGAGAGCTACACGCGATTGCATGAGCTCGGGCACGCTCATTCTGTCGAAGCTTGGAAAGAAAACACGCTCGCTGGAGGCCTTTACGGGGTCGCAATCGGCGGCGCGTTTTTTGGCGAATCCATGTTTCATCGCGTAACTGATGCGTCAAAGATCGCGCTCGTTGCGTTGGCGGAGCATTTGCGCAATCGCAAATTCATCCTGCTCGACACGCAATGGCTTACGCCGCACCTGCAACAGTTCGGTGGTATCGAAATTTCTCGGAGCCTTTACCTGCATCTCTTGCGAAGAGCTATCGATTTGCCGCGAGAATTTTTGTAGAGCGGTTTGGCAAGCTGTAGCCACCGGCCTGTGGCCGGTCATCCTCGGCATGGTGGGCAGTCTTCTGCCCGCCGCCTGGCATTACAGAATCGGCGTTCACAGAGTGACGCGCCCTACCTCTGACGGCCCATAGGGCCGTGGCTACAGATTGATAGTGCAGGAATCTGACCGATAATAGAGGCTCAGATGGTTTCCTGGATTTTAAAGAAAATTTTAGGCTCGAAGAACCAGCGCGAACTCAAGCGTCTGATGCCGATCGTGCGCCGAATCAACGAGTTGGACGAGCAGTTCAAGAACTTGTCCGACGACGAGTTGCGGGCAAAAAGTGCAGCGTGGAAGGAAGAGATCGCGAAACTTCCGGACCTGCAAGAGCAGTGGGGAAAGCTGGATGAAATTTTGCCGGAAGCATTCGCTGTGGTGAAAAACGCCGCGCGCAGGCTTAAAGAAAGAGGAGAGACTTTCCCCGTATGCGATCAGCCGATGGTCTGGGACATGGTGCACTTCGACGTGCAACTGCTCGGCGGAATCGTTTTGCATAGAGGCCGCATCGCTGAGATGGCCACCGGCGAAGGCAAGACCCTGGTCGCGACGTTGCCGCTTTACCTGAACGCGCTCACCGGGCGCGGCGCCCATCTGGTGACAGTGAACGACTATTTGGCCAGGCGCGATGCGGAATGGATGGGGCAACTCTACAATTTTCTTGGGCTAACAGTTGGCTGTATTCAACACGATCAGGAACCCGATGTGCGTCGCGAGCAATATGCGATGGACATCACCTACGGGACGAACAGCGAGTTCGGTTTCGATTATCTGCGCGACAACGGCATGGCCACCACTCGCGAACAACAGGTCCAGCGCGGCTATCACTACGCCATTGTGGATGAAGTCGATTCCATTCTGATCGACGAAGCGCGCACCCCACTCATCATCAGCGGACCAGCGACGATTTCTACGCATCAGTACGACAAATGGAAACCGCTCATCGAGCAACTGGTGCGCAAGCAAAACATGCTGTGCAACCGAATCGCCAGCGAAGCACTCCAGAAATTTGAGCAGGGCGATGTCGAGGCCGGTGGTCTCCTGATGTTCAAAGTCAAGGTCGGTCAACCGCGCAACAAACAGTTGTTGCGCATGATGGAAGACCCGGACAAGAGACGCGCGGTCGATAAAGCTGAGCTTTCATTTTACCAGGACACACGCAAGGAAGAGTTGTTTGCGCTCAAGGAAGAGCTTTTCTTTACGATTGACGAGAAATCGAACGAAGCCGATCTATCCGAGCAAGGGCGCGACTTTCTTAATCCGGGTGATCCGAACGCCTTCGTGCTGCCGGATTTGATCAACGAATTCACCGAGATCGATTTGGACGAGACGCTCTCCTCAGAAGAGAAGGACAAGAAAAAGGCGGAGCGGCAGCAACACTGCGACACACAGGCCGAGCGCATCCACAACATCTCGCAATTACTTCGCGCCTACTGCTTGTTTGAGAAGGACGTCCAGTACGTCATCGAGGATAACAAGGTCGTGATTGTCGATGAATATACTGGTCGCAAAATGCCTGGCCGGCGTTGGAGCGACGGATTGCACCAGGCTGTCGAAGCAAAAGAAGGCGTCCAGATCGATCGTGAGACTCAAACGCTGGCGACGATCACGATCCAAAATTACTTCAGGCTTTATCAGAAGCTGGCCGGAATGACAGGCACCGCCGAGACGGAAGCCGCCGAGTTCCACGACATCTACAAACTCGACGTGAACGTGATTCCGACCAATCGGCCGGTGCGGCGCGCGGATAATAACGACCGCATCTACAAGACGCGCCGCGAAAAATACAACGCTGTCATCAGGGAGATCAAAGAAGCCCATGCGAAAACTCAGCCCGTGCTCGTTGGCTCGGTGAGCGTCGAAGCTTCCGAGCTGCTGAGCCGCATGCTGAAGCGCGAGAAAATTCCGCACAACGTGTTGAACGCAAAGTTCCACATGCAAGAGGCGGAGATTGTGGCGCGCGCCGGACAGCCAGGCACGGTCACGATTTCCACCAATATGGCGGGGCGCGGCACGGACATTAAGCTGGGACCGGGTGTCACGGAACTGAGCGGATTAATGGTAATTGGCACTGAGCGCCACGAATCGCGCCGGATCGATCGGCAGTTACGCGGACGCTGTGCGCGCCAGGGCGACCCGGGTGCATCGCGGTTTTACGTCAGTTTTGAAGACGATCTGATGCGCAATTTCGGCGCGGCCGATCGGATGACAAGAATCATGGAGCGCTTCGGCCTTGAAGAAGGTCAGGAGCTTGAGCATCGCTGGCTCAACAAGTCGGTGGAGACGGCGCAAAAGCGAGTCGAGCAACGCAATTATCTCATTCGCAAACGGACGCTCGATTTCGATGACGTGATGAACATGCAGCGCGAGGTCGTTTACACCTGGCGCAACGAAGTCATCGATGCCGAGGAACCGCGCACGCACATCTACGAAGTGATCGATGAAGCCGTGCCGGTAAAAGTGAAAGAATATCTCGAGGGTGATGAACCGAATTACACCGGCCTCATTCACTGGATTAACACGACGTTTCCTCTCGGTCTAACGAAGGAAAAAGCGCAGTTCGATACACGCACGGTCGATGAGAACGCGCAGTTCCTGCTGGAAAAGATCAAGAATGCGTACGAGCGCAAATCGAGTCACGAAGAGCCGACGGCCGTCAAAAGCCTGGAGCGTTATATCATTCTGAACGCGATCGATCGCCTGTGGCAGGAGCATCTCTATGCCATGGACGCGTTGCGTGAGGGCGTTTATCTCCGCAGTTACGCGCAAAAAGACCCGCTCATCGAGTACAAGACCGAAGCCTACGATATGTTCGTCGAATTGATGGCGAACATTAAGAATGAAGTGCTGAATAATCTTTTCCGCAGCACATCGAATCTGCAGGCGTTCGAGAATTTCCTCGCAACGTTGCCGCAGTTTCTGCTTCGCGAAGAAGGGCCCATCGCGCCGACGGCCGGCGCCGAAGCCCGCATCCGCCAACCCGTTGGCGCGATGGCCGCCGTGGGTGGAGATGGCGACGGCGATGGGGTCGGCGGAGTATCGATCGATTTCCCGATTCGCCGTTCACTGCCAAAAGTCGGCCGCAACGAACCGTGCCCCTGCGGCAGCGGCAAAAAATTCAAGAACTGTTGCGGCCGGATGGCCTGAATTGTAGGGGCGCTTGTGCCAAGCGCCCGCTGAAGGCATTCGGCGTTCGCCGCGGCGAACGCCGCTACAACTTCGGACTGAAACTAAGTCAGTTCATACGTCGTGATCTCAAGCTGGTGTCCGTCGGGATCGCGAAAGTAAATTGAGTGCGCGATTTCATGGTCCTGGAATTCGAATTTAATGCCGCGTTCTTCTAATTCCCGCTGCGCGGCCATGAAATTTTCCCGATCCGCGCGGAATGCGAGATGAAGCATTCGAATTTCGCGGTGTGTTGACGGTTTTGGAGTTTCGCTGGCAGAAAACAACGCAATCCCTGTGTTTCCTTCGCCAATAAAAGTCGGCACACCGTTCCACATGCCTTCATGAAGCCGCCCAAACCCGAGAACGTCGATGTACCATTCCGCTGATCGCTCGATGTCGCGCACGCCCATCGCGATATGATCAATGCCTTCAAGTTTCATAAGGACCTGAGTCAGAATTTAGAAGCTATGCGCCAAAACAGGAAACACGATGTTTGGCAGGGCGCGACCGCCGGGCGCGCGGCTCAATGCCAATCCAAACGATCGTCCAGCTTGCCGTATCGCAATCCGTTAAGAAATGCCGCGTAATCCTTGATCCTCTACTGAAAGTTTCGTCACATCCGCGCAGCACAAGCCGTAACTCGCCGCGGCGCAGAGTAAATAAAGAAGGATCTGTTTCACGCAAATTTGCAACCAGCAACTTTCAATCAACCAAACCAAATGAACTGACCAACCATCTTACCGCACTTGACTCCCCTCATAGGGGTTAGGTGAAGCGCCGAGTGCGTAAAACTGTTGGTGGAACCACAATGCCAACTGCGAGATAGCGGGCGAAAATATCCGAACCGTCCCAATCCTCCGGCATGGTCGAGCGTAAGCCAGATCCATTGAGGCGCACGGGCTCCTCCCTAGTGACAAGCATGATGGCGAAGTAATAGGTAAGTAGCTCTGTAATGGCCGCCTTGCTGAGAGGCTTCATCTGCATAAGGCAGTTCACGATGGCCATCTTAGGGACGACATGCTCCACGACACACTCGCTCAAGGGAAGATTCTGTGCCGCTTTAGAGCGTGGAATGCGAGACTTCTGATCGAGTCTCAAAGTCCTTCTCTGCCAATGATGATCCAAGGCAGTCTTCAGGTTCCGACTGCAATGGTTACGACTGAAGCCGTAAGCCTCGGCCTCTTTGGCTTGCTTCACGGAGAAAAGGATGAAATCAACGTCTGTCTTCACAAGTGGCTAGCTTCACCTAACGAGACGGAGATAAGCCATGGCAGGGTGTCTTGGCAAACACGCTGAACTTATTTCGGTGTGGGGCCGTTGGCTTCATGGAATGGTTAGGCCTGCGCTGGCGTCGAGTTGTCCCAACCCCTCACAAACTCATTGAGCGATGGCAGGACGTTACGTAGCTCCGCAACAGCTTCGTGGCTGTAATGCTCCCACAGTTCATCTCGCCGCGATCGATCGCCGTGGAAGTACCCTCGCACTTCCATCCCCAACTTGTAGTTATCGCGCGTAATCGGCAGGTCGCAGCGGAGCTGCTTGCACAAGCCGCCAATGATAGAGATGTCAGCGCTACAGAAGCCGTTACCCAACATCCGCTCGACCCACGGGTAACGGGTGGCTTGGTCGAATTCGGTGAAACGCTTTAGGTTGTCAAGAACGCCCGATTCCCCGTAGAACGGAAAGACATCCGTGCACTTGTTCGCCAGCTTTTCGAGGTCGTGCGTCCTCAACCACTGTTGCGTCAATGGAGTCTCTTTCGTGCCGGCCGGGTCCAAAATGGACAGCACGAGAGCCTTGAGATACTTCTCAATCGCCTGCACACCGTGGTAGAACGCAAGCGTGTGCAGCCCACCACGGATTAGCAACCCGAAGGCAAGCAGATCTTCGTCCGCATAAGCGACGAAATTGCCCCAGAGCGGCGCGTGAGCACGTGATTGCATGGCAACCTCTGTCGCCTAACGAGAATTAGGCGAATATTCGTAATATAAGACGAACATTTTTTCGTCTAATTCATTGCTTCCACGCGGCAGTATGAGCGCGGACCGGGGACCCGAAGCCTTTGAGGGCAACTTCGCCGACGTCCTCGAATAACAGTCCTTTTCCGATGCAGAGGTCTGGAATGGCGTTTGATACCAGAATCTGTTCCGGCTGCGCGTGAGCGCAGAGCCGGGCGGCCAATTGAACTGTTGATCCAAAGAGATCGTTATTTTGTTCAACCGGTTCGCCGGCTGCGGCGCCGACCCGGACCTTGAGCGGTCGGTCGGGATTTACCTGGGCATGTTTGTCCAATTCGCGCTGGATCTGAATCGCGCATCGAATCGCGCCTGCTGCCGAGACAAATGCTGCCATGATGCCGTCGCCAGTGTGCTTCACTTCGCGGCCGCCACGCGCGGACAAGGCGTCCCGCACAATCGTGTCGTGGACGCCCATCATTGCAAGGGCCGCTTCGTCGCCAAGCAATTGCGTCAACGTTGTTGAATTGACAATGTCCGTGAACAGAATGGTTCGGATTCCGGGATCGCGTTCACTAGTTGCGCCATGAACCACGGCCGCTCCCGCCTCGTTCACTTCGACGCCGCCAAAAAATCCTTCCGCGAGCTCGGGCTCTATCTCAATGACCTTGTCCGCGAGCATGCCGTGAGCTTCGCGATGGACTTGGATGGCGGCTTCGGCGTTTGGCGCGTGGCAAAGACAGAAAATCTTCCCTGCCTTTTCGTTCACCCAATATTTATGATAATGAACGCCGTACTTGTCCTGGACTTTGACATCTTCGGCGTGAGCCTTGGCGACGTCCTCGGCAGGGACGCCTCCGGCAATCTTGTGAATGTCCATGTACAACGGCATAGCAGCTGATTTTAACCAGATATTACGCGGTGCAAAACGCTGATCTCGGCGGGTTGACTCAAGGTTTGGTAAACGACGCAGTAGCGTTCCGTTAGACGGAGGAGCGTCGCGATTTGCTCTTCGCTTGCGTCAGTGTCCAGATCGAAGTTTAACCGAATCTGCTTGAACCCGACGGGCACATCTTTGGAAACGCCGAGCGTTCCACGAAAATCGAGATCGCCTTCGGCGCGAATCGTGGCCTCACGTAGCGGAATGCCGAGAGCAGTCGCAACCGCGCTCAATGTCACGCCTGCGCATCCAACCAGTGCTTCGAGCAACATGTCGGCGGAACACGCGCTTTGCCCATCGCCCCCGGTCGCGGGGTGAAGCCCGGCTTCGACGCGCGCTTTTCCGGTCTCGATTTTGCACGTGACATTTTCGCCGACTCGTCCCTGGGCGTGGAGAGTGACTAACGCTGTTTCTGGGCGCTCGCGATACTGCGCTTTGAGAGGTGCCTGCAGGGATCTCAGCTCGTCAGCGGTCATCAGTTATCCTTCACGTGAGTATTGCCTAACCGAATCTCCAGTCTATTAACACCGTGCTTCAGCCCGGTGCAACCGCCTCGACAAAGAACAAACCGTTTCAACGGTTTTATGTGGAGAAAAGCCGTTGAAACGGCTTGTGTGCTGCGTTGCTCCTGGCACCCGCTGAAGCCGTGTGTTAAGACGAGCAACCCGGATGATATAGTAGTCGGGTCCCAGCGCGCGCCGCGACCATCGGGACACTAAGGTCCCTCCCACATTGGCACTAGCCGCTACACCCCGCTCGGCTTAATGTTTTGGTTCACCCGAAAGAAATTATCGGGATCGTATTTCTTTTTGATGGCCACCAGGCGTCCGTAATTCTCGCCGTAGGTTTTCTTTACGCGTTCTTCACCTTCATCGCCCATCAAAAAGTTTACGTAGGCTCCCCCTGCTGAATACGGATGTACCGCATCGTAAAAATTTTTCGTCCACGAAATAATTTTCTCCTTGTTCGCGGGATCAGGATCCACGCCGACAATCACCTGCGCCCAATTGGCATCGCGATAATTCCAAGCGGTATCGCTTTTGCCGACCCGAGCTGCGGCGCCGTTGATCGGGTACATATGCATCGTGGAATGCATGGTCGGAAGCGCGTCGCCGAAACGAGCGTACTGCGCAATTGCGTCGTCGCTGATCTCATTCACGAAATCAGCGCGCCAATACCATTGCAGACCGGGCGGATAAAGCGCGTCGAACATGCTTTGCAAGGCCGGGTGTGGCAGCGGACCCACAAAATCCAGCGCAGGTTTTTTGAAGGCTCGGATGGGTGCGAATGTTTCTTCTGCTTTTTCAGGTGGTCCAGCGTACGCCCAGACTACGCCGCACATTTTTTTCATATGCAGATGTTCGGGGAACGGCGGGGCGGGCGGGACAGTAAGAAAAGCGAAGAAGCCAGTCAGATCATCGGGCGCTGACGGGATCAAATCGCGATACCATTTCATCACGTCGGCTGTTTCGCGCAGTTCGTAGAGCATTGGGCCGGCATAAAGTGTGTTGACCGGATGCAGTTTGAACGTGAACGACGTGACGACCCCAAAATTGCCGCCACCGCCGCGAAGAGCCCAAAACAAATCGGCATTCTCATCGGCGCTCGCTTTTACGAATTCGCCGTTCGCCAGGACGACATCAGCCGAGAGCAGATTGTCGATGCTAAGTCCGCATTTACGAGTGAGATGACCGACGCCGCCGCCGAGGGTTAATCCGCCAACGCCGGTGGTGGAAATAACTCCGCTCGGCGTAGCGAGTCCAAACACATGCGTGGCATGATCAACGTCGGCCCAGACGCATCCGCCGCCGACCGTGACGGTGCGAGCCGCTGGATCGACTCGCGTGTATTTGATCGGGGCAAGATCGATCACCAAGCCGTCGTCGCAAATTCCTAAGCCTCCCGCGTTGTGACCGCCGCCGCGAATCGAAACCAGGAGATTGTTGTCGCGTGCAAAATTTATCGAGCGGATAACGTCTGCGACATCTGTGCACCGCGCGATCAAGCGCGGTTTCTTGTGGATCATGCCATTGTACACCTTGCGCGCTTCATCGTAATCTGCGTCGCCCGGCTGGATCAGTCTGCCTCTGAGGTTTCTTTGGAAATCGGCGATAGAATTTTCGTTAAGCATACCGGAAGGATATAGAGCTTTGGGTTGCGCGATCAAGTATCAAGGAATGACGGCTTCTCAACCCCGAAAGCTTTCGGGGCTGCCTCCGCCTCCGCCGAGGCTACGGCGGGCAGGCAAGCCGCCGTTCCTTGTTAAAATCGCAGCGCTTTTTCTTTGAAACGATCGTGGATGCGCGGCTATGATTTCCGCGAAGGCGAGCGTTGCTTCGATGTCTGTGCCATATAAACCCTGGACGCGGCGAGATTTTTTGAAGCGTGTTGGGCAAGCAGGATTGTTCACCGCGGTCCCGACATTGGCTAGTGCTGCTGCGGCGCTCAATAGTGACACGGTTTGCATCTCGATCCTGCACACAACGGATTTGCACGGCCACATTTTGCCGACGTCCGATTACGACGGAACTCCTGATCGCGGCGGCCTGGCGCGTTGCGTTACGCAGATTCGCCAATGGCGACGGCAGAATCCGAATTCAATTTTGATCGACGTGGGAGACGTGTACCAGGGAACCGAAGTGAGCTTGCGAAACAAAGGCGACCTGATGATCGACTTGTTTAATCATCTTAAATACGACGCGTGGGTCATTGGCAATCATGAATTCGATTGGGGAATCGAGGCGTTCCAGCAAGCGTTGCAAAATTCGGTAATGCCGGTGCTGGCTGCTAATATTGCATTGGAAGGCACGCCTGCGGGCGAACATCCCGATGACGCACATCCACTGGCGAAAATCCAACCGTTCATTTTGAAGGAAATTGCGGGGATCAAACTCGCGATTATCGGCATCACGACGCCGGGTATGTCATTCTGGCTTCCGCAGGAGTTCACGGCGGGAATTGATTTTCAACATCCCGTCGAGGCGGTGCGTTGCGCGATTGCGAGAGCAAAGAGCGACGGCGCAGACGCGATTCTGCTCACAGGGCATATGGGACTCAAGCCGCGCACAGGCGGCGACGACTTTGCGAATACCGTGATGGCATTGACCTCCGAATTTCCCGATATCGCGGTATTCATCGCCGGTCACACGCACCAGGCAATTCCGAGTCGCCTAACAAATGGTGTGCTTTTCACGCAGGCGGACCATTTCGGGATTCACGTGGGTCGTATCGATCTTTTGTTCGATCGGAACTCGAGAAAGTTGGTGGGTCGTGAAGCGATCTGCGAGCTGATGGATAACCGGTTCCAGCTCGATCATGTTGTCATTTCCAGGGCAAAATCGCAGCTCGCGGAATCGGCGGCTGCGCTTGCACAGCCGGTCGGCGAGCTGGCAGAGATGCTACGCGCTCGGGGCCGGCCTGGTCAGCCGAGCGATGTCGAGAGATTGATCGGCGCAGCAATCACGGAGTCCCTTCAGGAGCGCAAGGTCGGGGTTGACGGCGTGATCCACGGCGTATTTGACGATAAGGCGCAACTCTTCGCCGGCCCCAAAACGGTAAACGACATTTGGAATATTCTTCCCTACGAAAACTTCATCGTTACCGCAACGCTTTCAGCCGATGAAATTAAAACGGTGATGGAAGAAATTTATACCGGCAGGGAGCCACGGAATTTATTGGGCATCGAAGTGAAACTAGAGGGCCGTGGTTTCGATCGCAGCATTGCGTCGATGATGCTTCCGAATGGTCGGCCGCTGGAGCGCGGCAAAAAATACGTTATCGCCGTTAACAGCTTCGACGCGCGTAGCGCCGGCCATCATTTTATCAAGCTGCGCACTTTGCTTGATCGGCCAGAGGCAAGTTACGTCCTGCACCCGGTGCAAACGCGGGATGCGTTGATCGATTATTTTAGGCGGCACAAAGTTGTGCGGAGAATCGCGGTTGCTGGAGCGTGTGAGGCTGTGGCCGCGTAGAAGGAGCCCGACGCCCCAAGGAGTGACGGCTTCCCAGCCCCGAAAGCTTTCGGGGCTGCCCAAGCCGTCGTTCCTTGGAACTTTGCCACTTGCAAAAAGACCGACTTTCGGTTGCCTATGTCGCCATGCGACTTGGGATACTTTGTTTTGTGGGTTTGCTGCTCGGTGCGGGTGTTGTAACATCGCAAACACCGAAAACCGCGCGACAATCACCGTCACCGACACCGGCACTGCCGGAATTCAGGCCGGCGTTGGTCGGGACTAGCCCCAATTCGCTTGTTAACACGATAGACACTGCCGATCTGATCAAGAAAGGTCAGAAAGAGGCGGCTGTAATGTTTTCCTGTCTCGTGGCGCCGACTGGTGAGGTTGTGCGGAGCGGTGCGTATCGCGGCACACGTGGATCAGAACTACTCGAGCAGGAATTACTGAAACGGCTGAAGAATGCGAAGTTCATTCCCGCGATTCACAATCACCAGCCGGTTATTGCCGTCTTTTACGGGACAGTGAAGTTCGCAATAGTGAACGGCAAACCACGGCTTCGCATTTTCGCTAATCAACAAGTGAAGGAAGTCGACAATGAAACCGATTTCATTGATCCACAACCGTACGTCGGCCAGGACTCAAAGTTCACCGGGACACATTCCCCTGAAACACCGACGACGGTGGCCTTGACTGGTGCCGTTGAACTCGAGATCGAGGTTGATGCTGCCGGAAATTTAAAAAGCATGCAGGTTGTCTCCGAGGAGCCACCATTTCTCAATCTCGGCGAGGCGGCCCTGTTCGATTTCAATGGCGCTAAGTTCATCCCGGCATTCCGCAGCGGCAAACCTGTCGACAGCAAAGTCACGATTCACATTTACTATAAGACACAGTCACCGTCATCGCCAGAGCCACAGAGCTAAACCAGTTCACAAAGCCTGCGGATGAGGTAGGCCAAGATAGTGAGCAAGATTGTCCGCGCCTCGTTTTTTCAACGTGATCCGCTGACTTGTGCGCGCGAGTTGATCGGCACAAAACTAATTTGGGGCGATTGCTCGGGAATTGTCGTTGAGGTGGAGGCCTACGCGGCAATCAACGACGAAGCCGCTCATACGTTTACACGGCCGAGTGCGCGCAGTTTTATCGAGCGAAACAATGCCGGTGCCGCGTATGTCTACTTCAATTATGGAATGCATTGGATGCTGAACGTGCTAGTGAAAGGCGATGAGGACGGTTTCGTCCTGATTCGCGCACTGGAGCCAAGAAGTGGGGTCGAACGAATGAGGAAACGTCGCGGACTTAACGACGTGAAACGCCTTTGCTCGGGACCTGGCAAGCTGGCGCAGGCGCTTGCCATCACTAATCGTCATCATGAAATGGATTTGTGTTCCGACCCCAGACACTGTTTCGCTCGCAACGCAACAATGTCTGCCGATGTGGTAGCCGACAAGCGCATTGGCATCAGTCGCTCCGCGCATTTGCCGTGGCGCTTCACTTTACGTGGCAGTCAATTCGTAAGCCGGGCGGTAAAGCCGTAGGTGGAATGCGTTGTCCTCAACGCGTTGGCGCGCGGCTTTGCCAGCTGAATTGTCCAGCGCATCCGGCGACCCTGCTGGCATTGCCTTCCGGAGAAGTCGATCCACCTCATTGACTCAAACTGCGCTTGATCGAAGTTTCTCGCTCGAATGAATCGAACCAAACAGCGCGTTTTGCTCGGCATGAGCGGTGGAGTGGACTCCAGTGTCGCTGGATACCTGCTGCGTGAGCAGGGCTACGACGTCATCGGCGTGACGATGAAGGTCTGGCCGCAGGATTGCATCTCGCGCGCTGAGGACAAGTGCTGCGGGCCCCAGGCGGTCGCGGACGCACGCGGCGTGGCGCATGCGCTCGGCATTCCGCATTATGTGGTCGATGAAGCCGATCAGTTTGAGCGTGTCGTGATTGATTACTTCGCAAGTGAATATCAGGCCGGGCGGACGCCCAATCCGTGCGTGATGTGCAATGAGAAACTTAAGTTCGGCAACCTCTGGAGCAAAGCCACGGCACTCGGGTGCGGGTACATCGCGACCGGTCATTATGCCATCATCGAGCACGTGGCTGCGACGCCATCGTCGCGGGGCGGGCAACCCGGCGGGGGCGCCGCGTCCACATACGCCCTGCTCCGCAAGGGCGTCGATCCGCGCAAGGATCAGTCGTATTTTCTTTTCAGTCTGCGTCAGCCCCAGTTGCAACGCGCGTTGACGCCGCTGGGCAAAATGACCAAGCCCGAGATTCGCCAGATCGCCAACTCGTTAGGTTTGAAGGTCGCCGACAAGGTCGACAGCCAGGAGATTTGTTTTGTTCCCGGCAACGATTACAAGGCGTTTTTGCGTTCCCATGTCGGCGAAGACGAATTTCACCGAGGAGAAATTTACGACGTTGATGGAAAGTTCCTCGGTGAACATAACGGCATCGAGCTGTTCACGATCGGACAACGCAAAGGTTTGCCCGGTGGTTCGCCGCGTCCGCGTTACGTGGTGGATCTCGATCCACAAACAAACCGAGTTGTCGTCGGCGATGCAGATAATTTAATCGTAGAGGAATTTGAAATCGATCGCGTTAATTGGCATCCGGTAGCCGCAGGCGCTGACCGTGGCGCATTCAAAGCGACCGTGAAAATCCGCTACAACCATCCCGGTACCGTTGCGACCGTTACGCCGTTGGACAATGATCGGGCGCGCCTGCGACTGCATGAGCCTCAGCGCGCGGTCACACCGGGACAAGCTGCGGTCATTTATGATAATGACCTTGTTGTCGGCGGCGGCTGGATTTGCCGGAACATTCCATCGCGTCATCCTGAGCCCCGAAAGCATTCGGAGTCGAAGGAGCCCGCGGCGATGTTGTAAAGCAGGCAACGGGATTCCTCGACTTTGCTCGGAATGACCGCTCTTGTTTAACAAAATGCCGGAGAAAATTCTACTCGCGCTGAGCACGTTTCCCGACGCTGAAATTGCGCGCCGGATTTCGAATCAACTCGTCACCGAAAAATTTGCGGCTTGCGCGAATATTTTGCCGTCCGTCGAATCGATTTACCGCTGGAAAGAAAAAATTGAATCCGGAAACGAAACGCTCGTGTTCTTCAAGCTCAGCGAAGACCGGCAATCGGCGTTCCAGGACAAGCTTAGATCGCTTCATCCCTATGATGTTCCCGAAATAATTTTTGTTCCAGTCGCGACCGGTCTGCCGGAATACATCCAGTGGGTTGCCGAGAACTGCGGTCAGGTGCGCTGACGTTTCTTGCCAGTCAGGTAAATGGCGACACCAACCGCGTTCGCAATTGCTGTCACCGCGATAATTTTCGCGGCGAAACTCAACGGGCTTGGCACGTCGATAATTGGATAGACGGTAAAAAAAATCGCGGACAGCGAGACGGCAGCGCCGCAGAGAGCAGCAACGCGGAGCCAGGTCGAAGCGCCTGAACGAACCGCACGCGCGCCAAAGATTGGTATGGCGAACATCGTGAAGTAAACGATGCCGTAGAAAACATTCGCGGCGTTGTCCACCAGTTGAAACGCTTCCTGGATTCCGGCGCCGATCTGGCTGGAAATGGCAATCACTAGAGTGACGGCGCCGACGAAGATGATCGAATTGATCGGTGTTTTGTAGCGCGGATGTAGACGCGAAAACCAACCCGGTAGCAAATGGTCCCAGCCTGCGACCATTGGCAGACGCGAGCTGCCGGTTACGTGAACGCTGGTCGAAGAGATCGTGCGAACTGTCATAAGCACGATTCCAATGGACGCGATCGCACCTGCGATTGGGAACGAACGCAGTCCGAGTCGCAGCGTTTGTGGCACGGGCCCGATGAGATCGATAGGATTATTGCCGATGAACGCCAGCACCGAGCTGGTGCCGAGGATAAACATCAACGCGATTACCGGTGATGCGATCAGCACCGAGCGCCCGATATCGCGTCCCGGCGATCGCGTTTCGCCGGCGAGAATTGCTACGTACTCAAATCCGCTCAAAGCGCCCACCGCGAGCTTGGTAAAAATGTTAAAGCAATAAAAAATGGACATCGTTGGCAGCGCGAGTTGAAGCGGCTGATACGATTTTAATTCGCCACGGGCGAGCGCGAGCAGTGGCAACAAGATCAGAGTCGCATACACGGCAAGCATCGCGAAGGCGCCGACATTGTGGACCCATTTGCCTAACGATAACCCCCGAACACAAGACCATCCCAGGCCGATGACCAGTGCTGCGCTAATCGCCGATACGCACCATTTGCTGTCCGGCATCCACGCAGCGCCCGGACCGATCGCGTACGAGATGTTCGTGATAACGAACATTCCGCCGAGCGCGATGACCGTGATCGAGAGCAGCCAGAGATTCCAGGCGACAATAAATCCAGCGAACTCGTTGAAGCCGAGCTTGGCCCATTGATAAATGCCGCCTTCGAGCGGCATGCGATTGCTGAGGTAAATCACGACCGCGGCTTGCGGGACATAGAAAAGCAAAATTGCGAGCAACCAGAAGAATAGATGTGCGTGCCCGAGCTTTGCGGCAGTGCCAACCCAGCTCGAGCCAACTACAAAAAGAATTTGTGTCAGAACGAGATCGCGAAGGGTCAGTGGTTTTTTGAGAGCGACACTTTGTTCTTCAACATCGCGTTCTGTGCGATCGAACTGGCTGATCACGCGCAAATTGTAGGGCATGCGCTTCGCTTGCCCACCGAAAACTCGCAGGCGGAGCGCCTGCCCTACAATGAGAACTTAGTCGTGCTCTTCTTCCGTTCTTATCGGCGGCGCGGGCTCGTTGCGAAATTCGCGGTGACGGATTTTGCCGCCGGCGTATGCGATGTAACAGCCGCATCCGAGCGTGGCGGCTGCGAACAAGCCCACCGCGACTGCGAGTGGCACGGACGACTTTGGCCACCGCAACGGCACGATGATCGCGGCCGCGCTCAATGCCGCGAGTGCGTAAAAGAGGTAGATTAGTTTTTCGGCGCGCTCTTGGTGTTCGTCGAGCCAGGCGTGACCGTCGTCGTCGGTCATGGCCAGAACGCGATCGTATCCCTGCTGGCCAAATTCAAAGACCGGCCATGCGGAAATCGATGTGATGAATACAAGGATCAACGTCACAATCTGCGCTCGCCGGCTTTTTGAAATCAGAGCGGCGATAAGACCGATCCAGCTAATCAGCAGCCCATACACAGGCAGCGGATTGAGCAATACATGAACGTATTCCGGCTGGCGCAATCCACGAATAAGGCCCTCGATCATAATTTGCCATTCCACCGGGTTCCGCAGACACTCGCAGAGCGCTGTGCTTCTTCCGGCAGGAATTTTCGCCAGTCGGCGAGTGTAAAATGCCACCATTCAGTGCGCATTCCCCAAAAACCGCCGCGACTCATCGCATACTGCAGCAAACGCAGGTGACGGAGGATCTCGGAAGAAGTCCCCGTGTAACGCCACATGGCAGCAGGCGTAAAGTCGTCAAAATCACTCGGCATGGTCACAGGGCGATTCCATGAGTCCACCAGGGTGGCGTCGACAGCGATTCCCCAACTGTGTAGCGAGCCCACGCCAACTTCAGGATTCGCAACATAGTCACTGTTGCGCGATGCCTGCCAAAGCTCTGTCTGTACAGCTACTGGCCGATAAGCGTCCCAGATTTTCAGTCCATATTGATAGCGACGCAGAAAGGTTTGCGCCTTAGTCAAAGCTGCGGCGACCTCAGGGCGGACGAGAGCGCGCGTGCCCTGAGGATAAAGCGGATGCCTCACCATGTTATTGCTTCCCGCGTATCGCAATTCTACCACGATGGTCGGATCGACCGATTGGATATCCACGAGAGGACCCTCAGCGTTTGCATCGCTTGAAACCAGTGTGAGCCCCCAAGCCACAACCAAACAAATCCAAAACTTGCTGTGACGCGTTTGCATTGGTTGGCTAATACGTTGCCACGGCGGATTCCGGGACATCCGTTCCTGCCAGGCGTTGGATGAGGAGCCGGGCGCTGTTTTCGGGCACGGTAAATCGCAATTCCAGATTGGAGCCGCCTTGTGTCTGGATCTCCGGCAATTGCGAATAGAGCAACAGCTGCGAGTTGGGGAAGCGCAGCCATTGTTGTGGATTGGCGCGCAAATTCCGCGCGATGTCGGCTGCGTTCTTCGGAGCAGTCACTTTTATAAGGATTCTGGCTTTTACTGGATTTTGCAGGTTCACTGCAAGGCCGATCAATTGTGAAGCTTCCAGTAGTTCGCGGGAAAAGATCGGGTGAAAAACGCGGGAGAGATCGGCGGGGTCGCGCGAGATCAGTCGCAGCGCGCTCTCTTGATCGAGAGCCTCGAAGCGGTCGAATAGTTGTCCCGTTATTTTCAGGTCCGGTTTCATTCCCAGACGCACCAGCACGAGTTCATCCACTTCTTCTGGCGCGCCAACGGCGAGCGTTGCTGGTCCAACACGGGCGACAGCAAAACCGCGTTTGCCGGCCATGGGCTCGGCAGAGGCGCTCTGTCGTTCCCATACTGGCAGCCCGTTAACGGCACGCCTTTTGAAAGTCTTATCGTTTGCGATTGTGCGGATGACCTTGGCAAGGCCACGCCGGCTTTGGATAAGGTTGAATTCTCGAGTCTCTCCTGTTTCGTTGGTAGTCAGCGCGCGGGTGATCCGCGCGGCGTCGTGAGATAGATTTAACCCTGGAACAGACGCGGCCGGGCCGATCAATGCCGGCCAAAGCTTTGGCTGCTCGTCGCGCCAACGCTTCGCGACGCTTGCGCGTTCAAACTGATCGGCGTTGATCGATAGGATGGTATCGGTTTCCTGCGGCAACCAATCGCGGCCGCGGGGAGACTGGAAGAACAAGAGCAACGTGATTGCCAGCAGAACCAGCACCGAGAACACAGTGAAATAAAACTTCCGCAGCTCCTGTTTATCGATTTGGCTGGAGAGCCTCGCAAGCTCTGCCCGGTGTTGCAATTGCAAGTCCACCGCTTCTCTACGGCGATGCGCTTGCTCTAGCAGATGCGGCGCGTTTGGCGGTGCAACGCCCTTGGCGGACAAATGTCGGCCGATGCTCAAATATGCAGGATTCTTCCGCTCTTCGACGGTCTGATGTCGCGTGCGCGCATCACGAACTGCTTGTTGTTGAGTCCGAATACTCTCAAGCAGTTTCCGATCTCGGGCCTCTAACTCGCTTCGCGTACGCACTATGTTTTTTTCCACCGCGGCAAGTTCGAACTCCGCGCTGGTCAGTTTCTCCGTGGCTATGCGCACTGCGTCGCTGCTTCCCAACCGCGCCTTAACGAGTTCCGCCTGTTCCTCGGGAAGCCGCGCCCGCTTCGTCATGATGCCTGCGGAAAGCGCTTCGAGATCCGGAGGAGCTGGATCAAGGGCATGCAGATCGGACAGTTGCTTTAAGAGATCGCGGTCGGTGGCTTCGCTCTGCTGAAGTCTACGCTCCACATTTGCAAGCTCGCGTTCGCACACCTCGGCATTTGTCTTCGCGTGATTACGCTGCTGAACAAGCGGCTTCTTCTCCGCTTCGAGTTTCGAAATCGCCTCAGCGAGGTCACGCGCAATTTGCTGCCGTTCCTCTTCGATCCTCTTAATTCCTTCGTCGATCCGCGCGATTCGGAGCGCGACTTCTTTTTGTTCCTGCTCAAGTTTCTTGAGTGCGACAATCTCGTTGCGTAGCTCAGGGAAATTTGCCGCTTGCGCAGTGCCCTCGCGCCCGAGGTTAATCTCACTTTTTTGTAGAAGCCGTCGCTCGTGCCGGAGCGCCATGCGGGTTCGCTGGCGCTTGAGCTTTAAGGCCACTTCGCGAAAGCCTGTGCGAATGAAACTCACGGTGAGAGGCTATATGAAGTGAGGGTTGAAAAAAGGCTTTTCAGCGGCATTTGGCCCATGTGTCGTACGAGTCGCGCGGGAAGTTGCGGCTATCCTTCAGATCCGGCCAGCTTTGCCAATACACTGAAGTCTTCCAGTGTGGTCGTATCGCCTGTGATCTTTGCGCCGCTTGCGATTTCCTTTAGAAGGCGTCGCATAATCTTGCCACTGCGCGTTTTCGGAAGGGCTTCGGCAAAACGCACTTCATCCGGTTTTGCAATTGCGCCGATGTGCGCGCTGACGTGATCGCGCAATTCTTGCTTGAGTTCACGATTAACCTCAACGCCGCTTTTTACCGTTACAAACGCGACAATGCCCTGGCCCTTTAGTTCATCCGGTCTGCCCACGACTGCCGCCTCTGCGACTTGCGGGTGACTTACGAGCGCGCTTTCTATTTCCGATGTGCCTAGTCTGTGGCCGGCCACATTGAGAACATCGTCGATCCGGCCAACGATCCAAAAATAACCGTCTTCATCGCGGCGCGCGCCGTCGCCGGTGAGATAACTCCCTTCGAATTCACTCCAATATTGCTGCCGATAACGCGCTTTGTCCCCGTAAATCGTGCGCAACATCGACGGCCACGGACGGCGAATGATCAACTTGCCGCCAATATTCGGCCCGACTTCGTGTCCTTTCTCATCCACTACGGCTGGATCGACGCCAAAGAACGGTAGCGTTGCGCTCCCCGGTTTAGTCGGAGTCGCGCCCGGTAGCGGCGTGATTAAAATAGAGCCTGTCTCGGTTTGCCACCACGTATCAACAATCGGACACCGACCACCCCCGATGTTTTTATGGTACCAGATCCAGGCTTCCGGATTGATCGGTTCGCCTACTGTGCCCAGCAGCCGCAGTGACGAGAGGTCATGTTTCGCCACCCATTCGTCGCCCCAGCGAATGAATGCGCGAATCGCCGTCGGCGCCGTATAAAGAATATTGATCCGATATTCCTCGATGATTCTCCAGAACCGATCCGGCTCGGGCCAGTTCGGTGCGCCTTCGTACATCACAACAGTTGCGCCATTCGCGAGCGGGCCATAGACGATATAACTGTGGCCGGTGACCCAGCCCACATCGGCGGTGCACCAGTAAATGTCCTCGTCGCGGATATCGAAGACGTATTTTGTAGTCGAATAAACCTCGACCAGGTACCCGCCGGTTGTGTGCAAGATTCCCTTCGGCTTTCCTGTCGATCCGCTGGTGTATAGGAGGTAAAGCGGATGCTCGCTGTCGAGCGGCACAGGTGGGCAGTTCGCGTCGACATATTGCAACTCTCGATGCCACCAAACGTCGCGGCCTTCCTCTATGTGGATATCATTTGCGGCGCGGCGAAAAACAATCACGCGTTGGACAGACGTGCCGTCGCGGAGCGCGTCATCGACATTTTTCTTCAACGGCACAACGCCGCCGCGGCGATATGCGCCATCTGCCGTGACTACTGCGATCGCGCCGCTATCGTTGATCCTGTCGCGAATGCTGTCCGCACTGAATCCGCCGAAAACCACCGAATGCACTGCGCCGATCCGCGCGCAGGCCAGCATCGCAATCGCGGCCTCGGGAATGTTCGGCAGATAAATGATCACACGATCGCCTTTTTTGATATCGTTCCGTTTCAGCACATTCGAGAAACGGCAGACCTCGCGATGCAGTTGCTGATAGGTAAGCGTGCGTTTGTCGCCCGGTTCGCCTTCCCAAATGATTGCCGCCTTGTTGCGGCGCGACCCAGCGAGATGCCGGTCCAGACAATTTTCCGAAACGTTGATTTTGCCGCCGACGAACCATTTCGCGAACGGCGGTTTCCATTCAAGAACCTTTTTCCATGGGGCGCGCCAGACCAATTCCTTCGCTTCGCGCGCCCAGAATTGAGCCGGCTGGCGAATCGACTCTCGATACATTCGGCGATATTGAGCCAGACTCTTAATGCCGGCCTTGCTGCTGAACTCCGGCCGTGGGTGAAAAACGCGCTTCTCGACCAGATGTGATTCGATGTTGTCGTGCATGGGCTGTCCCTAATATGCCGAGGAAAATTTTTCGGCAAGCGCGGCGCGCTGTAGCCACCGGCCTGTGACCGTCCAATCTAAAGCTTCGTGGTCGAGTTATAATTTGGACGGCCCAAAGGGCCGTGGCTACAGGTAAATAATGATCGAACCGCCGACCGACGAGTATTTCATGCGCGAAGCATTGCGACAGGCGCAAAAAGCGTACGCCGCCGATGAAGTCCCAGTCGGCGCAGTGATTGTGCGTGAAGGCAGAATCATCGCCCATGCGCACAACCAGGTCGAGTTGCTCAAGGACGCCACCGCGCACGCTGAAATGCTGGCGTTAACACAGGCTGAGGCAGCCGTTGGCGATTGGCGCCTGACTGATTGCGAGCTTTATGTGACCAAGGAGCCGTGCGCAATGTGCGCGGGCGCACTCGTTCATACGAGAATCCGCCGCGTGATTTTTGGCTGCACGGATCCGTCTGCCGGCGCTGCCGGAAGCATGATGAACCTCCTGCAAATCCCCGCTTTCAATCACCGATGCGACATCACATCAGGTGTTTTGCAAAATGAATGCGGGGCAATTTTGCAGGATTTTTTTCGTAAACGCCGCGACCAGTAAGCAGTGCTACTTGGCTTAGCAAAGCGAAAGCTGGTTTGGAATTGCTCCAAACCAGCTCGCTCCTTTTGACACTGAACCCGTCAGCTTAGTAGCGATAATTGTAATGCTCGTGGTGGTGAGCTCGATGCCCCCTATGGTAATACGTTCGCCCCCCGTAGTACGTTCGGTGGTATGGGTAACCGCCGTAATAACTGTAATAGCTGCGTGGATAATAACCGTAATACCCCGGATAACCGTAATAGCTGTACCTGTAAGCTGGATACCCGAATCCGATCCCGACTGAAACCTGAGCATCAGTCTGTTTTACCGGAACCAAGGCCAGTCCGATTGCTACCAATGGAAGTAGAAGAAGTTTTTTCATAGCTTTGTGTTGGTTGAATTTGATTCTCGAGGTTTGCAAACTCCCGGCAAGGAGCACATTGGCGCAGGTGAAAATCGCGCTTTCCTCTTTTAATCTTAATCGAAACTGGAGAGAGTTGTGGTCCCCGACCGTTGCGAAAAAGCCAAAAATTCCCTCCTGGCATGAAATTCCCTTCCAGTCAGGGCGCATTTCAGAATCTTCGATCAGGGTTACTGGCTATGGTGACGACGGTGCCGATGCTGGCGGTGGTACGTCCGACGTCCGCTGTAGGTTGGGGCGGAGGAATAATATGAATACGGATTCCCAGCATGCTGATAGTAGTGAACGTACGGGTGTCCGGAGTATCCGTAGGGATAATAATTAAGGTACCTCGGATAACTGTAGTACCCGCCCGGAAATCCGAAACTGAGTCCCTCAGTTCTAGGAACCAGGAAGGTAGTCGGCGTCTGAGCGTCAGAACGCTGGGCCGGGACCATTGCGAGTCCGCCTATCGCCAGTGCGATTAAAAGAAGTTTTTTCATAGATTCTGCCTTTCGTTTATCCGTTTGTTGTGCGAGGGCTGGAACTCCTGCTGAAGATTGCCTCGACGCGTTATGACCCAGCGCCTCCCTCCATGAGGGAATCGGATACGGGCGATCGCGCGGTTGCTTTTAGCCCGGCCCGGATTAATCGATGCCTACGGAAGGTGCCGTAGGATCTCTACCGCTTTATCGGCAGGGTTAGCTCCGACCTGGTTCATGCCAATGAAGATGGCCGCGTCCTTGGTTCGATTGACCGGATTAGCGGTTGAGCCGTTCCTTCGTCGTCATCGAATTCTGTCTATTTTGCGGTCCACGCGACAACAACAAAATAATATGAATGAGCGCGATGTTCCTGGAACTTCGTTCCGCCAATTCCGTATAACCAGTGAACAAATGAAAGGAACCCCCCCAAATGAGAGAATCCCCCGGCCAGAGCGGCACAGCGCTGCACGGTTTTCCGCAAGAACAGAGAGAAAAGATAAACCCACCGACCAAAACGAACCCTGCGCGTTTTGATAGTTTGGTCGCTCGTTATTATCCCGCCGTTTACAACTTCGCTTCTCGATTGACCGATGATCCTCGGGAAGCAATTTTGTTAACGCGCGCCGCATTCCTTAGCATTCGAAAGCAAGTGTGGCGTCCTCGCGATGAGATCGCGCTTGTGAGAATCCTTCTTAATGCCGTAGTCCGGACCGGTCTTACCACTGCTTGATGCCCTCTAGCGCAAGGGCGTAATGCTACAAAATGTCTGGGCCTTTGGCCTCCCCTTTTCCCTATAAGTCAGCATGAACACGATGCGATCACAGAGAGTGGTTCTTCTGGCAACCCGAAACCGTCTGCGGTTGGCTGGCGACACAACGAACCCGGATATGTTGAAAGATGCCCCGGCAAAACATGAGCACATGAAAGAGTTGGCGGCAATGTGTCATCATGGAAGTTGCCAGCGCGATGGCACCAGGATGATAGACTTTCTGTGAAAGTATTCTTCGCGACGAACATGAAATGTGGAGCACTGTCCACACTCGTTTTCCTTGCGCTTATGTCGCAAGCATTTGCGGTTTTGCGACCGCTTTTTCCAGCCAACCCCCCGCCGCCATTTAGCGGCGAAACGATTGTCATAGGAGACGATTTGGTCCGGGTTTCTGCCAAAGAAACCGCTATTACAGTACCAAGATAAGGACTGCACCAGTGTCGGGCAAAGGCAAAGTAATTGAGGCCAATAAGAGAAGCAAAGAGCCAAAAAGGACTAGAGAAAGAAAAAACATGAGTGGTTACCAAGTTGAAGTTTTGCTCCGTCCGACAAAGGAGCTCGTGCCGCACATGCCATTAATGGCGTTAACGGAACTAGCAGCATGTTGGCGTAAAGCACCAGAGTGCGAACCATTGGTTCGCATAGTCGAGGAGCAGATTAGCAGATATTGGGCTGGGCTGCGTAGGGCAGCCCAGTGAAACTGGAATGTTGGACCCGGTGCGGATCGCGGCTTCCAGTTCAGCAAACGCTGTTAGCTTCTCGTCTGCCCGCGCAACGAAACGCTTTCCATCGCCGCGGTGTGCGTCAGCAATCCAGATTGTTCGCCCGTTAGAATCAACGGCTGACACGTAACCCAAGCTCCATCCGCGTTTCTGGAGATTGTCAGCGATGGTTTCCCAGTAATTCACTCGATCACCTCGATTTTCGCGCGCGACGGGTACATAGGCGTTTCGTTCATGTTCGGCTCGCCATCTTGAATTGCACCCGCTAGAACGGGGAGCATGAAACATCGACAATTAGCTTTTTCACTTGGCGCGCTCTCGTTCGTTCTTTGTGCAGAAGCCTTCGCGGAGGCCGGCGCATCTCCAACGCCAAGTCCAACACCCGTCCCGAACGCGCCGCCAAATTTTGCGGGCGAATACGCCGACAGAAATTTTCTAAACGGCCAAGCTGTATTTCAGATGAACCTGGAACAAAGCGGGAACGCCGTCTCGGTCTCGTTCAGCACCGGCTACAATAACGGACACGGCTGTGCTCCTGAAGCCACAGGCACAGGCAAAGTCACCGCGAAAGGCACTGTAGAGTTCACTTTCCGCGACAGCTCCAAAAACTTCGGCAGGGGACGGATCGCGCGCGCAGGCGACGGGATCGTCGTGTCGCTCAAGACTACGCGTATTTCCGATACGCAGTGCGTCGAGCTCTATCGGCAGAGGATGCGGCTGAAGAGGGTCGGCAAAACACAGGGATCCGAGTCAGTGCTGTAGGGTCCGTGGCGATATTCCGCGGTTCCTTCAATCCATCGCAAGCGATGCGCTTCAACACCTAAGATTTCTCGTCTGCGAGGGTCCACAGCCGGTCACATGATGCGGTGGTTCGCGTTTACGATGCGGCGGGCAACGTGATCGAAACGCACGAGCAGACGGCAATTTGCAATCTATTTTGTCCCCGCACGCGGGGCGAAGTGGTCAAAAGGCTGCATGATTCTTAGAATCCGTGTCTCTTGCCTTGGAATTGGAGCGAGCGGAACATCGAGATGTGCAAGCGCGACTGGTCAAATTTGGCGAGATCGAGGTCGAGGGAAAGCGCTATGCGCATGATGTCGTGATTGACAGCGGCAAAGTGCGGAAACGGAAGAAGGGACCTTCCAAGCAATTCCGCGAAAAGTTCGGCCACACGCCGCTCTCGGCTGGGGAAGAAATTCCCTGGGGAGGCAAGCGGCTCATTGTTGGAACCGGCGCGCATGGCGCGCTTCCGGTAATGGACGAAGTCCTGGCGGAGGCGAAACGACGCGGTATCGAGGTCATTTCGGCGCCCACATCGGAAGTCTGTCAGCTACTGGAGGAAGTGAAGAAGGGGCAGGCGTACGCCATCCTGCATTGCACGTGCTGACCGGGGATTTGGCAGCAAAGAGTCACCCACTCTTTGAAGTCGCCCTTGTGCTGATGCGTCTCGATCACGTTGGCCGCTTTGCCGAATACGTGGACTTACAGTAGCAACTTCAAACGATTCCAAATAGATCGCAGGAGAAACGCTACTAATGGCGGGTGATTTGGGTTAAATATGGGGAGGAGACTGATTCAGGAACACGAGAGGACACTCAGATCATGAAAACTAAGTCGTTATGGATCGCAGTTCTTGCGGGCGCGGCGGTGATTGCTCAAGCACAAGCAGGAACCGTTCACACCGCACGTGGAGGCAGATACGCAGGCGCAGTTGCACACGCCGCCCCGGCCGTTCACGTCCCGGCGCGTGCCGGCGGGTTTTCATCAATGCATTCCGTGCCAACGCGCAGCTTCGGCGGCAGGATGATTTATCCGCGCCAACGCTATTCGTCATTTATAATGCGTCCCTCCCGTCCGGCTGTGTTTCGTCGCCCAAATATGTATCCCAATCGGGTAACGTACACCCGATCCGGTCCATTTACTGCGGCAACCATTAGACGAGCCAATCAAATTAATAGTTTCCAGCGATCTGCGAATTACAGAAATCGAGCGGCGACAAGCGTGTGGAACCAGCGAAATACGCGCAGCGAATTTCGAAACGGAAACAATCATCTTCGTTCTGACTGGCAAAAACACATGTTCGCACAGCGTTCGGGGGATTGGCATCGCGACTGGAACCGCCACGGTGACCATTGGTGGAATGGTCATCGCTGCAGCTTCATTAATGGGACATGGGTGATCTTTAATGTCGGATTCGATCCGTGGTGGCCGTCCTCGTACTATCCCGACGATTACTATGCGTACGGTTCACCAAATTACGGATACGACGTCCCGGAATCCTACGATTACCAACCGAATTACTACGATTCGGGCGACGACCAAGGCCAAATGTATTACGATCAAAACAGCTATCCCGATCAGTCTCAGGGGTACTACGATTCCACCGTTTATCAGAGCGAAGCGTATTACGATCCGAACAGCTACAGCGATCAATCACCTTCAAATGACTCGATTGTTGTCGCAGCACAGGAGCGACTCGCGCAGGAAGGCTATTATCATGGCGAAAGCGACGGCACGCCTAGCCCTGAAATGCAGAAAGCGGTCAGGCGTTATCAAATTACCAACGGTTTGCGCGCTACTGGCAACCTCGATGCAGACACCCTCGCGGTGATGGGCTTACAAAAAGGCGCGAGTTACTAATATAGCGAGACGGTTGCGTTAGGGAAATTATGGCAATGGTTTTCCGAGCGCTACGGCGCTGCCGGCCATCGATGAGACCCGGCCTGCCTGGTTTCACAGGATTGCACTAGGAACGGGAATTGATTGGCTGCCGTACTCCGCACGCGACCTGCATTCATTTTTTCTTTTTCGGCCCTGGGCCATATGAGATTTCTACTCCTTTTGTTGTGAACATTACCGGAATCATCATCGTCAGGACTCCATGCGGAAATTTCCAACGGTAGAGCGCCCTTTCTGCCGCTTTGTCTAGGATCGAATGGCCTGTGCTGCGGACAGTGTTCACACCGTTGACGCTGCCGTTGTCCACATCGGCACTGATCATGAACAGACCGCTTCCGGTCCAATGCTTTGCCCTCGCTTCAACCGGGTATTCCGGTAATGGCGCATAAGGCATCGGAATCGAGTAAGGTTTCCGAGTGTCGGCAAGGGCCGATGCAATCATAGCTGCAAATACAGTGAAACGTATCACTAACGCTTTCACATTTTGACAGTTTTTGCTCGTGCAAGGGATTTCTGCCTCGCTAGGATTCGAACCTAGACAGAGAGATTCAGAGTCTCTAGTGCTACCATTACACTACGAGGCAACAGCAAATCAGAAAATTCGAAATTCGAATATCCCGCCTTCACTGCGTTACGGCGCGGCAGGCGAAATCTCTAAACAAGCACAAAATACGGAAATGATCGAAACGGCAAAGCGTGTTTTCAGGGACGTTTGCCATTTGAACTTTTGATATTTGCATTTGTTTCGGGATTCGGAATTCGGATTTCGAATTTCTCTCAGTCGCTGGGAACGATTCTCTCGCCTTCGGGCGCAGCATCTACCGCCAGCTCTTTTGCGCTGTCCTGCTCAAGCCGCCGGGCATTTTTTTACGCGGCGACAATCTTTTTTGCTTCGAGCAGGATTTCGGTCCCTTCCTGGGCACCTGCGAGTGCCAGGGGCCTCCCGCTTTTTGCCACGAGTTCGCGAGCGGATTTTATCATCGTGTCCACCATGTTGTCGTCGTGACCCGGGTCATGATGAAAAAGGATCAGCGTTTGAACCTCCGCATCGAGGGCGAGCGAAACGGCGCTGGAGATCGAACCGTGTCCCCAACCGATGTGATTTTTATATTCTTGATCCGTGTATTGCGAGTCGAGAATCAGAACGTCGCTGCCGCGGAGAAATTGGACCAGCCGGGCGTGTTCGTCTGCTGCGATTTCCCGCGCTTGCTCCGCGCTCAACTGTTTTGCCCGGGCAGAGTGCAGAAAAAATTCGTAGGGCTCGTGGTCGGGCAGAAAAGCAACTGAGCCTCCGCTGGTGAAAATGCGGTAACCGGCGCAGACGCCGGGATGATTCACGAATGCGGCGTAAATCTCCACTTTACCAAGCGAGAACTTCATCTCCGTCAGTTTGTTGATGTCCATCTTCGCCGACAGCTCACGCATCGTAATCGGGAAGAACGGCGCTTTCATCGGCTGGGTGATGATCTGGCGGAAGGTTGCTCCCGCGCCGTCGAAGCCGAAGATGCGCATTTCGTTTTTGGAATCATACGCGGGTTTAAAGAATGGGAATCCCTGGATGTGGTCCCAGTGTGCGTGCGTGATCAGTAAGGAGAGCTTGATCGGTTGTGTCTGAAATTCCGTTTGCAGAGCGATACCAAGCGGTCGAATCCCCGAGCCGGCATCGAGCACGATAATCTCGCCGTCCGCTCGCAATTCGACGCACGTGGTGTTGCCGCCATAACGCAGAGTCCGGGGACCGGGCACCGCGATCGAACCGCGTGTCCCCCAAAACTTAATTCGCGCAGGCGGTGACGATGCCGAGGAGCTAGGCATTGGAAGCGCCGATTTTGCCACGCATTTTCAATTAAACAAAGCGTTTTTAGGGGAATATCTTAAGGACACTTTCCTTAGAGTGCGCCACGATTATCGATGAATCGCGCCGACTTCCTAAAAGAAAATCGGGATAATCAGAATCGCCAGAATATTGACTACCTTGATCATGGGATTGATCGCAGGCCCGGCAGTGTCCTTGTAAGGATCGCCCACGGTATCGCCCGTAATCGCTGCCGCGTGCGCGAAAGAGCCTTTTCCGCCGAGGTTTCCTTCCTCAATAAACTTCTTGGCATTGTCCCATGCGCCTCCGGAAGAAGTCATCGCAATCGCAACAAAAAGGCCGGTGACAATCGTTCCCACCAGCAGGCCTCCGAGCACGACCGGGCCCAATTGCGGAATCACTGCAACCGCCACCACGAAAACCAGCGGCAGCAGCGCCGGCACGATCATCTCGCGCAAGGCCGCTTTGGTCACGATGTCTACGCATGTTCCGTACTCAGGTGTGTCCTGACCGGTCATGATACCGGGATGCACCTGCAGTTGCCGTCGCACTTCGCGTACGACCGCACCGGCGGCCTTGCCAACCGCGTCCATACTGAACGCTGTGAAGATGAACGGAAGCAATCCACCCAGGAACAACCCAATGATCACCTTTGGATCGGTAAGCGAAAACGTGAACACGAACGGTTCGCCATGGCGCGTCACGTGTCCCTTGAGTTCCTGCACGTACGATCCAAACAAAACGAGCGCGGCCAACCCAGCTGAAGCAATGGCATAGCCCTTGGTCACCGCCTTCATAGTGTTGCCCACGGCGTCGAGTTGATCGGTCACGTTGCGCACCTCCTTGGGCAACTTGCTCATCACTGCGACGCCGCCTGCGTTATCGGTGATCGGACCGAATGAATCGAGCGAGATGATGATCCCGGCCATGGACAACATCGCCATTACGGCGATGGCGATTCCGTAAAGATCACCAAAATGAAAACTCAGTAAAATGGCGATTGCAATGAAGCCTACTGGCAAGGCAGTGGCGTGCTGACCAACGGCCAGGCCGGCGATGATGTTCGTGGCATGACCCGTCTCCGAGGCGCGGGCAATTTTTTGCACCGGGCGATAATGCATCGACGTATAATAATTGGTGATCACCACGACAACGGCTGTCATGACCAGGCCGACGAGCGACGCAAAGTACAGTTGGGTGGGGGAGCGCAGCACGCCGGCGATCGTGACGCCTGCCGGAAACAGGTAGTGCGTGGCGGGCCAGAAGAGGACGGCCGAAACGATTGCACTAGTGACCACGCCACCCATCAGCACATTGGCCGGTTTTCCGCTGGAAACATTCACGAAGAACACGCCCAGGATTGCGCCAAGGACGGAAATTCCGCCGAGGACGAACGGGTAAACTATGGCTGCTGAATTGCCTGGCAAAGTGAGAGCGCCGACCAGGATCGCGCCGATCAAACTTACCGCGTAGGTTTCGAACACGTCGGCGGCCATGCCGGCGCAATCGCCCACGTTGTCGCCGACGTTGTCAGCGATCGTCGCCGGATTGCGCGGATCGTCTTCTTCGAGACCCTGCTCGATCTTACCTACAAGATCTGCCCCGACATCGGCCGCTTTAGTGTAGATTCCGCCACCCAATCGCGCGAACACGCTGATGAGACTGGCCCCGAGGGCGAGACCGACCAAACTGTTGATCGCCATCTGTGGGCCCGCGACATGCGAAACCACAGTATAGAAAATCGATACCGCCAAAAGAGCAAGCCCCACCACGAGCAAGCCAGTGACGGCGCCGCCGTTGAAGGCCATTCGCAGCGCCTTGGTAATCGACTCCGTTGCGGCCTGTGTGGTTCGGACGTTGGCGATCACCGCGATTCGCATTCCAATGTAACCCGCCGAAAGCGAACAGAACGCGCCGATCAAAAATCCAATCGCCGTTGGCCGATCCTTGAAAATGAAAAGCAAAATGAAAATTACGACTGCAATCGCGCTGATAGTGATTACCTGACGATTCAGATAAGCCTTGGCCCCCTCCTGAACGGCGCCGGAGATCTCGCGCATCCGTTGATTGCCTGAGGGTGAGCGAACCACCGCGGCAATTAAAAAAAACGCGGCCGCGAGACCAATCACTGCGCAGACCATCGATAATGGCACGCCGGCGGTAAGGATGCTGAAGGCGAGGAAAATCATGGTCGGATCAAGCTGAAGCGCACGATTCTATGAAGAATTGCTGCCGTGGCAACTGCCTTAGTTCAATCTTTCGCGACCGTGCGGTTTCGTTAGGTCGAGCAGCGGGCCAATGGGAACGATGCGGGTTGGGTTAATCGCCGTGTGCGTCATGTAGTAATGCCGCTTGATGTGATCGAAGTTCACCGTGTCGGCGATGCCTGGGTGCTGATACAAGTCCATCAGGTAACCCTGCAGGTTTGGATAATCCACGATGCGCCGCAGGTTGCACTTGAAATGCCCGTGATACACCGCGTCAAAACGCACGAGCGTGCAAAATAATCGCCAATCCGCCTCGACAATGCGATTCTGGAACAAATATCGGCTTTTCGACAAACGCTGCTCGAGTTCGTCAAGCGCTTGAAAAACCCTGCGGCAGGCGACCTCGTAAGGGCGCTGGCGCGTGGCGAATCCTGCTTTGTAAACGCCATTGTTGATATTGTTGTAGATGAAATCGGAGAGCTTTGCGTGATCGCCTTGGATTTCTTTGGGGAAAAGCTCGACAGATTTATTTCGCGCAAAGTCATTAAACACGTCGTTGAACATCCGGCAGATGTCGTCCTCGCAGTTGTTTACGATCCGCTTCGTTTTCGTGTCCCAGAGTACAGGCACAGTTACGCGCCCGCAGTAATTTAGATCGGTCGCTTTATAGGCTTCGCCCAAGAATTGAAAGCCGTTGATCGGATCGGTGGATTCAAACGGAGCGCCGAGCAGAATATCGCCGGACGGATCGCGAAAGGCCCAGCCTTTCTCGTCTCGAATTGGGTCGACCACTGTTATGTCAATTGCAGCTTCAAGGCCTTTTAGTTTCCGAACGATAACCGTCCGGCTTGCCCAAGGGCACGCCAGCGAAACGTAAAGGTGATAGCGCCCGGCCTCTGCGGCGTAAGCTGTCGAGCCGTCATTCGAAACCCACTCGCGAAACGCGTCCTCCTGCCGTTTGAATTCTCCGGACTTTGTCTCCTCTTCTGGAAATTGCGCTTCCATTGTTCGGTTTTCGAACTGTAGGGCGTCTGTGTGAGACGCCAAAACGGATTTACCGGCGTTTCACAGAATGGAGCCGCCGCGGGACGCGGGCGACATAGATGGGCAGCTCGTTAGAGCGAGAGAGCGCGAGCGAGTCAAACGCCCTACAATCGACTGCCTAATGCCCTTCACGTGAAATGCCGGCTCCGTTGACACGGAAAAACGCCAATGGTACCGTCGGCCAAATTTACGCGGAAGTCTGTAAAAGCGGGCAACGCGTTAATGGTTCCAGACTTGCACACATTGTTAAACAGTCAGGTTTTGGTGCTCAACCGACTCTGGCAGGCGGTAAACATCTGTTCTGCCCGTCGGGCCTTTTCTCTCGTCTATGCGGGGCAGGCCCAGATTGTTTCTTCGGATGACGCGAACAACTTTTTCACGCACGATTTCGAAAGCTGGCGCGATCTGTCCGCGAACGCGCCCGATCATGAAGTGGTCACGACCATTTCATTCAAAATCCGGATCCCGCGGGTGATTGTGCTGCTGGTTTTCGATCGGCTCCCGAAAAAGGAGGTAAAATTCACGCGGCACAACGTATTCGAGCGCGACAAGAACACCTGCCAGTATTGCGGCCACCTTTTTGACCGGAGCGATCTTAATCTCGATCACGTCGTGCCTCGCGACCGGGGCGGAACGACGAGCTGGGAAAACGTGGTTTGCTCCTGCATCGCTTGCAATACCCGAAAGGGCAACCGCCTTCCGCGCGAGGCGCACATGAGCTTGATTCGCAAACCGAAGCGGCCAAAATGGCGGCCATTCGTCCAGATCACCTTTGCTGCGCCGCAACACGATCTTTGGAAGCACTTCGTCGATCTCGCTTACTGGAACGTCGAGCTGAGCGATTAAGAACGGCTGCTTAGACGTCGTTTTCCAGATTTTCTCGGGCGCAATTGAGACTAGGATTTCTCAAAGCGGCGATCGCCGCGCAGGGGTGACGGCAGTTACGTCGCATTGTATTCCTTGGGAGCTTCGATATTTCAATGCTTTAGGGCATCCAGAATCGGTTGCGGATAAATACCCAGCCAAATTGTAGCGACAATCAGTGCGCTGATCGTGACACGGGACAGACCGTTCACCGGAATCGTGTCGGTCTTGGAAGAAGACTGCCAATACATCGCGCGGACAATCTTGAGATAATAGTAGAATCCGCATCCCACTGTGATCACGCCGGTGATGATCAGGGCGATCTGACGCTGTACAACCGCGGCGTAAAAGATATAGAACTTGCCCAGAAATCCGGCGGTGAATGGCACACCGGCAAGCGAGATCATTCCGATCAACATCGCGAACGCGAGGAAGGGTGAGCGTCTCGCCAGACCGTCGAAATCGGAAATTTCTTCACCGGTTTGCTGGGCCACAATTATCAACACTGCGAAACTCAGCAGGGTCATCAACAGGTAAGCGACGAGGTAGAACGTAATCGCGCGGACATCGAAACAGACGACGCCGATTAGCAAATAGCCAGCATGGGCGATACTGGAGTACGCGAGCAGCCGTTTCAGATTCGTCTGCGGCAGCGCTGCGAGATTGCCGTAGATCAATGTGAGTAGCGCGATCACAAAAATCAGCCGCTCTGTTTGCGGCAAGTTCATGAACGGTTGCAGAACGCGTATCAACACGACGAATCCCGCCGCCTTCGAACCGACGGAGAGATATGCAGTTACAGGCGTTGGCGCACCTTGATAAACGTCCGGAACCCAGATTTGAAACGGCACAGCGGCGATCTTGAAACCGAGCGCGACCAGAACAAATACCATGCCTAACAATGCTGCGCCGGACGCGGTGCCCGCATTCGCCAGCGTCGCTGTGAGCCGATAGAGATTTGTCTGGCCAGTAGCGCCGAAAATCCAGGCGATTCCATACACGAGAAACGCCGTGGCAAGCGCGCTGA
This sequence comes from Candidatus Udaeobacter sp., assembly GCA_036499375.1. Lineage (GTDB taxonomy): Bacteria > Verrucomicrobiota > Verrucomicrobiia > Chthoniobacterales > UBA10450 > Udaeobacter. The sequence continues at coordinate 36,679 of DASYDV010000058.1, forward strand.
GGACGAGATACTTCATTCCTGCTTCGAGAGTAACAGGATTGCGCCGGGTGAAACTAACCAGCACGTAGAACGACACCGTCACGAGCTCGAGCGATACAAAGATGAAAACGAAATCGATCGCCGACACGAGGTACATCAGCCCAGCACACGTGAAGAGAGGCAGCGCAACAAATTCGCCGAGACCGTTCAAGGAGCGACGGCTTTCCAGCCGTCGCGTTTCATCTTCTGGAGGGCTGGGAAGCCGTCCCTCCTTGGGTTCCGGAAAAGAACTGCGCAGCACTGGCGCGTAATCGATCATCATGATCACGACGAAGATGGTAGTCAGCAGCGCGAATTGTTTGAAAAAGATCGCCAGCCGGTCTGCTGTGTAGAAGCTCCAGAAACCGGTCGCGTTTTCCGGCGAGGGAAAAGGAGCAACGAAGAAACTGGCAAGAAGAACCAGCGCGAGGCCGGTAATCACAGCGTATGCCAAAACGCGTTTGTCGATGTTGGCCGCAAAGGCTTCGATCAGCAGGATCAACATGCCGAGTACCAGCACCGCGATCTCAAGTAGTGGCGCGGTGATCATTTCAGGAGGCGACTCATAACCGTCATTCCGAGCGGAGTCGAGGAATCCCGTGGCGTAACGTTGAGCTAATTTCACGGGATGTCTCGACTTCGCTCGACACGACAGACCTCGTTTGCTTGTTCGCTGACAAAAATTTGCTGAAACCTGGCGCCACCATGCGCACAAGAAATTGCGGAAAGAATCCGTAGCAAAGAAGCGCAGCCGCTAGCAACGTCGCTGGCACGCGTAATCCCGGCCGAAGATCGGGCAGTTTCTGCCATTTCTCGCGAATCGTGCCCATGAAGGTCTTCCGGTAAGCTCGCAACATGTAAACCGTCGACATCACCACGCCCCACAGCGCAAGAATTGTGGCGACTTGGAACATGTGAAGCCGTCCAATTTCCCAACCATCCCGGAACGCACCAAAAAAGATCATGATTTCGCCGGCGAAATTCGCGAAGCCCGGAAGACCGATTGCAGCGAACACGCCGAGTCCGAAGGCAAGCCCGGCGAAAGGCATCACCCTGGCGAGACCACCCAGCTCATCAAAGTCCAATGTACCTGTCCGTTTGCGCAACTCGCCTGCAAGGCCAAATAGCAGCGCGATTGAGAGACCATGAGCGAACATCAACACAACAGCCCCAGTAACGCCAAGTACACCGAAGCTTGCGATCCCGAGGAAAATGTAGCCCATGTGCATCACGCTCGAATATCCCAGCATCCAATCGAGCCGCTTCTGCGCGATCGTAACCAGTCCGACGTAGATGATATTTCCAAGCAGCAGTACCACGAGCAGCATCGCCCAGTGGCGCGCGCCTTCGGGCAGCATTGGAATGGCCAGACGCAGAAGGCCGTACAGGCCGAATTTCTTCAATACACCCGCGTGCAGCATTGCGGCGGGAGCGGGCGCGGCCGCATAGGCTTCCGGCGCCCAGGTGTGAAATGGAAACAGTGAGATTAGAATTCCGAAACCGATAAGCAGCAGCAGGTAAACATGCCGTTGCGCGTCCGGGGTGATTTGACCCATTGAGGCCGCAGTTTGCAACGTACGAATATCGAAACTCCGCGAACCGAGCGGGAAACTTTGGTAAAGCAGGATCAGACCGAGCAACAGAATGAAACTGCCAATCGCCAGATAGATCGTGATTTTCCAGGCCGCTGCGAAACGATTTCCACTGCCCCAGATTCCGATTAACAAAAAAGTGGGAATCAGCGCGAGTTCGTGAAATGCGTAAAAGAAGAATAAATCTATTGAAGCAAAGGCGCCGATAATGCCGCCGGAAATCAAAAGAAGACAGGCATAAAACGCGTTTTCGTGTTTCTCGATCGCGCCGGCGAACCATACTGCTGCCAGAGTCACGATCGAGGCCAGCAGCACCATCACTACGCTCAAACCGTCGACGCCGGTAGTGAAGCTCAGCCGCCACTCGGGCGAAATGCTAAACGATGTAACGTGTTGGAAATCGCTTGGACTGTGTCCGAGTGAAGCGAACAAAAACACCGCCGCTGCGAACGTCAAAAACGACGCGGCCAGCGCAGTCTTCCGTGCGGGCACGCCAAGCATGATCAACACGGCCGCAACGATGGGACAGAAAATCGTGAATAGGACCATCAGAGAAAATGACGAATGACGAATGACGAATGACGAAGGAATGACGAAATCCGAATGTCCGATACAATGTCATCCTGAGCGGAGCGAAGCGCAGTCGAAGGATCCCGCGGAATTTCCTTTGAGGTTTCGCTGACGGGATTCCTCGACTTCGCTCGGAATGACAGCGGTTTGTTCATTTCTTCGTCATTGGTCATTTCGAGGCGGGCCTATCGAAACACGGCGAAATAAATCAGTGCCACAACACCAAGGCCAAACAGGAATGCGTACGCTTGAAGGTTGCCAACCTGAATCAGGCGCAAGACTGCGCCGACACCCCAGGTTCCTCGACTACTTCCGCCCACTGCTCCGGCGTCGATGATCCAGCGATCAATGAAAGCTGACACGCGCGAGAGTAGCTCCTGGGACCAACGAATGAGCCAGCTGTAGAGCTCATCGAAGTACAACTTGTGGCGCAGCAACTCGACGTCTATCGGGTCACTTGCTCGGCCACGATAGATCGCAATCGCTAGTCCGCTTCCCAGAATTACTGCTCCGATCGCCAGCACGGAAACAACCCCGAAAGCGTTCGGGGCCTTTTCGACCGGGAGTGGCAGGAAGTTTCGCGCGAAAAACGCAAAGCCCCCGAGCGTTGCCAGGATCGCGAGCACAATCAACGGGCCCGTCATTACCGGAGTTGCTTCGCGGCTTTCACTAGCCTCTCCCGTCCGCGGGCTTCCCAAAAAGACAATAACAAGCATGCGGATTACGTAGAATGCTGTGAGCAATGCTGTGAATAGCGCGATTGCGAAGATGGGCATGTTGCGTTGGTACGCGAGCATGAGAATGGCGTCCTTACTGAAAAATCCGCTGAACGGCGGGCAGCCCACCAACGCAAGCGCGCCCGCACTGAAGGTGACAAATGTGATCGGAAGCCTTCGGCGAAGACCGCCCATTTTCCAAATGTTCTGCTCGTGATGAAGCATCACGATCACGGAACCGGCCGCGAGGAACAGGAGCGCTTTGAAGAAAGCATGAGTGAAAAGATGGAACATCGCTGCGTCGTTCGACCCGAGACCCACAGCCATCACCATGTAACCGAGTTGCGAAATGGTGGAGTAGGCGAGAATGCGTTTGATGTCGTCCTGCTGTGTCGCGATCAGTGCGGCCATTACCGCCGTTATCGTGCCGATCCACGCAACTACCAGAAGCGCGGTTTGTGACACTTGGATGATGAATGCAACGCGCACCAACATGTAAACACCCGCTGCAACCATCGTGGCAGCATGAATCAAAGCGGAGACTGGCGTCGGACCTTCCATCGCGTCCGGCAACCAGACATGCAGCGGAAACTGGGCGGATTTTCCGACCGCGCCGCAGAAGATTAAGAGCGCCACAATCGCCGCAAAGGTGGCGTGGCCACCGAAAACGGGCATTTGCTGCGCGATCTCAGTGAAAACCACCGAACCGGTAGTCACCCAAAGCATCAGGATCCCAATCATGAATCCGAAATCGCCGATTCGTGTGGTGATGAATGCTTTATTCGCCGCGTTCGCTGCCGCGTCGCGATAGAACCAGTGACCGATCAGGACATACGAAGTGAACCCGACTAACTCCCAAAAGATGAACAGCATCACGAAATTGTTCGCGAAAACGATCCCGAGCATTGCGAACATGAAGAGTGACAGCGCCGCGTAATAGCGGGACTTGCCTTCGTCGTCGCGCAAGTAACCCAGCGAATAGATGTGAATGAGCGTTCCGACACCGGAAACCAGAACGGCCATCGTCCTGCTTAACGGGTCGAGCGTCAGCCCAAGCGGCACATGAAACACCGGGCTGATATCGATCCAGACGAACTCAGCTGCAGCGGTGGCTGAATTGCTAAAGATCAAGCAGCTGCAAATGAAGCTTACGCAGACTGCAGCGATCGAGATCGAACTGCTCAATGCCTTCCATCGAAGAGTAAATAGCGTGATGAAAACCGCGCTCGCGAGCGGCGAGAGCAGGATCAACCAGGGAAAGAGTGAGTTCATCAGACGAGAATGACGAATGTCACAATGACGAATGACGAATGAATGACGAACTCCGAATAACGAATTGTCATCCTGAGTGAAGTCGAAGGATCCCGTGGAATTACCCAAAGCTTTCGCCACGGGATTCCTCGACTTCGCTCGGAATGACGGATATTTGTTTCGTCATTCGTCATTGGGCATTCGTCATTGGCTTCTGTGATTCGCGCGTCTAAAACCTCAGTTGGCTGATATCTTTGACGTCGGTCGTTTGTCTCGCTCGAAATAACGCGACGAGAAGAGCAAGCCCAACTGCTACTTCAGCAGCCGCCACGGTGATAACGAAAAACACGAACACCTGCACATTGTAATCCGGCAGCCCATTAGCACCGACCCGGAATCGCGAGAAAGCGACCAGCGACAGGTTACCTGCATTCAACATCAACTCCAGAGACATGAGGATGACGATCAGATTACGGCGCAGCATGACGCCGACGAAGCCGATCGCAAAAAGGAGTGCGCTTACGATCAAATAATCTCCGAGCGTGATCATGTTTACCGTGGCTCTCGTCGGCTTAAGAGGACCACGCCGATTGTGGCAACCAGCACCAGAATCCCGATGATTTGAAAAGGCAGATTGTAATTGCTGAAAAGCAGCCGGCCGATGTTCCAGACATCATCTGTCGTCGATGTGGCCAGGACCGGAAAAGTTCGACGCGCAGCTTGAAAGTGCTTAATCACAACGAAGATCTGAACGAGCAATATAACGGCGACGCCAACGCCACCCGCGGCAGCAAACCAATTGATCCGGCGCCGCTCTTCGGTGCGAATGTCGAGCAGCATGATGATGAACAGGAAAAGCACCATCACTGCGCCTGCGTACACCAGCACCTGAATGATCCCTACGAAAAAAGCGTCGAGCGACATGTACAGCGCAGAGAGTCCAAGAAATGACACTACCAGGCTGAGCGCGCTCGCGACCGGGTTCCGATTGAGGACCACAGCCGCGCCGAAGATCACGGTCAGTGATGCGAAAATCCAAAAGAGAAACGGGGACATCGGACTATTGGAGTAATGGAGTGATGGAATATTGGAGCAAGGAATTCGTGTCTCTAACCAACACTGCATTACTCCAACACTCCATCACTCCAATGCCGCTCATTTCTTCTCGTTCCATTTCAGGACCACGCCGTGCATCACTCCGCCGATCTCCAGAAGTTTTTCCTTGTGATGCACCATGTCAGCACGGGTGAACCCGGTGATCGCGTAATCTTTGCGCAGAAAAATTGCCTGTTCCGGACAAACCTCTTCACACATTCCGCAGTAGATGCAGCGGATCATGTCGATATCGAATTCCTGCGGAAATTTTTCGACTTTGGCGAAACGGTCGCTCGGTGGAATTTCGCCCGGAATAATTTTGATCGCACGCGGCGGACAAATGAATTCGCAAAGCTGACAGGCCACACAGCGCACACGTTTATCCGCGTCGCGCACCAGCGCAGGTGCACCGCGGTAATAATCGGGCAGGTGAGTATCCCACTTTTGCTCCGGATATTGCATGGTCACCTTGGTACGTCCGAGGAGCATGTTCTTAAAATGCTTAAAGGTGATGGCCAGACCGGCAGCAATTGCGGGCAGATACAAGCGCTCGCGCCAGTTCAATGTCGGTCGTGGAACAGTAAGGGTCATGACCAGAATGACGAATGACGAATGACGAATGACGAATTAATGCTTGCCAAGCCGGAGCCTGGCGAAGGCTGGACGAAGCACGAATGACGAATCGTGCCGTGATGGAATCGCTGTTCTTCTTCGTTCGTCATTAGGATTTCCTTCGTCATTCCGTCATTCGTCATTAACTCCGGTGCAATGCAATGATGCCGGCGACAATGAAGATGTTCACCAGGGCGATTTCGAAAAAGAAAAGCCAGCCGAGCCGCATCAGCTGGTCCCATCGAAAGCGCGGGAGCGTCCAGCGAACCCACATAAAAAAGAAAATCACAACGGCAACCTTTGCAAAGAAAACGGCGATGTTGATGAGGCCGAAGATCCATCCGTGTGAGCCATCCGGGATTCCTGGAAAATACCAGCCGCCAAAAAATAGTGTCACCACGACGGCGGAGCCGGTAATCATCGCGGCGTATTCTCCGAGGAAATAGAGGGCGAACTTCATCGAGCTGTATTCGGTGTTGTAGCCGCCAGCGAGCTCCTGCTCGGCTTCCGGCAGATCGAACGGGAGCCGGTTTGTCTCGGCGAAAAGCGCAATCATGAACACCAGAAACGAGATGATCATCGGAATCGTGAGCAGCCATTTCCATGGATTTGTCCAATCGCCGGCGAAAGGCGCGATGAACCAGCCGTGCTCAACCTGGTAACGCACGACACTTGTCAGTCGCAAAGTTCCAACAAGAAGAAAAACAGGTATGACCGAAAGTCCGAGGGAAAGCTCGTAAGAAAGCATCTGCGCACTGGAACGAATGCCGCCGAGAAATGGATACTTCGAATTCGACGCCCAGCCGCCGATGACGATCCCGTAAACGCCTAACGAAGATATCGCGAATACAAAGAGAATCCCGATGTTTACGTCGGCGATTACCATTGGCACGCCGAACAAAGTGCTGCCGAACGGTACCACCGCGATGGTGATGATGGCTGGCATCACTGCAAGGCACGGCGCCAGCCAGAAATAAAATGTGTTCGTAGCCCGCGGCGTGAAATCTTCTTTCAGCAGTAACTTGAACATGTCGGCAATGGGCTGGAAAAGGCCCGCGGGCCCAACACGATTCGGCCCCACCCGGTCCTGGATGAACGCACTGACCCGCCTCTCGGCGTACACGGCGTAGGAAACCATGAACAAGATCACCGCAAGAAGAATTGCGATCTTGATTAAGGAGATGATGATAAAAAAAAGGTCCATTTAAATCGTGCGACTCTACTCTGTTGTAACGGTCGCGGATTTACAACCGCAGGTGTTGCGGGCGCCGTTTCGGCGGTGATGCAGTAGCGTCCGCTGTCCTCAGCGGATCATGTGCGAGCTTGCTGCATTAGCGACTGCGCTGAGGACGTCGCGCGCTACAGCTAGCGCGGAGACGCCGCTTTTGGTTCAACGCTCGAAGCCCCGACATGCGCTCGCGCTTCATGCAACTGTTGCTGAACCGCGCGGCGTCTTGCCTGGATGGCGATCGCTTCCTCAATGGCTTCCTCGTCGCTTGGGTGCATCGGCGGCAGTTCTTCCATTTTGAGGACATGGACTCCGAGATCGCCAATTTTGCTCAGATTCAAGCCCGTAAATTGCGGGACCGTTTCGGTGACGCGACGGAAAACGTCTTCGATAGAGTGAAGGGAATCGCCGCTGCCGATTACCTGGAGCAGGTCGCGTAAAATCTCCCAATCATCACGTGCGTTACCGGGCGCCCTGGTGGCGCGATTCAAGCGTTGCAAGCGGCCTTTGCCGTTAATCATCGACCCACGTTTTTCGGCAAACCCACACGCGGGCAGGATGACGCTCGCTATCCCGGTCGCTTCATTCGGCAAGGTATTCATCACGATCAATGCGCGCAGCTTGGCAAGTTGTTCGATCGGCAACCCGAGGTGCATCGCGTTCTCTTTGAAAATGATGAGCGCCTTGATCTGCCCGGATTTTACCGCGTCACTGATCGCGGTGAGTTTCGCGCCGGGCTCGGACTCCGACGGAAGAATCAAGCGCGCGCCGTTTGTATTCGGATTGCGATCTTCGCTTAGCAAAATGTCATCTGCAGGCCCACGCCTCGGAACGATATCTATCCACTCCACGCCTAACGATTTGGCTAACTGCGCGGTGAGCCACAGCTCTTCGTTTGTCATTCTACCTGAGGCGACAATGGCAATTTCGGTCCCGGCAAACTGCTTCAATTGGAGCGCGGCCTGGCCAATAGCAGTTGGCCAATCGGCCGGAACGAGTTTTCCATCAGAACGAATCTGCGGCTCGAGCAAGCGGTCCTCGGCTTCGAGGTATTTGTAGTTGAGCCGGCCGTAATCGCACATCCAAGAGGAATTAACGTGATCGTTTTCGCGTGGCGTTTGGCGATAGATCACATCCTCGCGAGTGCCGATGATTGCGTTGCAGCCCGTCGCACAACTTGTGCAGATGCTCTTGGTTTCTTTCAGGAACCAGACCCGCATTTTGAAGCGGAAATCGGTCGAGGTCAGCGCGCCCACGGGGCAAATGTCGACCGTGTTCAGGGAATAATTGTTATCCAGCGACTTGCCAGGATACGCGGTCAGGACGGTGTGACTGCCGCGATCGACGAACCCGAGCACGTCATCATGCGCGATTTCCTGGCAAAAACGGATGCAACGCGAGCAGAGAATGCAGCGCTCGTCGTCCAGTGTTACTCGCGGACCGACCTGCACAGCCTTCGGCTTCTTCACTTTGTTCTCGAGGAACCGCGATTGCGAATTGCCGTAGTCAACGCTGAATTCCTGCAACTGGCATTCGCCGGCCTGATCGCAAATGGGGCAATCGAGCGGGTGGTTAATCAGAAGAAATTCCATCACGCTGTTCCGACATTCCTTCACCAGTGGCGACTCTGTGCGAACGGCGATGCCTTCGGCAACATCCTGTGCGCAGCAAATCTGCGGCCGAGGCATCCAATTGATGATCGGCTTTCCATCAGCGCCGAGCTCCGCCTTACGATCCGGGCCGAGTCTCGGAAAGCCCATTTCGATCAGACACATCCGGCAATTGCCCGGCGAGCTAAGCTTCTTGTGATAGCAATATCGCGGCACGAAAATGCCAACCTGCTCGCACGCTTCAATCACGCGCGTGCCCTTTGGGAACTGATGCCAGCTCCCGTCAATCTGGACGTTAAACAACGGCGGCGCTGATGGTGGATCGGCCATTTCCTACCCTTTCTCCTGGTCTTGCTCGAAGTAGAATCCAAAATCGAGTTCTCCGCGTCCGCGTGCCGTGACACGGCCGAGCACATCTACGTTCTCGTGATCAAAATGCCGTTTCATTTTCTAAATACAGCAGGAGCATGAGCATGAGTAAGAGCAACCGACCTAGATCGTTCCTTTTGCTCCGGCTTTTTCCCAGCCGGGGTCGTGCGCCATGGGCACCGTGGGAATCAATTCTTCTTCAATCAATTCTTCCGGCGTGTACTCGGGCGGGAGGGGTGGGGGAACGGGTTTTTGCGCACGCGCCGCAAATTCTTCCGGAAACTTTTCGACAAAGCTTTGTGTGGGCCAGGCGCACCCTTCGCCGAAGGCGCAGATGGTGCGCCCCGCGATGTTGTCACCAATGGTTTTCAGTGTCCTCGGATCTTCCACTACGCCGCCGCCGCGCAGCATGCGGTCGGTGATTTTTTGCATCCATAGCGAACCTTCCCGGCAGGGAGTGCATTGGCCGCAGCTCTCGTGCGCATAAAACTTGTTTATGTTGTTCAGCGCCCAAACCATGTCTCGCGAATCGTCCAGCACGATCACGCCACCGGAGCCAGCCATGGAACCTGCGGCTGCCAGCGAATCGAAATCCATCGGGATATCGTTGATCGAAATTTCCCGTTCGACAGTCGATCCGTCGGGTTGTCTTTCTTTCAATTTAAGGCGCTCGTCTGCGCGCAATATTTTCGCGGAGCTGCCGCCCGGAATGACTGCCTTTAATTTTCGGCCCGGCCGCAAGCCGCCGGCCATTTCGTAAATTAACTGGCCCATCGTTACCGCGCCGACTTCGACTTCAAAGTAACCGGGCTGTTGCACGTCGCCGCTGACGCAAAGAATCCGGGTGCCTGTATTGTTAGGCCGGCCGAGGCGCGCGTACTCCGCGCCGCCCATGGCGATGATGTGCTTAATGTTACAAAGCGTCTCGACGTTATTGACAATGGTCGGACACATGTAGAGACCTAGCACCGCCGGGAAATACGGCGGTTTGATCCGCGGATAACCACGTTTTCCCTCGAGCGACTCGATCAACCCCGTTTCCTCACCGCAAATATAAGCGCCCGCACCGCGATGAATGTAAAACTCAACGTCGAACCCCGAACCGAGAATGTTTTTTCCAAGAAAATTGTGCTGCCGCGCTTCCTCGATCGCACGCTCAAGGATCTCGGCGCCCTGCGGGAATTCGCCGCGGATGTAGATGTAGGCCGTGTGCGAATTCAGCGCATAACACGAGATCAACATTCCTTCGAGCAACTGGTGTGGATCGTCATGGATGATGTAACGATCTTTGAACGTGCCCGGCTCGGATTCGTCGGCGTTGCAGATCAAATAGACCGGCCGTTTTTCGTCCGGCTTGATGAAACTCCATTTCAGGCCACAGGAAAACCCGGCACCTCCGCGGCCGCGTAGCCCTGAGTTTTTGACTTTATTGACGATGTCAGCGCGCGATAGGGTCAACGCTTGCTTTAGTTCTTCGTATCCGCCGTCGCGCAGGTAGCAATCGATATACGTAGTCCAACCCGGGCGTCCGACGTTTTTGTAAACCAGGCGGCGTTCCATAGGATGCGGCGGCCACGAAGGAGCGGCGGCTTTCCAGTCGCCGTGCGTCACGAGATCGCCAACTGAATTCGGATCGACCTTCTCGTGCAGCTGCTCGCCAACCATGCACACTGGCGCGGTGTGACAACTGGCGAGACATTCTACGAATTCGATGCTGTAATTTCCATCCGCGCTGACGGCGATGGGGTTATGTTCGCCCCGGGACGAATCCGCCGTGGCGGACATTTCTTCACCATCACGCGGGTGCTGAATTCCGAGCTTCGCGCATAACTTTTCCATCAGCTCGAGTCCGCCGGCCATGGCGCAACTGAGCGTGCGGCAGACCCGAATGTGAGTTTTGCCGCCCGGTTGCTGGCGGAACATCGGATAAAAAGTGACGAGCTCGAGAATATTGATCGGCCGCAGGCCCAATTTTTCCGCGATCCACATAGTGCCCTCGTCGCTGATGAACCCGAAGTGTTCCTGCCACAGATGCAAGAGCGGCATCGCTGCGCTTCGACGGTGTTCGCTCGGATAACGCTCGATTGCATTGTCCATTTTCCGCTCCAGTTCGGCGGGAATTTGGGTGCGTGTAGCGTCTGCCATCGTGGAACCTAACCCAGCGCAGTGATGCGCGGCAAATCGCGTTTGCCGTAGCGTCCGCTGTCCTCAGCGGAGTCAACCGGCGGCTTGTGAAATTGCGCTGAGGACAGCGCACGCTACACCGGACCTAATCGGACAGCGTGCTGTCTTTCGACTGCACTTTGTCATCCTTGAAGACGATCGTGACCGTGTCTTTGCCCTGCCGGTAAACGTAGGTCGTCTTTTTCATGATCCCGAAATTTTCGGTGGAAAGAGAAGTCGGCGGGCCAAGAACCGATTCCACCTGCTTTTTCGACATGCCCTCCGTTACCTCGTCCACGTTGGCTTTGGTGATGCGTTTGCTGGAACAGGAAACGCAGAGCGCGACCAGAACCACGAGCACTACGCGCGTAAAAATGACGAATGACGAATGACGAAGCCCGGAAGAATGAGGAATGACGAATGACGAAGATGATGGCTCCGATCTGTTTCGGGTTTCGAGCTTCGTCATTGTTTCGAGCTTCGTCATTCGTGCTTCGTCATTCCCTTCATCTATCGCATTCGCCCATAACGAAGTCCAGACTTCCCAACACCGCGGGCACATCGCTGACCAGACAACCGGGCAGAAGCTCCGGTAGGATACTGAGATTCACGAACGAGGGCGCGCGAATCTTTAACCGATACGGAACGCCGCCGCCTCTGCTGCGTATGTAGAACCCAAGCTCGCCCTTGGGATTTTCGGCCGCGAAATAGACTTCCCCCGGCGGAGCATCCAGTCCTTCGGTCACCACGATGAAATGGTGGATCAGCTCTTCCATTTTCGTCATTACTCGCGATTTCGGCGGATTATAATTTTTCCAATCCGCGACGTTGATTGGGCCATTGGGCAGTTTCTCGATTGCCTGCCATAAAATCCGCGCGCTCTGACGCATCTCCTCAATCCGCACCAGATAGCGATCGTAACAATCGCCGACGCTGCCGACAACGACGTCGAAATCGTATTCCTCGTAATCGAGATACGGGTGTCTGCGGCGCAAATCGTGTTCGATTCCGCTGCCGCGTAGGTTCGGCCCGGACAACGCGTAAGCGATCGCGCGTTCCTTCGAAATGACGCCGATGTCTTTGGTGCGATCGACAAAAATCTTGTTCCGCGTCAGCAACCGGTCGCATTCGTCGAGACTCGGGCCGAAGTCGTCCAGGAATTTCTGGAGTTGCGAAATAAAGCCTTCAGGAAGATCGCGGATTTGCCCGCCTACTCGTGTGTAGGATGTGGTAAACCGCGCGCCCGTCAGGAGCTCGAACAGATTATAAAGTTTTTCGCGCTCGGTGAACGTGTAGAGAAAAACTGTCATCGCGCCCAGATCGAGCGCCATCGCGCCGACCCCGAGCAGATGCGAAGAGATGCGCGACGTTTCACAGCAAATCGTGCGAATCGTTTTTCCGCGTGGTGGAATGTCCCAGCCCATCAGTTTTTCGACCGCGAGCGCGTAGGCCACGTTGTTCGAGAGCGGTGCGAGGTAATCGAGCCTGTCCGTGTACGGCACGAACTGGTTGTATTGCATGTTCTCGGCGATTTTTTCGTCGCCGCGATGGAGGAAGCCGATATCGGGTATGGCTTTCGTAATAATTTCGCCGTCGAGTTCGAGCACGAGGCGCAACACGCCGTGCGTGGCCGGATGCGATGGCCCCATGTTGAGCACCATCTTCTCGCCGATGTCGTCTTCAGCCACTTGGTGCAGGGCCGCGTCGGCTGCGGCCACTCGCGTAACCGGGTCGGGCGATTCAATCTCGCGAGTCGTAAATGGCATGGGTGGCAGATTTACGCTGCCGAGTGAACGAGCGCACGCAAGCGATTTCGTTTTGGTAGCGCACGCGTCCCGCGTGTCTGGTTTCGGTGTCGCGCCGAAACATCCTTTCCTAGAGCCACCCTAGAGCCACCGTTTAAGGAAATGCGAGTAGTACAAGGAAAGTTCGCAAACCCGAGACGGCTTCGCCAACACGCGGGACGCGTGCGCTCCCAAGAAGTTCCTCTCGCGCGCACGATCGAGCTCGATTAACTAAGCGCCATGTCGAGAAAAATTGGACTGCTTTTCGTCGGCCAGGGCGCACAGTGCATCGGGATGGGACACGACCTTGCCGAGCAATTTCGTGTTGCGGCCGATCTATTTCGTCGTGCCGACGAAATCCTGGGCCGAAGCTTGAGTGAGATTGCTTGGGCTGGCCCGATCGAGGAGTTGACCAAGACTTCAAATTGTCAGCCGGCGCTTTATGTCCATTCACTGGCGGCGCTGGCGGCATTGCATGATGTCGTGGGCGAACTTCCCATCGGCGGCGCGGCCGGCCTGTCGTTAGGCGAACTTACCGCGCACGCGGCGGCCGGCACTTTCGATTTCGCGACTGGTTTCAAGCTGGTCCAAAAACGCGGTGAATTCATGGATGAAGCGTGTGCAACTACGCGAGGCGGCATGGCGGCGATGATTGGTGGCTTGGAAAACGATGTGCGTCGGCTTGCCGCTGATGAGGATGTCGATATCGCCAACATCAATGCACCCAATCAGATCGTTATTTCCGGCGAGCTCGCGAACGTCGAAACCGCCGTCGCGGTCGCCAAAGAATACGGCATTGGTCGTGCGGCGATGCTCAACGTTGCCGGCGCATATCACTCACGCCTCATGGAAAGCGCCTACAATAAATTAGAGAAAGCATTGGCCGATGTACCGATCGATTCGCCGCGGTTCCCAGTCATCAGCAACGTCACCGGCGAAGAGGTAAAAACGCCTGACCAAATCCGGGAGACGCTCCGTGATCAAGTTACCGGCACGGTGCGATGGACAGACTGTGTGCAGCGGCTTCTCGATCTTGGCTGTGATTTTTTCATTGAGCTCGGCGCGGGCAACGTGCTTGCGGGCTTGTTGAAACGCACGAACCACGGCATCAACGTCATCTCCGTTGGTGACGCCGCATCAGTCCGCAAATGCGCCGAAGCGCTGTAACCGCTTCGCTGTGCCGCGTTCGACACACGAAAAATCGTCGCCCACAGGGCGACGGCTACATAATCGACAACTGGCTTGGTCTACGTAATCGTTTGCACATGACGTTACAGGAGCGGGTAGATTCGGACCTGAAGGAGGCGATGCGCGCCAAAGACGCAACCAAGCTCGGCGTGTTGCGGATGTTAAAATCGGCGTTGAAGTATGCCGCGATCGAAAAATCCGGCGCAGAAGCCGATTTGAGCGACGCGGAAGCAGTCCAGGTCATTCGCAAGCAAGCGAAGCAACGTCAGGATTCCATCGAGAGTTTTGAAAAAGGTGGGCGCGCGGAACTGGCTGAGAAAGAAAAAGAAGAGCTGGCCATTCTGAATACCTATCTCCCGCAACAGATGAGCACAGACGAGCTGGCGAAAATTGTGCGCGAAACGATCGCCGAGGTCGGCGCCACATCGAAAGCGCAAATGGGCACAGTGATGAAAGCGTTGCAGGCGAAAGCAGGCGGGCGCGCCGACGGCAAGGCGTTAAGCGCGGAAGTGCAAAAGCAACTGCAGTGAAGAAAACGTCGAACGCCCAAGACCGAACATCCAACGCTGAGTTGTTGCCTTCTGAATTTGAGATTGGGCGTTGGGCGTTGGACAGCCGGCCCCGTGTCTTTTTCTATGGGGTTGAACGTTTCTCTTTTTGCTCATGCTAAGCGCCATCATCGTCGCGGGCGGTAGCAGCCAGCGAATGGGATTCGATAAACTGTTTGCCATCATTGCGGGCGAACCCGTAATCGCTCACGCAATCCGCGCATTCGATGAGGCGCCTTCTGTCAGCGAAATTATTGTCGTGGCGCGCAAAGATCGGCACAATGAGATCCAAAAAATCAGTCGCCACGCCGGATTCAAAAAGCTCCGCTCGATTGTCCCCGGCGGCGAACGCCGGCAGGATTCCGTGCGTGCCGGCTTGGATCGGATTGACCCCGAATCGAACCATGTGGCCGTGCATGACGCGGCGCGGCCGTTGATCACACCGGAGCAAATAGAACAAACTTTCGAACAATGCCGCGTCCACGGCGCGGCCGCCTTGGCGCAGCCAGTCAATAACACGTTAAAACGCGCGGACGCCGATCTGTTAGTCGTCGGCTCGGTCGATCGGCATCAGCTTTACGCGATGGAAACGCCGCAGATTTTCGAGCGAAAATTAATTGAGGACGCGTACCGCGCCGTTTACGCGCAGAATATTTCCGTGACCGACGAGGTCTCCGCAGTCGAGCAATTCGGGCACAAAGTGGTTCTCGTTCTGAATGACGATTTCAATTTCAAAATCACCTATCCACGAGATTTGCCGCTTGCGGAACTTATACTTCGGCAATGGCAGGATTCCGCTGCGACTAGTCGAGTTGGTGATCGGCGTTGATGCCGTCCGCCCGAGGAAGACTGCGTCTATCCCTCGGCTGCTTTGAGAGCCACGCGTAAATCGGCGACGAAATGTTTGTATTCGCGTTCGCGCGATTCCTCATCGGGCTGGCGAAGCAGCGATGATGGATGAACCGTTGCTACAACTCGCGGCGCAAGTTTTGAGGATAACAGCTTGCCGCGTTCACGAGTGACGCGGAATGACGGTCCGAAGATCGTTTGCGCCGCTGTCGCACCCATTGCGACGAGAAGGTTTGGCCTAACGATTCGTAACTCTGCTTCCAGCCAGGGACGGCAGGCTGCGATCTCACGAGAGTTTGGTTTCTGGTGGATTCTGCGTTTGCCGCGCGGCTCCCACTTGAAATGTTTCACCGCGTTCGTGACGTAAACCTGGGACCGGTCGATCCCAGCTTCCTCGAGCGCGCGGTCCATGATCTTCCCAGCTGGTCCAACGAACGGTTTGCCCGCGACATCTTCGTAATCGCCCGGTTGCTCGCCAACCAGCATCATCGTTGCGCGCTTCGGACCTTCGCCAAACACGGTTTGAGTACCGCGCTTGTACAAATGGCACGCAGTGCAATGAGCTGCTGCTTCGCGCAGTGCCGCGAGACTCGTTGTATCCGGCGGTTCCGCCGGTCGCGCGTATTCTTCGCTGTTTTTTGCCATTTCAATTATGAATCGGGATTCATGCGCGTATCGCATGTTGCGATACCGCTGTGGTGGAACGGTCGCCGCGGCGACTCCTCAACGCGTTGGCAGCAATGCTTCGTGAGACAATGTGCGCCTGCGGCGATTGACATCGTCTTCGGAGAAGCCGATCCACCTTGTGAAGCTTCCATTCAACCGCGCGAACCCAGCGTCACCATGCAGTTAACGCGTCGACTGATTCTGCGCATTCGGACAACGTCCCCTGACGCCGTATGGCTGAGAAAATTGGAATGACAGTGGAAAAGCAGATTACGTTTCGCGGTTTTCCGACGAAGGTGTTTTCGTTGCCGCGAGATCGGTGGCTGGCGTTGAGTGGCGTTTGAGAAATTCCTTCGCCAGCGCGCGATACGCCTGCGCAGCAGGTCCGCTCGGCGCATACTCCAGGATCGATTTCCCAAAGCTCGGCGCTTCGCTCAGGCGCACGCTGCGCGGGATCACCGTTTCGTAAACGCGTTCGCCAAAATGCTTTCGCACATCGGCCACTACTTGCTGACTAAGGTTGGTTCGCGCGTCGAACATGGTCATAACGATCCCGCCCAGCTCCAGCCGTTCGTTCGCGCCTGAATCGAGCACTTGCTCGATAAGCCGCACAATTTTCACCAATCCTTCCAGCGCGAAATATTCGCACTGAATTGGAGTCAATAGCTCATCCGCAGCGGCGAGCGCATTACTCATCAGGATTCCGAGAGACGGCGGACAATCGAGGAACACGAAATCGAAGGTCTGATCGGAGTTCAACGGTTTTAGTGTTTCCCTCAGCCGCGTGAGATGATTTGGCATTCGCGCGATCTCCACCTCCGCGCCTGCCAAATCGAGATCGGCAGGCACGATGAAGAGCCCTTCCCGTCGCGTGGGAAAAATCTTTTCCGTGATTGAACTCCCGCCCAAGAG
This sequence comes from Candidatus Udaeobacter sp., assembly GCA_036499375.1. Lineage (GTDB taxonomy): Bacteria > Verrucomicrobiota > Verrucomicrobiia > Chthoniobacterales > UBA10450 > Udaeobacter. Next base: position 53,850 of record DASYDV010000058.1, read on the forward strand.
TGGTTCGTAGAGACTGATTTCCTCGACGTCCTGCAAACCAAACGAACTCGTCGCATTCGCTTGCGGGTCGAGATCGACAAGCAAAATCCGCTTTCCCATTTCGGACAGCGCAGCTCCAAGATTCACAGCTGTAGTCGTCTTGCCCACGCCGCCTTTTTGATTAGCAATCGCGATAATTTTCATTTCCGAGGAGCGCACGCGCCTGCGCGTGCACCTTTCGGCGCCTCGCCGAAAGAAATCCGACGCGCTGTCGCTGCTGAGAAAAGTTCGCGATGCAGAGGGCGCCATCGCCAGCACGCGAGCCGCGTGCGCTCCCCGGAATTAGCACTCGCTTTGACTTTTATCATTACGCAATCTTTCGAATGATGATGTTGCCGGGTCGCCTGAAACGGAAACTAAATTTTTCGAATTTCCGAATTGGAACAAATCATCGCCGTCGTCGCATGGTCGTTGAAAAAACGATTCTTGGTGCCCTGTGAAAAAAGGTAAACGATTGAACTTTAACAAAGGAATGTCATTCTGATCTGAGCGAAGAGTCTCAGGTCATCTTCTCTTGAAAGTTGTGTGGAGTAACGACCAGAGATGTTTCGCGAAGCCTGTCCTGAGTGAAGGCGAAGGCTCAACATGACAGGAGTGATAATCGCTAAGTTACGGCGTCACGTTACATGAAAGCGTCTCCAGCAACGATCGAACCGGCGTCGCGCCCGGAAACAACGGAAGCGGAGCAGCCGCAGGTCCTGCGATCCAAAGACGCCCGCGGCGTAGTCACATTGACCCTAAACCGGCCGCAGGCATTCAATGCCTTGTCCGAAACAATGCTTTTGGAACTGCAGCGCGAGCTCGACGTGGTCGCTGGCGACGACTCCATCCGTGTAGTGATCATTGCCGCTGCAGGCAAAGCCTTTTGCGCCGGACACGACCTTAAGCAAATGCGTGCCGCCCCTTCGCGCGAGTATTACGAGTGGCTTTTCGCTCAATGCTCGGATATGATGCTGAAGATCCAGCGGTTGCCAGTGCCTGTAATTGCACGAGTTCAGGGAATCGCGACCGCCGCAGGTTGTCAATTGGTTGCGATGTGCGATCTCGCCGTCGCGTCGAGCACAGCCAGATTCGCTGTTAGCGGAGTTAACGTCGGTCTTTTCTGTTCCACACCCGGTGTGGCATTATCACGAAACGTTTTGCGCAAGGCGGCGTTCGAGATGCTCGTGACCGGCGAATTTATTAGCGCGGAGGAAGCAAAGGCGCGTGGATTGATCAATCGCGTTGCCGAACCGGAACAACTGGACGCCGAGCTCGAGAAACTTGTCGCGGCAATTATCAGCAAACCGCGCGTCGCAATCGCAATGGGAAAAGAATTTTTTTATCGCCAGATGGAGCTTGGAATTACAGTCGCATACGGAGCAGCGAATCAAACCATGGTGTGTAATATGATGGACGAAGCTGCGCTCGAAGGCGTGCAAGCGTTTATCGAAAAGCGTCCACCGCATTGGAACAAAGAATGAATTAGAGAATCGGCAACCTCGCGACGGTGCGAATGGCAGGGCTTGCACTCTCGTGCGAGCCGCGGCGTGCAGAGGACCGCCCGCCCTGCCTTAATGTTTCAATTGTTTAACGAATTCGTGAGGACCTGACTGTTGGTAGGGCGCGACCGCCGAGCGCGCCGAAACGAACGGACAGCCCGGCGGTCCGTCCCTACCATTATGATATGGTGTCTAGATTCTGATTTGCTTAGCGTCTTTTAAATGACTTTTAGCCTTCGAGATATAGCCACAAGCTCCGGCGGCGAATTAGCCGGCGATCCAGCGCTGCAAATCACAGGCGCGGCATCTCTGTCGGAAGCGACACCGGGAGAAATCAGCTTCTTCGCGGACCGAAAATATACCGGTTTACTGCGCAAAACCCGGGCATCGGCAATCTTTGTTCCGCCGGATTTTTCCGAGCCGATCAATGCAGCGCAGGTTCGCGTTTCAAATCCAACAAAGGCGTTCGAGCAAATCGTGCTCAAATTCGCGCCCAAACCGATCACCTTCGCGCCCGGCATTCAACCCAGCGCGGTCGTCGATCCGAGCGCTCAACTCGGCAAACGTGTTTCCATCCAGCCGATGGCAGTCATCGAAGCCGGGGCAAAAATTGGCGATAACACAATCATTGGCGCGGGGAGCTACGTCGGACACGAGACAGTGATCGGGTCCGCGTGTCTCATTTACCCGCGCGTGACCATTCGCGAGCGGAGCCGGATCGGCTCGGGCGTGATCATTCATAGCGGCGCAGTAATCGGTGCCGACGGTTTTGGTTTTGAAATGGTAGACGGCCGACAGGAAAAAATTCAGCAACTCGGGATTGTTCAAATCGACGATGATGTCGAGATCGGCGCGAATACGACCGTCGATCGCGCGCGGTTTGGCCGGACGTGGATCCAGGAAGGTGTGAAGATCGATAATCTTGTGCAGATCGCGCACAACGTGGTGATCGGGAAGAATTCAGTGATCGTCGCACAGACCGGTATCTCCGGGAGTACGCGTGTGGGTGAGCGTGTCATGATGGGGGGGCAGGTTGGCATTGTAGGCCATCTCGAAATTGGCGACGGCACGGCGATTGGGGCACAAAGCGGCATCTCAAAAAGCGTACCGGGAGGCATCTGGTTCGGCTCTCCTGCGGTTCCGCTTGACGAAGCAAAGCAACAGATTGCCTGGATCCATCGGCTCGGAAAACTCTTCGCGCGAGTGAAAGAGATTGAGAAGAAATTGAGATTGTAGAAGTCGTCCGCAGTCGCTTGATGTCATTCTGATCGAAGCGAAGAATGCAGCGAGCGGGGCGAGCGACATGGACGGTCTAGCCGCGCAGGGTAGCGGCGAGTGAGTGGGGAGACGAACGAGTTCAATCTCGGATCAAATTTTAAGGCAATCCCCCGCGGAGCAACCAGATCAGAGATGTTTCACTCCGCTCAATATGACAGCCGTTTCTTAGATGGGCGTGAGGTTTGGGCTGGCCGCGCGTTGCAAAGCAGCCCGCGCAACGCTTCGGACGAAATGCATTCCGCGCCACACGCGTGCACAGTCTCGGCTTCCATCAAATCGGAAGTGGCAACGACAAGCTCGTGACGCTTGGCGTACTTGCTCGCTAGTCGCTCAATGATTGCATCGGCTGATTGACCGCTGCGCGAATAGAAAATCTGCACTTCGCCTGGGTCGGAGCTCGCATCGACCTTTCGCCCTTTCCCATCAAAAACAACTACGACGTGCACACCGGTCCAATCCTGATAATCGCGCAACTGCTTGATCAAGGATTCTCGCGCTAATGACGACCGGCGCTCATGGAGCTTGCGCAGCTCCGGCCAGGCAAAGATCACGCTATGCCCATCGACGATCAGGTAACGAGCGCGCGACTGCATCTGTTACACCTTACGTTTTGCGTCGTATGAATTGTTATCATTCGGGCCATTATATCTTCTCATTAACATCTCGCTTCAGCGAGGTGCTTAGAAAATGCCATTGCGAGTGACGCGCACATCACCACGCACACGTCTGCAGGGGGATGTGTGACGGGATCGGCAGCGCTGCGGTGAAATGAAAACTACTCCGCCGCTGCGGATTCTTTCTGACTCTGCTGCTTGGTCGGCTTCGGCCGCGCGGCGACGGCTCGCCGAGCCGCCTTTTTGCGTCGTAAATAAGATACTCGCCGTTTGCGTTTGGCTCGTACACGAAGCTGTTGTCCCATGGAATCTCTATCGATTGAAACGTTAAGAAACGCAATCGGGGATTTATGATCGCTTGCATTTGCCTGGCTCGACTTAGTCTGCCTATTGGCGCCTCTCCGCCGTCGCACGGATAGAAAATGAGGTAACCGGTTTCGATTTGTTTCGAAGCGGACAGTGAAATGGTAATTGCATTATCCTCGGATTAATTGTTAAAAGGCACGCTGATGGCGGAAAAA
>DASYDV010000059.1:0-10884 GCA_036499375.1 Candidatus Udaeobacter sp.
TGCCTGCACCACCACGTCTTTTCCCTGTTGCAACGCGCGCACTGCCTCCTGTTGCCACAGATCGGGAATAACCAATCCCGTCCCAATCGAGCTCATGGGACCAGCGAGATAGAAGGTAAAGTCGCGAGGGTAGCGACGAGTGAGTTGGGAGACGAGCGAGTTTCAAACCCTGGAGTCATTGTTGGAAGATGTTTGCAGTGTGAGCTCCTTGCAATGGAGCTGATGGGATTAGCGACATGGAAGGTAAAGTGACGAGGGTAGGAGCGAGTGAATGGAGGCGCGGGGACGCGAGCGACATGGATGGGCAAACCGAAAGGTCGAAATGGGTGGGAGCCCATAAGTCAACGCGGGCGGGGAGCGAGTTTCAAATTCAACATGGGCGCATTCCGCACTGGTGTTCATCGGTCTTTGGTTGTCGCAAGACCTGCGGCCCTTGCTGGGGAGCGCGACCGCCTCGGTCGCTGGTTGGAAAGCCTGGCCGTCGCTTCGCGTCCGTTGCAGCGGCGCCTCGCCGAAACGAACTTTGAATTTGGATTTCGTCCCCTCATGTGACTAGGGAAGCCTGGCACGCGGCGTCGGTAGTCCGTTCGTTTCCATGCTTATCGCCTGTTCGATATAATTGTATCTACAGCGAGGCGACTTCGGTCGCTATTTCTGCGGTCTCGCCTATAGTCTTTAATGGCTAAAAAACGTGGTATCTCTTTCACACGACGTGCACCCGACAACCTCACCGAAGAGTTAGTCGCTGTGCTTTCGTCCAAGGCCTCGTTTGAATTCAAGCCTTTGTTCGACATTCTCCTGGTCAATCTCCGGCAACGCAACGCCGCCAGCGGCGGCGAAGAGATGCTGCGCTTGCGCGCTTATGAAAAGCTCCAGGGTCTCGTCCATCAGGGAGCAGTCAACCGGACCGTCAATGGGATCACGAAAAAGTATAAAGGCGTCCGCCCGCGACTGCAGACAATCAACGCCGAAATGAAAATCCTTCGTAACGAATGGACCTTGAAGCTTGCGGCCAAAGCGGCGGCGGCGAACTAGACTTTTTTTTCGGCAAATCGGCGAATCACTGCGTCATGCGTTCGGGCCGCGCAGTGCCGGACCGAATTACCTCCCGTGTTTGCTGTTCTTGCCAGCCTGCTGCTGCTTCGCCGCGATGGCCTGACCCTTCTGTTGTTTCGCTGCGTTATTCTTTGCCTGTTTTTGTGATGCCTGCTTCTGTTTTGACTTCGGTGATCGATCGCCCATAGCCTCAACCTACGCCAGAAACTGACGAAGTTAAGACGCTTATTCCCGGCACCCGCTTAATTGCAGGCGCCTTGCCTGTCGCGCCGTATCTGCTGCGAAGGTGGATGCTGCAATTGTAGGGCGTCCGCCGCGGCGGCCGCCGTCCGCGCTGATCATCCTCTTCGATTGGACGTGCGGCGCCTGCCGCGCCGTAACCTTGCGGAGGCGGGTTGCGCATTCGACGTTCGAGATTCCCATGGCAGAGACCTCAGCCGCAGTCATCGCGAGCGCGAACAACCTTTCCGTCAAATACGGCACCCAGGTCGTGCTCGACGCCGCGACGATCGCCTTCACCGAGGGCGAACACATCGGGCTCGTCGGCCGCAACGGCTCGGGCAAATCGACATTCCTCCAGATCGCGGCTGGCGTGGCGCAAGCCGATGAAGGTGAATTCACATGCCGGCGCGATCTCGTCACCGGCTACATGCCGCAAGTTTCCGGTCTCGACGATACGACCACAGTCCATGCGAACATTCTCAGCGGCGCGCAACGGATTCTCGATCTCATCACCGAATACGAACGCGTCCCGGGCGACAGCCCGCTCAGCGCCACGCTCCTGGACCAAATTAGTGAGGCCGACGGTTGGAATTTGGAACATCGGATCAAGTCGCTCATCACGAATCTGCACGCTCCGGAATCCGATCGCGTTGTGGGCACGCTTTCCGGCGGGGAAAAACGCCGTGTCGCGCTTTGCCGGGCGCTGCTCGCGCGTCCCGATTTTCTGATTCTCGACGAACCGACCAACCATCTCGATACCGGCTCGATCGAATGGCTAGAGGATTTTCTCGAGAAATATGCCGGCACCTGCTTGTTCGTCACGCACGATCGCTATTTTCTCGATCGGGTGGCAACGCGGATCGTCGAGCTCTCGCGCGGCCAGTTCACCAGTTACGACGGCAACTACACCGATTACCTGCTCGCGCGCGTGCAACGAAAAGCCGTGGAGGAAATGCAGGAACATAAACGGCAGAAGTTTTTGAAACGCGAACTGCAATGGGTGCGCCGCGCGCCCCGTGCGCGCCGGACGAAATCGGTCGACCGCGTGGAACGGTATTTCGAAATGGCCGCGCAGGAAGCGCCGGAAGCGGAGCTCGACGTCGAGTTGATTATCCCCACGCCGCCGAAGCTAGCGAATCGCATCATCGAATTGCGCGACGTGAGCGTGGAGCTGGGCGCGCGCACGCTCTTTCAAAACGTGAACCTCAATCTCGTGGCCGGCGAACGCCTCGGTGTTGTCGGCCGCAACGGCCTGGGCAAATCCTCGCTCCTCAAAGTCATTCTGCAGGAACTGCCCGTCGCGAGCGGTGTGGTGGAGATCGGCGCGCGGACCCAGATCAATTACGTCGATCAAAATCGGCTCCTCCTTGATGATGAGAAAACGGTTTGGGAAGAAGTCGGGAGCGGTGGAGAACACGTCACCCTCGGCGACCAGAGCATCACGTTACGCGCCTATCTCCGCCGATTCCTTTTCAGCGAAGACCGCATCAACACCAAGATTTCGCAGCTCAGCGGCGGCGAACGCAGCCGCGTGTTGCTCGCAAAAATCCTGAAGCGCGGCGGCAACGTCTTAATGCTCGACGAACCGACGAACGATCTCGATCTCGGAACGTTGCGCTTGCTCGAAGAAGCGCTCGTCGCCTTCGGCGGCTGCGTCATCGTGGTCAGTCACGATCGCTATTTCCTGAATCGCGTTTGCACCTCGATCCTCGCTTTCGAAGGCGAAAGCTGCGTGGCTTATAGCGTCGGGAACTACGATTACTACCTGGAAAAACGTGCCGTAACAGGCCCAGAACCCGATTCAAAACCGGCGCCAGCCGGAATCGCCCCCGAGAAAAAGAAAAGCAAAGAAAAACCACGCAAACTCAAGTGGAAAGAAGAGCGCGAATGGGAATCGATGGAAGCGAACATCCTCGCAGCGGAAAATGAGGTATCGGATTTGGAGGCAACGTTTGCCGCGCCGGATTTTTATGCCAAACCGCGCGCGGAGATTTTCGATTTGGAGACTCAATTAAAAACGGCGCGCGACAAAGTCGCGCACCTATACGCGCGCTGGCACGAACTCGAGCTCCTTCAGAGAGTGCCGTCTCCATAGATAACTCGTCATCCATTTCGTCGAACAATTCTGCGATAGCCACAACATCGCGCTCACATCCGTGCCCGCTGATCCGTGTCGAGATAGCAGTCTATGTCGCAGCCGCACTCTTATTCTTCACAATCGAGCGACCATTTCTCCAATTGCGTCACCGAATTGCTCCCCGGAGTTCGACCGCCGCGGCGGGCGACCGCGAATAGATGTCAATCTTAGCTGATTCTCGATCTACTTGCCGTCGGAGCTTGATTACGGAAGACCTAAGTCTTCGGATGTCAGTTGAATCCATTTGAGAAGACGTTCGCTACGTTCCGGATCTAAAGGCAATTTTTGAATCCGCGTCTTGAGCGTCGCTGAATCGATATAGTTCTCACGCAGCAACACTCGAACAAATTCTCGATCCTTTTCTCTAAACGCGACGAGCTTGCTAGCGGCGAGATCGTGACCCTCAATGCACCAGCCGACGTTGCCATTAGTCGCTGGCGTGTCTACCTTAACCATCCGGTCCTGCCATCCTTCAGGTAATGTTGCCGCCTCTGGTTTAAGGCCATGGACGTAAAATCCGTGTGTCTGATGGAACTGTGACAATTCACCTAGTGAGCCATCAATGAGATCGGCCCGCTCGGGAAAGTTCTTGGGAGCTACATCTGCCTCCATTGACTGACGTAAATCATCGTGCGCGTCAGGAAAGGATCCCAAAATTGCTTGGGAACCAAAGACGATTACTTCGGATTCTTCTGCAACACTACATGCAGCACGGATGGCGTGCTCTAACTGATCAAATGTCATTGTTGAACTCAGTTATGATGCATCTGCTGCATGACATGGGCCCGTTCGCTCGCCGATAGAATTGGTGTAAACGGAGAGCTTTGTCGGAGTCGTGTAGCGCGCTCACCCGTATCGTTTAGAAGTCTCCGAATTTGGGGAACCGAGTAGTTCTCGAGAATTCGGTGCCATTCGTGTAGTTCCTTCGCTTCGCGTGGCGACGCTGTAGCTAATCGGCGATTCACATAATCCTGTGCTCTTCTAATCAACGTTACATCTTTTCCCAACCACTGGGAGATGGCATGTGCTATTCGAAGCGATTGTGCATCGTAGTGTTGATGCCGTCCCGAGCGGGATCTGGCGCTTTCGAAATCGTGGACACGGTTCGTGGCGAGTGGTGGAACACCAGCGAGGAGAATTATCGTTTCAAGAGATCGAAGCTCGCTCGCATCCAGCACGGCCAGATCGGCCGTCGTTAGGGGCTTGACTTCTACGGTTACGTTAAATTGCTTTTGAAGCGTAGCTGTTTCACGCTGGAAAGCCTCCGCCAATCGACCGACATCCGAAGATGGAGCGAGAATGCCCACTGCGATCGGGTCGTTGGGCGCGTCGTGTTCCATCGCGACGGCCCCTTGTATCCAGACCGATTTTGCAGGAGGTACAAGCGAGTGTGCCACGTCTGAGAGCTTCTCGCGGAGTTTTTCGAATCGCTGTCGTTCGGCTTGAAAGAGATCCATTAGAGGTCCTGTCAGTGGGTACTCCCTGCGAGGCTGGATCGCTTGTTGGCCACCGAGTCCTACTGCCTCCACTGCACCTAATTCGTGCAGGGCACTGATTGCTCGCCAAACACCGGACTTGTCCATTTTGATGCGGCGAGCGAGCTCTGAGAGCGTGATTGGAACATTCAATTCGTACAGAGCTCGCAAAATTCGAACGTACGTTTCGGCTCCTAGTATTTTGTTTAGTGGCATGCGAATGCCACTCTGTGGCTTTATGGGCTTTTTAGAGGGCTTCATTTAGTTGATTAATATCAATAAATGTTGATTAAAGTCAACAAGCATTGATTTAAATCAATTGGCTGTTCGCTCGATTGGCGAATGGAGCTGATGGGATCAGCGACATAGAAGGTAAAGTCGCGAGGGTAGCGACGAGCAAGTTGGGCAATGAGCGAGTTTCAAATTCAACATCCGCGCACGGTGTTCATCGGCATTTGGTGTCGCAAGACGTGCGGCGTTGCTGATAGGATGGAAATTGCCTGCCACGACGCGGTGACTGGGGAGCATACGCGTCTCGCGTGTGGGTTCCGGCGTCTCGCGGAAACGAACTTTGCGAATGATTCAATTCTATACGTGAATCACGTATACGCCCCGGGCAGGCGGTCGGGTCCCGGGAGCACAGGCCGCTGGCCTGTTGGTTTCGGCTGCTAGCCGAATCGAACTTTGATTATTGCCTGCCATGCCGAAGCTGTGCGATGGCAGAAATGCCGGTCAATGCAGCTTGTAATGGTCCAGGAACTTCCCGACATAGTTGCCCTCTTCGCTGCCATCGGGTCGCACGATGACCAAGTTATCAATTTCGCTCTCTTTGACGCTGAACGTCTGGCCGGTTTCGTAATTGCGAAGCAAAGACACCGTTCCAAGCCTGCCAGCGCGCGCAGGTGAAAACGACCCCAGCGCAAACCCGACGAAGAATGTGCGTGAACTGGGCGGCTCCCGAACATTAGAAATTAGCTACGAGACCGGAGCCCTAACCGTTCCCAGAGGTCATCGCCTTGCACGCGAAAATTAGGACTAGATCATCCTTGAGTGCAGTGTTCATAACTTCAATTACGATCGCCTCCAAACCCACGCTTACATTGGCGGCTTTAACGGCGGCAACATTATCTTCATGATTGGTGAGGATACTTCGGATTGCGGCAGTCTTTTGCTGAGTTGCCATACCGATACAGTGATTTCGTGCTCGACGTGAACAAGCAGAAAAAGCGTCGCGAGCATCGCGAGCGAAAACATGGACATCAGCGCAAAGCTTGCGGGAGTATGCGTAGGGCCACCGCGAGGGTGCGCTGCTCGAAGGGAGCGTCTCGCTGAAACGAACTTCTCTGATGATTCAATACTATACGTGAATCACGTATAGCATGGTTAGACTCGGGTGCTAAGGGCTGCGCGGCGATTAATTTTTCGCGGAGCGCGCAATTTAACGCCGAAAACAGACTTGCGCCGCGGAGATAGGATTGTTCGCGCGAACGCTTGCTTTGTTGTTGTCACTGTCGAGGCGCGTTCGATAACATCCAAGTATCGATGCCAGCCCCCAATAGCATTATTCCGTCGTCGGAGCCGATAGATCTGGTTACTGCGATGGTGCGTGCACGTGTGCCGCGAGGTCGCGCGCGCGCATTACGCGCCTACGAACCTTCCGTTCCCGAAACGGAATTTAAGAAATGTTTCCCGTTACCTTTTCGAGTGCGGGCGGTGACGATTTACGAAGCAAAGAGAAACGGTTGGGCCACCGACAGGAGTTATTGGCAGTTTCTCGTTCCATTTCGGTATGTCTCGCCAAAGTGGGGACCAATCAATATTCCGAAGGGTTTTTATACTGATTTCGCCAGTGTACCACCGAGCCTCCATTCGATTATCGATGACGATTCGCCGATCATTCTGTTTCCATCGGCTCCCCACGATTTTCTTTTCACAAAGCGCGATGAAGGTGGAACTCGTGGCTGGATATCAAAGACGAAACAGCTGACCCTGACCGAAGTAAATCGAGTGTTGACTGAAGCGATGAGCTTTTGCGGAGCCAATTTCCTGACACGCGAACTTGTGTTCAATGCCGTAGAACTCGCGAACGAAGGCATTCGAGGTGAGTTTGCTCACTAACGTCGGCAAATCGACGTCGACGGCATTATCATTACCACGAAGTAATGACGGCAGAAATCTGGGGAGCAGTCGCCGCGGCGACCTGGTTTCGGCGCCTCGCCGAAACGAACTTTGTTGACTAAGGTTGGGACTGCCAAACTGAAACGATGGTGACGTGCTATACGTGAATCACGTATAATACGGCGGCTTACGATGGATGATTTTAACCTTTGTAAGTCTGCGATCGTGGCGTTACGCACTAGCCGTCCGGTCGCCTTTTTGACGCCCACCGTTGGGCCGGGCCGTATTGGTTTGATCTATCATAAGCCGCTTATGATAGATGAATGACGCAGCGACGGTTTTGAGCTTTGTCGCGCGTGGGCGCGAAATCGCAATGCTGCCTGGCTCGCCGACCTGGCTTAAGCGGCTGTTCTCCGTGCCAGCATTTCGTCGCGCAACCGACGTTGGATCGACTCGAGATTTTCACGCACAATCTTTAGCGACTGGCCTGTGACCATCGCGATCTCTTCCGGATCCAGTCCTTCGACATAATAAAGTTCAAAAACCTCGCGCTCCGGTCGCGGCCAGTTTCGCATGTCTTGCTCCAGTTGCGCGACGACGTCCTTGCGCGCTGCGATTTCAGCCAGCGGCACTTCCTCCGGATTGGCTTTCGTAGCCTTCGTCCCGGTCGCTTCTTTCTGTCCCGCCGAAATTGTCGCTTGTTTAGGTCGCCGTTGTTTCAACAAGCGGCGCTGACGCTTCAATTCCTGGTGAATGAGCTGATAGAACCAATTCAACCAGCTCCCGCGCTTCGGACCTTTACCGGCGTTGGTTTCGGCCCGACGCGCAACTTCATTTAAAACATCACGTGGCTTGACTGCGTCCTTCGGAAGATCGCCGGCCCGTTCGTCGTGGAGAATGTGACGGCGCACATGGCGCAAAAATTCCTTGTAACGTTGTTGAAAAAGTTCACGCACCACCTCCTGGTGTGTCTGCGGTCCCTTGCCTCCAGCCTGGGGTTCAGACGCGAACCCCGTCGCTTTGAGCGCATGCAGTTTCTCACGACGTTCTTTGCGTTTCCAAAACTTTTCCCCGCGCAGACTGCTCTTATACGATTTCAATCTGCGGAGCATACTTTTTACTGCGTCATCGAACGCCCCGATGAGATCGCGCCCCGCTTCTTCAACGTGCAAAATATCGGAGGGCACGCGCAGAGTGAGAGACGCGAAGTAAAGATCTTTTCGGGGATGCTTTTCCAGCACGATCTGCAAATGGACCGCGTCCGCCGGGAAGTGCGCGAGATGCCGGTCAAACTTGGCGATTTTCTGTTGCAGTTTTTTTTCCAACGGCAGGCGCACGTCGTTCGGCGACAGGTTTTTGGTGACGATATTCCATGGAATCCTCATGCTGTCGTGTCTGGAGCTCGCCCGCTTCGTGGAATTTGAGCTCCTACCTTAAGTATCGTTTTTCATCGCGGTGAAGGCCGCTGCGAACATGGAGCTGCTGGGATCAGCGACATAGAATACGTCGTGATCGGGCATCGCGCGGGTAGACGGCAAAGCAGCTAGGTAGCTGGCGCAAGGTCGCCGCGGCGACCGAGTGATCAAGGTAAAGCTGCGAAGCATTAATGGGAATTAACTTTACGGCGGGAGGTGCTGAGAGCAGCGAGAGTGCATAGAAAGCCGGGCACTGCGATTGGAAATGGCAGTAGCAACGAGCGAGTTTCAACATCTGGCGGACGAACCACACTAATCTTCATCAGTGTTGATTGTTGCAGGGCGTGCGCCCTTGCCGGTAGGATCGGCAATGCTCGCATCTCTGCCGAATCAGTTAAGAAGGTCAACGAGATCACTACGCGGCTCGGCAACGACATCATCAAGAAACACTGAGAAATCTCGGGTGAACTCTTTCGCAAAGGTCTTTCTCTGCACGACCGCCCTGTTGCCGGCCATGGTTGTGCTACCGGCTGCGATTTTCGCCGGCGTGGATCCCACCACAGTGTACGCGCGGGCATGGGCTGTTCTGGCGGCAGAACCCTATGTAAAAAAAGGATTTCAGGTGCGCGAGGATTACTGGCCAGGCGAGCTTGCTTCGGGTGAAAGGAAAGCGATTCGGCACCAATTGTTTAAAGGGAATGAATATTGGTTCTGGTTGGGAACGGAAGTCGATCATGCAAAGGTGTCCGTTCATATTTATGATTCGGACGGAAAACTCGCGGAACAACCAGACAGTTGGGCGAAAGACCACCTTGCGGCTGCGCACATCATTCCAAAAACCACAGGCACCTATTTTATCATCGTTAGCGTGGAGGAATCGCCAGCAGCCCACACGCATTGGGTGCTGGCGTATGGTTTCCGATGAAGTTGGCTTCCTAACCCGTAACTGTGTGGGTACGATGCCCGATGGTGCGAATGACCATGCCTGAAACCCAGATCCTACAGCTTGAGAGGCGACTGCTGAATGCAGGAAGCGCAAAAGAATGCGCGGGAATGGAGCTGATGGGATCAGCGACATAGAACACGTCGCGATCGGGGATCGCGCGGGTAGACGGCAATGCAGCTAGGTAGCTGGCACAAGCACGGGGACGTGCGAGTGATCAAGGTAAAGCGACAAGGATAGGACCGAGTGAACGGAGCCCCGGGGACGCGAGCGACATAGATGGGCAAACCGAGAGGTCGATATGAGCGGGAGCACATGAGTCAAAGCGAGGGCAGCGATCGAGTTTCAATGGAGCTGCAGGGATCAGCGACATAGAACACGTCGCGATCGAGGGAAATGGAGCATTAGGGAAAAGCGACATAGAAGGCAAAGCCGCGCTGGGTAGCGGCGAGCGAGCTGGGCAGCGAACGAGTTTCAAATGGGCGGGAGCACATGAGTAATTGATCCCACGCCTACCGCAGTCGCCGCCGAGAAAAAGAAAAGCAAAGAAAAACCACGTAAGCTTAAGTGGAAAGAAGAACGCGAATGGGAATCGATGGAAGCGAACATCCTCGCTGCGGAAAACGAGGTATCGGGTTTGGAGGCCACGTTTGCCGCGCCGGATTTTTATGCCAAACCGCGCGAGGAAATTTTCGATTTGGAGAGACAATTGAAGACGGCACGAGACAAAGTCGCGCATCTCTACGCGCGGTGGCACGAACTCGAGCTCCTGCAGAGCGTCCCGCGGGACGACGGAGACTAGCTCCGACATGGAATTATTCTTGAATCCAAACCGGCGATGCGCTGCATCACATGAGTAACTACCGGACGGAGAGCACGGCCATGACAAGCGACGTCCCGAATTTGCCAGAGCGCGTTCCTGCGCTCCCGCTCGAAGCGCGAGCTGCACCGCCGCCTGACGATCCCATCGCCACGCAACTGCGCGGATTCGGGCCGCTTGGACTTCTCTCGATTCTCGTCATCGTCTTGACGTCTGTCGTTAAACCACTCGGCGGCCTTTTGGTGCTTCTGTGGGCCTGGCGATCGCATACGCCATGGCGCGACATCGGCTACGTGCGACCAAGGAGCTGGATTGGCAGCCTCGCCGTCGGAGTCGTTTTCGGCTGCGTGTTTAAACTCCTGATGAAGGCGATCGTGATGCCGCTGCTGGGCGCCCCCGAAATCAATTCCGCCTACCATTACGTGATAGGAAACCGGGCTGCGCTCCCCGGATTGGTGTTCACGATGATTGTCGGCGCGGGCTTTGGAGAAGAGACCATTTTCCGAGGATACCTGTTCGAACGCCTCGGCAAGCTTTTTGGGACCGGCGCCAGCGCAAAAGTATTAATCGTGATGCTCACCTCCGCGGTGTTTGCCCTGGGCCATTACGCCAACCTGGGGCTTCCCGGCGTCGAACAGGCGATGATCACGGGCCTCGTCTTCGGGGCGATCTTCGCCGTCACGGGCCGGATCTGGATG
>DASYDV010000060.1:0-73801 GCA_036499375.1 Candidatus Udaeobacter sp.
GTGCTCTTCATGGACATCGTCGGCTATTCCAAGCTGCTGACCGACGAACAATCAGAAGCGCTTCAGGAATTGAACCAGATTGTGCGCCGCACCGAAGCGGCCCGAGAGGCCGAGGCTGCAGGGGGGCTTACCATTTTGCCGACCGGCGATGGCATGGCGCTGGTTTTCACCGGGTCGGTGGAAGAGCCCGTTGAATGCGCCTTGGAGATCAGCCAGGCTTTGCATGCGCAACCAAGTCTGCCGGTGAGAATGGGAATCCACAGCGGCCCAGTGCATCATGTGAAAGACGCAAACGGGCGCGAAAACATCGCCGGCGTAGGCATCAATATCGCGCAGCGAGTAATGGATTGCGGCGACGCCGGTCACATTCTCGTGAGCAAACGCGTCGCCGACGATCTGGCACAACAGCGTCGATGGCAGCCGTATCTTCATGAACTGGGCGACGTGGAAGTAAAACACGGAGTGGTTGTCTCGTTAGTGAATCTTTATGCCAAAACCATTGGCAATCCCGCGCCGCCTGCGCGACTCGGAAAAACGCGCCCCAGCATCTCGGGCTCAAGAGCAGGCACGCGCAAAGGACTTTCTCCGCTTGTCAGAGCGATCTTCATTATCGTCGGGTTACTCATCGTATTTATTTTCATGCTTGCTATCGTGTCGGTGATTTTCGCGCCCGCGATCATGCGCACGCTCGACCAGCACCGGTCGACGACTCTGCCTCAATCGAGCGCCACAGCGCCTTCTTCGTTAGCCGATACCATTAAAAGCGCAGTCGCCAGGAAAATCACCGATCAGTTGCAGGGCGAACTTTCTCGTAAGAACAA
The DNA here is from genome assembly GCA_036499375.1 of Candidatus Udaeobacter sp. GTDB lineage: Bacteria > Verrucomicrobiota > Verrucomicrobiia > Chthoniobacterales > UBA10450 > Udaeobacter. Next base: position 822 of record DASYDV010000060.1, read on the forward strand.
TGCTGCGGCCGAGCCCCCTTCCACCGGTTCAGAAATCCCGGAGAAGAGCATCGCTGTTTTGCCGTTCGAAAATCTAAGCAACGACAAGGACGCCGCCTACTTCAGCGATGGCATTACCGAGGAAATACTCAACGCGCTCGCACAAATTCCAAATTTGAAAGTCGCGGCGCGCCGATCGGCCTTCCAATTCAAAGGCAAAGATCTCGATCTGCATAAAATCGGCCAGGTACTCGGGGTGGCACATATTCTGGAGGGAAGTTTACAGAAGGCCGGCGATCAGGTGCGCATCAACGTGCAGTTAGTCGATGTGCAAAACGGGTTGCAGGCGTGGTCCGAGAAATACGATCGCAAACTCGACAACGTCTTCGCGGTCGAAGATGAAATTGCCAAGGCGATCGCGACCAGGTTGCGCGTTCAGCTTACGGGCGGCGCAGGGCAACCGCTCGTCGTTGACAGCACGAACAATCCGCAAGCCCACGAACTTTATCTTCGCGGACTGACTTTGCTGGCGGCGCGAGGATTGCGCGAAGGAGCGGAAGCGTTTCAGCAGGCCGTAAAGCTGGATCCCGGTTACGCACAGGCGTGGGGCGCTCTGGCCATAACCGAGCTGCTGCTCCCGTCTTATGGGCTCGCCCCTTTCGACGCCTCGCTCTCGCGAGGCGAGTCGGCTGCACAACGCGCCCTTTCACTCGACCCGAACACCGCCTCGGCCCACATCGCCCTCGGGGTCGCCAACAGCATCCGTTGCCGCTGGCCGGAAGCCGACCAGGCATTCCGCCGAGCGCTTGTGCTCGCACCCGGCGACGCTGAAGCGGTCAATCAATATGCCCAATTTCTCTCAACCGTTGGACAACTCGAAGCCTCCTTGCGCGAGATCGAGCGCGCGCAGCAGCTCGATCCGTTATCGCCTATCATCGGTGTAATTCATGCCGGCGCCCTCGCTGCGCTGAGGCGTGATGACGCGGCGGAAGCACAGATTAAAAGTGTTCTCGCGGCGCACCCCGAATTCCAGCCAGCGCATGCCTGGGCCGCCTGTCAATATATCGACCGTAAAATGTATCCGGAGGCGGAAACAGAGCTGCGTTCACTAGGCAAACTCAGCGGCCAGAATGGCGACGCCAAAGCGTTGCTCGCCCGCGGCATAGCCGACCCGGCCCAACGCGCCGCGGCCGTAAATAGCCTGGAGACTTCGCCGGACAATGCCGATATACGGCAGGACACGATTTGGTACGCATTCTACCTCGTATCGTTGGGAGAACGGGGACCTGCCCTGGACGAGCTGGAAATCTATGCGGTCAAGCACAACAGCGCTTTCACGCCATGGCTCTGGAATCGGGGTTTCGATCCGTTGCGGGACGAACCGCGCTTCAAAGCGATTCTCGCTAAACTGGGCTTGCCTTACACACCGCCTGCCGTCACAAAGCCGTGAGCAACAGGCCCTCTTTCTTCGCCGAACTGAAGCGACGCAATGTTTATAAGGTGGCGGTCGCGTATGCGGTCGTCGGTTGGCTGCTCGTTCAGGTTGCCACGCAGGTTTTTCCATTTTTCGAAATTCCGAACTGGGCGGTTCGATTGGTGGTTCTCGTCATCATTATCGGATTTCCGTTCGCGTTGGTGATCGCTTGGGCGTTCGAGCTCACGCCGGAAGGTTTAAAGCGAACGGAAGTAGCTGATCGGGAGGGTGCAAAACCATCCCGAAAAAGAGCGTGGATCTATGTGGTCATCATAGCCGCGGCGCTTTCTATCGGCTTGTTTTTTATCGCGCACTATACATTGCCAAATCAACAAGCTGGTCCGGCGGAGATCACAAAAAAGTCAATCGCGGTTCTTCCGTTCGAAAACGCGACCAACGAACCGGGCACCGAGTATTTATCAGAAGGAATTCCTGAGGCGCTGATCAATAGCCTGAGCGAGTTGCATCAACTGCGAGTGATCGCACGCCCGATGGCTTTTCGTTACAAGCTAAAAGATGTCGATCCGCGGCAGGTGGGGCGCGAGTTAGGGGTGGCAGCGGTGCTGACAGGAAGAGTGCGGCAGATGCAGGACGCTTTGAACGTTCAAGTGGATTTGGTCGACGCCGTGACTGGCACGCAGATTTGGGGTGCAGGATACGATCGCAAGATCGCGGACTTGGTTGCAGTCAAACAGGCAATTGCGCAAGAGGTCACAGCGAAATTGAAGTTGAAGTTGTCCAGTGAGGAACAGCGACGGTTGATCAAACACGACAGTACGAATGCAAAGGCGTATCAGTTCTACCTGCGCGGCCGGTATTTTTGGAACAAGCGTACTTCGGACGGAATCAAACAGGCGATCGAGCACTTCCAGCAGAGCATCGAGCACGATCCTAATTTTGCTCTTGGCTACGTGGGCTTGGCGGATTCCTACATTGCACTGACATTTTACAATTTCGCTGCCCCACACGAAACAATGCCTAAGGCAAAAGAATCAGCTCTCAAGGCGCTGGCACTGGATAACACACTCGCCGAAGCGCACGCCTCGCTAGCGCATATTCTGATGAATTACGATTGGAACTGGTCGGCGGCGGAGAAAGAGTTTAAGCGGAGTATAGAACTCAAGCCAGATTATGCCCAGGCGCATCAGTGGTATGCGATTCATTATCTTACGGCTACGGGTCGGTTTGAAGAAGCTGTCCAGGAAATGAAGAAAGCGCTGGAACTTGAGCCGGCGTCGCTCGTAATGAACACGTTTATGGGAGCGACACTCTACTACGCGGGCCGTTACGATGAAGCGATAGATCAATGCCGCAGGGCCATACAGATGGATCCGAATTTCGCCGCGGCGCACTGGCATCTTGGTCTAGCTTACGAGCAAAAGCACGATCTTGATGCAGCCACCGAAGAGTTTAAAAAGGCAATCTCTCTGTCAGAGGGTAGTCCGCTAATGAGGGCTGCGCTCGGTGGTGCATATGCGGCGTCGCAGAAGCAGCACGAGGCGAATGAAATGCTCAATGAATTGAACGAGCTTGCGAAGCGACAGTACGTATCAGCCTACGAAGTGGCGAAAATCTACGTCGCGCTTGGTAACGATGACCAGGCGTTTCAATTGCTGGCAAAGGCATACGCAGAGCACGCGTTCCATCTTGCTTATCTGAACGTATGTCCACAGTTCAAATCAGTCAGATCGGATCCTAGATTTCAGGATCTGGTGCGGCGCGTTGGCCTTTCCCCGTAAGTCCGCAACGCACTTGCCTCCATACCGGACAAGCCGCGGAATGACCCTCGCTTACTTTAAAGTTGAACCCCTCCTCGACCCACTGCGCAGCCATCCGTGCTTCGAAGCACTGGCCGAGAAGATTGTTCCGGAGCGCGAATTCAAAGGAAGCCTGAAATGACTTCGGGTAATTTCTTCTCCGAATTGAAGCGACGCAATGTTTACAAGGTCGCGGTCGCTTATGCCGTTGTCGGTTGGCTGATCGTGCAAGTCGCTTCAACTGTCCTCCCGACATTTCATTCTCCTGAATGGGTTGTGCAAAGCCTTGTTGTCATCGTGGCGCTCGGCTTTCCGATCGCGCTAATCCTAGCCTGGGCGTTTGAAACCACCGCGGAAGGAATTAAGCGAACGGAAGTCGCTGACGCGATGCCAGCGATGACCGCACATAAGAAGCACGCTTGGATTTACGTTGTTGTTATCGGCGCGCTGATTTCTGTGGCTTTGTTTTTCATCGGTCGTTACACCGCTGGAAATAACATGACGCCTCGACAGAGCGAGGCGGCGACAGTCGAAAAATCGATCGCGGTTTTGCCGTTCGAAAACCTGAGCCGCGATCCCGATAACGCGTACTTCGTAGAAGGTATTCAGGATGAAATTCTGACGCGCTTGTCGAAGATCGCAGATCTTAAGGTGATCTCGCGTACCTCGACGCAACATTTCAAAAGCGCGCCTGAAGATTTGCCGCAGATCGCAAAGCAGCTCGGCGTGGCGCACATTCTCGAAGGCAGCGTGTAAAAGGCGGGAGATCAAGTGCGCGTGAATGTGCAGCTGGTCAATGGACTTAACGACGCGCACCTGTGGGCCGATACCTATGATCGAAAATTGACCGACATCTTCGTGGTCGAAACCGAGATTGCGAAAACCATCGCGGAGACGTTGCAGGCGAAGCTGACGGGTTCGGAGAAAAACTCGATCGCGAAAGTACCGACAACGAATCCAGAAGCCTACGAACTTTATCTCAAGGGAAAATTCTTCGCGGAGAAGCGCACCGGCGACGACATGCGCAAATCGATTGAGTATTTCAACCAAGCGATCACCAAAGATCCGAACTACGCGCTTGCCTACGCGGGCCTGGCCGACTCTTACGTGCTGCTTGCTTCGTATGCCGATGTTTCTCCGAAAGAATCACTCCCTCCGGCGAGATCCGCCCTGAAGAAGGCGCTCGAGCTCGACGATACGTCAGCTGAAGCACATGCTTCCTACGGATTGCTCGCGATGCTGGAACTCGATCTGGAGCGGTCCGCGACCGAATTGAAGCAGGCGACTGAACTAAAGCCGAACTACGCAACTGCTCATCATTGGCTTGCGTGGGCCCTGATGACGCTCGGTCGGTTCGATCCGGCGATTGCCGAAGGAAAACGCGCGGTCGAGCTGGATCCGCTCTCATTGATCATTAATGCCGATTTCAGCCGGATGTTCTTCTTTGCCCGCCGCTATGACGAAGCAGAAGCGCAGGCCCGCAAAACTTTGGAAATGGATTCCCGTTTCTTTCGGGGGCATTACTATCTCGGGGCGGCGCTCCAATTCAAAGGACATCTCCCCGAAGCGATCCCTGAATTTCAAAAGGCCTTCGACTTGAACCACGACCCATACTCACTCGCCATGCTCGGTCAGGCATATGCGCGCAATGGACAAAAAGAAGAGGCGAGGAAGCTTCTCACTCAGCTAAATGAAGAAGCGAAGTCGCACTTCGTCGCGCCGTACGCAATTGCACTCGTTCTGGCAGGATTGGGCGAGAAAGAGCGCGCCATCGATGAACTGGAGCGCGCTTATCGGGACGGTGAGTCAAACTTCCTGTTTATTATCAAAGTAGATCCGATGCTCGATGATCTGCGCGGCAATCCGCGTTTCGAAGGGCTCGTGCAAAAAGTCATCGTCCCGAAGCAATGAGCGAGCGCAACTTTTTCGCCGAGCTGAAGCGGCGCAACGTTTACAAAGTTTGTCGGGCAAAACGGTAAGTCCGATGGAATCCGCCGCTTCCTCAGAGGTGAAATTCGAAATCGGGCACGTCTTGTTCATCGACATTGTCGGCTACTCATTGACCCGGTATTGGACCCAATCGTAGCAAATCAGGCCTAGCAAATAATCAGAAGACGTAATGCGATGTTGTAGGGCAAGCGCTCCGCTCACCCGGGCAACCGACGCGGTTGCCCTACAATCTACATCGCCTGAAGGTGCCGTGTGGCACAAGATCCCAGGGTAAATCCGAAGACTTTTTTCGACGAGCTAAAGCGCCGCAACGTTTACAAGGTTGCGCTAGCGTACGTCGTTGGCGGATGGGCTCTGGCCCAGGGCCTCGCCCAAGTGTTGCCTGTCTTCAATGTTGCGAACTGGGTCATTCAATTGCTGGTCGTACTTATCGTGATGGGTTTGCCGATTGCACTGGTTCTTGCGTGGGCGTTTGAACTAACACCACAGGGAATTAAACGCACCGAAACGGCGGACGCGATGCCGGCAACGACGCGGAAGAAGAACCGCACGTGGATTTACGTCGTCGTGGTGGGCGCGCTTTTATCGATTGGATTATTTTTTCTAGGACGGTACACGGCTCGAGCCCCTCGACAGAGCGAGGCGGCTACAAATAAATCGATCGCGGTTTTGCCATTTGCGACTCTGAGCGACGATCGCAATGACGCCTACTTCGCCGACGGCGTGCAGGACCAGATCCTGACCAATCTCGCCAAGGTTTCCGATTTGAAAGTCATCAGTCACACCAGCGTGCGCCAATACAAGAGTGGCGCCGAACGTAACATGCGCGAAATCGGGCGGCAGCTCGGTGTCGCGTACATTATGGAGGGGTCGGTCCAACGTGCGCATGATCGCCTTCGCATCAACGCCGAACTGATCGACGCGCGCACCGATTCACACATCTGGGCGGAGACATACGACCGCACTGCGGCCGATTTGTTCGCTATTCAAAGCGAGCTCGCGCAGTCGATCGTGACGCAATTGAAGGCAAAACTTTCGCCGCAACAGAAAGCTGAGATCGAGGAACGCCCGACCCAGGACCTCGACGCGTTCGAGCTTTACATCCAGGCCAAGGCCATCATCGACAGTTATATCAATGCGATCGATGTGCGGGCCGCGTTGCTCGGCGCACTGAAGTCAATCGACCAAGCGATCAGGCGCGACCCGAACTTCGTTTCCGCCTATTGCCTTTCCGCGCGCGCGAACTCGCTTCTTTTCTTTTTCGATCTCGATCCAACGCCGGACCGCGTTTCGCTTGCCGAGGCCGCGGTCAATACCGCGCTGCGGCTTCGTCCCGATTCAGCCGAGGCGCATTTCGCGCGCGGTGATTTTCTCTTCCGCTGTCGCCGCGACTACGATCGCGCGCTTGAAGAACTTGCAATTGCGCGGCCAGGTCTGCCGAACAGCACCCCGTTTTTTATTCTTTCCGGTTATATCAATCGCCGCCGCAATAATTTTCCGCAAGCCGAACGCGATTTCTCGACCGCGTTCGCGATCGATCCTCGCAATCCGAATGCTTACAATCTTCTCGCTGACACTTACGTGCTTGAACGCCGGTTGCCGGAAGCGGTCCGCGTCTCTGATAACGTCCTCGCTGCCGGCGAGACAGCTCCAATCGTTTACTTCCGGCGCGCTTCAGCCATCCAATCCGGAACCGGAGACATTGGACCGCTGCGCGATGTTCTGACGAAATATCCCGACATGGAATTTGCCGGCGGCCAAACTCCGACGCGTGTGTGGATAGCGATGCTCGACCGCGACTACGCGCGAGCGGAAAAATTTCTGACCGATTCACAGCGAAAGGATTTTCAAGACATCGACTTCAGCTTTTATTTTCCGAAATCGTGGTACGAAGCGATGATCGCGCGCGAGAAAGGCGATGCTGCGAAAGCAACGGCTGCTTTTCGCGAATGCCGCGAAATTCTCGTGCAACGACTAGCCGTTAAACCGGAGCACGCGCGCACAATTGCCGTGCTCGCGCAGGTTGACGCCAATCTTGGCCAAAAAGATTTGGCGATTAGCGAGGCGCAGCATGCCATCGATTTGATGCCGACATGGAAAGACATATACGACGGAGCTCTGGTATTGGAAGGGCTCGCTCAGGTTTACACCTGGACTGGCGACCGCGACCGCGCGATCGACCTTGTACAAAAGCTTTTAACCATGCCCGGATACACCAACTACGGTCGTTTGAAGTTGCATCCGCTCTGGGCTCCGCTCCGCGGCGATCCGCGTTTCGAGAAGATCGTCGCCTCACTCGCACCCAAGGATCAGACCAAGCAAACTGGGGCGAAATGAATCCGAACGAATTCTTCGGTGAGCTGAAGCGGCGTAATGTTTACAAGGTTGCGGTCGCGTACGCCGTCGTCGGTTGGCTGTTAATTCAAGTTGCCACGCAGGTTTTCCCTTTCTTGGAAATTCCCAACTGGGCGATTCGGCTTGTCATTTTTGTGACAGCGCTCGGTTTTCCTGTCGCAGTAATTATCGCCTGGGCATTCGAACTCACGCCTGAAGGAGTTAAGCGCACGGAAGTGGCCGATGCGGCCCAACAACGTTCGCGCGGGGGCGTTTGGATCGCGGTGGTTGTCGTCGCTGCAACGCTTTCGTTAGGCCTTTTTTTCCTCGGCCGCTACACAGCCAGAAATGCAACAGCTCGGCAGAGCGAGACGGCTTCAGCTTCGAACCTTCAGAAATCGATTGCCGTGCTGCCGCTGGTCAACACCAGTGGCGATCCCAGCAACGAGTATTTTTCCGACGGTCTCTCCGAGGAATTGATTGCGGTTCTGGCCAAAATTCCCGAGCTCAAGGTGATCGGCCGCAGCTCGTCTTTCTTCTTCAAAGGCAAATCCGACGATGCTGCTGCAATCGGTCAGAAGCTCGGTGTCGCCAATCTGATCGAAGGCAGCGTGCGCAAGCAGGGAGATCGCGTTCGGATCGTTGCGGAGCTTATCAGTGCGGCCGATGGCCGGTCACTCTGGTCGGAAACATACGATCGCGAACTCAAAGATGTGTTCGCGGTGCAGGCTGAAATTGCCAAATCGGTCGCGGAGCAGATGAAAGTCAAGTTGTTAGGCGAAACGGTGCGGTCCGACGCGGTTCCGTCGAGTCAAAATCCTGCCGCGCATAACGCGGTGCTGCACTCGGATTTTTATTTCCAGCAGCAAACGGCGGAAAGCGTCCGTCGGGCGATCACCTTCTTAGAGGAGGCCGTTCGCCTGGATCCGAATTACGCCCTGGCTTACGCCAAACTAGCACAGGCTTGGCGTCAATATGCCGCCAGCTTCTCGACAGAAGCGACGGACGATACGGCGAAAGCGTACGGCGAGGCCCGCCGCGCCGCAGACAAAGCTGTTAGTCTCGCGCCGGACATGGTTGAAACGCGCATGACGGTCGGTTTGCAAGCAATGAACCCCGACCTCGATTTTCGCACCGCCGAACAAGAATTCCGACGTGTGCTGCAATCGGCGCCGAGCGATGCCGCTGCCAAAAACGCGTTGAGCATGGCCCTTCTTGCTCAGGGCCGACTGGCCGAAGCTGAACGATCTTGCCGGGAGGCGATTTCATTAGATCCTCTCCTCACCACTGCGTGGTACAACACGGGCCGGGTGGTCGTCGGCTTGGGCCGTTACAAGGAGGCCGAAGAACTGTTCCGCAAAGGCCTCGAAATTCAGCCGCACGCTGCTCGTTTTCACAGTTACCTCGCGATGCTAGACATTCTTCAGAACCGCCCGGCGCAAGCCATGGCCAAAGCGCAGCTGGAGTCGGAAGGATTCTGGCGCGATTACGCGGTCAATCTCGCACAGCAAGCGCAAAACGACCGACCAACGGCCGATGCCGCGCTCAAAGATTTCATAGCCAAGTATTCGAACACTGGGCCATTTCAGATCGCTGTGCTCTATGCAGTTAGAAAGGAACCCGACGAGATGTTTAAGTCCGCTCGACACCGCCTATGCCACGCGCGATTCAGGTCTCACCCAGCTGGCAGTGACCCCTTTCTTCCACCCTTACCTGTACGACCCACGTTTCACCGCATTGTGCCAGAAGCTTAACGTGCAAGCGCCCGCAACATCCGCGAAGCCATGACCGGGAAGGTGATGCGCGGGTTGCGAAGTGATCTTCGATGCAAGAAGTTGGCCGCCAAAGTCTGTTTGCCCACAACGTCATGAGCAATAAACCTTCATTCTTCTCAGAGCTAAGACGACGTAACGTTTTCAGGGTTGCACTGACTTATGCCGTGGTGGCGTGGCTGCTGATTGAGATCGCAGCGGTCTTTTTGCCAATACTCGACGCACCAGAGAGGATGATCACAGCATTCGTCGTGTTGCTCGCGCTTGGCTTCGCGGTGGCGCTGTTCATTTCGTGGTCTTTTGAAATGACGCCGGAGGGTTTGAAGCGAACCGAGGATGTTTCGCCTGACGAAGTCATCCCGTATTGGAGCCGTCGCAAGTTTGCCAGATTTATTATCGGCGTCGCGGTCATTGCGTTTGGTCTCTCTGCCTACCAACTGCTTTTTCCCGCGCGGAAGCTTTCACCCGCCTCCGACGAACTACGGCGTGGCAAGCAGAACGAGTCGGTCTCGCAATCATCACCTTCGGGTTCGCCGTCGGAAAAACCGGGCGTTAACCAATCCGTAGAGCGGATTCTTCGTGATCTCGATGCTCAATGGGCGAAAGCTGCAGCAGCTAAAGATGTCGAGCAGACAATCGGCTACTATTCGGATGACGCGATCGTGCTTCCTCCAAACGCGACGAGTGCAGCGACGAAGGAGTCGGTTCGAAACGTTTGGAAAGACATGCTCGCGAGCCCGGGCCTCGCCATCACTTGGAAGCCGACCAAAGTGCAATTGGCCAAGTCCGGCGACATGGGGTGGGTGAGCGGCACGTATGAATTGACGATGAACGACGCGAGCGGCAAACCGGTCAACGATCGCGGGAAGTACCTCGAGGTCTGGGAAAAACAAACTGATGGAAATTGGAAATGCCGTGCCGACATGTGGAATTCCGATCTGGCAGTTTCCGCGCCCGCACCTCCTGAGAAAGAGTAGCCGGTCGCCGATCAACTTCTCACATTCGAGCGACTGAATATTGATTTAACGCGAAGCACCAATGAACTGGCAAATGCTCACAGCCATCGGGCAGCTAGCTACAGTCTTCATCGGAGTTCCTTCCATCATTTATTTTGCCATCCAACTCCGTGAGCAGAACAGGGAGCGCCGGCAATCAGCCGTGAATGCTCTCACAGTGCAATGGGGTGAGCTGACCAAGGCGTTGCATGAAAATGCGGAGTTTACGGCGCTTTTTCTGCGCGGTGTTCAGTCGTTCCATGATCTCGATGCAGTGTCCAAGCTCCGCTTCAGCGCGTTTCAAAACCGTTTCTTCAAAAACTTCGAGGGAATGTATTACTCCCGGCGCGAAGGCATACTCAGTCTGGAACTGTGGGACGAGATCCAACGGACGATGAGCGACTTCCTGGCGTATGATGGCGTGCGCCAATGGTGGGAGACACGAAGACACTGGCACGCCGAACCATTTGTCCATGTCGTAGACGCGATTATCGCCAGGGGCCACCAACCTACGGCTTATTCGACCTATGACTTGAAGCAGGTCGTCCTGCCTAAAGACAGCTAATGAGCAAAATTCCAGATTGGCCACGAATCGCAGTGGTCGGCGCCGGCGCGGTGGGCGGTTATTTCGGCGGAATGTTCGCACGCGCGGGCGCGCCAACTGTTTTCATCGGGCGAAAACATTTCGCTGATGCCGTTAATTCAAACGGTCTTGTTCTGGATAAATCGGAAGGGCCGGAGCGAATCAGCGCCAGGGCGACGACCGAGATGAGCGCCGTTCGAGACTGCTCGCTGATTCTGTTTTGCGTCAAAGCAAACGATACCGGTGCGGTCGCACAACAAATGGCTCCATTCGTTAGGCTAGATGCGACAGTAGTATGCCTGCAGAACGGAGTCGATAATGCGGGACAAATCCGCGCTGCTGCAAACGTCGTTGCCATACCAGCCGTTGTTTACGTAGCCGTGTCAGTGCCGGAACCCGGACGGGTGAAGCACCTCGCGCGCGGTGATTTGATCATCGGACCGCCGTCTGAACGAACAACGCATCTGGCGGATCTTTTCATTCGCGCCGGCATCCCCTGTCGCATCTCGGACAACATCGAAGGCGAACTATGGCTAAAGCTCCTGCGCAATTGCGCGCTGAACGCGATCTCTGCCCTGAGCCATGTTCGTTACGGTGAGATTGCGCAAAACGGCGATGCGAAAGAGTTGATGGCCCAAATAGTTGACGAAGTGCTGGCGGTTGCGCGGGGGGCGCGCGTCGTCTTGCCGGGCGTCGATGATCGCCAGTCAGGAATGGCGTCGGCGATGGAGCTCGCCACGCAAATGGCAGACGCATTTTCTTCAACCGCACAGGATCTGAACCGCGGTCGGCCGACCGAGATCGATGCGCTGAACGGGTACATTGCCCGTCGGGGGACCGAGCTTGGTATCCCGGTGCCGGTCAATCACGCGTTGTTCACGCTGGTGAAATTAGCGGAACAACAGCGAGGCCCGATATGAGTTGAAGGTCTTCGCAAGCCGCTCGCTGACATCGGTGCGTAGCCTAGCCGCGGTGACTTCAATGCACGGTAGTTACGCCATCACCGGGGCCATTCGCTGACACGGGTCCACCAATGTTGAAGTCGGTTGCGATATCTTGTTGGGCTCTTGATTCGGGCGAGCACAGCCGCCGTGCCGAGTGATTTGTCCGGCCAAAGATGAAGATGCTTATCAACCCCGAGTTCCCCCGCTAGTTTGGAGACGGTATGTAACGCGTCGATCGCGTAATTCTGCCAGCTTTCGCGTGTGGCGAAAACATCGGTCCGCAGATGGACAGCCATGTCTGCGGCTTGCGCCTCGATTCGGGCAACATTCTCGGCGCGAATGTTGATTGGCTCGTGAAAAATAGTGATCGGATCTAATTCGGCTATGGCTTTGAGAGTTGCGTGAAGATCCGCTTCGTCGCACTCGGGATATGTCGGCGCAAGAGCTACATAAACGTACAAGCCCGCTTCCTTCGCCGCGCGCAGGGTGGTTAGGCGCTGCGACGGTGCCGGCGCTTTCGGCTCATAGGCCTTTGCGAGATCGTTGCGCAGCGTAGGTAAGCTCATGCCGAACATGAGACGCCGGCCGAAGCTCGCGAACAAATCAAAGTCAGCCCGCGCCAGCGGACTGCGGGTCAGGATGCGGACATTCAGGGTGGACTGGTCGCGAATGAGTTCGAGTGAGCGGCGCACGAGTAATCGAGCGTGATCAGCGAGGTGGCGTTGCCGAGTGGGATCAGGATGTCGGATGACCTGATACGGATCAGTTGTGCTGCAGTAAATTACGGCGCGATTGCCATCAGGTTTGAGTAGTCTGCGCGGCGTCTTCTCGGCCGCGCGTAGCGAAGCCAAAAATCTTTGCTCGTCCCAAGGACGCAAAAGGACATAGTTACCCCACTCGGCATCCGGATCTTCAACCCCGTATTGTGCGAGTTTGGGCGCCTGCTTGATTGTCGCGGCACTTGGCACGTAGCAAAAACGACACGCATGAGAACAGCCGACGGCTATGTTGAATGCCCAGTTCGATAGACTTTTGTAAACGAAGTGATTTTCTGCGATAACCGCCGGCATTCGCCAGAAATCCACCGGCTCGCCCAGGCGTTTTGACGTTTGCCTGCTGACTGAAGACTTAGAAACGAACTCCGCGAGGCTCGAAGTGTTAACTGAAGCAAGGGCAGTGTTCATTTCACAATGAGAATAGAAGCGATTTTCTCTTCTGGAAATCCGGTTTTGGCTGGTTGCCCTCGCCACTGGATGCGCAGCTTTCCGATATCTTTAAGGTGTTTAAACATTGCCTTAGGATTAATAAATGGCGTTTCGTTTAGGGCGTAATCGTGGAACTCGGAATAAGGTCGCGGAGAGCCGCCAAGCGCAAGTTGCATCTTTGTGGCCCAATCAGCCGGAGCATTGAAATCGAACAGCAGTTCCTGTCCAACCGTGTCGTCGGAGAAAGAGTACGATCCACTTTTATCTACGGCCTTCATGGCCTCCTTCATTTTTTCTAGTCCGAGCGGATGCTGACTTCCGAAAACCAAGTGATAATTCAATTGCCCTTCGCGGGAATTCATGGCGAACGCAAAGACATAGCGAACTTGTCGTAAGCTGCGTAGTCGTTTCTTGTAAAGCGCGAGCACGCTCGCTGAAAGCCTCGCCATTGGAGCGGACGGATCGAGTTGTTTCCAGCTCTGGTCGCCAAAGAGCGAGTCCAGGTTCTTCTGATTTTTTTCGAACTGTTGTGCCGTGATAAGCCGCCCGATTCCATCGGAATCCAGGTTGAGAAGAACTTCGCACTTTCGATGGCTTAGTATTTCCGCGACGACACTGAACGGCAGTCCAGTTGCACCGAATGGATCGATGAATGCGAAGGTCGGAGCGAGGCTTTGTCCTTTTCGCTGAAGATCACGGAGTATTCCGCCAACTTTCTCCTCAAAGCTTCCTTGCTCAGCATGCCACTTCAATTGCGAGGGCCATGAGTTTGCTGACACCACTTTGCAGAGGTTCTCAACAAACTCGCGTTTCTTTTCGATAAATAGAAAGGAGAATTCGACGTTGTTCAGTTTCGCACCAGGCCGTTCGATTGCTGCCTTTGCAGATTGCAAGGCCGCCAATGGCGAGCTGTGCTCACTATTTGTGTATCCGCCGGGTCCAGAAAATCCGTCGATGTAAACGAGTCGCTTGTTGGCAGGGTTCGCGCCGAGAATGGAAAACCAAAGGTAAAGATAGCGGCGCACGATCTCGATCTTCGCGAGCGTATGCTGTTTCGCTTCCCACAAAGTTCTGGGGTTGATAGAGGGCACTCATTTAAATGTTTAGTGGTGAAGGCAAGGCTAGGAAAGTGAAATTGCGGCTAGGCGAGCAAAAAATCGCCCTGCGCAATAAAAATCAAAACAAAAAAGTTCTTGCGTGTGACTTGGTGTTATAGTTCACTATAACACCGTTATGGAATGCAGTGACCAAATAAAGGGGCTCTGGCAGCGGCGGTTCGGAGCGCAGGATGAATCGTGAATGGAACGATAATCAGCCGATTTATCGCCAGCTTCGCGATCGTGGCGTGCATATGATTCTCGATGGCGTGCTCAAGGAAGGCGATCCGCTGCCGTCGGTGCGCAATGTCGCGGCCGAGTACCGAGTCAATCCGCTTACCGTGCTGAAAGCTTATCAGGAATTGGTCGATGAGGACCTGGTCGAGATGAGGCGCGGACTGGGCATGTTCGTCAAACCGGGGGCGCGCGATCTGTTGCTGAAGGGCGAACGCCAGAAATTTCTCGCCGACGAATGGCCGCAGATCTCGGAAAAGATCGAGAGGCTCGGTGTCACACAAAAAGAGCTGGATGCCGCAGCGCGCCGCTCATCATCGAAAAAACGTTAATACCATGGCAACAATAGAAGCACGCGGTCTTCGCAAAACGTTCGGCACGACTGTAGCACTGGACGGCATCGATTTGCATGTCGAAGAAGGCCGCATCCTCGGAATGATCGGCCCGAACGGTGCGGGCAAGACAACTGCGCTCAATGCGATTCTCGGGCTAACATCGTACGAGGGAGAATTGAAAGTGCTCGGTCGCGATCCGTGGACGAACCGGGACGAGCTTATGCGCGACGTCTCCTTCATTGCCGACGTGGCGGTGTTGCCGCGCTGGATTCGCGTCTCACAGTTGCTCGATTATGTCGCCGGCGTGCACCCGCGATTCGATCGCGCCAAGGCAGAAAATTTCCTGGCAAGAACGACGATCAAACGCACGAGCAAGGTCAGGGAATTATCGAAGGGGATGGTGGCGCAGTTGCATCTCGCGATCGTGATGGCGATCGACGCGCGATTACTTGTTCTCGATGAGCCGACGCTTGGCCTGGACATTCTGTATCGCAAACAATTCTACGATTCGCTGCTGAACGATTATTTCGATCGCAGCCGCACGATCGTTGTGACTACGCATCAAGTGGAGGAGGTGCAGGACGTCCTCACCGATCTCATGTTCATTAATCACGGGCGCATCGTGCTCGAGTGCAGCATGGAAGAGTTCGACTCGCAGTACGTTGAAGTGATGGTGAATCCCGAGCATCTCGCCGCGGCGCGCGCCCTCAAACCGATACACGAACGCCCGGTTTTCGGTCGGAGCGTGCTGTTGTTTGACGGTATCGGCCGTGACCAAGTCGCAACTCTTGGTGATGTACGCCGGCCGAGCATCGCGGATTTGTTTGTCGCGATAATGGGCAGAAAGCAGACCACAGACAACGGACTACAGACAACAGAACGGAAGAACTAATGAGTACTCCATCTTCAGACGAACAGTCAGTAGTCAGTGGTCAGCAGTCAGTGGTTCGTCCCTTCTCCTGGTCGGTGCGACGGGAACTATGGGAGAACCGTTCGATTTATATCGCGCCGCTGATCGTTGCCATCGTTGTGTTGGTCGGTTTTCTGGTTAGCACGATTGGCTTGCAGGAACGGCGCCGCGCCGTGTTGTTGCTCGATCCCGCAAAAGCGCGCGCTGCAATCGAAGGTCCGTATGACGTCGCGGCGATGATGTTGATCTTCACCGCGTTTATCGTGGGCGTGTTCTACTGTCTCGACGCGATGCACGGCGAGCGCCGTGATCGCAGCATCTTGTTTTGGAAATCGCTGCCGGTATCCGATCTGACCACATTGCTCTCGAAGGCCACCATCCCGTTGGTCGTTCTGCCGCTGGTAACGTTTGCGATCGTAGTGGCGACGCAGTTGGTCATGATGCTTTGGACCAGCGTGCTTCTGATAAGTCACGGGATGAGTCCGGCATCGACCTGGACATATGTTCCGCTGTTTCGGAATTCCTTCGTTCTCCTTTACGGATTAGCCGCGATCGCGCTCTGGCATGCGCCGATCTATGGCTGGGCGCTGCTGGTCTCAGGTTGGGCGCGGCGGGCAACATTTCTTTGGGCGGTCGTGCCGTTTCTCGCTATCGGGTTCTTCGAGAAGATCACCTTCGGCACTTCGCATTTCGCCTCGATGTTGAAAGATCGCTTGTTGGGTTTCGCGCCGAACGCGTTCGACTTTCACGGCCGCTTGCATCCCACAATCGATTCCCTGGCACAGTTCACACCGGGAAGATACCTGAGTACGCCGGGTCTCTGGATCGGGTTGCTTTTCGCAGCCATCTGTGTCGCTGCAGCAATCCGAATGCGGCGTTATCGCGGGCCGCTCTGATCGAAATGAAGCAAACGCTCAACGCTCAACGCTCAACGCTCAACGCCCAACACCCAACGTCCAATGGAGAGACTAACGAGAAAATGATGCATCCAACCGTCAAAGTCGCACGCATTGCTGGCGCCGTGTATCTATCAATGGTATTCACCGCGCCATTCACTCTGCTTTATGTTCCCGGTAAACTCATCGTGAGCGGAAATGCTACCGCGACCGCCAGCAACGTCCTGGCTCACGAGACGATGTTTCGTCTTTCGATCATCGGTGATCTTTTTACTGCCGTAATTTTCACTTGTCTGGGCATCGCGCTCTACCGGTTGCTGAGCAGCGTAAACAAGACCTGGGCCATGATGATGCTCTCATTCGTTCTGGTTTCGGCGGCGGTTGGATTTCTCGACACGCTGAACAATGTCGCTGCTCTGATTCTTTTTCGCGGTGCCGATTTCCTCGCGGTATTCGATAAACCGCAATTGAATGCCTTGGGCTATCTGTTCATCCGTCTGCACAGCCAGGGAATCTTTATGAATGAGCTCTTTTGGGGCTTGTGGCTCTTTCCGTTTGGGCTGCTGGTTTTTCGCTCTGGATTTCTACCGCGGTTGATTGGCGTTTGGCTCATGATCAACTGCTTTGGTTACGTGGCCCTGAGTATTATCGGCCTGATGTTTCCAACCTACTACGATGCTGCTTTCAAGTGGGCCCAACCTGTCTTGCTCGGCGAATTAGCAATAATGCTTTGGTTACTCATCAAAGGCGCAAAGGTGCCACGAGGTCGCGAGCTAGTCCGCGCAACAGCCTAGGTCAGATGAATAGTATGACTAAGATCGACAAGTCACACCAAATCGCGGCACGTGTGGCGGGTATCAGCGGGCTGATTTCTTTCGCAATCGTTGTCTTTGGAAATTACGTCCTGCTGAGTCCGCTCATTGTTGCGGGGAACGCGGCCGAAACGGCACGGAACATCGTTGCGCATCAAACGCAGCTTCGCCTCGCGATCGTCTGCTTTCTCAGTTACGGCGTCACCGTTGTTGTTCTTTTAACTGCGCTTTACTTGATTTTGAAGTCAGTTAATCCACTCCTTGCGCTTCTCGGAGCGTTGTTCCGCTTCGTCTTCGCGATGCTTTGGCTTGTGGCACCCTTGAATCTTCTGAGCGCTCTACGAGTCCTTGGCACCGCAGATTACCTTCACGTCGTCGAGCCGGAGCGCTTGCAGGTGCTCGCCCGGCTACAAGTTGGCGGGACGTTCGACGATTATTATGTCGGCCTTCCGTTTTTCGGATTGGCCGCCACGGTTTGTGCGTATTTGTGGTTTAAGTCGCGATACATTCCGAGGCCACTCGCCATGTTTGGGATAATCGCCTCGGCCTGGTGCGTGGTCTGCGCCTTCGTTTTTCTAATCTTCCCTAACTTCAACAAGATAGTTAACGACTACTGGTTCGATTCTCCGATGGCCATCTTCGAATTGATTGTGAGCTTTTGGCTTTTGTTAAGAGGGATCCGGGCACCAAATCCTGGCGAAGCACAGCATACTCCCGCTCCCTCCCCGACATCAGTTTCGCTGCGCTTACCGATGTTTCTCTAGCTCTATGAAGCTAAGACGCATTCTAAAGTGGAGCGTCGGCGCGATCTTGCTGGGTCTGTTTTTATGGTTCTTTATCGCCTACTGGAGTTCGACTAACGAGTGCAGACGCAATACCGCTGCACCGACGAATCCCATGAAAGCTATTCGTTACTGCGAATACGGTGCGCCTGATGATGTTCTGAAACTTGAACAAGTCGAAAAGCCAGTTCCGAACGACAACCAGATTCTCGTCCGGGTTCGCGCCGTTTCCCTTAGATTTTTCGATGGTGGCATGTTGCGAGGCGGTGTCGGCAGGCTCATCTTTGGACTTCGTAAGCCGAAAAACACCTGTCCGGGATCTGACTTCGCCGGAACGGTTGAAGCGGTCGGCAGGAACGTGACCGAGTTCAAGCGGGGCGATGAAGTCTTCGGCGTGAAAGCAGGCGCTCTCGCCGAATACATCTGTGTGAGGCCTGAGCGAGCGGTGGTTTCGAAGCCGGGCAACGTCACCTTCGAGCAAGCGGCCTCGATCCCTACCGCGCTTGTTGCTTTACAGGGCCTGCGAGACAAGGGGCATGTGAAAGCAGGGCAAAAGGTCCTGATCAATGGCGCGTCCGGAGGCGTCGGAACCTTTGCCGTGCAGATCGCCAAGGTTTTTGGCGCGGAAGTAACCGGGGTGTGTAGTACGAAAAACCTGGACCTGGTCCGATCGCTCGGCGCCGATCACGTGATTGACTACACCAAAGAGGACTACACAAAAAGCGATCAGCGGTATGACGTAATCTACGATCTGGTCAATAATCATTCTTTTGCAGAACGCCGCCGCGTCCTCAAGCCCGGCGGTATCTGTGTGCTGGCCGGGATAGGAGGATCAGGAATGCACGAAGAAACTTTGTCCCGGGTGGTTGGCGTGCTCACTACGTCTGTTCAATCCAAATTTGTCAAAGAGAAGTTTGTCACCTTTGGAGTCGCCTTTAACAAAAAAGACCTCGGAATTCTGCGCGATTTGGCGGAGAGCGGGAAGGCCGTGCCTGCTGTCACCAAAACATATCGGCTTACTGAAACCGCCGCCGCCTACAAATATCTCGAAACCGGCCACGTCCAGGGAAAAATCGCGATCACGGTCGACTAACTAGGCGTATGAAAATAAAACGCATAATCAAATGGAGCGCAGGCATCATTTTTCTCGTGTTGTTCGGCTGGGGCTTCATCGCCTATTGGACTTCGACTAACGACTGCGATGGCAACGCTGCAACACGGACTATCCCTATGAAGGCAATTCTGAACTGCGAATATGGAGTAGAGAATCTTCAGCTCCGCGACATCGAAAAGCCGACACCGGCGGACGATGAAATCTTGGTCCGCGTTCGCGCGGCGTCAGTCAATCCGGTCGACGGACACACGATCAGGGGCAGCTGGCTGATGCGGCCAATGAGCGGAATGCGCAAACCGAAGAACACTCGTTTCGGCACTGACTTCGCCGGCGTGGTTGAAGCGGTTGGAAAAACGGTGACCGACTTCAAACCCGGCGACGAAGTTTTCGGCGCAAAGAATGGGGCCGTGTCGGAGTACGTCTGCGTCAAGACCGAGCGCGCCGTTGTAATGAAACCAAGCAACATCACATTCGAACAAGCGGGTTCGGTCGCCGTTGCCGGACTGACGGCATTGCAAGGTCTGCGCGACAAAGGGCATATTCAGGCCGGACAAAAAGTTTTGATCAACGGCGCATCCGGAGGAGTTGGTACTTTCGCCGTTCAGATTGCGAAAGCGTTCGGCGCGGAGGTCACGGCTGTTTGCAGCACGCACAATGTCGATCTTGTCCGATCCATCGGCGCTGATCACGTCATCGATTACACGAGAGAAGATTTTACCAAGACCGATCAGCGTTATGACATGCTCTACGATTTGGTCGGCAACCATTCGTTTTCCGAACGCCGCCAGATCTTGACGCCTAACGGCATTTGCGTTCTCGCCGGAGTCGGCGGAGCCGGGCTTCATCCGGGAATGTTGGGCCGAGTTGGCAGAAATTTCTGGAACGCTTTCCTATCAAACTTCACCGCTCAGAAGTTTGTCTTCTACATTGCGAAACTGACAAAAGACGATCTGAATGTTCTGCGCGAACTCATGCAATCCGGGAAAATCTCTCCGGTGATCGATCGAACCTACAAAATCAGTGAGGCACAAGCCGCGGTCCGCTATTTGGAAGAAGGTCACGCGCGCGGCAAAGTTGTAATAAGCGTGACGAGTGACCCGCCTTCGCACCAAGCTACGGCGCGCCAGGGCCAGTGACGTGTGACAAGAACTGCAGCTTCAAACAAACATATGAAACTAACAAGTATCTTAAAAAACATTGTAAGGTGGACATTCCGCCTGGTTTTACTGGCGTTGGTCCTGGCGTTCCTCTTCGTGTTTATTGCCTACTGGCGATCGACCAACGACTGCGGCAAGACCACGGCGACAACTAATCCGATGAAAGCGATTGTTTACTGCGACTACGGGCTGAACAATCTTAAGCTCGAGCAAATTGAAAAGCCGATGCCGACCGACGATCAACTCCTGGTGCGAGTTCGCGCGGCATCGCTCAATCCTTATGACTGGCATTTTGTCGAAGGCACGCCTTACGTCATGCGCGCGATGGGAGTCGGGTTGCGCAAACCAAAAGACACACGCCTTGGTGTTGATTTTGCCGGAACGGTTGAAGCCGTCGGCAAAAATGTCACCCAGTTCAAGCCCGGCGATGAAGTTTTCGGCGGAAGAGGCGGCGCTTTTGCGGAATATGTTTGTCCACGCGCAACTCGGGCGGTCGCGATGAAACCGGCGAACGTTAGCTTTGAAGAAGCGGCCGCGGTCAACATCGCAGGGATAACTGCGCTGCAAGGATTGCGCGATAAAGGAAAAGTTCAAGCGGGCCAGAAGGTCTTGATTAATGGCGCTTCCGGCGGCGTTGGCACATTCGCCGTGCAAATCGCGAAATCGTTAGGCGCGGAAGTCACTGGCGTTTGCAGCACGCACAATATCGATCTTGTGAAGTCGCTCGGCGCCGATCACGTGATCGACTACACCAAGGAAGATTTCACCAAAGGCGCGGAACGTTACGACGTCATGGTCGACAATGTTGGAAATCGTTCGCTCTCGGAATGCAAGGGTGTCTTAGCTCCCAAAGGAAAATACGTCCTGATCGGCGGCGGTGGAGCAAGCGACCAAGGTTTTCTGGGGGGGCTGGGCAAAGCGCTCTGGGCAGTCGTGTACTCAAAGTTCGTGAACCAGCAGATGGGAATGATGATGGCAGACTCGAACCAAAAGGACCTGACCATTCTCGCCGATATGATGCAGTCCGGAAAGGTGAAGGCTGTCATCGATAGGACTTACAAGTTAGATCAGGTCCCGGAAGCTCTCAGGTATCTGGAACAAGGACACGCGCGAGGAAAAGTAGTAATTACCGTGGAATAACATTGCCCGCGAATCACACGAATCACACGAAAAGCGACCCAGAGGTTAGAACTCAGGCGTCAAAACAATCCGCGCCAATTTGCGTGATTCGCGGGCAAGTTTTTGATTCTCAGTCTTGGAGAAAAGCCTGATTTCGGCGGCGGCAGCTGATCTTATTCTTCGTCAGGCGTGTAGCGGAGAAGAAATAAGTGGGCGAATCGGCGTGCTTTCACCTCCGTCGCCCAAGCTAAACCAGATTCGGAAAAACGTTGACGCCGAGTTCAATTCCGGGCTCGATGGTTTCACTCACAAAAAAGCAGACCTATGCCGATCACTACGTTTAACAGTTTCACCGACGGTCTCGAGCCGAACCGAAGGAACCGCGAACATTTCATCACTAACACCAACCTCGACGATGACCGTCTCTGGGTTCCTTATGCGAGTGGCGTCTGGTTCCAGCCCTGCTGCTTTAACGTCACCTCTGGAGGATTCAGCGTCATTCTGAAAGGTCTCCCCGGCTCCATGGTGGGAACTCATTACCACGTTGGCAACGTGCATGGCTATACAATGCGTGGTCATTGGCGGTACCTGGAGCACGACTGGATTGCGAAGCCGGGAACGTATATCTACGAGCCAGCAGGCGAGGCGCATACACTGGTGATCACGGACGATTCACCGGAACCGATGATCACTATGTTCGTCGTTGAGGGGGGCCTCATCTATCTGGATAAGGCAAAAGATGGTGGCTTTGCCGCGTACGAGGACGGATTCAGTCTTCTCCAACTAACTCGCAAGTATTATCGCGACGCAGGCCTGGATGAAACGAAGCTGGACACACTCATTCGTTGAAAACACGTGCGCTCGTGCATTCGAGCCTCATCGCAAAAGTGACGAGTGACGAGTTCTGATCATGCGAGCGGTACAGCTCTCTGAGATCGGAAAACCTCTGGTAGATACGGATGTTCCAATTCCCGAGATCGGTCCGTCGGACGTTTTGATTCGGGTCGCGGCTGCGGGAATCTGTCACTCGGATGCTCATTATCGGGCTGGTATTTCCAAGATCGACAATCTCCCGGTGACGCTCGGACACGAAGTATCAGGTTGGATCGAGAAAGTTGGTACCGACGTTACACATGTCACACCCGGCGATCGCGTCTGCGTACATTATCTGGCGCATTGCGGGAGCTGTGAGTTTTGCATCCGCGGGTTGGAACAGTTTTGCCGCACAGGAGAAATGATCGGTAAACATCGCGACGGAGGATATGCAGAGTTCGTAAGGGTTCCGGGCAAAACTGCATTCGTGCTCCCCGATGAAATTTCCTTCGACAGCGGCGCCATCACGATGTGCTCATCAGCGACAGCGCTTCACGCACTGAAAAAGGCGCGACTTAAGCCAGGTGAGTCGATTGCAATTTTTGGTCTTGGTGGCTTGGGATTTTCAGCGTTGCAGTTGGCGCGAGCATTTGACTGTGACCAGATCTACGTAGTTGAGATCAATCCCGCGAAACTCGCTTCAGCCAAAATGCTTGGAGCTGGACCGATTGACGCAACGAAGGGAAATCCAATCGAACAAATCGCTCAGGCGACGAATGGAAAAGGTGTGGATGTCTCGCTGGAGTTGATCGGCTCGGCGAAGACGATGCGGCAAGCGGTTCAATGTTTAGGCGCACTGGGTCGTGCGGCGCTTGTGGGATTAACCGCGGAATCGATGTCGCTCTCTCCCTACACGGAATTGATCAACAAGGAGGTCGAAATCATCGGCGTATCCGATCATCCCGCGGCTGAACTCCCGACGCTGATCGAGCTGGCACGCGGCGGCAAACTTCGTTTTCCGCCAGACACTTTTCGCTTTGTCGATCTCGATGCGGAACAAATCAATGCGTCACTCGACGCATTTCAGAATTCCATTGATCACATTAGAACGGTAATTGTTCCAGGTAGTGCCAAGTAACCTGTGACCCGCCTTCGCCAAGGCTACGGCGTGGCAAGCGAGTTAATGAATAGTCAGAACTTAAGCGAATTTGCAAAGCGCTACGCGCAAGCCTGGTGCAGTCAGAATCCGGAAAGCGTAGCGGCATTCTTCGCCGAGAATGCCTCGTTAACAGTGAACGGCGGACCTTCGAATCCGCCTCTGGAAGTCGCGCGCGGATTCATGCGCGATTTTCCAGATATGGTCGTGGCGTTCGACAAGCTCGAGGCACGCGGAGAGCGAACCGCATTCCACTGGACGCTAACCGGCACGTACGCGGAAACAGGGAAACGCGTTCGGATCAGCGGTTACGAGCTGTGGAAGATTAACAATGCCGGCTTGATCGCGGAATCGACGGGCCACTTCGATGCCGCGGATTATGAAAGCCAAGTGAAAGGCGCACCTGAATTGTAGGGCAGGCGCACCGCCTGCCGCTTTTTGGTTTGGCAAGTGAAGCGCTTGCCCTACAACTGACGCCTGACGCAATGAATCTAAACGATCTCGCAAACATCGGCCAAGTGATCGGCGCGATCGCGGTCGTGATTTTGTTGATCTATGTCGCATTGCAGATTCGACAGAACACGAACGCTGTGCGCGCTGCCACGCCTGGCGGCAGAGCTTTTTGGAAAGGAGCGAGCATATCTATTTGGTGAAGAGTTTCGCCGCCACGTCGAGGGTGACCTCATGAAAAGGGAACCGCATCCCGATGCGAAGCCGATGGGCGCCTTCAGCATTGGCCAGCGCCCCGAGTAGCTGCGCGCGATCCGCCGCGCTGGCGGTCCGGCCAATTTCGCGATTGTGATTGGCGGCATTGTCGGCGAAAACAGCGCGCGGCGTGAAATCTTCAACTGAGCCATGAGCGTGCACACTCTTTATCTCATCATCGTATTCACGCTGGTGGCGACGGTCTTCATTGCTTTCCTGCGCGAGTGGGCGCCGCCCGATCTGGTGGCACTGAGTGCGATGGGAGTGCTGCTCGTCACGGGTATCCTGAGCGCGGATGAAACGCTCGCTGTCTTCAGCAACAGCGCGCCGGTCGTGATCGGCTGCATGTTCGTCTTGAGCGCGGGCCTCGAGCGCACCGGCGCGATCGACTCGCTCGCGCGGGTCTTCATGCGAATAGCGGGTAAGAACGAATGGCGGGCCCTACTCGCTCTCGCGCTTCTGACCTTGCCGCTCTCGGCCATGGTTAACCACATGCCAGTGGTGGTGGTCTTCGTGCCGGTGGTCCTGACCCTCGCGCGTAACACCGACTTGAAAGCTTCGCGCCTTCTCATCCCGCTTTCCTATTTCTCGATCCTCGGCGGCACCTGCACTCTCATCGGCACATCCACCAATCTGCTCGTGAACGGAATCGCCCACAGTAGCGGTCTCGCGCCATTTGGGATGTTTGAAATAACGCCGCTTGGACTTATCTACGCGGCGGTCGGGGTCGCTTATCTGCTCATCTTTGCCCGCAAACTTTTGCCCTATCGTGAAAGTCTCGCGGCCCTTATCGGCGGCGGAATGCCGAGGCTGTTTCTCACTCAGGCGGTGATCAGCAACACTTCACCGCTGCTCGGGAAAACAATCGCCGAGACGCCACTCGCCCGGCTCCGCGAGGCGCAGATCATCGAGGTGGTGCGCGACGGTGCGCGAATCGACACGCCACTCGATAGGCTGCGCTTTGCCGCCGGCGATCAATTGCTGCTTGAGACGCCCGTCGCTGGGGTCAAGGGAATCAAGGAAATGCCGGGCGTGCTTTTCCAATCGGAAGCCGAGCTTGGCGTTGCCACCACCGGCGACCGCGAAACCATCCTGATGGAAGGAATCCTCGGGAACCGCTCCACCTTTCTCGGCAAGACGCTCCGTGACCTCAATTTCCGCAAGCAATACGGCGTCCACATCCTCGCCGTGCATCGTCAGGGCGAAAACCTGCGCGAACATTTTGAAGATGTAGAGCTGGACTTTGGCGACACCCTTCTTGTGCAAGGACCGGTCGAGGGAATCCATCGCCTCATGCAGGAGCGCGACTTTCTCAGTCTCACCGAGCCGACCCAGCGCGCTTTTCGCCGGCACAAAGCGCCGCTCGCGATCATGGCGCTCGGCAGCGTCATCGTGCTCGGAGCGTTCCACGTCCTGCCGCTCGCTGCTCTGGCGTTGATCGCGGCCATTTTCGTTGTTGTTACCCGCTGCCTCGACATCGAGGAGGCGCGCGGAGCGGTCGAATGGAGAATCCTCTATATGATTCTCGGCATGCTCGCGCTCGGCACTGCGATGGAAAAGACCGGCGCCGCCCATCTCATCGCCAGCGGGTTGACCGGCGCGGTCGGTCGTTTCGGACCGGCGGTTACGCTCTCGGTCACGTATCTGGTGGCGACGCTCCTCACCGAGTTGATCAGCAATAACGCCGTCGCCGTCCTCTTAACCCCGATCGCTTTCGAAATCGCCGCCACCATGGGAGTCGATGCCCGGCCGTTCGCGGTCGCGGTCATGTTCGGTTGCGCAGCTAGTTTCGCGACCCCGATCGGACACCAAACCAACACATACGTCTTTGGCGCGGGTGGTTATCGCTTCTCCGATTTCCCGAAGATCGGCGCGCCGCTCAATATCCTTCTCTGGATCGTAGCGAGCATCTTCATCCCGATCTTCTGGCCCTTCGTGCCGAAACCTTGAGCCGTTTCTCGCGGAAGTCAGCTGGGACGACGGGCAGTAGCATTCCGAGCACTTCCGAGCGGTCACAACGCGGGATCGCCTTCAGATCAATGAGCTAGCTTTCCCTGGAGCTTATTAATCAACTGGCGTAGTCCGCGACGGCTTTGGCGACATCGAGAGTGGAAGCGCTGCCGCCCATGTCGTACGTGCGCACTTTGCCTTCGGCGATGACGCGGGCGACCGCGGACTCGAGACGCGTGGCCATTTCAGCTTCTTTAAGCCAGTCGAACATGAGCTTTGCTGTTAAAAGCATCGCGATCGGATTCACCTTGTATTGGCCAGAATATTTCGGGGCCGAGCCATGCGTGGGTTCGAATACAGCGTATTCGTCGCCGAGGTTGGCGCTCGGTGCGAAGCCGAGGCCGCCGACCAATCCTGCGCACAAATCGCTGACGATGTCGCCAAACATGTTCTCCGCCACCAGCACAGAGTAATCCTGCGGATTCTTGAACATCCACATGCAGATCGCGTCGATGTTCACTTCGTCGGCCCAGATGTCCGGGTAACCTTTGGCAACATCGCGGAAGCAACGCGTCATCAATCCACCGGTCTCGCGCAACACGTTTGGTTTCTCAATCAATGTGACGCGCTTGCGTCCAGTCTTCTTTGCGAAGTCGAAAGCTTCTTTGCAAATGTTGGTGCATCCCTGCACGCTCATGATCCGGGTGGACAGCGCGATATTTTCAAGACCCGCCTTGTCCTTCCACTTCTTCATTTTTGGATTTGCGCAGAGCGCCGTGTAAACCGACTCCGGCAACGGAAAAAACTCCACGCCGCCGTACATGCCCTCGGTATTTTCACGAAACACGACCTGATCGATTGGCACGTCCGCGCCGCTCGGATTCGTGATCTTGTTGCCGCGATAATTCAGCGGGTTTCCTGGATAACTTTTACATGGCCGCATGTTCGTGTGCAGATGGAACAACTGCCGCAGTCCGACGATCGGCGAAAAATAGCTCAATCCTTTCCCGTGAAGTTCCGGACTCAATTCTTCTTTTGCTTTGTCCTGTGCCTTGCTGGTGATTGCGCCGAAGAGAGCGCAGGTGGTGCCCTGCAATGCTTTCACCGTGCGATCCGGAAGCGCGTTGCCTTCCGTGCACCAAAATTTCCAGCCGATGTCGCAGGGCACGTATTCGGCATCAAATTTCATCCGATCGAGCACGATCCGCGTCGCCTCCATCACATCATTCCCCACGCCGTCGCCCGGCATCCACGCAATTCTGTATTTAGCCATAGAACGGCGACTTTATCGGCGACGAAGCGAGTCGCAAGCTAGCCGATCAATTGAATGCTGTAGCCGCCTCGCTCTGTCGAGGCGTTGTGGCACGGCGACGGAGCGCCGTGGCTACAACTGTGCTCTTGTGCGCAGCCGCGAGGCCACTAGGCGCTCGGCACCGCCGGCGACGATCAATTCTTGCGCAGCGGGACTGAGCGGCGGGAAGGGGAATGATTTTCCATCGACACTCAGAATTGATTTAGCGTAATCGATTGTGATTTCCGGGCCGACTGTCGTGGGCTGTCGATTTGTGAGCGTCGTGCGCAGATACGTTACCAACTCCGGGCATTCGAATACGACGAAGCCGTTGTTGAACGCGTTGCGTTTGTAGGTTTCGGAAAAACTGGCGGCGATGACGCAGGGTATGCCTTTGAACTTCAATGCTGTGGCCGCCTGCTCGCGGCTGGAACCGCTTCCAAAATTTAAGCCGCCTACGACGACGTCGCCCTTTTGATAGAGCGTATTGAAGTTCGGATCATAATTTTCAAACGTGACAGCTGACATTTCCTC
Source organism: Candidatus Udaeobacter sp. (assembly GCA_036499375.1). GTDB lineage: Bacteria > Verrucomicrobiota > Verrucomicrobiia > Chthoniobacterales > UBA10450 > Udaeobacter. The sequence continues at coordinate 28,720 of DASYDV010000060.1, forward strand.
AGGCGTCATGTCGTCGCGGTAAGTGTGTTTGCTGCCGTAAATGCCGTCCGTGTTCAAATTGTCTTTGTCGATGAAGAGAATGCGACTACGCACGCTTGGCGGAAAACCTTCGATTATCTCTACCGATGCGGCGGGCGTTGGTTTGCTTGGGGCGCGGCGAACAGCGGTACCCGCAGCGCGTTCGGCGAAATCTTTTGGCGCGCAAATAAATCCAGCCAGCGCACTGGCCGCCACCACAGCGGGCGAACCCAAATACACCAGCGCATCGCGATCGCCCATCCGGCCTTTGAAATTGCGATTCGTGGCGCTGATCGCAGTTTCGCCTTTTTCCACTAAACCACGACCGAGACCGATGCAGGCTCCGCAACCGGGAGGCAGTGGAATGGCTCCCGCATCCAAGAGCGTTTGCCAATCTCCGTTGGACTCGGACTTCGCTTGGACTTCGGCGCTCGCCGGGGCGAGATAAAATTCGACGCCATTTGCGACGTGTCCGCGCTGGGAGCGGATGACTTCAGCAGCGTCGTGCAGATCCTCAAAGCGCGCGTTCACGCACGACAACAAATATGCCTTCTGAATCGGCACATGTTTCCGCTGGATTTCCGGCAGCGACACCATGGTTTTGACTTCGTTAGGCCCGGACACGTGCGGAACGACGGTTGCAACATCGAGCTCAAGCTCAATCGCGTACTCCGCATCGGGGTCCGCGCTCAGCTCAGTTCGATTTTTCCACCAATTGTCGATGTCGGCGTCTTTATAGCCGGAACGACTCTTTGGGCTCCGTTTCCCGGGGCGTTTTGGATTCGTGAACTCGGGAACGCGCGATCGCAAATAATCCACGGTCACTTCATCAAATGGAAACACACCCGCCAATGCGCCCCATTCTGTCGTCATGTTCGCAATCGTCATGCGCGCCGACATCGCAAGATTGGCTACGCCGTCGCCCACGAACTCTACGGCGTGATTGAGCACCTCATCTTTATTGAAGAGTCCGCATAACGCGATGATCACGTCTTTGCCGACAACGCCGGGCGAAAGATTTCCCTTTAGAACCACCTTTGCCACTTTGGGAACCTGCCACCACGTAACTCCGGTCGCCCAAATACTTGCGGCATCGGTCCGCACAACCGGCGTGCCGAGTGCAGCCATCGCTCCGTACAAATTCGAGTGCGAATCGCTCGCCACGACCATGGCGCCGGGAACGACGTAACCCTGTTCCACCATCACCTGATGCGAAATACCCGTGCCCGGCGGATAAAAATCGATGTTGTGCTCGGCGGCGAACGCCTCGATTTTTGCGTATTTCTCCAGGTTTTTAGGCGTGATGTTCTGAATATCGTGATCAATGGCGAACACAGGTTGCGCCGGATCCGCAATCGACGTCGCGCCGATCTGCTGAAACTTCGGGATCACCGCACCGGTGTTATCGTGCGTCATCACATGACGGGGGCGAATCGAAACAAAATCGCCAGAGTGCACCACTTCACCGGGACCGAACCCATCGGCATGGCGTGCGGCGATTTTCTCAACCAGCGTCAGACCCATAGTAATTATTCTATTCCAATTTTCTTGTAAATGAAGGTGCCGATCTTGAGAACAAGCGAATCTACGGTTTTAAGCATCCGGCTGGCCGAGTTATTTTCTGCACAAGTTTGGGTGTGACTACTACCCGGCCTCTTGCTGGAATCACCTGGAAACCGCTTCGCGTGATTTTTCTGCCTGTTTTTCTGTCAACAGCGTGGGTTGATCCCCTGGTAATTCGTGGCAATTCGCGTGTTTCGCGGTCTATTTTCTTTTTCGAACGCTTCATTTCTTCTCGGCGCGTTTGCCCAGGAACTTGGCGATATCGAAGTCCACGAAGTCAGCGTGATGAAAAATGATCGATTCGATCGAGCGCTCCACCTTGTCACCTTCGTGGCTATGCGTGGCGATGATGTGCAGGACTTCGCCGGGAATGCCATGTTTGTAAGCTAATGCGACCCCACTGAATGGATGCCGCAATTGCTGGCCAAACGTGCCCTGCACGACTTTGCCTGACCGGTCCTTATCATACTCGAGCGGTTTGCCGACATCGGCCAGTAGCGAGCCGGCGATGAGATAATCGCGCTGAATGGGAATGCCGCAGCGAAACGAGCGGTCCAGCACATCGGCGATGGCCATGCATTGACGTGCACAGGAATTGAGATGCTCGACGAAGGTCATGTCGATGTCGCCGGCAAGAAGGGTGAACTTTACTGCGCGCAGTTCGTCGAACGTCCAGCCTTTGCCGCCGCAGCCCGTGGTGATGGCCTCGTTCCATACCGCCGCCACTTTTTCACGCAGCGATTGGTCTTTGATTTCCATTAAAGGTGGAAACAGTTCCGCGATTTCCTTTACGCCGTAGTTCATGATCAACCATTAATAAGCACGGATCCTTAGAATGACGAAATCCGAATGACGAATGACGAACTAAAACCGAATGACGAAAACCAGAAACGCCGCGGAGCCCATATCGCGTGTTTGTCATTCGAGTTTCGTCATTAACTGGTCATTCGTGCTTCGTCATTCTGATAAATTGGTGTGGTTAGCCAGGCCTGGGGAGTTGAATTCTAACTTGTTTAAGGCAGACTTCCGACCGATTCCTGATGCCAACTTACGAGTATTCATGTGAAAAGTGTGGTCAGAACTTTGACGCATTCCAGTCGATGCGTGACGAACCGTTCCGCGAATGTCCCAAAGAGCTTTGCCGCTTGCCCGAGTGGGGACACGGGAAAGTGAAGCGCTTGCTGGGGAAGGGCGCGGGTTTGATCTTCAAAGGATCAGGATTTTACACCACCGACTATCGCAGCGATTCCTACAAAGAAGCGGCCAAAAAGGAATCTCCTGGCGCTTCTTCCGGGGGCGAAAAATCCGGCGGCTCAAAGGAATCGGTGAAACCTCCTCCGCCTGCCCATACGAAACCAGCTGAGAAGAAATCAGCTAAGGAATCCACCTGAAGTTCTGGCGTCAATTGCACGCCATTTGCTCTGGCGCAATACCGATCCGATCAGGACCCGGCTATCCGTGCCGCAATTTTTGCAGTTGCGCGACGAACGCTTCCGGGCCGCCGGGGAAGTAACCTTCGAACTGCCAAATCTTCTGGCCGTTGCTGTTTAGCACGACGATCGTGGGAAACCCGAGAACCTCGTACTGCTGCGCGAGTTGCATGTTCTGCTTTTTCAATTCGACAGGCTGGGCCTTTCTGCGAGGAAAATCCAGCTCAACGAGCACGAGGTTGTCGTGCGCGTAATCTTTGAACTGTGGCTGCGACAAAATATCCTTGTCGAATTTAATGCACCACCCGCACCAATCGGAGCCAGTAAAATTTAGCAACAGAAGCTTGTCGTTCGCCTTAGCCTCTTCCTGCGCTTTCTTATAATCGCTTAGCCACCCGGACCCAGATTCCGCTCGCGCAAATGACGCACAGAGAGCGGAGGCGGCGATTATTAGGAGAAATAGTCGAGGGGTTTTCACGCCGACATCTTCGATGCAATTACAAGCGGACGCAAGAGCGGTACAACGCACCGCCCGGTGCGGAGATTATTTTTTCCAAGCCGCCACAGCTCGGCTCTGCAACGCCGGGCTATAGACGGAAATCCTGATCTACTTCAGATGCTTCGAGACGAGTTTGGTCATCTCGAACATGCTCACCTGGCTCTTGCCGTTAAATACCGGCTTGAGCGCGTCGTCGGCGTTGATCATGATCCTTTTCTTTTTGTCCTGCAGACCGCGCTTCTTGATGTAGCCCCAAAGCTTTTTTGTAAGCTCCGGACGTGATAGCGGCTGCGATCCGACGACAGCAGCAAGCTTATCATCCGGCTGGACCGGTCTCATGAAGGCGGGATTCGGTTTGCGCTTGGAAGTTTTTTTGGTTTTCGGCATGGACGCTGACTAACGTTTCGTCTGCTGGAGAGCAAGAACTAAATTTGAGGTAAATAAAAAATTTATTGCCCATCCGCCCGGCGCACCGCCATCGCCGCCAGGTCGTCTGGAGCAGTCTTTGCGGAATTTCCGGAAGCTGTTCGTACCAGGATTGTTTGGAGCAGGGCTTCGGCGCTGGGAGCGCAATGATCCAGCATTTGTTCGAGCTGTCTGGGGCTCAGGCGCCGGTGCTGGTCTTTGCTCCAGCGTAACAAGCCGTCGGTATAGAGCAGGAAAGTATCACCGGGATTCAGATCGATTGACGTTTCGGTGAATGCGGCGCGTTTGATCAACCCCAGCGGAGGCGCCACCGAGGCAACTGATTGCGTGGTTCCGTTGTGGCGAGCGACCAAGAGTGGCGGATGCCCTGCGCCCACGACAGCCGCGTGTCCGGTGGTGGGGTCAAGGGCGACACACATCGCGGTCATGAACGAGCGCGAGCCGAAGATGCTGCGAAAATCATGATCCACAGCTTCCATCAGGCTGACTGGCGTATCGTGCTCCAAGCCGTGCTGGAAAAGAAGTTTTGCCAGCGTGGTAAGCAACGCGGCAGCTGCGCCGTGGCCGGTGCCGTCTGCGATCCAGAACAAAACCCGGCCGTCCTTCATTCGAAGCCATCCATAGATATCGCCGCCAACTTGAATGACAGGGCGGAAAAACGTTGCAATTTCCCAACCCGCCAGCACCAACGCTTTCTGCGGGATCAATGATTGCTGGGTCAAACGCGCGGCTGCCAAATCGCGCTCTAGATCTCGCCGCCATTTCTCAAGCTCATCATTTTGCCGCTCCAATTGTCGACGCATCGAGCGGAGCCGAAGCTGCGTCTCGATTCGTGCGCGCAAGACCGAGGCATTTACCGGCTTCGTGACAAAGTCATCCGCACCAGCCTGAAGACAGGTAACCTCGCTTTGTTCGCTACCGTGGGCCGTAAGCATGATGACGGGAACCTGGGCGACGGCGGCGTCTTCGTTCGAACGGAGACGTTCGAGCACCTCAGCGCCGTTTAGTCCTGGCATGTCGAAGTCCAGCAGCAAAAGCGAAGGCGGTTTGGTGTGGATGATCTCCAGCGCTTCAGAACCATTCCTGGATCCGCGACAATTGTAACCAGCGCCCCGCAGCAGTTGCGTCAATACCCTGCGGCTCATGGCGTCGTCATCCACGACCAAAATCTCTGCTTGTGAATTCCCTGTCACTCTACTTGGGATTCGGATGACGCGCGCTGGCGCATTGTATTCGTGCTGCTATTTGTCAACAAATTGCAAAAGGTTTAACGAAGCGTGATTTAATGATTGGCAACGGCTCTGACTCCGGATACGGTTAGGAAAAATTTTCATTATGATGAAATTTTCATTCGCGCTTGGTCTTCTTGCGGCTTTCTTCCTCGCCTCATGCGCTGAGGAGCCACCACTTCCGACGACTCAACATCGCAGGGCGGCAAATTACGCTTCCACCCAGCCGCAGCAGGAATACCCACCGCCGCAGCAACCGTTCAACCCGAATGGACCGGTCCAGCCCACGGGTACGCCCCCTCCGCAGGCCGCACCGCCACCTCCTTCCACACCTGCACCGCAGACAAAAGTGGCCAAGGGAGATTATCCATACGGAATCCCTGTCCCTGGCAAACCGCACCTGGTGGAGAGCCCTTATTCCCCTGGTAAATATATCGATGTGGAAGGATTCCCTCCTGGCACTGAAGTGAAGGATCCTTATACCGATAAGATTTTCCTTGTGCCATAACGCCGGCACGGGGCGAGTTCCGCTGATCCGGGAGGCTGAATGCCAGGTTATCGCGCCAGAGCCGCTTTTGTGCGGACATTCGGCATGAACATTAGGACGTTTGTTTGATCTATGGATTTGCGGGTAAAGCGAGCGCCTCGAATCGATCTCGAAATCACCGTCCCTGGTGATAAGAGCATTTCACATCGCGCTGTGATCGTCGCCGCTCTCTCCAACGGCGTGTGCACGCTGCAGGGATTTCTTCCCAGCGAAGATTGCATGCACACCGTGAACGCAATGCGCGCGTTGGGAATCAAGATCGAACAGCCTGAAGCGACGAAGTTGGTCGTTCATGGGAAAAAGCGCGTCCTCACTGCGCCAGCCGCAGAGATCAACTGCGGTAACTCCGGCACGACCATGCGTCTTGTCGCAGGGCTCCTCGCCGGACAAACGTTCGAAGCGCGCCTTGTTGGAGATCCCGGACTTTTGAAACGTCCAATGGACCGGGTGATTGCTCCGCTTTGTGAGATGGGGGCGAGCGTCGTTGCCGAAGGTCCTGACGGAACGCCGCCCTTACGCGTCTCCGGCGGGTCGCTTCGGGGAATTAACTACCGTCCAGCTGCGGCGAGCGCGCAGGTGAAAGGCGCGTTGCTGCTGGCGGGTCTCTTCGCCAAGGGCAAGACAACTGTCGAAGAACCGATACCGACGCGCAATCACATGGAGAAAATGCTCAATTACTTCCTCGTGCGCACGACTACGGAAGATGACGGGAGCGTGACAGTCTTCGGCGACCAAGTCCCCGAGTCTCGGGACTTTGACATTCCCGGGGATATTTCTTCGGCCGCTTTTTGGCTGGTTGCCGCTGCGGCGCAACGCCGCGGCCATCTGCTCATTCGCGACATTGGTTTGAATGATACGCGAACGGCAATGCTGGGCGTGCTGCTCCGAATGGGTGCGCAGGTCCGGGAGGCCGTCGAAGAATCCGAGCAGCTTGAGCCTCGTGGCGTTGTCGAAGTCACCGGTGCCCCCCTGAAGGCAACCGTCGTTCAGGGCAGAGAAATCCCACAGCTGATTGACGAGCTGCCGATTCTCTCTATCGCGGGCGCCCTGGCGAGCGGGAAAACAACCATCCGGCAGGCAGAGGAACTGCGCGTCAAAGAAACCGATCGCATTGCAGCGATCGCCCACAATTTGCGGACTATGGGCGCGCAAGTTACCGAGCTGAGTGATGGTCTTGAAATCTATGGACCAGCGCCTTTGCGCGGCGTGCGTCTGCCGAGCTTTGGCGATCATCGTATTGCGATGGCCTTTGCCATAGCGGGCCTGTTCGCTGAAGGCGAGACGATTATTCAGGACGCCGAATGCATTCGTGAATCCTATCCCGGATTCGAAGCGGTCATTGAAGAATTTACCAATCCGAAGCGGATGCAGGTCAGCACGCCTGTGATCGGTTCACTTGCTCCCGAGGCCGCGAAGGAGGGCTAGAACGTTTCGTTAGGCACGAAGTACCCATGGGATCACATGCTTCCCAACGACGCTCGGACCGTGTGATTGCCATTGACGGCCCCGCGGCATCTGGAAAGAGCAGCGTTGCGCGGGAGCTCGCCCGGCGACTCGGCTTTATCTACGTCAACTCGGGCGCGATTTATCGGGCAATCACCTGGCATCTCTTGCAACAAAAAATCCGGCCGGAGGAGAACGACCGTGTCGCCGATGCACTGGATTCGGCAGTGCTTACCTGCACAGTGGAAGACGGCGAGTCGCGCATTATGGTGAATAACATCGATCCTGCCGAACATTTGCGAGATGATCGTGTGAACGAATGCGTCTCTCTGGTCAGCAGGTTGCCACAGGTCCGCGACGTTGTTTCACAAAAACTTCGCGATTGCGCCCGTGGCCATGACGTTGTGGTCGAAGGGCGGGACATAGGGTCGGTCGTTTTCCCAGGCACGCCATACAAGTTCTACATCGATGCTTCACCCGAAGTGCGTCTCCAGCGTCGAGCGGCACAAGGAGAGCGCGACAAAATCGCCATGCGTGACCACGATGACGTTTCACGAGCCGTTTCGCCCCTGGTGAAGGCGACAGACGCGCATGAGATTGACACTTCGAACGTGACGATCGAGCAAGTCGTGAACCAGATCATTACACGGCTGCAGCAACAGGATCTGCCGATTAGCGATCTTCCGGTCACGCAATCGCGCGCTCGGTGAATGAATTTCTATTATTGGGTTGGCTATCATCTTGCGCGGCTAACTGGACGATTGCTCTTTCGGTTTCGGGTGATTCATCGGGAGCGGATGATTCAGAGCGGCCCGGTCATTCTTGCAATGAACCATCAAAGCTATCTCGACCCGCCGCTGGCTGGAAGTACGTGCGATCGGGCCATTTATTTTCTGGCCCGCCGGACACTTCTCAAAGTGCCCCTGTTAGGCTGGCTTTTGCCAAAGCTGAACGTGATTCCGGTAAATCAGGAAGGCGTTGATCGCAGTGCCATAAAAGCCATGATCCGCGTCTTGCATGCTGGCAACGGCATCCTGGTTTTCCCCGAAGGCTCGCGAACGCTCGACGGAAGCTTACAGTCAGCCGAACCTGGGTTAGGCCTGGTGATTGCTAAAACGCTCGCGCCCGTCGTGCCAATGCGGATTTTTGGCGCCCACGAAGCGCTGCCGCGCGGCGGCGGTCGGCTTCGCTTTGTTCCAATTACTGTTGTCATTGGAGAACCGATTTTTTTCAGCGCGGCCGATCTTGGCCCGGCAGGAAAAAACCTTTATGCGCGGCTAAGTGACCGAGTAATGAACTCAATTGCGGCCCTGCGTCTCGACTGACCGTGCACTGGCTCAGTTGCGCTCACGACGTTCACTTGGATACTGGGGCGTGAATTTGCCGGAAACAGCAGCGCAAAAGTCTCAATCGTCCCGAGTTTCAAAGACGCCTTTTCTGTTGATGCTGATCATTGTGGTTGGTCTGGCGATGCTGGCTGTTTTTGCCAATGTCCAGCGTTTTCGACGTGGCGACGTCGATACGGTCGTGGTTAGACCAGCAACTTCGCCGACACCATCGGCGCAAGGACACTAAGTTTCGTTTGACATCGCGAAGCGCTCCGTTTTGTTCGTACACTAAACAAGACCAATCCAAAGCTGATATGAAAAAAGTTTTCGTGCTTTCGCTGTTGATTCCTTTTACTCTGGTTTGCTCCTGCCAAAAGCAAGATTCCGCGGCTGAACAACAACTTGCTCAGCGTAAAGCGGAGATGGACGCTCGCGAGAAAGCATTGGATGAGAGGGAGAAAGCATTATCAGAGCGGGAGAAATCGGCCGCCACGTCGCGGATTGCACGTGTTCCGCGTATACAACCCGCCGGGCCTCAGCGAACGGTGCCCCCTGAGCTTAAAGGCCTGATCGCGGACCCCTCGCAGGCAAGAGCTAAGCGAGAACAACGAATGCAGGAACGCCTCGCTCAAAGGCAGCAGAAACTGGAGGAGATACGAAAAATGAGGGAGGCCCGGGCGTTAGCAAGTCCAGAGGAGACAACTTCCACCAGCGAAGCCGCTTCGCCGAGTCCGTCACTCACGCCAGAGTAATTCGGCGGCGCTAGTGTTGTTATACACTAGTTAGGCGCTCTTATCGACAGCGCCCGGTGAATTTCCCTGCTGACTAGCAAGCTCGCGCGCGTACTGGAGTGTGTCGATAGAATCGACGTTCTTGTCGCGTCGAATCGCTTTTATTCTGGGGAAACGCAGCGCCAGTCCACTGGCGTGACGTGTGCTGGGGTGGATTGAATTGAAAGCCACCTCAAACACCACGTCCGGTTTGACTCTTCGGTATCGGCCGTGATCGACAATTGTGTTTTGTTTGAAGTGCTCCGTTAACTCCGCGATCTCCGCGTCGGTCAATCCGCTGTAGGCTTTGCCAATTGGCAGAAGTTCGCCGGAGGTTTCGTCGCGCACTGCGAACGTGTAATCGCTAAGTACGTTATTGCGTTTGCCGTGACCAAGCTCCGCCGCGACGACCACCACGTCCAGAGTGGCCAGCTCGCGCTTTAGTTTGAACCAATACATTCCGCGCGTACCCGGCAGATAGATGCTCTCGGGATCTTTGATCATTAATCCTTCATTTAAGCGCTGGCGCGCGTCACGAAAAATTTGCTCAATCTCGTTGGCAGCGCGCGCTGGCGTTACTTTGGCCTTCTGAAATTGCGAAGGTAATTCCAGCGCCCCGAGTCGTTCCCGCCGTTCGCGCAGCGGAGTTCTCAATAGCGAACGCCCGTTCATCCAGAGAAGGTCGAAAATTACAAACGCGACCGGCACATCCGCTGCCGCGTCCCCAAACAGGTCTGCATGTTCGTGCTTGCGTCCGAGCCGTTTTTGCAAGTCAAAGAACGTCAGTCGCCGCCCTTCTGCAAAAGCTATGATTTCGCCATCAGCAATGAGCTCCTGGTCGAATCTCCTCGCTTGTTCGACGAGCTCGGGGAATTGTTCGGTAATGCGCCTCAAATCGCGCGAAAAAATTTCGACCCTATCTTTGCTGCGATGAAGCTGTGCGCGGATGCCGTCGAATTTGTCCTCAACATACACAGCGGTCTCAAGCGGTTTGAGCGTGCGCGGCTCAGAAGTCTTCGCTTCGATAAACCGTTGCCACACCGCATCCGCGCTGGGTTCGGGAGTGGCGAGCATGCACTTGATTGGACGAAACATTGATAGCTCTGCGTGGTGCAACTCATGTCTCGAAGCCAACAGCGCGGTTCGGCCGATGTCGCCCAGCAACATATTGGCCTGTTTGACCTCTTCGAGCGAAACATCGAACGCCGTTGCGATGGCTTCCTCCACCAAGCCCTCGCGCAAACCGATGCGGAGATCGCCTGTCAAAATCTTCACGACATATTGCCCTTCGCGTGCGGACAAAGTCGAAAATCGCTCTTTCAAGAGCTTTGCTTTTGCGATCGGGCCGCGCGCTCGCTGAATATTTTGGAACAACTCGGCCGACTCAAGAATGCTGAATGGACGCGGCACGGTCCGGCCATCGAGGACCTCAAATGCAGTTTTTCCAGCATCGCCGTGTCTACCAGCCACGCGATGAAACTCGGTGTCGCCGATTTTGGTTGCGTCCTGCAACGCCCGGCAGATGACCGCCCATCCGACCTGCAACGTCCGCGGATCGCTTTGGGCGAATGCTCTTCCGGTGAGATACGTGGCTGCAATCGGAAGCTGCTTGCTTGTTAGGCCCCGCAGATAACCGGATAGCGAATTAATCTTCTCCAATTTTGCCGGGGTCGACACAATGGCTTCCCCCACATCAGCGAACCGCAGAAATTCAGATTCCGGCATTGAGTGGCGCGAACTACGCCGCGTTCCAGCAGGTTTGGAGGCAGATCGCACCGTGTGATTCGTGGCTCCCAAGTGCAACTCCATTTGATTTTCCTCGCTCAACGCCCACGCCTCGACGCCGTGATGGCGAAGATCGCAAGCAAACGCTGCGGCGAATCCGTGGAGCGTTAATACGCGGCGCGGTTGCACCAATTCGACGTATCGAAGCAAATCATCATAGTCTGCATGATCGGATAAAGGAAAGGCTGCATCGACCTGATAACGATAAACGGCATCGGGATCGACAGCCCAACCGCTGACCAACGCCACCCGCTTGCGGGGGATTCTCTCCAGCATCTGCGAGCGGTTTGCACTTGGCGGACAGATCAACACTTTTCCGGCGACGTCATTCGGATTGTATCGCGTGTATTTGCAAAACGACTGGCCAAGGTGTTCGTAGATCCGGGTCATCTGATAAACCGAGCCGTGCAGCATGGGCATTAAACCAGCGCCATGAAGCGAACAGAGAATTTCCTGTGCTTTGCCTAACGAATAGCCGAGCAGCACCGGCACCTCGCCAGCATCAATTGTTTCGCCACAGAACGCCACCATTTGCTCGACCACCGATTTTGTCGTCGGAAAACGATAGCGCGGGAGTCCAAAAGTAGTCTCCATCACGAGCGTATCGGCCTGACGCCACTCCGCTGGCTCCGCGGATTTACCTGGACGCAGCTTGAAATCGCCCGTGTACAGGAGCGTCTCCTTATCAGCGAAAATCAGACACTGTGCCGAACCAAAGATGTGGCCGGCAGGTATCAACATCAGGTCAACACCGCGCACGGACCTTCTTTCACCAAATGGCAGAGCATGCTCGACGCGCGAACCCGACACACGGACTTGCATTAGATGCGCTGTGCGCTGGGAAACGATAACCTCCTGGTGTGGCGCGATGTGGTCGCCGTGTGCGTGCGAAACGAACGCGAAGCGTTTTGCGTCCCGTGGGTCCAGCCACACATTCTGTTTCGGCAAGTAAACGCCGCGCTCGTAGCGAACTTCAATCACAGAAAAAAATACTTCCGAATCCCGGCGAGTTCCATTGCAGCGGCGACTTTGATGAGATCCATGGGTTACGCGTTGACACCGGCTGGAGGCAGCCGCTTTATTACGGAAATGAGATTTGCCGCGGCCGCTCTCGGTTTGACTTTTTTGGCGCTTTCCGCTTCCGGTAAAGCCGCTCGGGAAGAACCGAAAGTCGTCGAAAAAGTGACCCCGCTGCCGGAGGCGCTGGACAAAAACTTTGAGTTTCGAAAGACCAAGCTCTTTTTCTTAAGCGAAAAGGGACCGAAGCCGAGCGAGAGGGCTCGCCAGACGACGAGCAAGGTCGGCGGGAAGTCAAATTCGCCCAACCAGAAAACTGCCACGCTTTCGGACGCCCCGCTCACTTTTGAGAGGCAATACAGACTTTACGGTGCCGTCACTGGGCTTGATCGCCGTCAGCGTTTTGGAAATTATTTTGATTTTTTTTGGCGAGCCAAACGCCCGTCCGATGTCACAGTGCGTCTGGAGTATCGCCAGCAGAAATTGCACCAACACGTCCAGGCTCAGGAGATCACGTATAACAACGTGCATGGCACTCATAAGACCGAATTCAAGGTGGTCGGAGACGATTACTTCGACGATGGAGAAGTGATTGCCTGGAGATGCTTGTTAATCGCGAACGGCCGAATCGTGGCGGAGAACCGCTCGTTCCTGTGGGAGTAAATCACCTTCAGACGAGTCTCTCGGTTCTATTCGTGTGATTGTGTCATTCCGTGGCAGCCATGTGGCTCTTTAGACTCCTGCATCCCGAATCAGCCGACAGGAGATTGCCCGCTGGCTTGCCATTGGTTGACAGCATGGCTTCGCGGCTGGTATCGTTTGAAAGAGTAACTGTGGACTCATCTATTCAAGTTGGGGTAAGAGGGCCGACCGTATGGGTGAAAGTGGAGGGAAAAGGTAGCTTCCTCAATAGCGGCAACCTCAAGGAGTTCTCGCGCGAAATGTTGGACCGCGGCTACCGCGAATTTGTCGTGGATCTGGCGGATTGCGCGATGATGGATTCCACATTCATGGGGACGATGGCGAGCGTGGCGTTGCGGCTAAGGGAGCTGGGCCACGGGCACCTTCATATCGTCCATTGCGGAAACCGCAGTCAGCAACTGCTTTCCGGACTCGGACTGGATCAGATATTCGACATTCATAACGATGGCGCTCGCGCTCCTGAATGTGAAGCGCTTGGGCAAGTCACAAGAGGGCCGTTAGAGGATCCCGAAAAGAAGGAGCAGGCAGAAACAATGCTGGAGGCGCATGAAGCGCTTTGCGAGGCCGCGCCGGAAAATATTTTTCGCTTTAAAGACGTTCTCGATTTTTTAAGACAAGATCTTCATCACGAGACGTCTTCGAAGTAAGGTGGCCCTTCGCGATGTGGCTGACTTTCTTCCTGGGACTGCTTGTCGCGTCTGTGGTCGGGTGGGTTACTACCGCATACCTGCAGGCGCGGCGAATTCGCGGACTCGAGCGCTCGCATGAGGAAATTCAGGTCGAGGAAACGCTCGTCTTCGATTTCCTGCACGGTTTGGGCGAGGCTTTCCGGGAAACGATTCGACCTCAGGAACTCCATCGGCTTATCGTCGACGGCGCCACCCGCGTTGTGGATGCGCAGGGCGGTGCCCTTTATTTGAGTGATCGCACCGGCGAAAGGCTCACGCCGGCCTTCATCTCGAAAGGCTGTCCGCCGCTTGTTGAGATTCCGCAAGACATCTTGCAGCAGGCAGCCGCGAATCCTGTGGCTTTGGAAAGTTTTCTGCGGCTGCACACAATTAGTCCACGGGAGGGACTGATTGGGAGCGTTTGGCAAACAGGTCAGGCCGTGTGTCTGAGCGAGTTCTCGGAATCGCCGGAGCTGGCGAAGTTACGCGGAAGCGCCTTCGGAAGCGTGTCCGTCATGGCTGCAGCGCTGCGTTATGGAAACCAGGATATGGGTGTGCTGGCGCTGGCCAACGGACCAATGGGTGCGCCGTTTTCGCAGGCCGATTTTGTCGTTTTCAAATCGATCGCCGAACAATCCGCTTTTGCCCTCTACAACGCCATCATTTATTCGATGGCAAACGAAAAGAAACGCTTGGATCATGACCTCGAAATCGCGCGAGACATTCAGCGGATCCTGCTCCCGGCGGAAGCGCCGGCCATCAATGGATTTCAAATCGCCGGGATCAATATACCGGCCCGCCAGGTAAGTGGCGATTACTTCGATTACATCCAGGTCGATCAAGATCGGCTGGGCGTAGCCATCGCAGACGTCTCCGGCAAGGGCGTGCCGGCATCGTTAATCATGGCGATTTGCCGTAGCGTCTTACGAGCAGAAGCGGCCCGGAATCCATCTCCTGCTGATGTCTTACGAAAGGTAAACCGGCAGCTTTATCCGGATATTAAAGAAGACATGTTTATCAGTATGGCCTATCTGATTTTGGATCAGCATCAGAACGGCGTTACCCTTGCGCGCGCCGGACACGATGCCCCATTATGGTACCAGCAGCAGTCGCAAACAGTGACGCCAGTAAAGTCGCCGGGGATGGTGGTGGGAATTGACAGCGGAAGCGTGTTCGATAGGCTTACGGTCGATTTCGCGATACCGCTCGAGCGCAACGATTGCCTCGTTCTCTACACCGACGGTCTCACCGAGACGCTTGACTCCGAGGGAGACGAGTTTGGTGTCGACCGTATGAGGGAGTCGGTTCGCGCGAGCGCAAAAGACGGCGCTCAAGCGATTGTTAAAAGGATCGTGGAGGACGTGCGCGAGTTTACCGGTTCGGTCCCACAAAACGACGACATGACATTGATCGCCATCCGCAAAACATGAAAAAGATCTCTTCGCCTGAACAAGACAAGGAAATGAATACATCAGCACAGGCAAAGCCGGCGTCCTCACCCGCTTCTGCGACAGCAGATTCCGAAGATGCAATGGCTGGCTTGCAAGCCGATCTCGACCGGTTTCGCGATCTCGCGCTCCGCAGCCAGGCTGACTTCGAAAATTACAAGAAACGTGCTTCCCGCGAAAAGGAGGAAGCGGTGAAATACGCGAACAGCGCGTTACTCCAGCAGTTGGTCTCGATTCTCGATAATTTTGAGCTCGGGCTGGCAGCTGCAAAAACGCAGAGCCAGCAATCGCCGATCTATTCCGGAATGGTTCTCGTTCAAAAACAACTGAACGATTTGCTTGCGGAAAACGGATTGGAACCGATCGAAGCCGAGGGCAAAACGTTTGATCCGAAGCTGCACGAAGCGATTGCCCATGAGCCAAGCGAATCTCGCGAAGGGACGGTCATCCGCCAGGCCAGGCGGGGATATCGTTTGAAGGATCGTCTGCTGCGGCCCGCGTGTGTGGTTGTCTCCAGCGGCCCAGCAAAGAAGTGAGCGTTCTTGCTTGCTTCGCGTTTTAGCAAGATACGTCACAAAGTACTCATCGCTCCATGGCCACGGACAAACGCGATTATTACAACGTGCTCGGGGTTGAGCGAACTGCCGCCGCTGAAGAAATCAAACGCGCCTATCGCAAGCTTGCCGTAAAGTTTCATCCTGACAAAAACCCGGACGACCCGCACGCCGAGGAAAAGTTCAAAGAATTAGGTGAAGCGTACGATGTGCTAATGGATCCGGACAAACGCGCTGCATATGATCGCTTCGGTCATGCCGCGTTCGCACAGGGTGGTGCCGGTTTCGGTGCAGGCGGTTTTCATGATCCATTCGAAATTTTCCGTGAAGTGTTCGGTGGCGGCGGATTTGGCGGCGGAATTTTCGAGACGTTCTTCGGAGGCGCCCCCAGTCAGCGCACAGACGATCGTCGTCGTGGATCGGATCTGCGCTACGACATCGAAATCAAACTGGAGGAGGCGGCTTTTGGCGCCGACAAGACGATTGAGATTGCGAAGCTTGATGCCTGCGATAAATGCCACGGCAGCGGCGCAGAACCGGGCTCGCGCAGGGTCAATTGCCCCACGTGTGGCGGGCGTGGTCAGGTGATCAGTTCGCGCGGTTTTTTTCATATCTCGCAAACATGTCCTCGCTGCCACGGCGCCGGCGAAATCATTGAAAAACCATGTCAGAAATGTGGCGGCGAAGGACGGGTGGAAAAGCTGAGCCAGATAAAGCTGAAAATTCCCGCTGGAATCAGGGAGGGTACACGGTTGCGCTCTGCGGGAAACGGCGAGGCTGGCATCGGGGGCGGTCAACGGGGCGACCTGTACGTTGTAATTCATATCAAAGAGCACAAGATTTTTCACCGCGAAGCCGACGATCTCTATTGCGAGCTACCGATCCCGTTTTCGGCTGCGGCGTTGGGCGGTGAAATCGATGTGCCGACCCTCGAAGGCAAAGCGCATCTCAAAGTTCCCGCAGGCACACAAAGCGGACAGGCGTTCAAACTGCGCGGCAAAGGGATAACCAACGTTAACGGGCGCAGTCACGGTGATTTGTTTGCGCGCCTCATTGTTGAGGTGCCGTCGCATCTGAATGCAGAACAACGCCGCAAGCTCGAGGAATTCGCGGCCCTTTGCGGCGATGAGAACACTCCAATACGCAAAAGTTTCTTCGAGCGCGCGAAGGAGTTCTTTAGGTAAACTCCGCGATTTCCGTGCCTGGCAATGCCGTCAAACTGATCGAATGCCCGCGTGACGCGTGGCAGGGATTGAGCCGACAGATTCCCAGCGAACTAAAAGCGCATTACTTGCGTGCGCTTATCGATGCGGGTTTCAAACATATCGATGCCGTCAGCTTTGTATCTCCTAAGGCGGTTCCACAGATGGCCGACAGCGAGAAAGTACTCGAGCAAATCGATGTGCCTGACGACGTCGAGATCATCGGCATCGTGGTGAATGAAAAAGGCGCTGAGCGCGCCATCGCTACCGATGCAGTTTCGACCTTGGGTTTCCCTTGCTCGATCTCTGAGACCTTTCTGCGCAAAAACCAGAATCAAACAATCGAAGAATGCTACAAAACGTTGGATTTGATTAAAAGAAGAGCAGACAGCGCGGGCCTTGGCACTGTCGCTTACGTTTCGATGGCGTTCGGAAATCCATACGGCGATCCGTGGCATGAGACTGAAGTTCTCGAGGCGATGAACAAACTGGTTAGTCTCGGTATCGGATCCATTTCACTTGCCGACACCGTCGGGATAGCGGGTCCTGAATTGATTCGTCGTGTGTTTGATTCGACGACAACCGAACACCCACAAAGCGACATCGGCGTGCATCCTCACAGCGCGCCGGGCGAAGCCGTAGGAAAAGTCCTCGCCGCGTACGGCGCAGGCTGTCGCCGATTTGATTCGGCCATTGGCGGTCTTGGCGGCTGTCCATTCGCGCAAGACGCGCTGGTTGGAAACATTTCGACAGAGAGCGTAATCACGGCGCTGCAGGGGCGCGGTGTAGAGTTTGAAATAAGCAAATCGCTCGGCGCCGTTCTGGCGCTGAACTCAGAGATCGCCTCGAGGTACGCGTAGAGGTCCAAATCCCATCAGTCACATGCATCGGTTTTACGTTTCGCCAGACGATTGGGACTCTCGATCAGTCGCGTTGCGCGGTTCAGAAGCTCACCATGCGCGCGACGTTCTCCGCATGAAAAATGGAGAGAAGCTCGTTCTCTTCAACGGAAAAGGGCGCGAAATCACTGCGGAGATTGCGAGTCTTGCCCAGGACGAAATCCGATTGCGGAAATTACACGAAGCAGAAACGCCGCCACTGGGATGTCGGATCGTTTTAGGACAGGCAATCCCAAAAGGGAAAAACATGGAACTGATCGTACAAAAAGCGGTCGAGATCGGTGCAGCCGAAATTGCGCCGATCGTCTCCGACCGCACGATTGTGCAGCTCGATTCCGAGAATGCAGCGCAAAAGCAAATAAAATGGCAGCAGACCGCCATTGAAGCAGCCAAGCAGTGCGGGCAAAATTGGCTGCCGCGCGTGCACGCGCCACGAAAATTGGCAGAATTCTTTTCCACCACATCCGCGCAATCCTTCGATCTCCGGTTGATCGGATCGCTCCAGCCCGATGCGCAACACTTGAAAAAGATTTTGGAAACGTATTGCAGCGAACATGGTGATCGTGCTCGAAGCGTACTCATGCTGGTTGGACCGGAAGGCGACTTTACGCCAGCGGAATTAGCACTCGCGCGCCGTTACGGCTGCCAGCCTATCACCCTCGGTCCAATCATTCTGCGAGTGGAAACCGCAGCAATCTACTGTTTGAGCATTCTCTCGTACGAATTGCTGATTTGACGCAGGGTAAATGCGCACCGCATGATTGCGCCACGGCGCCCGAACGTCTATTCGACTGCTGCTGTTTCGACGGCGGATTCGCTCGGAAGATCTGGCGCGGGGGTCATTTGGTCTGGAGGCGCGGGCTGGATTGAAATGATCGTAAACTGGGCGGCGTCGTGCTCAGCGTTCATCGATAAGGTCTCACCGACTCTGTGGCCGAGGAGCGCCTGACCGATGGCGGTTTGGTACGAAATTATTTGGCGATCAGGGTCGCCGTCCCACGCGCCGAGAATGGTGTAACTTTCTTCCTCGTGCGTCTCGGCGTTGCGGAGTCTCACGATCGTTCCAATCGACACCCGCGATGTGTCTGGGTTTTCAAACGCAGTGCCTCGCGCATCGTGCAACATCTGTTCGAGTTCGGCTTTGCGTCGCATCAGCACGCTTTGCATTTGTTTGGCTGCTTTAAATTCAAAATTCTCTTTGAGATCGCCATATGACCTGGCAATGGCGATCTCCTTGGTGTTCTCAGGGATTTTTACTTTCACAATCTCTTCATGTTCAGCTCTGCGTTTTTCCAAACTGCTCCAGGACACGATGAGCGCCGCGGTCTTTTCCTCCTGTTGTGCGCCGGCAATCATGCTCTCCAGTTCCGGATACACTTTAACGAGGCGCGCCAGGAGCGAACGTTTGGTCAACTCATCAAACAAAAAGCTTAGCTGGAGCCGGCGCATCGCATCGCGCGCCAAACCGACATCAGCGTTCTTGAACATCTCCGCAATCAATTGCCGGTCTTCTGCCACGGTCCGCTGCAACCTGCTGGCGCGACCGGGGGCCTTGTGTTTTTCCCGCTCGAGCGCCGCCAGAATTGCCCAGAGCAGATCGGGAGTGACCAGTTCGCTCCAATTTTTCCGATCAGCGCACAACCAGGTGAGCATCTCGCTCGTAGCTGAATGTTCGCGAATGCTTCGCTCCAAGAGGGTGCGGAGCTCGGCGTGCTGCCCGCCTTCGTTGAGAATGCGCGGGATTTGCGCCACCATTCGACCGTGGGTGGCCTCCATCAGACGCAATGCGCGCTCTGTCCAATTCGGGCCCAACGCGGATGGCAGAGCTTGCAATACTCTTTTTTCTTTTGCCGCCGGCAAGTTCGGCAGGATCGATGTCAGACGCTTTTCCTCGTCCAAAATCAGCTTCGAAATGGTCAGACCAACGTGGGTGGTATGCAGTGACGGAACGTGCGCTAGCAGATCGTCTCGTGCCAGGATAAGTTCGAATGCCAGCTCGGGATGCATTTTCTGGTTGCGGGCTGCCGTGTTCTCGATCGCCACAACGATCGGCTGAAGCTGCTTTTCCGGTTCCTTGAATTGCTCGTGAGATTTTATGATCTGCTCGAGCGCCACGATTTGCTGCTTCGGCTGCCGTGCTTTGTTGAAACCTGAAAGCAGCTCATCCGCCTGTGATACGCCTTCGCCGCGTATTTGGATTGGGTCGGTCTTTTTTGCAGGGATTGAAAATGCGCCGCTCGCTTTGAGTGCTTTCCTGGTCGATTCCCACCAGCGCTTCCATTCGGCTTCGGTGAAGATATCGCCAATGAGCCATTCACCGATCTGCTGGGCGCTGGCTTTGCCGCCGAAACTCTCCAGAATGTTTTTCACCAGCGCGACTGGGTTTTCCCTGGCCAGATTTTTGATTCCCTCGATGCTCGTCGCCTTTTGAACCAGGAAATGTTCTGGTGCGAGCGGCACCAGATTTTCCGCTGCGTATTGCGCCTGCATCGGATGAGACTTCTTACCGGCGAAATCGATCACGATTTGATTCAGTAATAGGTTCCATTCGCGCACCCGGCCAAATCCCCAACTCTTGTGCAGACAAAATGTGCCCGGATGCAGTTTTTGCAGCTGCTGGGCGGATTGAGTACTGAGTTTTCCAGCTTCGACGAGTTTTTCCAGTTCAGGCTCCATGTAGGCAGCGAGACCATATCACTTCATGGCCGATGCGCCACGGGTCTCGTGAGATGTACGGATGACGGGCAACTTGCGACCTGCTCGCGAACACTTTCGGAGTTGCCCCGCGGCTTTCGGCATGAAACCGTTGCCCCCCGTGACGACGAGCATCTGGTTTTTGATCGGATACTGTCACTTCGACGTTTTCGTGCGCAAGACGATTGCCGGAGCGCCGCTGTGGTTTTGGATCGCCTTTCATGTTGGCGTGTTCGTTGCGATTGCAATTGACCTCTTCACGTTTCGTCGACGTGGCCGGGAATTAAGCATGGGCGCTGCGGCGCGGCGCAGCGTGATTTGGATTGTGGTGTCGCTCGCTTTCAACGCCGTGGTTTGGCGTATCAAAGGGCCACATCATGGGCTCGATTTTCTTACTGGCTATCTCGTCGAGTACTCCCTGAGCATGGACAATATTTTTGTTTTCGTGCTCATCTTTACCCACTTCCGGGTTCCACCGCTCGCTCAACATCGAGTTTTAGTGTGGGGAATTATCGGTGCACTCATTATGCGCGGCACCATGATCTGCTTCGGAATTGCGCTGGTGCAACGGTTTGATTTTGTCACTTATCTGTTTGGGTTGTTCCTGCTGATCACCGCGGCACGCATGTTTTTCGGGAAACAACCCGATTTCAGGGAAACGCGCGTGATGCGTTTCTGTCGCAGGATCCTTCCGATTACCCCGGAATTCCATGACGAGCACTTTAAGGTGAGCGTCAATGGGCGCTGGATGTTAACCCCGCTTGTCCTGACAATGATTGTGATTGAAATCACGGATCTGGCGTTTGCAGTAGATTCGATACCCGCGGTATTGGCGATTACGCAAGATAAGTTTGTGGCTTATACCTCTAATATTTGCGCGATTCTCGGTTTGCGGTCGCTCTATTTCCTGCTGGCCGGTTTAATGAATCGTTTCATTTATCTGAGAACCGGATTGGCGTTGGTGCTTGGATTCGTCGGCATCAAAATGATTACTGCAGAATACATGCCGTTGCCCCGAGTAGTCTCACTGGGAATCATTGTGCTTATCCTGGGGGTTACGATCGCGCTTTCGATGTTGAAGACGAAAGACGACAGCGCGACTGAACACGGAAAATAAGTATTGCCTTTGCTGTCCAGAATCATTTAACTGGCTCGGAGCGCCTATGAAAACTATTTTTGCTTTCGTTACGATCGCCGGCTTTGCGATCGGAGCCTTCGCAGATATTCAAGATCCGCCGGGCAACGATTATGGTCCAACGCGCAAACTTGGTCGCGGTCTTTCGAATTTTGTCTGGGCTCCAACTGAGTTTTTTGTGACGGTTAACCAGGTGAACCAAACGGAAGGTAATTCCGCCGGGGCTAGTTATGGCGTTGTGCGCGGACTGGGGCGCACAGCCGCGCGCCACGTGGCGGGACTTATTGAGATCCTGACCTTTCCGTTTCCGATATGGCACGACAGCTATCAACCCTTACTGCCATCAGACATTCCTTACATTCATGCCGGTTACGCGGAATTTCCGCCTGAGGTCGGTAACGAGTCGAAATATCCATATGTGCGCGATACGCACCAGGATTTTAACTAGCATTCTGGGGAAATCGCGCTTTTCAGCACCGTTCTTCATTGTCCATTTCTAATTAACACCGCGCTTGGGCGCGGTGCTCCGGGACCTCTGTAACTCTTGACCGCGGTAGCGGTTTCTCGGTGCGGAAACCTGTCAAAGGATTCAATAATGTGTGGCTGGCAGAGACACCCAGATGAAGCAGGGTGTTAATAAATGCGGATTGTCGATTTAAAAATCGAAGACGTCGCCTTCGGCGGCAAAGGTGTCGCGCGGGAAAAGGGCAAAGCGATTTTTGTTCCTTATACCATCGAGGGCGAGCTGGTTTCGGGCGAAATCATACGGGAAAAGAAACAGTTCGCCGAAGCGGAACTGGTCGAAGTGAAGGAGAGTTCGCCGGATCGCGTCGAACCACGGTGCCCATATTTCGGGCGATGCGGTGGCTGTGCCTACCAGCACATCAGTTACGAACATCAGCTCGCGATCAAATGGCGGCAGGTGCGCGATGCACTCCAACGCATCGGCAAGCTTAAAGACGTTCCCATGCGGCCGATGATCCCGTCGCCGAGAGACTATGCATATCGCAACCGCATCACCGTGCATGCGCAGGACGGGGTGATTGGTTTTTTCCGCCGTGATTCGAACCATCTGATTGATATTGAGTGTTGCCCGATTTCGAGCGATGAGGTCAATCGCGCGCTGACGGAACTACGGGCACGACCGCACGTGCGCGACGGGCATTATAGCCTGCGGGCTTCGGTCGGCGCGCGCGTCTTTTCCCAAACAAACGACGACGTCGCTGATGCGCTGCGCGATTTGATCATCGATCTCGTTCCGCCAAATCAACAGCTCTTGATTGACGCCTATTGCGGCACCGGATTTTTCGCAAAAGCGTTGCTCGAGAAGTTCGAGCGCATAATCGGGATTGATTGGGACCGGTTTGCGATCGAGGTCGCCAGCAAAGACGCGACGCAAAAGGAGACTTACGTCGCCGGCGATGTGGAAGTGGAGCTGACAAGGAGCGACGGCTTCCAAGCCGTCGAGGGTGAAACGCGACGGCCGGGAAGCCGTCGTTCCTTGACGGTTATTGTCGATCCTCCAGCGACTGGCTTGAGCGCGAGTGTGCGAAACGCGATCCTCGAGATTGCGCCCACGACACTCATTTACGTCTCGTGCAATCCGCCGACTCTTGCGCGTGACCTAAACGAGTTGCAGCACAGATTTGCGATCAATTCCGTCACGCCGTTGGACATGTTTCCGCAAACGGCCGAAATCGAGGTGCTGGTTCACCTTGGGGCGCGGAACTGATATTAGTGGTCGCGCATTAACGATTTTTTAACGCATTTCGCATTCGGTTTAATTAACCTTCTCGTCGGGTCCTGCTCATAATTGAGCTAGTTTTATGAGCGATTTCGTCTTCATCGGAGTGGTCATCGCGTTCTTTCTTGTGAGCCCGCTGCACACGCTGCTTTGCGAGAAATTGTAGGAGGAAGCATGGAAACCATCGTCGTCGGCATCATCGCTTTCTTGCTATTCATCTACCTGTTCGTGGCCGTGATTCGGCCGGAAAAGTTTTGAGAATCTGGATATGAGTCAGAAACCCCGTTCACTGTTTGATTGGAGCATCGTCGGCCCGGCGATTGGCGACGCGTTCAAGAAGCTTAACCCGCGACTGATGGTCAAAAACCCGGTAATGTTTGTGACGATGGTCGGCGCGGCACTGACGACCATCGGCATCTTTACCTCAGCTGGGGAACGCGGATTTGTTGCACACCTGGCAATTTGGCTCTGGTTCACGGTGCTATTCGCCAATTTTGCTGAAGCGATGGCTGAAGGCCGCGGCAAAGCCCAAGCCGCAACATTGCGTCGCATGCGCACAACGACCATGGCCCGCGGATTGCGAAATGGTCGAGAAGAAAAAATCCCGGCCCCGGATTTGCAGAAAGGTGACCTCGTTGTTTGCGAGGCCGGCGACGTGATTCCTGCGGATGGCGACGTCATTGAAGGCATTGCCAGTGTGGATGAAGCGGCCATCACGGGCGAATCAGCTCCCGTGATCCGCGAGAGCGGCGGAGATCGCAGCGCGGTGACGGGCGGCACACGTGTGTTGAGCGACCGC
Source organism: Candidatus Udaeobacter sp. (assembly GCA_036499375.1). Taxonomy (GTDB): domain Bacteria; phylum Verrucomicrobiota; class Verrucomicrobiia; order Chthoniobacterales; family UBA10450; genus Udaeobacter. The sequence continues at coordinate 52,620 of DASYDV010000060.1, forward strand.
ATTGTCATACGAGTGACAATGGAGAAAGGGCAGGGTTTTCTCGAGCGCATGATCGCTCTCGTAGAAGGTGCGCAACGGCAGAAGACTCCTAACGAGATCGCGCTCACGATTTTGCTGGCGGCCCTCACCCTGATTTTTCTGCTGGTGTGCGTCACGTTGAAACCGTTCGGTGTGTATGCGTCGGCCGTTTTCTCGGTGCCAGTACTTGTGGCGCTTCTGGTGTGTTTGATTCCAACTACCATTGGCGGGCTGCTGAGCGCGATCGGCATCGCTGGGATGGATCGTGTGCTCCGGCGCAATGTCCTGGCGATGAGTGGCCGCGCAGTTGAAGCCTCGGGCGACATTGACGTTCTGCTCCTCGATAAAACAGGCACGATCACTCTGGGCAATCGCATGGCAATTGCATTCCACGTCGCGCCCGGCGTGGAAGAAGGCTATCTCGCCGGCGCGTCACAACTGAGCTCGCTGGCTGATGAAACGCCTGAGGGTCGAAGCGTTGTGATACTCGCCAAGGAAAAATTCGGATTGCGCGCGAGAGAGATGCACGAACTGGGGGCGACGTTTGTGCCGTTCACTGCTCAGACCCGCATGAGCGGTGTCGATTTGCACGCCAATGGCACGGAGCCGACGATCCGCATTCGCAAAGGCGCGGCGGAATCCATTCAAAATTTCGTCGAATCGTCCGGTGGCGCTTTTCCACAGGCAGTACAAAAGACTGTCGATGAAGTTTCGCGGCGCGGCGCGACGCCGCTGGTCGTCGCGGAAGATCGACAAACACTCGGCGTCATCGAGCTGAAAGACATTGTCAAAGGCGGAATGAAAGAACGCTTCGCGCATTTGCGAAAGATGGGGATTCGCACGGTGATGATCACCGGCGACAATCCGCTCACCGCCGGCTCGATCGCCGCTGAAGCGGGCGTGGACGATTTCATGGCGCAAGCGACGCCGGAAGACAAACTAGAGCGAATTCGCAATGAGCAGGCACAGGGGCGTCTCGTGGCAATGACCGGTGACGGCACAAACGACGCACCCGCGCTCGCGCAAGCCGACGTGGGTGTGGCAATGAACACCGGCACCCAGGCCGCGCGCGAAGCTGGTAACATGGTCGATCTCGACAGCAACCCGACCAAGTTGATCGACATCGTCGAGATCGGGAAGCAACTGATCATGACTCGCGGCGCCCTGACCACGTTCAGTCTCGCCAACGACGTGGCGAAATACTTTGCAATCCTTCCGGCGATGTTCGCGGCAACTTACGTCGCTACTGCTGGCCAGCGCGGTCAGCTTGCCGCGCTGGATATTATGCATTTGCATTCGCCGGAATCGGCCATTCTCAGCGCCGTCATTTTCAATGCACTCATCATCATTGCTCTCGTTCCAATCGCGCTCCGTGGCATCGCGTATCGGCCGATCGGCGCGGCCGCGATCTTACGTCGCAACCTGCTGATCTACGGAGTCGGCGGAGTCATCGTGCCCTTCATCGGCATCAAGTTGATCGACATGATCCTGACAGCTTTGCACCTCATTTAACCCGGAGAATTTATGATCTACTTCATTCTCGGTCTCATTATTTTCGCGCTCCTGTTCGCCTTGACCGAAGCGATCGCACGATGGGAGGACTGATTGTTTTATGAACGCAATTCTTTTTATCGCGCTCATCGTTGGCGGCACCGCGATTCTTTCATGGCCGCTTGGTCGTTGCATGAAGTGGGCCATGGATCCGGATTTGGCCCGCAGCGCTGGCGCAAAAAAATTCGACCGGCTGTTTCAATTCTTCGGCGGACGCTTCTGCGCCGAACAGCAAAACTGGAAGCAATACGTCGTATCGATGCTGGTGTTCAACGTGCTGATGTTCGCTGTGAGTTTCAGTTTGATAGGGTTTCAGCAGCATTTGCCACTGAACCCGGACGGAAAAGGCGCGATTAACGCCGATTGCATCTTCAATACCGCGGCTTCATTTACATCCAACACGAATCTCCAGCACTACTCAGGCGAAGTGACGATGAGTTATCTCTCGCAACTTTTCTCGCTGATGTGGTTGCAATTTGTATCGGCCGCGACGGGCATTGCAGCCCTGGCCGCAATGGCGCGCGGTCTCGCGGGACGCAAGAACATGGGCAATTTCTTTGTCGATCTTCAGCGTGCCACGTTTCTCGTTCTCTTGCCGATCGCGATCATCGTGGCGTCACTAATGGTTTTCGGCGGGATGCCGATGACGCTTCATGGCGCAGCGCACGCCAGCACTCTGGAGGGGATCGAGCAGACTATCGCGCGCGGTCCCGTCGCTGCGTTCCTAACGATTAAACAGATCGGCACAAACGGTGGCGGCTTTTTTGGTCCGAACTGTACACACCCATTCGAGAACCCGACCTTCTGTACCAACATCCTCGGCAGCGTCTCGATCATTCTCATCCCCATGGGCTGCGTATGGATGTTTGGACGCATTGTCGGGCGCATGCGCCATGCGGCGGTCGTGTTCGTTGTGATGCTTGTGTTCCTTTTCGCCAAAATCAGTGGCGCAGTCTGGTTTGAACAAGCGCCGACGGAAGCGTTTGCCAATCTGCCCATCGAACAAAACGTCGGCAATCTCGAAGGCAAGGAGCTTCGCTTCGGCGCTACCGCCGGTCCGCTGTGGGCCGTGCTGACAACGTGCACGAGCAACGGGTCCGTGGACTGCATGCACGATAGTCTCAATCCGATGACCGGTTTGATGCCGATGATCGGCATGTGGTTGAACACGACCTTTGGCGGCGTCGGCGTCGGTATGATCAACATGTTTCTCTACATCGTTCTGGCCGTGTTCGTAGCCGGAATGATGGTGGGCCGCACTCCGGAATTTCTGGGCAGGCGCATCGAGGCGCGCGAGGTCAAGCTTGCAGTGATCGCGCTCTTTGCACACGCGCTTTTTGTTCTCGCACCGACAGCACTTTTTGCCGCGATCCCGGATTGGGGCGCAAAGACACTGAACAATACCGGCCCGCACGGCTTCAGTGAAATGCTTTACGAATTCAGCTCGGCGAACGCGAACAATGGTTCCGGATTCGAAGGCCTCGGCGACAACACGATTCCCTGGAACGTGTTCACCGGTACCGTGATGCTGCTCGCGCGGTTCATTCCCATTATTCTGCCTTTGGCCATCGCCGGTTCACTGGCGGCGAAACGGCAGACCGCGGAGTCAGCGGGAACTTTAGGTGTCGAAGACGGCACATTCGGCGTGATGCTGTTTGGCACGATCCTGTTCGTCGGCGCGCTCACATTTTTCCCGGCCGCGGCGCTCGGCCCGATCGCGGAACATCTGCAATTCATGAGGTAAATATATGAAATCACTTATCGCCAGTATTCGCCTCGTTATCGCGACCATGCTCATCTGCGTGGCCGGGTACACCGCGTTGATTTTGGGATTAGCGAGGCTTGTCACTCCCGATACTGCCGAAGGTTCTCTGATTAAAAGCGCCGGCGGCAAAATCATCGGCAGCCATTTGATTGCGCAGAAGTTTACGCAACCGCGTTACTTCTGGCCGCGGCCGTCAGCCGCGGGGAAGGACGGGTACGACGCCTCCAGCGCCAGTGGCAGCAACAAATCACCGACCAGCAGCGATTTGACCGAACGCGCGAAAACAATAATCCCGCAATACGGCGCGACCGCTGAGAAACCATTGCCGCCGGAATTGGCAGCAGCTTCCGGCGGCGGCCTGGATCCGCACATCACTGAGCACGCGGCGTTGTATCAAGCCGAGAGGGTGGCCAAAGCGCGCGGTCTTTCCCAAGCGCAGGTCGAAGAGCTCGTTAGACAACAGGCGTTCGCGCCGGGCGGAATTTTCATGCCTGACCGGTTGGTGAATGTCTTGGAGCTGAATCTCGCGCTCGATCAGGCGCGCTGATGAATTCAACTCGAACTTACGTTTTCATGTTGGTTCCGATTCCATCGGAATGGATCCCGCCCGCGTTCGTCGCGCCTGCTTTCACCTTCGGGCGGAACGGAAGTTCTCCAATAAATGGCAAACGCAACGACAGGTCACGATGGGGAAGACGTTCGCGCCAGGGATGCGACACGCAGTCGCTATCCAGTCATTTGTTTTGGACGTGGTTCGTCGATAACCCGCATCCTCATTCCAAGCCGTCATGATACGACCAGCCTTAGCGTTCGTGGCTTTCGTGCTGGCGGCCGAACGCGGCGTATCCGCCGAGCCGAGTCCAGCGCCCACGCCGGACAAATCGCAATACACGCTTTTTAATCCAACGCCGGTTGATCTGCGGCGTCCATACAATACAGACCGACCTAGCAAGACCGACAGTCCCTTCACGATCGACGCCGGCGTTTTCCAAATCGAAAGCGATGTGTGGAACTGGACCCTCGATTATGAAAAAGGCGTTCGCACTCGGACCTGGATCGTCGGCAACACCAATTTTAGACTTGGTCTAACGAACTGGATAGATCTCCAGGTTTTCCCGCAATTTTACGTCAACACCCGCACGAGCGGCCCCAGCTTTGGAAAACCGGTAGAACACGATGGCTTCGGCGACACGACTGTGCGCTTGAAAATTAATTTGCTCGGCAACGATGGCGGAAAATTGGTTATCGGCTTTCTTTCGTCGTTGAAAATACCGACGAACACGGGCGATACCGGAAACCATGTCTGGGAACCCGGTTTTGAGGTGCCTGTGAACTACTCGCTGCCATGGGGTTTCACGCTGTTCGCCCAGACAAGGATCGATATTCTCGACCAACCGCGCAGCAGCGAGATGCGGGTGCAATGGCAAAATCCGATAGGACTCTCTCGAACAATCGTTGGAAACCTAAGCGGTTACATCGAATTTTACGACGCTGTGAGCACCGGCCGCAATCAACCGTGGGTTGGCACATTCGATACCGGTTTAATTTATCAGGTCACGCCCAATTGCTCTATTGATGTGACCTCCTTCTTCGGCCTAACTCACAGCGCTCCCGACTACAACGTCTTTAGCGGCTTTGGCTATCGCTTCTAGCGTGCGTTGATCCGGTTACCGCGTTAAACTTTCAACATGAGCGAGGCCGAGCGGCCCGATCCAGATGCGTTGCTAGCGCAGATGAAGCGCGAAGAAGCCAAGTCCACTCGCGGGAAACTGAAGATTTTCTTCGGGATGTCGCCAGGAGTTGGCAAGACGTACGCCATGCTGCTGGCGGCGCGTGAAAAGCAGGCTGAAGGCTGTGAGGTCGTAGTTGGGATTGTGGAAACGCACGGGCGCAAGGAAACCGAAGCGTTACTCGAAGGAATGCCGATCATGCCGCGCATGCAGATCGAATATCGCGGCACGACGTTAACCGAAATGGATTTGGATGCGATTCTGACGTGGCATCCTGGGCTCGCCGTCATCGACGAGCTGGCGCACACGAATGCGCCGGGGTCGCGCCATCCGAAGCGTTACCAGGACGTGCTCGAGCTGCTCGATGCCGGGATCGACGTTTATACCACGCTCAATGTACAACACGTTGCGAGTCGCAGCGATGTTGTCCACCAAATCACAGGCGCGCCGGTCAGTGAAACCGTTCCCGATTCGGTCCTCGATCTTGCCGACGAAATTGTTCTTATTGATTTAACTCCGGACCAGCTGCGCACGCGAATGGCGGACGGAAAAGTTTATCTCGGCGAACGCGCAGAATGGGCGGCACAGAATTTTTTCCGGGAGAGCAACCTCACAGCGTTGCGAGAAATGGCTTTGCGCGTGGTCGCCGAACATGTCGACCGCGACCTGCGCGAGATCATGTCGGAGCAAAGAATACCCGGTCCGTGGAAAAGCACCGAGCGATTGCTGGTGGCGGTCAGTGCCAGTCCGTACTCCGAGCGGCTAATTCGTTATACCCGTCGGCTTGCTTCATCAATGGAGGCGTCATGGATTGTGGCAAACATCGAAGGTCCCAAGCCACTTTCGCAGGACGAACAGACGCGGTTAACTCGTTACCTTTCGCTGGCGCGTCAGCTCGGAGCGGAAGTCATTTCGACGCCGGGCCGGGACGTGGCGGAAGCTTTGCTTCGCGTCGCACGTGAGAACAATGTTACGCAAATCATAATGGGGAAACCGCTGGGGACGCCATGGTTCAGCTTTCTCAAGCCTGATGTGTTGCGCTGGCTTATGCGCCACAGCGGCAACATCGACATTCATATGATTCCAGCCGAGGAAGCGGCTCGGCCGCGACGCGAACGATTGGATGAACGTCTGGCGCGCGCCCCATGGCGCGAGTTCGCCATTGCGCTGGCTATTGCCGCCGCCGTTACAGGATTGTCGTTATTAGTCTTTAATTACACCGGCTACTGGGCGGTTGCACTATTTTACCTGCTCGCGGTCGTGCTCGCCGGAATGCGCCTGAGCCGATGGCCTACGCTTTTTCTCGCAACGCTCAGCGCGCTGCTTTGGAACTTCCTGTTCATTCCGCCGCGCTTCACCTTTTACATCAGCCTGTTTCAGGACTTCATGATGTTCGGCGCGTATTTCGTGATCGCAATCGTTATAGGCCAACTCGCCACCCAATTGCGCGAGCGCGAGCAATCGGAACGCCGCCGCGAAGAACGCGCCACGGCACTTTACCGGTTCACGCGCGCGCTGGCCGCCAGTCGCGATCTCGATGAGGCGTTGCCAAAAGTGCTGGCGCTGATCAAGGATTCGTTTCAAGCCGACGCGGCGATTTGGCTGAGCGACGAAGGCGGCCTGTCACCACACCCTGCGAGCATGTTTTGGCCCTCCAGCAAAGACGAAAGCGTCGCGGTTTGGGCGTTTCAAAAAAAGCAGAGCGCGGGAAGATCGACGGACACCTTGCCCGATGCCGAGTCGTTGCACGTTCCGCTGGTTACCGGCGACCGGGCCGAGGGTGTGCTCAGCGTGCGACTCGCCAATCCGCCCACGCTCGAGCAACGCGAGTTACTCGACGCGTTTGCCGCGCAGCTCGCGCTTTTCGTTAACAAAGAGCGCGCGCTGGAAGAAAGCCGGGCTGCGCAAATCGCGCGCCAATCTGAAAAACTCCAAAAGACACTTTTCGATTCTGTTTCCCATGAATTGAAAACACCACTGGCCGCCATGACGGTGGCATTGCAGCAACCCGAGCCGGATCGCGCGGAGTTGCAACAAGCCGTTCGCCGGCTTACCCGCACGGTCGATCACCTCCTCGATGCGACGCGTTTGGAATCAGGCCTTTTGCAGCCCGTGCGCGAATGGTGCGACCCGGGAGAGCTGGTCCACGAAGCCGTGGCGGCATCGGGATTGAAAGACAGCGACGTGCACATCAATACTGCGAAAAATTTGCCGGCGATCTCGATGGACTCCGGTCTTATCCAACAAGCGTTGGAAGCCTTGCTATCGAACGCCATGATTTACGGCAAGAGCAAGCACCCGATCGAAGTCACTGCGGTGCGCGATGATTCGACGCTTGTCATTTCCGTAGCCGATCGCGGCGTCGGTCTCGCTCCGGGCGAGAAAAACAAAGTATTTCAAAAATTCTACCGCGGTCCGGGCACGCGTCCGGGCGGTCTGGGACTTGGCCTTTCCATTGCTCGCCAACTTGTTGAAGCGCACGGCGGCGAAATCGTCGCGGAAAATCGCGAAAGCGGCGGCGCGCGTTTTTCCATTCGTTTACCCATCGGCGAAGCCATGCGATTGCCCACCGAAGCGACCGCGTGAAACCGATTGCGCTCATCGTGGACGACGAAGTGCAGATTCGTCGCCTCCTGCGGGTTGCGCTGGAAGGCGAGAACTACCAGGTACACGAAGCCGAGAGCGGCCACGATGGTTTAATCGAAACCGCCAATCGCAAGCCCGCTGTCATTCTGCTCGATCTTGGTTTGCCCGACATGGATGGCTTGGAAGTTTTAAAGCGTTTGCGCGAATGGAGTGAAGCGCCTGTGCTGGTTCTTTCCGTGCGGGACGACGAGCAAGGCAAAGTCGCCGCGCTCGATGCCGGCGCCGACGACTATGTTACCAAGCCGTTCAGCATGCCGGAACTGCTCGCGCGATTGCGCGCTGCGCAACGTAAGACTCGCCCCGAAGAAGAAGTTTCGGTTTTCAAAAGCGGCGACCTCATTGTCGATCTTACCGCACGTGTGGTGACGCGCGCCGGTCGCGAAATCAAACTGACCGCGACAGAGTACGCATTTCTGCGATTATTCGTCCGCAATTCTGGGCGCGTGCTCACGCATCGTTACATCCTGCGCGAAATTTGGGGACCGAAGTCAGAGGAACATCGACAGTACCTGCGCGTTTACGTTACGCATTTGCGGCAAAAAATTGAACCCGAGCCGACCAAGCCAAGTCTGATCAAGACTGAGCCTGGCATTGGCTACCGTTTTGTGGGTTAGCCGTTCACCGGGCATCGGCTGAGAAACCGCTTGCCAGCGAGCGAGCGACCAATCGAGAGTCACTGCCGATACCGATGGCGCAGCTACTAGATGATGTTGTTCTCGACGCGAGTGCGGGCGTGCATCGACCGCGCAACCTGGATTGGAAACGCGCTGCCGCGCTGCTCTACGGCGACTGGGGAACCAGCAAGGCGTACGTGATTGGTCTGGCGTTTGTCGCCGCTGGATTTTCATCGCTGCCGATCATTCTTGCAGTCTGCGCTGTGACCGCGCTCGTGGGCGTCAATTACATCGTTATCTGTCGCCACTTCCCCGATGGCGGCGGTGTTTACTCATCCGCGCGTTCCCAGGGACGTTTGCTGGCCGTAGTCGGAGCCTTGTTGCTTGTTGCTGATCTGACAGTAACGGCCGCTCTCAGCGGTTGGTCGGCACTGAGCTACATCACTTCAGGCGCGGAGGGAATCGTCTGGATCAAGCTCCTGCGCGATCACATCGCGCTCACAACGATCGGCGTGTTGGTGGTTATGGGCTTGATCAACTATCTCGGGCCGAAACATTCGGGCAGTTTCGCTGTGGCGCTGGCGTTGCCGACGGCCGTCGTAGTAATCGTTCTGATCTTGCTCAGTGCACCGCATTTGACCACACAGTTTCTCGAGCGGCCGCACCAAAGTCTGACGACTGTATGGGTGCAATTCGTCGGTGTCATCCTGGCGCTATCGGGTGCGGAGTCGATCGCGAACCTCACTGGCGTGATGAAGCTCGATCCGGGCTCGACGATGGAACACCCAAGCGTCGCTCGTGAATCGCTCAAGGCGATTTTGCCCGTGGCCATCGAAGTTGTTGTTGGCACAGCGCTTCTTGGATGGGCTATGCTTTCGCTGCCCTCTGTGCTGGGTAAAACCCTGCATTTAACTGACAAGGGCACCATCGCCGCAGTTCTCGGGCAGAGGAGTGAAGACATGTTGCGCTTCCTCGGGGAGCAATTTGCCGCCGCGACGTTTTCGCCCGCGATCGGACAGGTTTTTGGATGGATCGTCGGCATCGTTTTCTGCCTGCTTCTTTTGAGCGCGGCTAACACCGCGATCGTAGCGATGATCGGTCTGCTTTACATGATGTCGCGCGATCGCGAGATGCCGCTGCAATTTCGGCACCTCAATCGGCACGGTGTTCCCATGTGGCCATTGGTAATTGCCGTCGGCCTGCCAGCCGTGGTGCTGCTTTTTGCAGCAAACTTCACCGCGCTCGCCGGCCTTTATGCCATTGGCGTAGTCGGCGCGATTACGGTGAATCTCGGCTCCTGCACATTCAATCGGACCGTGGATTTCACTTGGTACGATCGCGTGCTCTTTGGCATAACGTTTGTGATTCTGGCTTTGGTCGAGCTAACACTGGCTCACACGAAGGTCGATGCGCTTCAATTTGTGCTCGCGGTTTTGATCGGAGGCCTGGCCTTGCGCGCTTACACCTTAAAGCGGCAGGGCCTCACCACGCTGACGGTGACACGCGAAGTCGCCCAGATGGTCACGCCCGATCTCGTGACGAGTATGCGGCCGCGCTTGGAGGAAGGTCAGAAAGTCATGGTCGCAGCGCGCGGAATTACACCGGTGCTCAGTTTTGCCCTGGACGAAGCGCAGTTGCGCAAAGCGACGCTCTTCGTGCTCTACGTCAAAGAGGTGGCTGTTTATTACACAGCGGCCGGGACCGCGATTGGCCGCTCCAAGTGGCAGGATGATCCGGAGGCAAACGCTATTATGTGCTCGGTGCTCAAACTCGCTCACGAGCGCGGCGTCAACGTGGTTCCTGTTTATGCCGCAAGCCAGGACGCCTCCGCGACGATTGTCGATCTTGCTGCAACCATGGGCGTCGATTTTCTCATCATCGGCGCTTCACAACGTCCGGCGATGGTGAAGCTCCTCCGCGGCAGCGTTGCAACCAACGTGGCACAGCAATTACCCGAATCGATTCATTTGATCATCTTCGGCTGACGAGTTTTGCGGCTGCTTATTTTCGAATACCGAAAAATGCTTCGAGCGCGCGCGTGCCCAGTGCTTTCCAGATCTTAATCACTTCATAGGTGATGACGGTGGTGAAAGTCACGGCGAACCAAACACAAACCGCTTCGATCGGCAGGCCGGACCATGCTCCGATATCCAGTCCCATCAAATTACGCGGCCGGTATTCCCACCAAGCATAAGGCAAAGCGAGCGTCGCTTCCCAAAGCAAGCTGATTAGCAGAAGCAGGAAGAACGTAAAACTGAACGCGCGCCAGTTGATGAATGGTTCTGCGCTATGAAAAAAGCCAGCCGACGGAATCAACGAAGCGCAGACAAGATAAACAAAATACCACGGAAAGCCCTCGGGCACGCCGGACCAAAACTTTCGATATAGAATCGCAGCGGCGATCAAGAGCACGCCAAGTACAACAGATCCAAAATGAAACCGAACGATGCGCGGAATGTTTTTGGCGGTCGCTGCATAGTCGGGCACGTTGTAGGCCGCCATCCAATATTCATCGCACCAGATGTAACTCAGCAGGACCAGCATGAACCCGGCGAGGTAGAAAACGAATTCCTCGATCGGAATAGCTCCGCCCATTGCCGGTATTCCCCACCCGAGTGTAGCGGCTTTGTTCGGAAAAATGAAAAAAGCGTTGCCAAAAAGCAGGTCGAGCGCGAAACCGAGTGGCGCAAGTACTGCGAGGGTTCGCCAAAACGCCTTCCTTGGAAACTTGAGATCGGGCCGGCTGGCAAACCACCAACCCAGCGCGCCGATTGGAACAATAAACAACAGCAGGCTCCATGTGTATCCCAGCGGCGTGGGATTGTCCGACGTGACTTGCAGCACGACTGGGTGAATGACGCTGCGCAATGTGATCCCAGCCGGAATAACGAGCGCGGCTGCGATTGCGAAAATTACAAGGAATGCTCTCCGCTCTTGCATGCAGCCAAGTTTAAACAGAACAGTTTTAAGTTTTAAGATTTAAGTTTGGCAATATCGGCGACTTTATTTCGCAAGGAGCGGCGGTTTCCTAACCACCGGGTCCCCGGGCGATTTGGAAATCGCCCTTCCTTGATTAACACTTACCACAGCCGTGGCGCCCAAGGTTTTGATTGCCGATTCCATTTCGCAACGCGGAGTGGACGAACTCTCCCGTGAACATGCACTTGAGGTCACGGTCAAAACCGGTTTGAGCGAGCGCGAACTTATCGAGGCCATTTCGCCGTTCAGCGCTCTTGTCGTTCGCAGCCAGACCAAAGTAACGGCTGACATCTTAAAGACCGGCGCGAAACTGCGCGTTGTCGGTCGCGCCGGGGTTGGGGTGGACAATGTCGATGTGGAGACGGCCACCCGCCGCGGCGTGGTCGTGTTGAACGCGCCGGGCGGAAATACGATCTCGACCGCCGAGCATGCGTTTTCATTGTTGCTTTCCGTCGCACGCAAGATTCCGCAAGCTGACGCAAATGTTCGAGGCAAGAGTTGGGACAAAAAGAAGTTCGAAGGCGTGGAGCTCTACGACAAAACACTCGGCGTGATCGGCGTGGGTCGGATTGGCGCCGAACTCGCCCGGCGCGCCATGGCGTTTGGTATGCGGGTCGTCGCTTACGATCCGTATCTCTCCGCAACGCGTGCCCGGAGTCTGCAAGTAGAACTCGTGGATGAACTCGAAGACTTGTTGACCGGCGCCGATTTCATCTCGCTGCACACGCCGCTTACTGCCGAAACCCGCCACATTCTCGATGCCCAGCGGTTGGCGAAAACGAAGCGCGGCGTGCGCATCATTAATTGCGCTCGCGGCGGTTTGATTGAAGAAGCTACGCTGGCCCAGGCATTGCGAGACGGACATGTGGCCGGCGCCGCGCTGGATGTTTTCGAGACGGAACCGCTGCCGGTCGATTCTCCGTTACGCGACGCGCCTAATCTGGTTCTTACGCCGCATCTTGGCGCATCGACTGCCGAGGCGCAGGAGAGCGTTGGCATCGAGATCGCCCAATCGATCCGCGCGATGCTGCTCGAAGGCACAATCCGTAACGCAGTGAATATGCCGAATCTCGATGCGAAAACGCTCGCGATCGTTGGACCTCATCTGCGCTTTGGCGAAAAGCTTGGTAAATTTCTATCGCAGATCGCGCCGAAGCGCGCCGAGGCGCTCAACATCAACTACAGCGGCAAGGTCAACGAGGTCGATACCACTGCGATCACGCGCGCAGTGCTCAAAGGTTTTCTCCAGACTGCCGGCGGCAACGAAGTAAACGAAGTGAACGCGCCTGCGTTTGCCGAAGCTCTTGGATTAAAGGTGGGTGAATCACGCCTGAGCGCGCCCGGCGATTACACTGATATGCTCGAACTCTCTGCGTTCGGCGAAGGGAAAACCGTTTCGGTCGGCGGCGCATTTTTTGGCGCGACACCACGAATCGTGAGCATCAACAGCCGGCCGGTCGAAGCTCGACCAAGCGGCGTGTTGCTCGTGCTGGAAAATTCTGATCGACCGGGAATGGTCGGCCGCATCGGCACGCTGCTCGGCGAGCATGGCGTGAACATTGCGACGATGTCGCTCAGTCGAAATCAGGCTGGCGGCACTGCGCTCACGGTTTTGAATCTCGACACCGCCCCTGACGAACAGTTGCTCCGCGAAATTGGCGCGAGCGAAGACATTCACTCGGCGCAGGTAATTCAACTTTAAGGTAGGGACATCGCGCCGCGATGTCCGGACGGCGCAGCGCGCCGTCCCTACCAAGTTGCGGCGCTTTGCAAAATCTCACGTCCAAACCAATTTGCTTGCCGGGCGCGATTCAACTCGATACAACTCGGTTTCACTATGGACTTCAGCGCTCATTCAATCATTTGGACCATTCTTGTTGGGCTCGTTATCGGTGCGATCGCAAAGCTGTTGATGCCGGGCAGAGATCCCGGTGGTTGCATCGTCACGATTCTGCTCGGTATCGCCGGCGCATTGGTAGGGACCTGGATCGGTCGCGTTTTCTGGGGAGAGAATTACGCCGCCGGCTGGATCATGTCGATCGCCGGCGCCATGATCCTGTTGCTGCTCTATCGATTGCTTTTCAGGCGCGGCCCGTAGGTAGGGAAATCGCGCTGCGATGTCCGGACGGCGCAGCGCGCCGTCCCTACCAGTTGGCGCATTGATCGTGGCACCAGCGGTTTGCTCTGCGTGGCGAATGCGACATTGTCATTCCCAATGGCCGCACAGAAGAAAACGCTCGTTATCGTTGCGTTCGCCGCGCTTTACCTAATTTGGGGCTCCACTTATCTCGGCATCAAATTTTCCATCGAAACAATTCCGCCGTTTCTGATGGCAGGCGCACGATTCGTCTTGGCAGGCATGATCATGTATGCCATCGCGTGGTCGCAGGGCATCAGCAAATCGAGTTGGAGGAACTGGCGGACCTCGCTCATTATCGGCGCCTGTTTACTGCTTGGCGGCAATGGCGGCGTAACAATCTCAGAAAAATATATCGACTCGGGACTGGCAGCGCTGGTCGTGGCGATTGTGCCCATTTACATCGTGCTGCTGGGCTGGATCACTGGAATGGCGCGGCGACCGACACCAATCATGTGGATGGGGCTTGCCGGCGGATTTGTTGGCGTTGGAGTTTTGTTCGGACCGGGTCTGCACTTTCACTCCGTTGGGGGACGGAATCCTGCGATTGGAATATCGATCCTACTGGTCACAAGTTTCATTTGGTCGGCAGGCTCGCTCTATTCGCGAGCCGCAAAACATGCGCCCTCGCCCTTTCTCACTGCTGCCCAACAAATGATTTGCGGCGGAATCCTGCTTTTGTTGGCGGGCATGGTGACCGGCGAACTACCGCAATTTCATCCCGGTTCTATTTCGGCCCGGTCGCTCGTTTCATTTATTTATCTGGTGATCATCGGAGCTGTGGTTGGATACACCGCTTATATTTGGCTGCTGCGCCATTGCGATCCCGCAAAGGTCGCGACTTATGCGTATGTGAATCCGATCGTGGCTGTCTTGCTCGGCACTTTTTTTGCCGGCGAGACGGTGACCGTGCGCACATTGATTGCCGCTGCTCTGATCATCGGTTCGGTAGCTCTTATAATCACCGCGCAGCAGCTACGGGCACGCGTCGAGCCGACCTTAAGCGCTGCGCTGGAGCCGGCTGATTGAACCTCTCGTCCGGGGAGCGCACACTTCCAGCGTGCTATGTTCGGCATCCTGCCGAACACATTTTGCCAAGAAATAACGTCAAAGGATCCAAGAGCAAGATGCTCTTACAGCACGCTGGAAGCGTGCGCTCCCCAGCAGCTAACCCGGCTGTTTGGAAACCACCCCTCTTTGGGCTTTAATCAGTTATGGCTTCCGAGCAGAAAAATCGTCACCAAACGATTGAAGTTGCAAGGCGCAACTGGCAAGCGGAAGTCGAGACGGCGCAAACCTATCGAGATCTGGCCGGGCGCGAACAAGATGACAAACGCAAGAGCGTTCTTCTGCGCATGGCCGAAGCAGAAGAGCGTCACGCGCAACGTTGGGAGAAAAAGATGATCGAGCTTGGCGTAGAGCCGCCCGTTTACAAAGACACGATTGCGCGCCGGCTAAATCGATGGTGGAACAAAATCGCCGGAGCGGAGATCGCGATTCGGCGGATGGAAGCGACGGAAGAAAAGCAGGAAGCAGAATTCCGTGATCAAGCCGAGCGCGCGTTCGCGGGCGAACAGGATGTCCAGCAATTTTTGCGAACCAGCGCGGTGGAAGAAAAAGCTCATGCGCGCGCTCTGAGCGCAATGGCGCCGCCTGTGAGTCCTCGCACCGCGCTGGATAAAATCCTGAAACGGGAACGGTGGCACGGCCGCGGCGGCAGCTGGGTGGCCGACGCGATCTACGGCGCAAATGATGGACTTGGTGCCGTCTTCGGAATCGTGTCCGGCGTGGCCGGCGCGACGAATAATCAACAACACTACATTCTCATCTCCGGCCTTGCGGGCATGCTCGCTTCCACGCTGTCAATGGGGGCAGGCGCGTATCTCGCCGCAAAAAGCGAAGCGGAAGTTTATGAGGCAGAAATTTCGCGCGAGCGCGCCGAGGTTGAAGAAAATCCTGAAGAAGAGATCGAGGAAATGTCGCTTTTCTATCAACTGCAAGGATTCACTCCCGAAGAATCGCAGAGGATGGCAGAGCGCCTCGCTGAACAGCCCGAACAATTCGTGCAAGCGATGGCTCAAAGCGAACTCGGCTTGTCTGAGCATCGCTTTCCCGACCAATGGAGTGCTGCGTTGTCGGCCGGCATTTCTACGGCGATCGGCGCGTTTGTCCCGATCATTCCGTTCTTTTTCTCCGGCGGTTTCGATGCCGTCATCGCTTCCTTCGCGATCAGCCTGGTCGCCCACTTTGCTGTCGGCGCATTGAAATCACTCATCACCATCCGTTCATGGTGGGCCTCCGGTCTGGAGATGACCTGGATTGGCGTCATCGTCGCGGTGGTCACGTACGGGCTGGGACTTGTCTTTAGTTCCTTCAGCTAGGAGCCGCACGGAAACGCTTCGCCACGCCGGACATTTCAATCAGAGTGAGGCGTTTCGGGCACCGGGGATTTTGATCCGTGCGCCGACGCGGACGCTGTCCGAACCATATCCGATACATTGTTGTAACCGGATGCCGGTCACAGAGGTCACCAATCTTGCGCGTCACCGCATGCGGATGAGGTATGTAAAAAAATGTCTAAGCGACTCATTTTTGGAATCGTCGGCGCCATCGTGCTTTTGATTGGATGGTGGAGTTTTCATCATCGGGCTTCGCCTGATGAATCTCCATCAACAAGAAGCTCCGGACGACGTGGTGCTGGGGCCGGTGGTCCAGTGCCGGTGGTCGCCGGTAAGGTCGAGCAAAAAGATATGCCGATCTATCTCGATGGTCTGGGGACGGTACAGGCGTTTAACACCGTTACGGTGCACACGCGCGTTGATGGCGCGCTGGTCCAAATCAATTTTTCGGAAGGACACGATGTGAAAACGGGCGATTTACTGGCCGTTGTGGATCCAAAACCGTACCAAGCCGCGCTCGATCAGGCAAAAGCGCAAGCGTCATTGGATCAGGTCACGCTGAAGAGGCAGACGGACCTGCGCGCGAGAAATGTAATAGCGGCGCAGGATTACGATACCGCTGTGGCGAATGCGCAAAAATCGCAAGCCGCCGCCGAAGCTGCTCAGGTCAATCTCGATTATTGTTACATCAAATCGCCGATCGACGGCCGCACTGGCGTGCGACTTGTCGATCTTGGCAACGTCGTTCACGCTGCAGACCAAAACGGCATCGTCATTATTACACAATTGCACCCCATCTCTGTGGTGTTCACGTTGCCCGAACAAAATCTGCAGGAAATCTTGAACCAGGGTGGCGCTAATGGCGGCTTGCATGTAACAGCGCTCGACCGTGGAAATACAAACACACTAGATGAAGGCACGTTGGCGGTCGTCGATAACGAAATTGATCCGACGACCGGCACTGTAAAGCTGAAGGCAACGTTTCCGAATGATGATCTGAAACTTTGGCCGGGAAAATTCGTCAATGCCCGCTTGATCTTAACCACGCGGAAGGATGCAACAGTGATTCCCTCGAGCGTAGTGCAGCGCGGGCCGCAGGGAACATACGCTTATCTGATCAAGCCAGATAAAACCGTCGAAATGCGACCGATCAAAGTCGCGCAAACGGAAGGGAATCTCGCATTGGTGGACGAAGGACTAAAACCCGGCGAACAAGTCGTGGTAGATGGCCAGTATAAATTGGAACCTGGCGCGCATGTTGAACTGACGACACCGCAACCGTCGAACGAAGCACGGCCTGTACACGTCAGGCAGCCAGGGCAGAAAATGGCGAGATCAGGAAAGCCGTGAACATTCCGGAGCCAATCATTCGACGGGTGGTCGTGACAAGGAGTAACGCAAGCGTCTCCCTTGTGGGAATCGTGGACGCGAGCTCGCCATGGAAAGAGTCCGTCCGGGTGGCGGACTGGAAGCGCGCGCTACTTTCATGAGCATTTCGGAACCATTCATTCGGCGGCCGGTGGCGACCTCCCTGCTGATGGTCGGTGTCATTCTGCTCGGAGCACTTGGCTACAAATTGCTGCCCATTTCAGCGCTGCCAACAGTTGATTTTCCGACTATCGAGGTCACGACGTACTACCCGGGCGCCAGCGCCGACGTGATGGTCTCGGCAATCACGACGCCACTAGAGCGCCAGTTTGGCCAAATTGCTGGACTCGCCTCGATGAACTCGACGAGCTCGTTCGGCGTATCGACGATCACATTACAGTTCGTGCTCGACCGGCCGATCGATGTCGCCGCACAGGATGTACAGGCCGCGATCAATGTCGCCAGCGGATTCTTACCCAAGGATCTGCCGAACCCACCAAAATATAACAAGGTCAACCCGGCCGACACACCGATCCTCACGCTTTCCATCACGTCGAACAGTTTGCCGCTCGATCGCGTGAACGATTTTGCCGACACTCTGTTGGCGCAAAAACTGAGCGAGGTCACGGGCGTCGGTCTCGTGACGATTCAGGGAAATCAAAAACCCGCCGTGCGCGTGCAAGTGAATCCGGCGGCGATTTCCGCGCTCGGGCTGAGCCTCGAAGATGTGCGCACGATTCTTGGTCAGGCAAACGTGAACGCGCCGAAAGGCAGCTTTGAAGGACCGCGGCAATCGTTCACGATCGGATCGAACGACCAGATTTTTTCTGCCGAGGCTTACAAACCGATCATCGTTGCCTATAAAAATGGCGCACCGATTCGCCTTGGCGACGTCGCGCAAGTGATCGACAGCGTGGAGAACGATCAGCTCGCGGCTTGGGTCGGCACAAAGAACAGCGAAGAGCCTGCGGTGTTACTCGACATCCAACGCCAGCCCGGCGCGAACATCATTCAAACCGTTGAACGCGTTAAACAATTGTTGCCGCGGCTGACAAGTACGTTGCCGCCATCCGTGCACGTCGATGTGCTTGCCGATCGCACCGAAACAATCCGTGCGTCCGTGCGCGATGTGCAGTTCACGTTGCTGCTCACCATCGCGCTCGTGGTGATGGTGATGTTTCTGTTCCTGCGAAAACTTTGGGCCACTGTTATCACGAGCGTGGCGCTGCCGCTCTCGCTGATTGGCACGTTCGGCATCATGTATCTCGCCGGATTTAGCCTCGACAATCTTTCGCTGATGGCGCTCACGATTTCGACGGGCTTTGTGGTCGATGACGCGATAGTGATGATTGAGAACATCGTCCGATATGTCGAAGCGGGCGATCCTCCATTGGAAGCCGCGTTAAAAGGCGCAAAGCAGATCGGATTCACGGTGGTGTCGTTGAGCATCTCGCTCGTGGCCGTTTTTATTCCGCTCCTGTTCATGACCGGCATTGTCGGGCGATTGTTCCGTGAATTCGCAATCACCATGAGCGTGGCGGTTGGAGTATCGGCATTCGTTTCGTTGACTCTTACCCCCATGATGTGCGCAAAGCTTTTGCGCGCGGAAAAGGAAGAGGAAGAAAGAGAGCAAAGCGCGTTTTATCGCCGAACGGAGGAATATTGGACGCGGTTTCGCAATTGGTATGAACGCGGGTTGCGCTGGGTGCTCGCGCATCAGCGCTTCATTTTGATGGTCGCTATCGTCACGCTGGTCGCGACCATTCTGCTCTACATCGTTGTGCCCAAAGGTTTGCTGCCGCAACAGGACACCGGTGTGATCATCGGCGTAACTGACGCCGCCGAGAACATCTCCTTTAAGGCGATGATGCAGCGGGTACACGCTGTGTCGGATATCATTCGAAAAGATCCCGACGTCGCGAGTGTCTCCGCCTCTGTCGGTGCGGGAACCGTGAACGCAACCATCAACACGGCGCGCCTCTACATTGTGCTGAAGCCGCACGACCAACGCCCGAACGCCGAGAAGATCATCGAGCGGCTTCGCAACGCCACGCGCAACGTCGAAGGCGTCTCGCTGTTCATGCAGGCGGCGCAGGACCTGCAAATCGATGCCCGGACCAGTCGCACGCAGTTTCAATACATTTTGCAGGATGCCGACGCGGCGGAGCTGGCGCAGTGGACGCCAAAGCTCGTGCAAAAACTTGGCCAACTCCCGCAGCTCACCGACGTGGCAAGCGATCAACAGGTCAACGGCCTGCAGTTGAACGTCGATGTTGACCGCGAGAAAGCCTCGCGGCTCAACGTCCTCACACAAGCGATCGACGACACGCTTTACGACGCGTTCGGGCAGCGGCAGGTTTCGATTATCTTCACGCAGCTCAATCAGTTCCGCGTCATTCTGGAGGTTGAACCGCAGTTCCGTGAATCGCCGGCTGTACTCGACAAAATCTACGTGAAATCGAGTAGCGGCCAGCCTGTGCCGTTGAGCGCGTTTGCCACAATGCGCGTGAGCAATACACCCCTTTCCATTCCGCACCAGGGCCAGTTTCCTGCCGCGACCATTTCGTTTAACCTGAGCAGCGGGAGTTCCCTCAGTCACGCGATCCCGGCGATTCAAAAAGCGGAGCGCGAAATCGGCTTGCCAGAGACGATTGCGACTTCCTTTACGGGTGCGGCAGCGGAATTTCGTTCGTCACTCACCAGTGAACCCCTGCTGATTTTGGCAGCTGTCGTCGTCATCTACATCGTGCTCGGCGTCCTCTACGAAAGTTACATTCATCCGATCACCATTCTCTCCACGCTGCCCAGCGCCGGCGTCGGGGCTCTGCTGGCGTTGCTCATTTGCCGAATCGATTTTTCGCTGGTCACACTCATCGGGATCATTCTCCTCATCGGAATCGTGAAGAAGAACGCGATCATGATGATCGATTTCGCGCTGGACGCGGAACGCAACGAAGGATTGTCGCCTGAGGAATCGATTTATCAGGCGTGCCTGTTGCGTTTTCGGCCAATCATGATGACCACAGCGGCGGCATTGCTGGGCGCTTTGCCGCTTGCCCTGGAAACCGGGACCGGTAGCGAACTGAGGCGGCCGTTGGGCATTTCCATCGTCGGCGGGCTGCTGCTCTCGCAATTTCTCACTCTTTACACCACGCCGGTGATTTATCTTTATCTCGATCGGCTCGGTCGCTGGATCGAAGAGCGGCGCAGCCGCGGCCGAACCGAGCAAGCCGAGCTGCCGCTAAGAACGACGACAGAACTGGAACCCGAACCGCAATTTGCAGGAATAAACGGTGAGGATAATCGCTTGGGATTTTAGTTGTAAAAAAAGCGTCTCGCTTGCGACCTGCAAAAACGCAAGCCGGAGGCATGCGCTACTTTCATGAACATTTCCGAGCCATTTATTCGCCGGCCGGTGGGAACTTCGCTGCTGGCGGCTGGAGTGCTGTTGCTGGGCGCGGTGGCTTATTATTTTTTGCCCGTCGCGCCGTTACCGAAGGTTGATTTCCCAACGATCAACGTCAACGTGCAGGAGCCGGGTGTTGACCCTGAAACGGCCGCGTCATCACTGGCCGCTCCACTGGAGCGGCGGTTCACGCAAATCGCCGGCGTTAACGAGATTACTTCCGTAAGTTCGTTAGGCGGATCGTCGATCACGATTCAGTTCGATCTGAACCGCGACATCAACGGCGCAGCGCGCGATGTGCAGAGCGCAATTAACGCTGCATCCGGCGAATTGCCCAGCGGCCTGCCTCAGCCTCCTTCCTACCGCAAACACAATCCATCCGACGCGCCGATCATGGTGCTGGCGATGACTTCGGATGCGCAGCCGTTATCGGAAGTTTATAATCTGGCCGATCAAATCATCGGTCAGCGCATTAGTCAGATCGAAGGCGTGAGCCAGGTGGTCATCGGCGGCGGCGCGAAATCGGCTGTGCGCGTGCAAGTGAATCCCGTCGCGCTCGCATCGATGGG
>DASYDV010000061.1:0-160496 GCA_036499375.1 Candidatus Udaeobacter sp.
TGCCAGGGCCACGCCTTGATCGAGATAATCCCAGTAAAAATCATCGGCATTAGCGTGTTCGTGTGGCTCGACTCTATTCCAGTGCGTTCGCAGGGCAATACCTTGCACGTATGGGTTTGTCAGTCCGTGATCTCCATCCCACTTATATGGCGCGTCTCCGAGGGCATCGGCCTCTTCCAGATACATAATGCCGATCATTGGGGGCGCCTGCGTCTGCGCCTCGGCGTGGTTGGAGGCATAGAGCAGAATCGCGGCGACGATAGCCGGGAGAGAGCCAATAAGCGGTCGACGCCACATAATGCCAATTGGTTTGTACATTCCCCGGCCCCGAAAGAAGGCCTTTCTTAGGATTGCAAGCAGCCCGGCAGCGCAATGCAGCATGCCGGGCAAAGCCGACATTCTGAAAGGTCGTGTTCGAGACTGTTTTCGATGTGCGGTTAAAACGCGGGGACTGGAGAAGGCTAATGCTGAAGGGGATTTCTTTTTCATTCCGGGGGTTGTCTCGCTTTTAGTTTGCCTCATGGCTCGGCATATTTTGGCAAAGACAGGGCATTTTTTGCTTAAGGCGCAGTTCTTAGGCGAAACCGAACAAGCGCCTCTAGCTTTTCCCCTAAGTACTGTCAGTTAACGTTTTTATGATGCGTACGGACTTTCTCTTAAGAATCTCGCGTACGGGCGGAGCCAAATATGTATCGACCGTTCTCCCTTGCCGTGCGCACCAACGCGGCGGCACCGCCCCGGGAAGAGAAACGTGCTGGAGCACGTTCAGCCCTGGCGTTGGTCAGGCGGGCGCGGGATGTCTGTGGGCGTGTTGCAAAATTCCTCCGCCTCTCGAGCAAAGGCAACGTAATTGCCGAGCGACCCGCCGCGGGCGAGCTTGATGCTGTGGATTATATTTCCTGCAAGAAGGAAAACTCAAAGGATATGCAGCAGCTTTGTCGGAGCCTTAAAGGGGCAATTTTGCTTTCAACTTTGCGCCTTCGATCGCCAGCACTGTTTGGTCGATGGTAAGCTTGATATCAGTCCAGGACATCCGCGTATCCATCCGTCATCGGTGCTTCAAATCCATGCAATACTCATCTGTGGTTTTACCCCTGCGGCTTTTGCATTTAAGGCAATTTTCTCCAGGAAAGAGGCAATCTTTTCACTTTCGTTCAGCTATTCCTCTAGAGGACGCGGAGCGACGCCGAATGTAACAATGAGGCGACGTCCTCCGTTTTACCTTGACGACGACTCGGATTTTCTCAAGTTCTTCTCCACAAAAAGGATCTGTACCTAGAGAAAAATGGAATCGACATCGGTCATTGTTCCTGAATTTGACGAACAGGCAAATACCCGGGCTCGCGTTGAGGATGCCCATCGGCGTCCTGAACTGATCTCGGTCATTTTGCCCGTTTTCAACGAGGCGCACAACCTGAAGGAGCTCTTGCCGGCTGTGTTTCGTAACCTCGAAGGTCTCGGCCTTTCCTACGAGGTAATTGTGGTGGACGACGGCAGCACCGATCAGACGGGCGAGGTTGTCCGACAACTCGCGCGGCCGCAGTTGCGCCTCATCCAGTTGCGCCGGAATACCGGCCAGACGGCGGCTCTCATGGCGGGGATCCGTTTTTCCAAGGGAGATATCCTCATCACCATGGATGGCGATCTACAGAATGATCCGGCCGATATTCCGCAGCTCTTGGCCAAACTGGATGAAGGCTACGATCTCGTCTCGGGCTGGCGGCAACAGCGGAAAGACGCCGCACTTCGGCGCAACCTGCCGAGCTCGCTGGCCAACCGGCTCATCTCGGCGGTGTCGGGGATTTTTCTGCACGATTATGGATGCACCCTGAAAGCCTATCGGCGGCAGGCGTTGCAAGGCGTTCAACTTTACGGCGAGATGCATCGTTTCATTCCCATTTATGCATATTGGAACGGCGCGCGCGTTACGGAGATTCCAGTGAGGCATCATGCACGGGGGCACGGTGTCTCCCACTACACCTTAATGCGAATTCCGAAGGTTTTGTTCGATTTATTAGTCGTGGTTTTCCTGCATCGCTATGCGCAACGACCGATGTACGTTTTTGGCGGGGTCGGATTAATCAGCATGGGCATTGGCGTGATCGCCGGCGGCGCGGCTCTGTATTACAAAATTTTTGGGCACAAACACTTCATCGCAACGCCGCTCCCTCAGCTCTTTGTCATGGCTTTTATCACCGGGGCAATGTGTTTTCTCATGGGGCTGCTGGCTGAATTGCTCGTGCGTACGTATTATGAATCGCAGAACAAGGCGACTTACATGATTTCATATGCCGGCGCGGAGCAGGATGGCGACGGTATTTCGCGCGCATCGGAGCGGCCCGCGGCGCAGGCGTTTCCTCGTTCGTGAGGGCTCGCCGAACGCGCTGATCTTATGTGTGGCATCTGCGGTTTCGTCGGTCCCGGTTCAGGCGAGACGCTGGAGCGCATGTCCATCTTGCTGAGGCATCGTGGCCCGGACGACTCGGGGACGTGGATGTCCGCGGTTCCGCCGGTGCATCTGGCCAGCCGGCGCCTGGCTGTGGTCGATTTGCCGGGGGGGCATCAACCGATAATCACGGACGACGCACAATTCGTCATCATCTTTAACGGAGAGATTTACAATCACCGCGAGCTGCGCACTGAACTGCAAAAGCGGGGTCACAAATTTCACAGCGATCATTCCGATACTGAGGTTGTCCTGCTCGGTTATCGGGAATGGGGATCAAGATTGCCCGAGCGTCTCAATGGGATGTGGGCCTATGCGATTTACGATCGCGCGCGCGGCCAGCTTTTTTGCAGCCGGGATCGCTTTGGCCAGAAGCCATTCTTCTACACACGCACGCGCGATGGATTTGTATTCGCTTCCGAGCTGACTTCGCTGGCGGCGCATCCCAGCGTCACGAAAACGGTATCGCGGCGCGCGGTGCAAAAATATTTTGCCCACGGCTACATTCCTGCGCCCTGGTCCATTTTGGATGGAGTTTTCAAACTTCCGGGCGGTTGTTCGCTTCTTCTCGATGTCCGATCGTTGGATTATCGCGTGGAGAAATACTGGGACCTGGTGCTCGAGCCATTGGAGCGTCTGCCCGCTAATCCGGAGGAAGAATGGGGGGAGCAATTGCGCGAGCTGTTGGATCGAGCTGTCCATCGCCGATTGCTCGCCGACGTGCCGGTCGGCGTTTTCCTGAGTGGAGGGATCGACTCTTCGGCGATCACCGCTTTTGCCTCACGCCATGTTCCCGTGGGGCAGCTGAAGACCTTCAGCATCGGATTTTCCGAGAAGAGTTTCGACGAGACGAGCTACGGGCTGCTCGTTCGCGCGCAATTTAAGACCGATCATAAACTGGAAACTCTTTCCGTGGCGCGCGCCCGGCAATTGGTCGATGAATGCCTGACTCGGTTGGATGAACCGATGGCGGACAGTTCGCTCCTGCCTACCTACTTGGTGAGCGGCCTGGCGCGACAAGATGTGACTGTGGCGCTGTCGGGCGACGGCGGCGACGAATTGTTTGCCGGTTACGATCCGTTTCACGCACTCCAGCGGGCGCGACTTTACAACCGCATTTTTCCACATCCGATTCATGCCGCAATCAAGGCAATCTTCGATCGTTTGCCGGCTTCGCATGCGAACATGGCACTCGACTTCAAAATCAAGCGAGCGTTGCGCGGATTAAGCCATGACCGGCGGCTCTGGCTGCCAGTCTGGATGGCGCCGCTCGACCACTCCGGCCTGCAGGAGCTTTTCGGCGAACCGATCGATCTCGAGGAAGTTTACTCGGAAGCGATCGAGCAGTGGGAGAACTGTCCGCAAACCGACCTGGTCGACAAGACCATGCAGTTTTACACCAAGCTTTATTTGCAGGATGACATCCTGGTGAAAGCCGATCGCGCCAGCATGATGCACAGTCTGGAAGCACGCGCGCCCTTTCTGGACATTGAGCTGGTCGATTTCGTTAGGCGAATCCCCAGCGCCTATAAATTTCGCAAAGGCACCACCAAATACATTCTGAAGAAGGCGCTGGAAGCAGTTTTGCCGCGCGAAATCCTGTATCGGTCGAAGAAAGGCTTCGGCGTGCCGGTGGCCCACTGGTTTCGGAAAGGCGAACTGGACCTGGCCGAGGGACCTCTTGCTTCCTTGAATCCGAGGCCGGTAAAACGGAGAGTGGAAGCGCATCGCTCCGGCCGAGCGGATGAGTCTGCTTTTCTTTGGAGTTTTTACGTTTTGAAGAAATGGGCGGAAACGAACGGGATCTCTCTGTAAGCCGTCTATTGCCCCAAACGCAGGAGAGTTGAGAGAAATCAATTTTCTGGAGAAACGGCTTGCTCGAAAGGCGAGTAGAGGCTTCTGTTGCTCCAATAAATAATGAAATACGATGTGATTGTTATCGGCGGCGGCCCAGCGGGCTCGACAGCGGCGACCTTGCTCGCGATGAATGGGCATTCGGTCTTGGTTTTGGAAAAGGCAAAGTTTCCTCGGGATCACGTAGGGGAATCGCTGCTGCCCTTCTGTTATTCTCTCTTTGAACAGCTCGGAGTATTGGATCGAATGAAGAAAATGTACGTGCGCAAACCGGGCGTGCGCTTTCTGGATACCGACGGCAATTCTTACACGACATGGTGCTTTGGTCATGTGATGCATGGGCCTGATTCCCTTTCGTTCCACGTACCGCGAAACGTTTTTGACCAGATGCTCTTGGAAAATTCGCGCAAGCATGGCGCAACAGTCGAGGAGGAAACCAAGGTCAAGCACGTGGATCTTGAAGACCACGATGGCGGCGTCGAAGTCACTGCAACGAAGGCCGGCGGTGCGACGGTGAAGTACTGCGGACGATTCCTGCTCGATGCCAGCGGCCGCGATACGTTCATGGCCAACCGCAACGGCTGGAAAAAGCCCCACCCACAGCTTGACCGGACGGCGCTCAGCACACATTGGATGGGCGGGAACCACCTCGGTGGGATCGCCGAAGGACTATTACAGATTCTATACCTCGGCGGCGATAAACAGGGTTGGATTTGGGTCATCCCTATCCTCGAGGGACGCCTCAGTGTAGGGGTCGTTCTGAATGACTCATACATTCGGCAGCAAAAGAAAAAATTGCTGCCGACACATGGCAAGGAATGGCAAATCGCACTGTACAGGCAGGAATTGATGGAGTCGCCGTTTCTAAGAAACGTCCTTGATGGCGCTTGGATCGTACAACCTTTGATGATCAATGGTAACTTCTCATATTTCATTGATTCGGACAAAAAACATGGAGCAAACTTTGCGCTGATCGGCGATGCTTCCACATTTATTGACCCGATTTTCGCCAGCGGCATATATCTCGCGATGAACAGCGCGCGTATGGTGGCCCAGGCGCTGCATTTGTGGTTTACCGAAGGGAAAGAGCCAGGCGGGGCGGCCATGGACCGCGCGTACGGGCAGATCAATGGTGCTTACAAATTCGTGAACAAAGCGATCATGTACTTCTACAATCCGCATTCGATCAATCTCGCGCAGGCGGGACACGCGGCACCGCTCATGAAGGACCACCAGTATTACGAAGATATAATGGCCTTGGGTCACTATTTGATTGCCGGCGATTTTTTCGAGCGGCACGAGGAGTATAGCAAGTTCCTGGACATACTTCAGGAAGAACGGTTCTTTAAGAAATACAAGAAGCTTGTCATCGAGCGACCCGAGTTTCAGGCAAACACGTGTGGCCTCAACCGTTCGTCCATTTTCCCGGTGGAGCCTCCCGTGCTGCCGGTGATGCAACAAGGTGCGACGACGCCGCAGGCGTAATCGATCCGACGCCTGCCGAGCCCAGGGATAACACAAGTCACGCGGCCACAGTGAGTAGAGGACTTGTTATGGAACACAGAGGCAGTTAGCCCTTCAAGTGGCCCCGGCGTTTGTATTTACTCAGGCACGTCAGAGAATCAGAAAGTGATCATCTCCTTACGTCCCGGCATTTAGTGTAAATGGCATACCTCCTACATCAATTACTGACTGAAAGCGCGGAACGGCGCCCGGATGCCGAAGCAGTGCGACTTCTCGATCAGGCGCTAACCTATGCGGAGCTGGAACAGCTCAGCAATCAGCTCGGACACGCCCTCATTGAGAACGGGGTCGTTTCCGGTGATCGCATCGGGATTTTTCTGCACAAATCGCCTGCCGCAGTCGCCAGCATATTTGGAATTTTGAAAACCGGTGCGTGTTACGTTCCTGTCGATCCAAATGCTCCTGGCCTACGCCTCGCGGAAATTGCCAAACAGTGCGCTTTCCGCGTGTTGATCACGAGTTCTTCTCTTTATGAAAAACTGAGCGTCGCCTTTTCTAAGGAGTGTCCGACGGCAGCCATATTCTTCACTGATAAACTCCCCGCTAACGCGCTTCCCGTACCGGCGTTTACCTTCGCTGACGCACTGCCGAATCAGCCGGCAGCTCCGCCGGGGATTAACGTTATCGACCAGGACCTCGCCTACATTCTTTTTACATCGGGCTCTACAGGCAGGCCAAAGGGCGTGATGCTCTCCCATCTGAACGCGCTGACATTTGTCAACTGGGCATGCGATACCTTCGCCATCTCCGGTACCGACCGCCTCTCCAGCCATGCCCCGCTGAATTTCGACCTGTCGGTTTTTGACATCTTCGCCGCGATCAAAGCTGGTGCCGCAATCTCACTTGTACCTGAGGGGTTGTCGTCTTTCCCCGTGCAGCTCTCCTCGTTTATTGAGAATCAAGGAATCACCGTCTGGTACTCTGTGCCAATGGTGCTCACAATGCTCACCCGCGGCAAGTTACATGAGCGCGACTTGAGCCGCCTCCGGCTGGTGCTCTTCGCCGGCGAGGTTTTTCCGATCAAACACCTGCGCAATCTACAGCGAATGCTACCGAAGCCGCGCATGGCCAATCTTTACGGACCGACGGAAACGAATGTCTGCACCTGGTACGAAGTCGGCCAAATCCCCGAAAATCAAACTACGCCGGTCCCGATCGGCAAAGCCTGCGCCAACATGGCGGTCATCGCCATCGACGAAGCTGGCAGGCCTGTCCTCGCGCCGGGCCAGGAAGGGCTGCTTTACGTTCGCGGCTCGAACGTCATGCAGGGCTACTACGGGCGTATGTCGGAATCCGCCGCTTGTTTCATCAGTAACTCTTTCGCGTCGGGCCGCGATGAAAAATTGTACTGCACGGGCGATTGGGTAAGAATCGATGAGAAAGGGGATTTTTTGTTGATCGGACGCAAAGATCACATGATCAAAACGCGCGGCTACCGTGTTGAGCTTGGTGAGATCGAAGTGGTGATGGTGGCGCATCCGGCTGTCAACGAGGCAGTGGCTTTGGCGATTCCAGACGAAGCAATTGGCAACACCGTCCATGCAATTGTGACTACTAATGAAAGCAAATCGCTGAGTTCGGCGGAGTTGAAGCGACATTGCGCTGAGAAGTTACCGTCTTACATGGTCCCTGAAGAGATCGAATTTTGTGAAACACTCCCGAGGACCGGCACCGGAAAAATTGATCGACAGGGTCTCCTATGCGAAACGATTAGACGCGCGGCAAAATGACGGCAACGGAAGCGCTTCGTGAAGGAAGTGTTCTCAAAAGCCTGTTGCGTGCATGCGAAGAATCCACCGGATCGCCGACATCGCTTTTCGTCAGGTCCATAGTGAAGGCCTTTTACGGGTCCTGATTGCCAATGAAAGGATTCCTACAGTCGCCGGCATAGACCTCGATGAAGTGTGCGCCAAAGTTGAACCCCACTCTCCAATGGTCGCGATTGACGGCATTTTTTTCGCGCTTGCGCCTGGCAATTCCGTAGAGTGTTTGTCTAAGATGGTTCCGATGAAGGCGACAAGGTTTGCTGGCCGTAATACCTAGACTTCAAGCGAAAAGGAGAGTCACAACGAATCCTTTATGAAAAAAAATTCCACTGCGCTTGGGAATGGTCACGCCCCGCGCGGACTTTCTAGCCAAAAGCAAACCCCCAAGAGTTTTTCTGGAATGAACTTTAAAACATCAACCCGGAGCTTCGGAATCGCATGCCTGAGCTGAACCTGGTTGAGCAGGTGCACGTTATCCCAAACTACTCCTACCAAGTGCGCGGTTTCTGTGGGAAAGGCTTTATCTGCATCGGGGACGCGCATCGGTTCATCGATCCGATATTTTCGTTCGGACTAACCGTGACCATGCGTGAAGCGGAGTTCGCAGCGCCTATCCCCCAGAACGGGTGGGACTCTGGAAACCTAATTCCCCCGTCGCGACGACCGAGGAATGGATAGGTGTCCGGTAATTTGCTGGTCGTTTGAAACTGTAACTAACATTCTAGGGCAGGAAATGGGTGATTTTTCACAAAAGCGCTTGGCAACGATCCGACTCTGGCGAAGATGTACTAATGGAAATACCACACAAACTCAAAGAGTACATAGATAACAATCGCGGTTCTTTGCCGCCGATAACTGATCTCGACGAGCCGCTACATCTTGACTCACTCGCTTTAATTCGCCTGGTCGCATTTTTGGAAAGTGAATTGGGTATTCGGGTTGAGGACGAAGAGCTTGTAGCTGACAACTTCGCGACCCTTCGCAAGGTGGGAGAGTTAATTGCAACCAAGACGCCGAGCACACCAACGGCGGAAGCTAAGTCTCCGGCCCCAGAAAATATTCCCACGTTTTCAGGCAAGCGCGAGAACACGTAATCGCTTGCGAATAGCAAGGCTACAGTGCGCGCGGCGTGAATCGGTTTCGTGCTAGCTTCAAGGGAGAACCAGTGGGCACTCGCCTCCAGCAGTAACCGGAATCGCACTGGGCTTACTTTCAATTTTGCGACAACGATGGAAAAACTGGAGGATACCGCCCACATTCCAACCAGCGCGGTTCGCGCCTTCGTGCTCTGCGGCGGACAGGGCACTCGATTGCGCTCGGTGCTCGCTGACCGGCCAAAATCAATGGCACTAATCTCGGGGAAGCCTTTTCTGCAGCTATTGCTCGAGAGGCTCCGGTGTCAGGGAGTCACTGACGTGATTCTGGGTACAGGCTATATGGCCGGCAAAATTGAAGACTACTTCGGCACCGGAAGTAAACTTGCAATGCGCATCCGCTCCTCGAGAGAGAACCAGCCGCTAGGCACTGGAGGAGCCCTCAAGCTCGCCGAATCACTTATCAGCGACCCAATTCTTATTCTAAATGGTGACAGCTACGTGGAGTGGAGTCTTGCTCCGACGTTGGAGCTGTTTGCGTCCAAGGATGCCGCAATGGTGATTCTGCTACAGGCGGTCGCCGATGTCACTCGCTATGGAAGCGTGACACTCGACCCCAATGGTCGTATTACTGGGTTTGTTGAAAAGGGAACTTATGAAGGGCCCGGTTTGATCAACGCAGGCGTTTGTTTGCTTCGAAAGCAGATCGTACGCGATCTGCCAGCAGGGATAGAGATCTCATTGGAGAGGGACGTTTTTCCCCGCCTTCTCGATCGCGGCGTTTATGGACTGGTTTGCACGGGACTCTTCATCGACATCGGAATACCGGACGAACTCAAACGAGCGCAGACTTTACTCGCGTCACGAGTCAGCGTTGCTTGCGACGACTTGTCCGCTCCCTATTTTTGAAGGCCCTTGGCGGCACCAGTTGAAAACATGCGACATGCAAAGGTGGCTCCGCGAGCCAACGCCGTCGTCGCCATTGCCGCCGGGATCTGTGGCCCAAGGATGGCTGACGATTCCGGAAGCGGTTGTTTCCTGATAATCTTCGGGACAACGGCTCGTGCCAGTTTCGCGAATTCATCCCGACTGGAGGCCAATTTCTATCGCAAGATTCTTGCCCTTGAGCCGGACGGCGATGAGACTATTTGTGCCGCGAAAGGCAATTTTCGGCATCAGCGCCCCGGCTTTCAACGAAACAAGCCAGCTTAAGAGCGTCCCAATAGCGCTGATTTCAGCGATCGTGCGGGGGCGGACTTGGTGCTCGCGACAAATCGCGCCTGTCATTCGGCACATTACGAAGGTGTCAGACAGTCGCAGAAGACGTTCCTGATGAAGCTCGCGGACATAGATGACCCGCAGTTCGGCCATCGATGGCGTCTATGAACAATTAGGGCGAATTAAGGCACTCGTAGCGCAAATTACGCTAGTGGCAGTTGAGAAAGCCAAGCCCGCCATCCATCCGACCTTCTTCCAGCGCGGCCTCAATTTCTGTTGAGGAAATCTCTTCAACGTTCAGGCTAATTCCCGAATGGGCTGGAAGCGAACATTCCGATCAACGGCGGTATTACCGCGACATTAAGAATCGGCACGATGCCGACATGAAGTGCACCCCGGAGTGGCCCGGTTCAATGCTCAGCTCTTTAAGAAAACTTTCCGATCTGGCGCAGGATTGCCCGCGCAGGCTCCTGAAAATCAGACCGGCGCAAGTAAGCAAAATGCGTTTCCCAGGTCGTTGGAATAGCGGCACGCGCAGCGCAATCTCCAAGCCGCGCATTTGCTGGGAAATATTTGGCGGCGAAACACCGAGCGGTCAGCCGCTCGGCTGAAGCTCCCAGCCTCGGCCACAGCCAGGAACTAGCGCAAACGGCGGATCTCCAGCAAATTGTGCGTCGTCCGCGCTCTAATATTGTCTAGCTCAATCAATACCCGCAGATACGTAGTTTCTTAGAAAAATTTGCATCTGTTGGCACCGCTTATTGCCAGATCGTAAAGACCTCTGATTAAAAATGGCTTTTACGAACGCCGGTACTGACCACCTATAGCCCACAGAGTCGGTCGCCCGTCCGGGGCGGGGACGGCGCGCGAGATGACTCGAGATGTCTCAGGTCGAGCCCGCGGGTTTCGGAGCCGTAACGCAGAAACAAGGCAAGCGAGATTATAACCGGGATCATGACGAGAATGGCAGTCACGCCCAAAGATGGGACGAGCGCAGTGATCGCGAGCAATTGCGCGAACACGCCTCCTCCCTTGGTGAACATCGCCACCCATCCCGTGGCCCGTCCCCGGATTGCGATCGGATAGCTTTCCGAAGCGTAGGGGAGCAAGATCGCGATGATGCCGTTGCTCCCAATGATAAGCAGACCCACCGGCCAGACGGGGTTACCTCCGACATGCATCTCCAATTTCAGCACCCAGAACAAGCCCAGAAGTGTCAGACCGATGAACGCCGAAAGTGTCCATTTTGTACTCCAGCGGCTGTAGAGGTAGGTGCACAGGAAAACGGTAGGCAATGCGATCAGGGCCGATTCGGCCAGTAGCCTGCTCGAGACGGCCATCGAGTAGCCCTTCGTAACGAGATCGTTAGGCATCCAGAGAAGCAGGCCGAAGTTAATCAAACCCCACGCCAGCGCTGCGACAGTTAGCGCGGCTGTCTTGCCGATTAGCTCCGGTGTCCAGAGCTGAGCTTCCTCCTGCAGAATGTGATCATGCCCGTGGGCGAGCAGTTCCGATTCGTCTTCCTCCCCTTCCGCTAACTTGTGACTCACCGTGCCGAAGCGCTTCATAACGGCATGCGCCTCGGCTTTGCGCCCCCGCGCGAGAAGGAATTTGGCCGACTCGGGAATGAACCGGCCGAGGCCGAGAAGAAGCAGACCTGTTGGCAGATTCATCAGCCAAAGAATGCGCCAGCTAAAAATCGGTTCGAGGGTGGCGGCGAAACCACTTGCCACAAAATAGCCGCCGACGGCGCCGAGCCCGCCAACCAGGACCAAAGACCATCCGCGATGCCTGGAGGGCATCATCTCGGCAAGAAGAGCGTAAGTTACCGGCAACATGCCGCCGGCTCCGAATCCCATTAGAAAGCACATCCCGATGTTCCAATTGAGCGACGGCATCGCGCCACAAATGGACGTGCCGATAAAGACAACGGCTGACAAGAGGATTGCCGCCTTCCGACCATAGAAATCCGCCAGGACTCCCCAAAGGATCGAACCGGTTGCCGTCCCGATGAGAGCCATGAACGGAACCAGGGAAGCGTGCGCTTTGGTCGTCTGGTATTCTCGAACCATGCCTGGGATCGTGAACCCGAGCGTGGCGGGTTTCATCACGTCGATGATGAGCGCGAGGACGAGGACCGCCATCAGGGTCCAGTGGGCCCGATTTAGCGGCGCATCCTCCGGCGCCACAACGGTGACGCGCGAGGTGACGATCGCGGTGTAAGCCGACTTGCTCGGGAGAAGGCCGTAGCCCGCCGCGATTACTCCGGCGATGATGAGGTACATCCCGAAGATCATGCTCGGATCCATCGGCATCCCGTAGAGAATGAAATGGTTATTGTGGCCCATCCAGAACATCGGGATGTGCAACAACACGCCGATGGTCACGCCGATGCATCCGAGGGCGAAAGCCCACACTCCACGTCTGTCGAGAAAAACCTTAGCGTCGATCATTTACGGCTCCGGGTTCTATTCTACTTGGCAATCGTCTCTTACTGCGGACCGAATAGCGGCCAACATCGATAAAGTAAAGATTAAATCTATAGCGTTATTGGTCTTGCCAATGCTATGACAAAGAACGAAATGTGCAAGCGTTTTCTTTGTTGAGGTCAGGCATCACCCAGGACGAGAGATTTTCGCTGGGAGACCATGACCTTTCACCTTGCTTGGTCTCATCGGCAATCCTTGAACACCCCGATGTTCGACGGCACCAGGTTGTGCCAGACTTCACCGCTCCAGTTTGCCCCGGTTTTTGCTGCCCCGCGTCGCTTTGAGTCTCTTACCAAGGATCTCCGGAACGGCCGCCTTGGTAAGCTGGGTAAATGCCGCAACCAAGCTGTTGGCAGAAGAATCCTTAAGGCGCAATAATCCCATCTCCAACCGGAGGATCTTTCCCGGAAGCCGAATCGCCTTCAAGTCTGTCCTGCCTCGCAGCGCAACCTTTGGTAGCAGAGCGGCGGCTTTCAAGGGCGCCAGCGAGAGCAGCAGTGTTTCGATTGCACTAATTTCCGCCACTGTTCGTGGGCGAACCTGGTTGCTTCGGCAAATAGCATCTGTCATCCTTCGCACGACGAAACTGCGTGGCAACTGAAGCAGCCGTTGTTGGTGCAACTCGGAAAAATGAACCATCCGCTTGTTCCACCACGGGTGACCGGCGGGAACGATCAAGCTAAATTCATCGCTGGAGAGGAGATCATAACTCAGGTTGGGCGAGTGACGCGTGAGAAACCCCAGGCCCACATCCAATCGACCCTCTTCCAATGCCGTCTCAATGTCGTCCGACGAAATTTCCGTAACGGTGAGATTGACACTCGGATGCTCGGCGGCGAATAGCCCGAGTAACTGAGGCACCAGCGCCACATCGAGCCACGGCACGATCCCGAGATGCAAAGCCCCGCGTAGCTGTTCTGAGCCACTGCTGAGTTCGTCGAGAAAATTCTCAAGTTGGCTTAGAATTGCGCGCGCATGTTCCTGGAAAACCAAACCGGCGGAGGTAAGCAGAATCCGTTTGCCTCGACGCTGGAATAGCGAAACACGCAGAGCTCTTTCCAAATCGCGCATCTGCTGGGATACGCTTGGCTGAGATAATCCGAGACGATCTGCTGCGCGGCTAAAGCTGCCCGCCCTGGCAACGGCCAGAAAGTAACGCAGGTGTCGAATATCAACCGGATCCTGATTCATGGCGTCCCGCTAATATCACGCTGCAAAGAACAAAAGCCACAAGGGAACCTCGTCCTTTTAGTACTCGAGAACAAATCCAGCTCAGAAAGCCGGGGAAATTCCAAAAAAGCTTGCATAGCATTTGACTACTTTTGTATTGGCAAACTCAATGATGCGGGTGCGCCTCAAAACATCCAGCAATACGCGCTCGATCCAAACCTGATCGATGACGATATTTTCAACGCTCAAGAGACCATGCACAGCCTTGCGGCTCAGGCGGCATACAACTTTACCGCAAGCGTGTGCTTTTCCGGCATTTCTGAGCGCGGCGTTGCGAGTTGCAATACTTAGAATGTCGCCACCGAAGCGAGGCGTCGCCCGACAAAAAATGACGCGACAATTTTACAAAGTTTTGCTTCCATAGGTAGCAGTTATTACGGTATTCTTTCTACAAATGAAAATGAGAGGCACCAAATTGGTCGTTGCGCTTAGCTTCTGATCCCTGCTTCTGAGCGGCTGCGGCAAAAAAACCACCGACAAGTGATCAATTCGAAACACATCAAGATCGGCCTTATCGGGTTGACCTGCGAAGCGTCGGTCTACACCGCTTACGAAAAAGGGTCCTTTCAAGGGCGAAGGCCTCGAAACCGGAGTTGGTGAAATGCAATTGGGCAACCTACAAAGACAATCTTGCCCTGGGCGCCTACGACATTACGCACCACCTCGTGATGTACTTTCTCAAGCCGTTTGGCTGCAATCGTGTCTGGTGGAGCGGCAAATACAATCGAGAGTTTGAATGACGTCGCAAAACACCAGATGTGAAAGTTTTCTCTTGCTGGCATTGTCTGTTGCCATGCCCGGTCTGTCGGCTTGGGCTCAATCCTCTGACGCATCTGCTTCTAATTCAACGGCTCAATTACCGAGCCTCGTCGTGGTCGGGCAAGAAATCCCGCTGACAGCCACGAAGCTCGTCGAACCAACGCCAGGACTCCAGCTCGACGGTTCCGACACGGCGGCGCTGCTCGAAGACGTGCCGGGCGCAGCCGTGGTCCGCAATGGACCGCTCACTGGAATTGTACAATTGCGCGGGCTGAGCGACGACCACGTAGGAGTGTTGGTTAATGGAATGCAGATCACTCCGGCATGTCCGAATCACATGGACCCGCCGTTGCTCTACATCGCGCCCTCCCAACTGCATTCGCTCACCGTGCTACCGGGAATAACTTCGGTAAGCCTGGGAGGCGATAACATCGGAGGCATGGTCCTGGCGGAACCGAAGCCGCCTGCCTTTGCGACAACTCCAAGCCCCCTTTTTACCGGCGAGGTCGGTTCGTTTTATCGGAGCAGTAATGACGGCGTCGGAGTCAACGGCGGATTCACGCTTGCGAACCCAATCTGGAGCGGTTCCTATGAGGGATCGTGGCAGACGGCCGATGACCTGCGCTTTCCTGGCGGGCGGGTGCGCGACAGTGGGATTGGCGAATATCAGCAGCACGAGGGACAGATAGCGACTCAGATCCTCAACGGCGTCTTAAACGTTTACGGCGGGGTGAGCCGCACCCGCGACGCGGGCACCCCGGCGCAGCCGATGGACATGATCAAGGACGACGGTTGGAATGTCGGAGGCCGGATGACCGGCAACTACTCCTTTGGCCAACTCGATGCGCGTATCGGCTACATCACCGCCGATCACACTATGGATAACTTCTCCCTGCGCCCTCTCGCCAGCACGGACGATCCATTCACTGCCCCGAGCCAGAGCGACGATCTGAGCGGCAGCATCGGCCTCACGATTCCGCACGACAGCGACACCTTCCGCACGGGTTTCGACTTTCACTGGAGTCGCTTCGACGCGTTTGAGAAAGATCTCTCCGACGGCTCGTCTCAGGAGGACATCAATAACGCCAATCGTTCGCGCGTCGGCGTTTACTTGGAGTGGCAAACGGACTGGAGCCCCCAGTGGACCACCCTCATTGGCCTGCGCAATGACACGGTGTGGAGCGACGCCGGCAACGTCGAGCAATTTTACTCCGATTCAGCGGCCGATGCGGCTGCCTTTAACTCCCACTCGCACGAAGCGACCAACGTCAACCTCGACGCGATGGCATCCGTCCGCTTCACGCCCGACGACCATCAGAGCTATGAGCTGGCCTTCGCCCGTAAGACACGTTCGCCAAGCATCCTTGAACGCTACATCTACACTCCCTTCGCCGCGCTTTCCGGCAACTCCGATGGGCGCAACTATCTCGGTAATCTCGACCTCGTCCCAGAAGTCTCACACGAAATCGCTCTTACTGGTAGCTGGCATACCGATGGCTGGGGCTTGAGAGTGACACCGTTCTACAACTTCGTTACTGACTACATCCAGGGCACCCCGATCGATCGCTTCGTGAATGATCTTGCCGTCTTGCAATATCAGAACCTGGATCGCGCCGACCTTTATGGCGTCGATGCTGAAAGCCATTACGATCTCTCGAAAGTATTTACCCTTCGCGGACAAGCCAGCTACGTCCGTGGAATCAATCGCGACAACGGGGACAACCTTTATCGGATCGAGCCGCTGCACGGGAGAGTGAGCCTCGAAGAGCATTGGTCTGGATGGCGTGGCGCCGTGGAACTCGCGTGGGCGGCGCCGCAGCACAAAGTATCTGCCTTCAATGACGAGTTGCCCAGCCCTGGCTACGCGCTGCTGAATTTACGCGCCGGTTATACCTTCCGCGAGCACCTGAATATAGATGTAGCCTTGGAGAATGTGTTTGACACGCGCTACGAAGAACACCTCACCGGTATCAACTACGTGTTAAAGAGTGATGTGCCGGTTGGCGCAAGGATTCCCGGCCCGGGCCGGTTCGTGGCCGTATCGGTCGGCTATAAGTTCTGAAAATGGATTCCCTGCGGTGTACGGAATGTGAAGTCCATCGCTTCGCTCGGGATGATCGCGTTGTCATGGCGTTTTGTTTAAGATGATGTCGACTGCTGCGGGCAGATCGTCGGCGACCCAATCCGCCACGCTCCCAGTGGTCTCGCGGTCAAGTCCAGTTCGAACACGGATCGTGCGCACACCCGCGTTGCGACCGCACTCTACGTCGATTTCCTTGTCGCCAATCAAAAACGACCGAGACAGATCGATTTGATTTTCTCGCGTGGCTGCAGCGATCATTCCGGGCGCAGGCTTGCGGAAACTGGAGTGCTTGCCGGGAACGTCGGGGCAAAAATAAGTGGCGTCTATCAGCTCGTTCCCGAGCTGGCGCAGGACTTCTCCCGCCACGGCGCGATATTGGGCAACGCTAAACAGCCCGCGGCCGATGCCGCTCTGGTTTGTGATGATGATGAGTTTGAACCCTTTGGACTTTAAGCGCTTCAACGCCTCGGGGACGCCGGCAAAAATCTTCACCTGTTTGGGGTCTGAACAATAATCGACGTTTTGCATAATCGTGCCGTCGCGATCAATAAAAACGGCGGGCGACAACGGGTCAGTCATGTTCGTTGTCCTCCCAGAAACTGGCGATAAGTTCATCTGGTGTTACCGTCGCCGTTCCAAGTTTGTTCACCAAATCTGTGCTCACGCGGTTAGCGATTTCCGCCGCGTCAGTTGGAGTCGCTCCGCAGACGAGCCCAAGAGTGAACAGCGCCATGGCGGTAGCGTCCGCGCCCGAGACATCGCATAAACAACATACGCCAAAAGGTCAGTAGGACTAACCACCAAGCTTTTCGCGACAATCGGCGGTCTTGTGTCGTCCAACGGTGGCCTGCAAGTGATTTAAGATCAGATGGCTGTTCTAAAGAGGATGAGGACGCGTCGCGGGCGTCGGCCGCGGTCTTGGCGTGGGGGCAATCCTCGGGGTTGGTGAAGGTCTCGGTGTTGGTGTTGGCGTGGGTGAGAAGCAGGGGCTCGCCGAAATCAGGAAGTCACACGGTTCGAGTGCTCGCTGGGTGAGTCGAACCTCATCGATTAGGCCCGTTAATTGGTCGCCCACCCTCCCAGAGATGGTCCACATGAGATCGGGGTCCGGTTCGTTCGGGTGGCGATCGAGCGTGCTCAATGTCTTCACGCCGTCCACATAGGCGTTGTAAATGTGTGATGGTGCTGCGGTCTGTGTGTCCTTCACAAGTGCGACGTGATGCCACTCGTTCACTGCCACAGGGCCTCCGCCCAGAGGTCGGTGAATGGTGCCGTCCGGCTCCGGCTCCCGATAGTCGCCGGTGACCCCTACACCCGGATTAATGTAAAGGTTGAAGCGGTTTTCGTCGGGAAGCGTCGTTGGCCGCGTCCAGAAGATCGAGTTGCGCGGCTGATCGGGAAATTTGATGAAGTACTCGAGGGTTGCGTCACCGAAGGTGCGGTGAAGCAGGAAGAATGAATCGAAGAGAATTGATTGTGCACCATTGAACGCCAGTGACAACGTATTCGGCTGCCCGGTGAGCGGAATCACGGTCAGTGGCACGTCGGTGCTGTAGACGGGACAGCCGTCTGGCGTTCCATCTGGTGAGCCGAAGTACGAATCCACAATGCTGCCGGCGCCACTAGCGCAATCTCCCGCGACGCCTTCCTCAAATCGGTAGTACCGGTCGTTAACGCCCTGGGCAGTCGCACTGGTGGTGATGACATTCACGCCCGCCACAAGCACAATGGACGCGGCAGCGGTAAACAAAGCTCGCCGCGCCGCCGCCATGTAATACGCGGTCAAAATAACAATTCGTGTTTCCATATATAATTTCCGGGGTTTAAGGAACTGAGTTTAGTTGTTCGGTTCTTAATCGAGTTTTGTTTTTACCGTGATAAGGAAGAGACTAGCAAGCTGTTTTTTTTAAATTTGGCGATTTTCGTTAAATCATGTCTCCGTTAGGGCTTCTGACACTATGAAAACGGCTTTTTTTGGCTTGCGCGATATTAGTCCCAGGCATAGCCGGAATGGTCGGGGGGTAAGCCTGTCGTGCAGTCGTATTTTGATCAACAACGCGTAACTACATGTGATCGCCGCCGATATTAACGTCGGCGTCGCAGTCCCAGCAGTCGGCAATGCCCGGTGCAGGCCGTGACTCATTGAGCTCGTGCAGTTCCTTGAATTCCGACCAGAAAAGAAAAACCGGGGAGGGACGCTACGTTCCCTTCCAGCTTACGGCCCGAAATTCACAGTTACATTGTTAGAGCAAGTCGGAGTGCCAGCTTCACATACTTTGTACATAAAGCTAGTCTGGCCGGTGGTGCCGGTGGAGTCGTCATACAGTCCATCGTTCGGCGTTGTCACGATCACAACCCCATTCCGATAGACATCCACATTGGTCGAGGTTGCCCGTCTCCACTTGAGGCGTGAGGTGTTTATTCCCCCCACTTTTTTTCCCTGCCCTCTGAGCTGAATCGGTCCAGGCGTCGCCGTCGGAGTCGGAGTTGGCGTGCCGCTGGTTACAGCGGCCAGGATATCGACCCGACCCCAACCAAAAACGTTGTTTGGGGGTCCCGCACTGCCACACTGGGTAGAAGCGATATGAACAGCTGCGTTATTCAAGGCTGCCCGGCTCGCGTCGACCTGGTTCTGCAAACTCGGAACGGCCGACCAGAGAAGCGCCATGGCGCCCGCAATATGTGGAGTTGCCATGGAAGTGCCGCTGGCAAACGTATAGGCATTATCGGACGTGTTAGAGGCCGACCGCGTGTTAGTGCCTGGGGCGCTGATATCCGGCTTTATCCGGCCGCTACCATCGACTGTGGCCGGACCACGGCTGCTAAAGGAAGCAATCGTATCAGTGCCGGTGTTCAGTGCCCCGGCTGTGTAAGATGCCGCATAGAACGATGGCGGATCTGTCACCGTAGAACAATTCGACCCGGAGTTACCCGCTGCGACCACCATCATAATGCCAGCAGCGGCTTGACCTTCAACCGCAGCTTGCAATGTGTTAACTGAACAGCCTTCCGACGTCGGACAACCCCAGGAGTTAATGGTAATATCGGGAGCCTTGGTCGGGTCGCCCTGGCTCGGGTCGCCGCCCACCGGGTAAGGTGCCAGGAAGAACTCCATGCATTCGATGTACCTGGCCGGGGTGCCCACGCCTACGTCCATGTTACGGCAACCAATCCATTTTGCGCCGGGCGCCATTCCAATCTGGTTGTTCCCGCCGTCGTCGCCGATCGCTGTGCCGGTGGTGTGAGTTCCGTGGAAATAGTCATCGCACGGCTGTGGCGAGTCGTTACCGCAGGGATTACCGACACTGTTATGGATAGAGTCATGCCAGTTGTAATCGTGATCGGCTGTGACCCCATCCCAGCC
Organism: Candidatus Udaeobacter sp.; assembly: GCA_036499375.1. GTDB lineage: Bacteria > Verrucomicrobiota > Verrucomicrobiia > Chthoniobacterales > UBA10450 > Udaeobacter. The sequence goes on from DASYDV010000061.1 coordinate 19,828, forward strand.
GCGGTAGTGAGGCTTAAGCGCATTATGCGTCCACCGCTGACCAGTGTCGGCGCTCGCCACCACAATATTCTGGCCGTTAAAACCAAGTGCCCAGACGCTGGGCGCATGCGTGTAATTGATTCCCGGTTCGATTGTCTCCGGAGCGCCAGGTTGCGAAGCTGCATCAGCCGCAGGGCCCGGTCGAGGTAGCACATTTCGAATCTGCGGATTGCCCTCGACACGCGCCACGTCCGGGCGAGCAGCCAATGTCTCGGCGATCTCGCGGCTGCCTGTCACCAAAATTGCGTTAACGATGTAGAAAGATTGATGCTTGAGCCCGCGTTCACTCAGCCAATGCAGAATCGGTCCTTGGGTGGCCTGGCTCTTATTCCACAACGCATCGTGCACGTAGCGGCCCTTTTCGGTCTTTGTCGGCAAGGCTGCCGCTCCACTGAGGTCGGCCTGATCCGCGAGCACGACGAAAAATTCCGCCTGCTGGCCGTTCCCCGTATGTTCCATGACCCAGGGCGCAATCTTGCTCGCGCTTACCGCCTGTTCAGACGGACTACTCTGACTCATTGCGCGTGAGGACCCGAACGCCCCCAGCGCTACAACGGCAGCTGCGACGACGAACAGTGAACAAAAGAGAAGCCGCAATCGCGGCGATATGGAAATGCGGTTTGAATTCATAAAACTATTTTTTGTAACGGCTCTGCATGCGGCATCCGGCAACTGCCGGACGCCGGGTTGATTTCGTTGAAGGTTTTAATGTTTTGCTTCCTTCTGGTTAGACTTGATGCGAAAGCAGTCAATGGGTTTTTTGACTTCCTTGCGAAATGTAACCAAAGGATTGGTAACATTTTGTCACTTTTGGCCATCCAATCCATGCCAGCTGTCAATTCGATTTCTGATGCATTCCCCAGCCGTACAAAGGCAGCAATGTGCGCACCCTCCTAAGGTTTTTTACGTCCGGCGTGCCCCCACTCACGATCGAAAATGCATCACATTCCGCGCCGAGCGCGAGGCGGTTCGCCTGAAAGCGAATGCGGCATCCGGCAACTGCCGGACGCCGCATTGAGAGAACCGCTTTGGGTTTTTCCCTATTACGGGAAGTTTACAGTCACAGTGTTAGAGCAGGTCCCGGTTCCAGCTTCACACACCTTATACATGAAGCTCTGGGTGCCGGTGGTGCCGGTGGAGTCGTCATACGCTCCATCGTTTGGCGTTGTCGTGATCACCACGTTATCGCGGTAAACGTCGACGTTAGCTGAAGTCGCTCCCCGCCACTGCAGCCGCGATATATTCATTCCCTGCATTCTTTTCGCCTTGGCCTTGAGCTGAATCGGTCCAGGTGTTGCCGTTGGAGTTGGTGTTGGTGTTGCAGCCGAGATTGGCTCCTTGTCCGTAAAGGCGTCCTGCTGCGATGTCCCGCTGATGGCAATGCGCCCATCTACCCATGACGTGACGTGCTTGGTGGCTACCGCGGTGCCGTAGTCGTAGTCACCCGCATACACCGATTGAACGCTAGAATCAGGTTGTGCAGGGAGCGGGCTGGCGACGTCCGATAAAGAATTGTCAGCCAACCACGTCGCGCCGTTGTCGGTGGACTTGCGCGACCACATCCGGTAACACGAAACGGATGCGTTGCCATATGTGCAACTGCCGAACTCGCGCCCGTCATACCACGTCGCGAAGAGGGTGCCGCTCGGGCTCACCGAGATGTTAGGCTGCCATTGAGGACGCGTTGTGGCATCAGTGTTCAACTTGAGCGGCGCACTAAACGTCGCGCCGCTGTCGGTGGAGCGGATGTAATAAACGTCGCCAGCATCACTGCCCGCTCCGCGCTGGGCATAGACCAGGTGAACCACGTTGTTGAAGGCAGCAGGTTCACCCCAGCCCTCATGCCGCCAATAGACACTACTCGGGCTCCCGGTAAACATGCAGGCAAAGTAACCGGATGCTCCAACGCCCGGTCCGGCAAAGCTGGACCCGGTGTAGGTGTTCGTCCAAGTGTTTCCACCGTCGGTGGACCTGTAAACATGGTTGACATTGTTGTGAGGAAAGCCGCCGCCGCCCTCATCCATGCCCGCGATGTACATGGTCCCGTTGCCCGACAGATCGCCGGTGATTTGCACATCGCGAATGAAGGTGCTGCCGTTGCTCACATTTATCGGAGCGTGCCACGTGGCGCCGTTATCAGTGGAGAAGGTGACTTGGAGAGCACCGACGCCAACGGCGAAGTTGTTCCAGGAAACGTACATCCGCCCGAAAAAGGGAGACGATGGATTGTTGTCGGCCCACCCGGACTCGCGATCGTCAGAGCTTCCGCTGTGAACGCAAGCACCAGTAGCCCAGGTGACACCACCGTCAACGGACTTCCAGGCGCCGATGCCCTGCCCGCCGCAGCCGGTAGCCAGAAAAATTCCAAAGAAACTGCTGGTAGGCTTGTTGTAGAGAGTAACCGGGTCGCCAAAATTCGTCCCGTGTCCACTTGCGAAGGGGCTCGGGTTGAGGCGGGTGAATGTGGTGCCGCCGTCGTTTGAGAACGATGCGCCGGAGTAGTTGTTGGGGGCCGTTCGAGAATCGTTGTAGGTGACGACGACCTGGTTGGGATTATCCGGGTTGGCCAGAGTGTATGTTTCCGACTGGGTGGAGTGCGCAAGGCTATCCGCACCGGTGACTAGGTCGACGTCCGCGCCTCCATACGCCAGGGGCGCTGCCAGGCTATTGAGAAGCTGAGAGAATGCACTATAAGGCGAAGCTGAACCTCCCGCTGCCTCACCGCAGGCAATCATGATGGCGCCGGCCCGAAAGTTTTCCTGTTTATCGATGCCGTTCTCATGAATCGTGGCACAGTCAAATCCCGGCGGAAGGCCTGGGACGTTGATAATTTTGTGATTTTGCTGCGCTTGTGCGGAGCTGGCCGTAAGCCCCGAGAACGTTCCAAGGCCTATCAGGGCCAGGAAGGTGCCGACCAGGACTACAGACAGTCCGATTAAGACACGCAGATTAAGGAACCCGCCTTCGCCGAGGCTACGGCGGGCAGGTGCGTATTGTGAAGCGGATTTATTTTTCATAGTGGAGTTTGAGCTGAGTTTTTAGTGTTTTGGTTCTTGTGGTCTATGGGTGACTGCGAAAGCTGTCAAATTCATTTCGTGATTTTTCGTGCGAAATGGCAACAAAACATAGTAACAGTTTTGTTACTTTTGCTTGCAAATCCACGGAAGCTGTTGACTCGCATGTGAAGTGGATTTTTTTCAGAGGATTGTAGTTGTGTGAACGAGCCCTTCGCTCACGGTTAACCCGGCGGAAAGAGGGTCAGGTTGATCTCTATTGGAGAAGACGCCTAAAGCACCTCACACGCCCGGGATTGTGTCAGGCCGACGGCGGTTGTCAATGCTATTTTTGCGAATTTTAATGGAGTTGTGTGCGTTTCTATGGACTCGAGTGGAGCATGGAGGTTCGAGCTCGCCAAAGAGCTGAAAGCAGCAGGAATCGCGGTAAATTTGAATGCAATCGCATAAGCAAATCTGATGCGCTACCATGCGAGCCACGGGCGTTAATGGGCAGCGATTGCCGCCAGACATTCACCTTTTATGGGATGAGGAGGCTAATATGGTTAGCAGCTTTGCGATTGTTACTCGTTGGCTGGTACACTCGTAGTCGGAACTTGTAAAAACGCATTAAGAAACGCAATCGCCTCATCGCTGGCATCCGGCCATAACTCGAAGGAATGCCCGGTACATCCGTCTGGCCCGGGCGTTTGTATTATCAGAGAGTGTTCACAATTTTGCACACCCATCGCCGCCACCAGGTTCACTAAGGTCGTGAACTGATTGGGAGGCATCGGGTCGAGATTGCTCGCGACAATAAAAACCGGCGAAGAAGACCTGGTAAACCTCCTATACGGCGAAGCCAGATCGAGCAACCCTCCGTTACCGTCACAAGCAGGGCCGGGCAAGCAGCCTACATAATTGCGAACGTCTGCACCAAATGTTGTACACCTGGTATCGATAAGCGAAGCCGGATCGTGGAAATCATATGCGCCGCTTAAGAGTACGGCAGCGTCGAACTGGTCGCCTCCGAGGGTTGGAGCCGCGGCACAGTAGGCAGCATGTGAGGCACCGGCACTCCCGCCAACTGCGCCTACCTTGCCGCTAACTCTGCCAAACGCAACCGACCCCGGCGCTGGACTCCTTGCAGCCCGAATCGCCGTGGCCACGTCATCGGTCTGCTCCGGATAACGGCCAAGATCGCGGCCTTGTCCCGGAACTTTTCCCGGAGGCGCAAGACGATATTCGATATCGAAAACGCAAAAACCAGCGCACACCAAATCTTGATCCGTTTGTATGTCAGCAAAATCACCACTTTGAAAGCCACCACCGTGAATGACAATTACCGCTGGGTGTTTTTCACTGTCGTTTGGGACAAAAGCTCTCCATCTTAACGGAGTATCTCCGAAAGGACCGTGGCCGAATCCGTATTGTTCGATCACCGGCGTTGCGCAACCGCGCCTGGCCGGCGCAGCCCTTAAAATCGGGGACAAAATCAGTGTGGTTACGACCGCGATTATCACCAAAGCGATGCGATTAAGGCGTACCAATTCATTTTTCATGGATTTCATGTTGTTATTTTTACTCTCGTGGTGCGCGTTTCTGATCGATGAAATTGATTTTCTAATTTGAATGTGATTTTTCATAAAGTTTTTTGGCTGATCGTTTGATTGATGGATTCCGAACTCGCTTTGGCCACGTCGCAAAGTGCGCAACTCTCTGCCAGTACCCATGGATGTCCCCACCTAAGAAGCGTTTCGGTCCCCGTATAATTCGCAAAAGTTTCGAGCCGCCGGTGTTTATGTCAACCGTAAAGGTATTTCCAAACCTCCCGGCGCGTAGAATTTGTTCTCGAGAAGATCGGGCTCCCATGGGGTCGTTTCTTCCGATTTCAGGCAATGATCTAATAAAAGACATCCCATTCTTATTTTGAGCTTGATCGATTGAAACTTACCCTGCTACGCTCCCGATCCAATGAAGTTGGTACCGTTATTGGCCGTTGTCTTTTTGGCTGTCGGTTGCGCGTCGGACAACAAGAAGATTCAATTGATGACCACGCCGGAATTGAAATTGCGACACACGCAGCTTGTTGAGGAAGTCGCGCAGCCGCCAAGAGAAAAAGAAAAGATTGAATTTGAGTTGCTGTGGAGATGGGAAACGGGTGACAAAGCCGCTTACCTGCCGCAGTTTTCGCTTTAGGCCCCGAGCGGCAACCGGTCGCCGATCGCCACGATTTCCTGCCGCGTAAGCAATCCGTCACGGATGATATGCACCGTGCAGGAATCGAACCTGCAACCCAGTGATTAAGAGTCACTTGCTCTGCCAATTGAGCTAACGGTGCGAAGAAATTTGCGATTTGCGATTGCCGATTTTAGCAGAATTTCGTGCAGCAGCGAGACAGATCAAGCGCGAGCCTCACTGCGCCGAAAGCGCGCGTAAGCCTGCGTCACATTTGGTGTGCTTTAATCGCGTCGCAGCACCATCATCGGATTCAGCGAGTGATGCGGCTCGCCAAACAAACTGGACTTACGCAGCATACGGTGCTCATTCAGTACCACTGGTCGCGTAAAGTTCTAGCACAACGCGCCTTCGATTTGTCAAGGATTACGGACGATCAGGTCCGCGTTTTTTTTTATGAACGTCTAAACGTGTTTGGCTTGGCGAACATGCTCACGTCGCCGTGTTCTCATCGCACAGTGATGTTATACGAACCGGACCGGCCATGATCGTCCAGGGCGGTGATTTCGTAATCGCCAGCGCGTGCGTTCCACTCCAGAACCTGATTTGGCGCTGCTTTGCCAACGAATTGCTTGCCGGCAAACCAAAAGATCTCCCGGACGTCGCCATCGGTTTTCGCGCGTAACGGAATCGTCTTTGCCGACGCGAGCAAAATTTCTTTGTTACTCGGGGAGACAATTACCGGTTTCTGTCCGGCTCGACTTACCAATTCGCTGCCGGTGTCCTGCAGGAAACGCGGCGGCACCCTGCGAGGAACGCCGGCGCGTTCAAAGAGCGTGAGAAATTCGCTGGGCCAGAATTCGTAAACTTCGCGTCTTAGCTGCAGTGTGCCATCATCGACCGGCACGCGCAAGCCGCTTGCGGTGTCGATGAGTACTTCGCGATGGACGCTGCAGGTTTTGATCGGTGATACGCCAGGAATGAACCAGCCTTTCACACGTTGCGTGCAAAACTGGTTGGGGAGATCGCCCGACAATGCGCAGAACTCTACCCGTTTTAAATTTGCTCCGGGCGGGGGTTCGGGCGGCACGGTCGGCTCAGGCCATGCTGCACGCAGCGTATCGATAATTTGAAACAATAGTGGTCCCGCGGCAGTGCGACCGACAAACGCAGGATTTCCGCGCCCATCGAAATTTCCAACCCAGACGCCCAAAACGTAATGATCAAAGACTGCGATCGACCAGGCATCGCGAAAACCATGCGAAGTTCCAGTCTTCCAATAGACTGGCGCTTCGTGACTTGCATCCGCGCAATTCATTTCCGGCCGTGGCACGTTGCCGAGCATTTCCATCGTGAGAAACGCCGCTTCGGGCGAAAGAATCCTTTTCGATTTTGCAATTTCCTGGCGTCTTGCGAATCGTAGCGGTCGCAACTCGCCGTTGTTTGCCAGCGCGGCATAAAGCCGCACCAGATCTTGCAGCGAAACCTCCGCTCCACCCAGCGGGAGCGCGAGTCCATAAAAGGATTCCGGCTTCGCCAAACGCACGCCGGCGGAGTTCAGAAATTCGTAAAGCGTAGGGTGACTAAGATGCGATGCGAGCTCAACTGCCGGGACATTGCGACTTCGCGCCAGAGCATCGCAGGCGCGAATCGGCCCGAGAAATTCGCGATCGAAATTTTCCGGATTGTAATCGCCGAAACTGCGCGGTGCGTCTGCCAAAATTGATAAGGGATGAATCAATCCTTGCTCAAGCGCGAGCGCGTAAACAAAGGGCTTCAAGGTCGAACCCGGCGAGCGCGGACTACACGTTCCATCCACCTGACCGTTAATAGCAGCATTGTTGAAATCTGCTGATCCAACCTGAGCGAGCACGTCCATCGTCTGCGTATCAACGAGAAATACCGCCCCGTTTACAAAGCCCCGATTGCGATTACTCCTAACGTATTCGGTAACCCTGCGTTCAATCGCTTGCTGCTTTCCCAAATTGAGTGTGGTGAAGATTTGATCGCGCCCACGAGAAGCTTCGAGGACTTGCTGAACAAAATGCGGCGCAAGAAATTTTCGTTCCGTTTGCACCCGTGCGCGAAAATCGCGCTGCGAAAATCCCAGCTCGGAATCGATTCCGGCGCGATCGTACCAATTGGATTGCGCAACGTTCACCGATTCATTGTCGCGAGCGGCGTGTAATGCGCGCCGGCTTGGGCTTTGCGGAATCACGCTGAGCGCGATTGCTTCTGGCCGGGTTAGTTTCGAGGCGGGTTTATCGAAATAAATCTGGCTCGCCGCGCCAATGCCTTCGATGTTGCGGCCGTAGGGAGCGAGATTCAGATACGCTTCCAGGATCTCGTTCTTTGAGTAATGCCGCTCCAACTCGAGTGCCCGCATGATTTGCTCAAGTTTTCCGGAAATGCTTCGCGTACGAAGGTGAAAGCGAAGGCGGGCCAGCTGCATGGTGATCGTCGATCCGCCTGTAGTCGCGCGATGAAAACGCAGGAACTCCAGCGCGCCGCGGACGAGTGCGATCGGATTCACACCGGGATGACGGGTGTAATATTTATCTTCATAGCGCAACGTTGCTGCGATCAAGTCCGGTGAAATTTCCTCCAGCGGCGTCCAAATACGGAATTTCTGATCGGCACTAAGTGTGACCCGTAGCAACTTTCCGTTGCGGGCGCGTACGGATTGCGAAAACGAAATGCCTTCGAGCAATGGCGGTTTCGGTAACGCTAGCCAGACTGCAGCGATAACTGCACAAAAGACAATTCCATTACGAAGCGCGCCGCGCAGGTTGCGAATCTTTGGGGAGCGCACGCATCTTGCGTGCTGTTCGCTGCATCCTGCCGCGAACGTTTGTCCGCTATGGTGCCGGACGTTGCCTGCTCCAAGCGTGCGCTCCCCAGAAGTTTCCGGGCACGCGCTCATTCGGTCACCGAGATCTTTCCGGCGACGCCGCGTGCCTTCACGTTGCGGTCGTACATCGACTGCGCGAACACCGGCGGGACAATGAACTGGCCGCGGTTGCACGATTTGATTTGGTAGTCGATCTCCAGCGCGTTCGTCGGCGCGGTGACGAAGAATATGGCGCGATCCTCGCGGACATCGACGTAATCGACGCCATGAATAGGGCTAACCCCAGTACGGGCCGAGGAATCGATAACTTCGAATCCGCCCGGCAAAAGATCGATGATCGCCACGTTGGTGATCGGGTTCTTTTGCAAGCTGCGGATGTGCAGTCGCACGTGGATTTGCTCGCCAAGATTGGTGCGCGTGATCGCTTCATTATTTTTGCCGAGAATTTCTCGATAAATCTCCAGGCCATTGGTGACCGACTCAGTTGGCGCGTGCGCGTCAAAGCCTGCTTCAACGACTTGGAAAAATGCACCGGGACCGCTCAGCTTTCGGCTGCTCGCGAAGCGCAATGCGCTCGCGTTACCTGAAAACTCCGAGCGCAAAAGCGGCTTCGTTCCGCTCGTTAGCCGGGTTTCATTTTTATCCTTGCGGACCTCGGTGATCGTTAGCTCCGGCGGGTTTTGCGCTACTGCATGCGAATACGCTTTCAAAGCGCGAACGGCATAGGCAGAGGAAAGCGTGTTGAAACCGCCGTCACCAATCGGTTTGAGAATATTTTGGAATTGTTCGGCCGAAATTTTGCGTAGCCGCGCCGGGAACTCGCGTGCGATCACGGCTATGTATTGCGAATTCATGCCGAGCGGCTGACAGAAATCGTCACGCTCAACTTCTTTGCGGTTATCAAATTTGTAACCATCGATCAAACGCTCAGCCTCAGCGTCTTTGTGAAGCAGATTCAGCGCGCCGGCGAGGTAGACGCCCGCAATGTCGTTCTGCCATTGATCTTTGTGGTTCTTCTCGAGGTAATCCCGAAGATTCAAAATGTAATTGGTCGTGATGACGCCTTCGCGTGTAAGAACGTAAATCCCGTAAGCGACGGTGCGCGCTTCAGAGAGATTTTGTGGGTCCCTGGTCACCATCTTTTGCAGGTTGCGCAGTCCACTCGCAAACATGTCCGCCGGCGGCACGAAGCCGGCCGCTTTCGATTCAGCTAGAAAATCCATCACATACCCCGACACAAAGCTGATTGAATCGCCGGGTTCAGGCGCCCAGTAGCCGAAAGCGCCCTGATCATTTTGACGGCGCGCGAGGACGCTGAACGTGTGTTCGAGTTGTTTGTTAATTTCAGCGCGGCTTAAACCAAAGTCGGCTTCATCAGCCAGCATCAACCGGCAAAATGCGCCGCTGGTGATTTGTTCGCTGCATCCAAACGGAAAATCTTTCAGGTACGCATCGAGACCGCGTGCCAGGCCGAGCGGCAGCGTCGAGGCTGTCGCGTCGAGCTTGCGAAATTCCGGATGCATTTCGCGAGTAAGCGGGACCTCGATTTTCTGTTTGAAGCTGCCGCTACGAACATCAGTCATGTACGGCACCGGCGGGCGCACGCTCAGAGTAGCGCGGCGTTTTGTTTGCTGTCCGTTTGCGGTCGCTATGAACGTGATCTCTCCCGAGCCCAGTTTGTCCGTCGCGCGGAATTTGAAGATCGCCGTCTGCTCGCGGCCTTTGGCAATATTCAATATCTGTGATGCGTCTGCTGAGATCGACACTCGCTCATTGGTTTGCGCGCGAAGCTCGATCTTCGCATTCGGGCCCGAGCCTTCGACGTTATTGGCAACGGTTACGCCGGCTTCGAATTCGTCTCCAGGCGCAGCCAGCACCGGCACACTCGGTGTAATTACAAACGGTCCACGAATCAGCGCCTCGCGCTCGCTGGAGCCGACTGCGTCATCCGCGATCGCAACCGCCATGATCTTCAGCGTGCCGTCGAAGTAATCCGGAACATCATAGACGACTTCGCGTTGCGTACTGTCGGCGTCGATGATACCTGACCAAAACACCACCGGCTTTTCCGTGACGCGCTTGAACGGATTTAGACGTTGAACGTCACCGCCGCCGCCGAAGGCCGACACCGAACGCAGCAGCGAAAATTCCGGCATTATCAGATCGACGATTTGCGCGGTGTCGACGCGCAGCATGCATTTGCGAAAGTAAAATCCGAGCGGATCCGGCGTTTTATAATCGGTGACTTGCAGGATCCCTTCATCAACGGCGAAAATGACGATCTTGGCTGGTCGATCCGTTTTGTAGTTGATGTGCAATGGTTCGCCGGGTTTGAACGTGGAGGCGGCGCCCGCGCCGCCAGAGTTGCTGGGAAGATTTAAAGAGGAACGCGACGGAGGCGTCGCGTCCACACTGATTTCAACCTCGAGGCGGTGCTTTTCTTTGTTTGCGGTAAAGGGAACCACGCCGTAGCTCAGTGGGCTAACGAAAATTTCTTTCGAATCAAGCGCGCGGACAAACGCGACGTTGACGTAACCGCTGCCTTCGAAGTTTTCCGGAATACGAATGTGCTGGACGCTGCCAGGCGAGTCGGCACGGAACCATTGCTGCTCATAAACGTGGTCCCTCTCGATCGTGATTAAACCGCTGCCGACATAGGGGGCGGTGATGCTGACCGCGATTTCGTCACCACTATTGTACTGCGCACGGTCCAGTTTCACTTGCAGTTCGGCATTTTTTTCCAGCGTCCGCGAAACTGCGCCGCGGCCAATGACGCAAAACTGCAGCTTCGCGAGGCGCCGATCGTGATCGTCGCGCAACTCGAAAACGTAATTGCCCGGCTCATCGGTGGGGAGTAGGTAATGAAGGCCATTTGCAGAAACGGAAATCTTTTCCGATTTCGCGACGCGCTCTTTCAAAACCGATTCGTAGGCGAAATTGCCGCTTTCCTGTTTTGTCAAAACGGACACATGTTCCTGCGCGATTACATTCGCGGTCACGTTTGCCAGCGCGATGCGTTTGAGTTGCGGATCGACAGCGACAAGATCGACCGTGCGCGGTTTATTCATCTCAATGTAACGCAACTCGCCGTTGGGTTTACAGCCGATCACGTACGGCAAAGCCGAAACGAGCGCGTCCACCGTGCTGGTGACGCTGCGACCGCCTTCCGCCTCGAATCCTTCTGCGATAAAGCGCATCGAGTAAGTGGCATCGGCGAAGCGTTCAAGCTGCAGATCGAATTCCGTTTGGCCTTCGGCATTTGTTTTGTTCTCACCAAGCTCGACCGTCTGTTCCTGTCGTTCCTTCTTCTCGTCGAAAAGCGGATCGAAAAAGACGTAGCCGGGAAAATCTGAGAAAGAGAATGCGCTTGGCCTGAGCTCGAGTTGCGCGGTTACCTTGCGATCGGTTGCTGGCGTTCCATAAAGATTTGCGAGCATAACCGCGGCGCGCATTCCCCTTGGCTGGATCCATCCGTGGGCCGCATTTTGTGAAAGCCGCACCTCGATCTTCATTCGATCCGGCAGAAATTCCTTTACGTTTGCAGTGGTCGAGCCGAGCAATGTTGAGCGCTTGCTGTTCTTGACGAGGTAAACGTTAAAAGTGTAAAGACCGGTCGGCGATTCGTTGGCCGTTTGATACGTCAGCTCGGTGAATCCGCTGTTGGGCAAATTAATTTTTCTGGTTTGAACCGCGTGATCCCGCGCATCCATCACCTCGGTTTCAATGGGAAGCCCTCCGAGCTTGCCATTCCAGTTACGCTGCTTGACCACGATGCCGATGTGAACATCGTCCCCGGGCCGGTAAACGCCCCGCTCGGTGAACACAAACGCGTCCAGGTTTTCCGGAAGAACACTGTCAACGCCGTCTATGTCGAATCGCGAAAAGTTTAATTGCCGATCTTCCCGAGCGTACGGAATGAATGATACATCGTCACCGTTATGCGCTACGAATGCGACTGGCGTTTTCTCCCGTGTAGATTTCTCCACTGAGGCAAAGGCGCAGTGCCCATTTGCGTCGGTTGTGGCGCTTTGAATGGGAATCCCATTTTTGCCCAAAAGATCGACCACCACATTCGGCAACGGCTTTCCTTCCTTGATCGACATGAGAAAAACGTCATCCGTGCCGTCGGCGTTCTTCTTCGTCAGGATCCCGACGTCGGTGACGAGAATGAAACGCGAATCTTTGACAGCTTTAATCGGTTTTTTTGTGGCTGGGTCCCAGCCGCGAGCAGTTACAAAAAAGAGGCCGCGCTCACTGCCGCCATCAGCCGGTTTACGCAAGTGCTCGGAGAAATCGAACGCTGAATAGTTTGCCTTCCATTTGTTCTCTAGCGCGATCCCCTGATGCTCGAGCGCGATCCGCGAAATATTTTCCTCGTTGAAGAGATCAGATACCTGAAACCGCGGATGCTGAAATTCTCCCTCAGTCTGGCTAACGAGATGATTGATCTGCGTCGTGGCGACCCGGGCAATTTCGTACTCAATCGCGCCAAGTCCCCGGGAGCGGATCGACAATTTTCGTTCGCCATTGAGCGCGAGCAACCCGCCCTGGCCCTCGATCTGAACTTCCCGCGGTAAGGCTGGGACGTCGACGACGGCGTTGTAATCTTCGCTTAGAGCAAAACCGCCAAATGCGCGCAGGCCCTTGTTCACGCGGACGTAAAGCTCGCCATCACTTTCAACGCGCATTCGAAACGCGTGCTGTCGACCCAGCGGCTTCTCGGACTCCATCGGCGTGAATGCCATTGGTCGCGCGGCGTCGAGAACATCATCGGGAACATCGGTCGCACTTTTCCAAAGCTCGGCTTGTTTTACTTGCGATCCGACGGAATCATCATCGGAATCAGTTTCCTCGTTCGAGGCAGTGGACTCGTCGGAGGTTTGATTGAGATCTCCTTCCGTTTCGATTTCGGCGACTTTTTCCGCGTCGGAAAGTTTGCGTTTGGGGAGCAATCGGATCTGGAGGGCTTTCGACAAGTCGCGAGTGCTGATGTCGGCGGTAGTGGTAAGCACGATCAATTGCTCGGGCTCACCGTTTTTGTTGCGCGCGATTGTTGCTTGAATGGAATCGATTTGAAACATCGACGCGACGGACGGGATCCGGAGTTTCTGCTCGAGGGAGTCTTGCGTCTGCGCGCCGCCCTGCGCGGTGCGAATACCTTTCGTCACCGTTAAATTGAGAAAATCCTCGTGCTCCGGGAGCACGATTTGCGAGCTGTGGATGTAAGCCATGCGACGATGTAACCCATAACTCGTAGTGAAATGCGGGGCCGGGTCGTTAGGCGGAAAAATGTTTGAACCGCCGACCATCGTGAGTTGGACGTGTCGCTCCAATTCGCCGGGATCGACCGCGTGTGTCAGCTCCAAAGTCGCACTGATTTCACGTCGTGTTGGATTGGTCGGGTCCTGGTAAATTTCCAGTTCTTTAATGGCGATTGAGAATGCTGGCGTGCGTGTTTCATAGACAAGCCGCTCCATCGAGACGTGGCGTGGGAAGAAATTCTTGTCGAAGATCACTTTGAATTTCTGATCTGCCGGCCAATCTTCCGTCGGCTCAAACACGAGAATGTCGGCCTGGATCCAACGCCATGCGCCGCTCAAATGGGGCTCGAATCGCACGCCTTGCACCGACGGCTTTTTTAAGTCTTCAAGGCGCGCAGCTGATTCGCTGAAATATATTCTTAGCCGCGGGAACTTCAGTTCTTTCTCCAGTTTGGTGACTTCAAGCGGGATGATCTTCGCCGAAACTTTCCTGGGTTTCGGCAAATGCGAATACCAGTTCCAAGTCCACGCTCCGGCGCAGGAAATCAGAAGAATCGCGATCAACCCCGACGCAATTAGCCTCGGATGAGCGCGTGCGAAGTTATTGCACCTGCCGACAGTTCGGCTCAGCCAATCCGGTGGTCGCCAGGAAATATTTCCAAAGATTAGCTCAGTAAATCGCCGCAACCTTTCGGCAATGCGAGACATAGATCTGCTGAGTTTTGAGAGAAGCTCGGGCGTTTTCATAAGGGGAATACGGGCGTCAGGCCAAAATCTTTCAGGAAAAAACAAGGTCGGCGGCTTCCTAGCCGCCGTGTCATTGAAACGGCGGTCTGGAGATCGCCGCTCCTTGATTGCCGTCGCCCGCAAGAATGATTAAAACATGGCTGTGAAACAGCCGAGCTTTCTCGCGACGCGGCGCAGCCTGGTCGATCGTTTGGCCGATTGGGGCGATCAACGGCGCTGGCAGGAGTTTTTCGACACCTACTCGAAGTTGATCTACGCAGCCGCGCGGAAATCCGGTCTTACGGATACCGAAGCACAGGAGGTCGTGCAGGAAACCGTCATTACGGTTGCGAAGAACATCGACACGTTGAAATACGATCCGGCAATTGGTTCGTTTAAAGGCTGGTTGTTGCAGATTACGCGGTGGCGAATCGCCGATCAGTTTCGCAAACGCGAACCTGGCAATGCGAAACGCCCTCGCCTGTCCGACGACCGCGCGACGGCAACAATCGAGCGTGTCCCCGATTCCCGCGGCATTGATTTGGATGCGGTCTGGGAAACGGAGTGGAAGGAGAATCTATTTGAGGCAGCGATTGCGCGGGTGAAAAAGCAAGTCGAACCGAAGCAGTTTCAGATTTTTGATTGTTACGTCCGCAAAGTATGGCCGGCACAGAAAGTTGCCGCGCGATTGGGAGTCAGTCTCGGCCAGGTGTATCTGGCGCGACATCGCGTCGGCGCGTTACTGAAGAAAGAAGTGAGAGCGCTGGAAAAGATGAGCCACTGATCCGCTCCGCGAGTCGGCTCGCGCGCCCGCAGCATTGCGTCATCTTGGGCGCTTGTGTAAAATCCGGCTATTCCCGACCAGGTTACCGCTCAGATCCCCGCGATTCCCGATCACGAATTGCTGCGCGTGATTGGCCGCGGCGCTTACGGTGAAATTTGGCTGGCGCGTACGGTGACCGGCGCGTTTCGCGCCGTCAAAATCGTTTACCGCAGGACGTTCGAAAGCGAACGCGCGTTTCTGCGGGAATTCGAAGGCATGTCTGCGTTCGAACCGATCTCTCGTGCGCACAGCGGGTTCGTCAACATTTTGCACGTCGGACGGACCGCCAGTTACCTCTATTACAGCATGGAACTGGCCGACGACCATCTGGATGGGCGTAGAATTGATATCGGCACGTATGAACCGCGGACGTTGAAAACCGATCTTACGCGGCAAAAGCGCCTTTCCGCAGATGAATCGATTCGGGTCGGGCTCTCATTAACCGAGGCGCTTGAAGCGTTGCACACGCGTGGCCTGACGCATCGCGATATCAAACCATCGAACATCATCTTCATCGAGGGTGTGCCAAAGTTGGCCGACATCGGTTTGGTGGCGACCACCGGACAACAATCATTCGTTGGAACCGAAGGATACGTGCCGCCGGAAGGACCGGGCACGCCGTGCGCCGATGTTTACAGCCTGGGCAAACTTCTTTACGAAACCTGCACAGGAAAGGACCGCCTCGATTTTCCAGAGGTCGATTCACAATTGAGCACGCGGCCGGACCGCGAACGCCTCCTTCAACTCAACGACGTGCTCATCAAAGCGTGTGCGAACGATCCGAAGAAGCGTTACGACTCGGCCGCGGAAATGCATCGGGACCTCGTGGCGCTCGCGCGCGGTGAACATCCCGAAAAATCGCGCGCCAAATTTTGGATCACGGCGGTAGCGTTCGTACTTCTTCTGGTCGTAGCGATCGGATTCTGGCTAATGCGGCCAGAGCCCATCGCTAATCTTCACCTACAAACAACAATCCGAACCGAACCGTCGGAAGCCCTCGTTGTTTTAGGCGATCATGCCCAAAAAAGCCCTGCAACATTCGGAGATTTGGAACCGCGGAAATACAACCTGCGCATTATGAGTCCGGGATACGAGCCGGTGGAAACGAGTATAGACTTCAGGCGCAAACGCTCGCTTGATCTGCCACCGTTTCAACTGGTGCGCAGTAAAGGGACGCTCCAAATCGAATCCGAGCCGCCCGGAGCGCAGTTCTGGATAAAAAGCGAAGACGGTCAGGTTTCCCGCGAAGGCGTAACGCCGCTAAGCATAGCCGATCTTCCAACGGGCAAATATGCGATCGGCGCGCGCCGCGGCGATTGGGAGATACGCGACAATGTTGAAGTGCAGCGCGGCGAGACCGCGAACAAGTCGTTTGCTTTTGTCAGCGCGATCACAAATGTCACCAGTGAACCCAGCAGCGCGGAAATTTTTGTCGACGGAAAATCTCGCGGCCACACGCCGCTTCGCCTCGATCTGCCCGCGCGTCCGCACGAACTGATGGCCCACCTTGATGGCTGGCCTAACGAACAGCAAAAGATCGACGTCGCCGCGCATCGGGAAAATGTGGCCCATTTTGTTTTTGCCAATGGCAGCGTGAAGATCACCAGTGCACCGGGCGGCGCGACTGTGATTGCAAATGAGAAAGACTTTGGTCAAACCCCGCTGGTGATCGAGGAAGTCAAACCCGGCGATGTGACCTACGAGCTGCGGTTGGCCGGTTACAAAAGAGGATCGGTTACTGGCAAGGTTGAGCCGCAACAGCAAACATTTCTCGCCGCGCGCCTGGAAAAAAACGTCGGCCCCGTACCGGGACAGCCGTTTACCAATTCGCTTGGGATGAAGTTCGTTCCACTGGGGGACGTTCAGATTTCAATCTGGGAAACGCGCCTGCAAGATTACGAAGCGTTTTGCCGCGCCGCCGGACGACGATACGACCCGCCCGACTTCCATCAGACCCCAGCTGATCCAGTGGTGAAGGTCAGCTGGTTCGATGCGATGGCCTTTTGCAAATGGCTGACCGAAAAAGAACACAACGAAAATCTCATTGAAGAGCAACAAGCTTACCGACTGCCGACGGATAACGAGTGGAGCACGGCAGTCGGTCTGGCCAATGAGAGCGGCGCGACACCTGAAGCGCGCGACGGGAAAATAAAAAGCGAATTTCCGTGGGGCAAACAATGGCCTCCACCCAACGGCGCAGGAAATTATGCCGTCACGCAAAAGCGGCGCGGCGCAACGATGCCGGCTGGAACCTTCAAGCCGAATTCCATAGGCTTGTACGATCTCGGCGGAAACGTTTGGGAATGGTGCCTCGACACATACAAAGGCGACAGCATCGGAAGCGGTCGCGATTGGGGAGTGCTACGCGGCGGTTCCTGGGCCACAAACAATCGTCTCGAAATGCAATCCTCTTATCGGAATGTCGTCGATCGGAACGAGCATGACGTGATTTATGGATTTCGCTGCGTACTGGCAACGCACTCTGGTGATGCCACTAAAAATCAGTAGCCGTCCCCTTCCCCGGAACCAATCCGGCCGGTAGGGCAACGATTTCTCTCGTCGATCTCGTTTTTTCTATTCGGTTCGCAACGCCGTCATCGGATTGACGCGAGTGGCACGGCTCGCGGGAACAAAACAGGCAAGAAGCGCCGCACTGGCGAGCATCAAAGTTGCGGCGATGAGCGCCACTGGATCGGTCGGACTTACCTCATACAGGATTTTGGCCAGGATGCGCCCCGCCCCCAGTGAAAGAACCAGCCCGGCGCTTACAGCGAGAGCGGTTTGCATCGCGCCCTGTCGCATAATGAGGGCGAATACGTCCCGCCGATGTGCACCCAAGGCCATGCGAATGCCAATTTCGCGGGTCCGACATGCCACGGCATAAGCTTTCACGCCATAAACACCGACCACAGCTAACGCGAGCGCGATTGCGCCAAAAGCGCCGAAGAAAGTTGCCCCCATTTTGACGATCCAAAGCCCGACACTCTTCTGCACAAGATCGACAAATGGTGCGATCTCCAAAATCGGAAGGTCGGGATCGATCTCTCGAAATGTCTGCCGGACCGTAGGAATCAGTCCAGCAACGGCCTGCCGATCCCTGCTGTTCAGCCGGATGTGCAGAAAAACGTTGCCAGCATAACCGTGAGCGAGCGGCACGAACAAACGACGCAGGGTGGTATCGTTTTGAACGTCGTGGCGATGCGTGTTGACCACGCCAACGATTTCGATGTCGTTAGGCGAGCCGTCTCGAGGCGCAATGGTGTAGCGAACATGCTGGCCGATCGGATCCTCGTTCGGAAAAAGTTTCCTGGCCATTTCTTCGTCGATGATGCCAATCCGCCGTCCATCTTTGTTCTCGCATTCGGCCTGAGTGAAATCGCGTCCGCGCAAGAGCTTCACGCCGATGGCGTCGAAATAGCCTGGTGTGATCGCAGTGTAAAGCGCGGTCGCGCCGGGATCCGGCGCTTTGGAATCAGTCGAGAGCGTTTCCCGCGCGGACATGATCCGGCGGGTATTAGTGAAATTGCCGTAGGGCAACATGGTTCCCACGCCGACCGCCTGAACGCCCGGCAATTCTTTGGCGCGCTCCGCTATTTTGAAAATGAGAAGTCGCGCATCTTCCGGAGCTTTTTTGATCAGCGAGAAATCCATTTCCGTTACCAGATCACCCGCTGCTACAAACCCGGGATTGAGGCGGGCGGCTTTAAGCGCGCCACGGAAAAATAATCCAGCGGCGAAAAGCAACATGAGCGAAAGCGCGATTTGCGCCATCACCGAAATGTGGCGTGGCGCGAAGAAACGACTTAAACGACCGATGCGCGCCGGTTCGCCGACTTGCTCTTTCAGGTCGTTAACCAGATCGGCCTTTGTTGCCTTCAACGCCGGACCCAGGCTGAAAAGCATTGTCGCGATGAGGCAAAACAACAACGTGATTGCAAGCACAGTCGCGTCTGGGCGCAATTTCACCACGAAAGAGAAATTGGTGGACGCCAGCAACCCACGCATTTGCTGGAGCAAAAGATCGTTGCACCAGGCGCCCAAAATCAGGCCGATTACGCCGCCACAAACGGCCAGCAAAAATCCTTCGCACAACAGTTGCCTGACGATCTGCCAGCGTGATGCGCCGACAGCCAGCCGGATTGCGATTTCCTTCGAGCGCGATGTGCCGCGCGCGAGCAGCATGTTTGCGAGATTCAAACAGGCGATGAGCAAGACGGCGCCGGCCATGCACATCAAAAGTGTACCGATTAATGCGATCGGGCCGTCGTCCTCGGGCGACGTGCTCAAACTGAAGCGGGAGGGCACAAAAATTTGCACCTCGCGCGCGAATTCGGCATCGGAGGGTTGGATGGCGTTGAATCTTTTGGAGAGAACCGACAGACGCGCTTTCGCTGCCTCGATCGTTAGGCCG
Organism: Candidatus Udaeobacter sp.; assembly: GCA_036499375.1. GTDB lineage: Bacteria > Verrucomicrobiota > Verrucomicrobiia > Chthoniobacterales > UBA10450 > Udaeobacter. The sequence goes on from DASYDV010000061.1 coordinate 39,110, forward strand.
GGTCGCAAGCGCGCGGTCAGATTGAATGCATAATTCTTCGGGTTGGCGAGATCGTGCAGGCTCTCCGAGTCGCCAAAAGCCGAACCGAGCTGCGAATGCATCCCGAGCGGTAGCCAGATGTCGGGGGCGATTAAGGCGCTCGCGCCGCTGAATCCCTCGGGCGCAATCCCGATCACCGTGTAAGGCTGGCCGTTGATCTGGATATTGCTTCCGACAAAATCTGCGCGACCGCCCTGACGTTTCCAAAATCCATAACTGGCCACGACCACGGCCAGATTCGCGTTCGGCTTGCATTCTTCGGCGCTGTAAAAACGGCCCCGAAACGGCTGCACACCCATGAGCGAAAAGAAATTTTCCGAGGTCACAAACGCAAAACTGCGCCGCATCTCGTGATCGCGGCCAATCCCGGCCACGGCGAATTCGAACGCGGCCACATCGGCGAAAATCGCCCGGCTCTCGCGCAGCTCACGAAATTCATTAAACGAAAACTGGCGATAATCGTGGTTCGCGTTTTGCCGGCAGTTGAAAACATTGACCACTTCCTTCGGGCGCAATGGCACGACCGGCCGCAACACCGCCCCGTTGATCAGCGCAAAGATCGCGGAATTAACTCCGATCGCCAGCGCCAGGGTCAATACCGCCACCGTGGTGAATCCCGGCGTCTTCAGAAGCTGCCGGATACCAAACTTGAAATCCTGCATCATAATGATCCTTCTTCGTTTTCACTGAGATGCAGATCCCCTTCTCTTTGGATTCAACAGTTATGAGTCGGGCGAACGATTTTTGCGTCGAGCGCACATCCTGGCCGGCATGGAACGCGTTATTTCGGCTGTGGGCGCCATCGCGATTTCATCGCTGCTTTCCCAAGCGGATCTCTCTTACTTCGGGAAGTTCAGGTCGGTCTGTAGCGATCCTTCGCCTTGATCAAGCCTGCGTGTGACGCGCGTAGTGTATGTCCACGCCTTTCGGCAGCAGGCGTTTGCGGCCGCGCTGTCTGCGGCGCGCGAGTGTCGCCCGGCCGCCTTTGGTCCGCATGCGGGCCCGGAAACCGTGCTGGCGTTTGCGCGTTCGCTTGGATGGCTGATAGGTCCGTTTCATAAAACCGCGACCCCGTCGGGTTCGAGAGCGCTTACAGTAGGGGTAAGCCCGGCATTGTCAACGACACCTCAGCCGAACTTCGCTCTCGCATCGAAACGTTTCGTCATGATAAAGAGGACCCGGACGATGTGGTACAGCGAACAACACTGTGTCGATCGCAATCAGGCCAGCACCCAGAATTTACAAGATTGCCAACACAGCGCATTTTTGAAATAACCAGCCGGAGTCAATGGGCGAAAAAGAAAATGTTGTGATCGAGCCGGCGACCGAAGCGGACTTGGACGAGCTGTCGAAAATGCTCGGCGAATTGTTCGCTCAGGAGAGCGACTTCCGTCCAGATAAGAACAAACAGCTCCGCGGGTTACGGCTCATTTTCGAACAGCCCAGCCGCGGCCGCGTTTTTGTTCTGCGCCGCAACGGCGCGATCGTAGGCATGATCAATCTGCTCTTCACCATTAGCACGGCCGAAGGCGGTTTCGTCATGCTTCTAGAGGATCTCGTGGTCCAAAAGCAATATCAAGGGCACGGATACGGCAATAAGCTCCTTGAACACGCCATTGATTTCGCGAAGAAGAAAAATTTCCTCCGCATCACGCTGTTGACCGATCGGCCGGAAAATGTAGCGCAGGCGTTTTTCCGGAAGCATGGCTTCGCTGAATCCTCAATGATTCCGATGCGCTTGTGGGTCGCGCCGCGGCAGGAGCAAACGGAAAAAGAGTAACCTCGGATTACACAGATAGAACGGATGCATTGTTTGTGTATTCCACCGTCCGAAAAGTGATGGCTCCGTTAACGCTCGAAATCGACGGCTGCCCAAGCCGTCGTTCCTTGACTGAATTATTCGCGTAATCAGCGGCCCTTCTTGTCGATCCAGGTGTTTAGTTCATTCGCCAGCCGTTTTTTGAATTCGCTCCGAAACTGAATTTCATCAACAGCCTTGGCCACTTCGGGTGCACTGGCCGGCGGTAGGTTGGTTTTCGCGTAGTTTTTTAGTTCGACCGCGCGCGAGTCGTCAGTGAAGAATGTAAACAGACTCGGCGCATATCGGTTCGTACCGGCCGAGTCGATTTTGGCAAGCAGCGCTTTCATATTCGCCCTCGCGAACTCCCACGCAATCTCAGGATGATCGCTATCACGAGCTACGCGGCCGACCAGAAATAGAGCGCGACTCGTGGGCAGTTCATCAGTCAGCGCAATTGGCAACGTCTTCTTAATCAGCTTCGGATCGATCCCTTCGGCCAATGCGTTGTAGTAATTTTGTTTTTCTTCGACGCTGGTCGTTCTCAATCCAAGCTCGTGCAGTTTTTTCCAAGTCTTCTCGTCGGCATAGCGACCGACCACTGCCAGAACAGCAGCGCGCAGATCGGATGCGAGCGACGCCGGGTCCGCGAGGTATTTCTGGAAACGCGTACGGCAGCCAGCAATGATTTCCGGATCGTCCAAATCTCCGAGCGTTTTGATCAAACTCGCGCGCAGGATTCCAGCGCTGGAGGGTTCGCTTGCTTCAGGTTGCCAGCCCAACGTCTCAAATGTTGGACGCAATAGTGATTGGGCGTAGCTCTGAAACTTTTCACGTTGCGGACTGCCAACCAAGAGACGGTTGATGTAAACCAAAACATCGATGATCTGCTCGCGCTCGGCGAGATCCGCGGAAGCGGGCAATTTTTCCACCAAGTCAAAATACAGCGCGACCGGCGCGCGATCGGCCTGCGCAAGCGCCCATGCGTCGCTCAGAAGGTTAACGCGATCTTCGATGCCCAGTTTCGGCAGCGCTGCGACCAATAGCTTCCAGGATGGCTCATCGTATTCGGCGCGATAATTTCCAGCGCCATTTACGTTCAACTTGAGCGCGCTGTCTGCGGCGATTTTTTCCAGAGTAGCTGTCTTGCCGGTCATCAATAACGTTGCGGGCGCTTCGCCAACGACAGAATACGTCAGCGGGATTTGCCAGAGAAGCGGCGGGGCATTCTTGTAATTCACAGCAGAGCGTTCTTGTGTGAGTCGGATGTTGTTATCGCCCTCGCGGCTGACCTTTACGATTGGAAATCCGGGCTGCTCCGTCCAGCCGGCGGCAATTTCACCAACTGGATTTTTTGAAGTTTCGGAGAGCGCATTCCACAGATCCGCGGTGGTCGTGTTCGAATATTTATGCGCGGCGATATATCGGCGAATTCCATCGCGAAAAACGTCCTGTCCGAGAAAAGTCTCCAGCATTCGCAGAAACGATTGGCCTTTTTTGTACGTGATATCGTCGAAGACGCTGTTGGCTTCGGCCTCGGTTGCGACGGGCTGTTGAATCGGATGGGTAGTCGAACGCGCATCGCCTTCCATCGCCGCTTCTTTGGCGATTCCCGTCCGCCGCGTAGGATCTCGCGGTAATTCTCGTGCCAGCCAGACCTCCCATTGCGGATTGAAATGCGCGGTGCATTTGCTGCTCATCCAGGAGGCGAACCCTTCGTTGAGCCAGAGATTGTCCCACCATGCCATGGTCACGAGGTCGCCGAACCACATATGCGCCATCTCATGGGCCAACACTTCATAAATATTTTGCTTCGTCTCAGCGGAGGAATTCTTCGGATCGAAGAGAAGCGCCGATTCGAAATAGGTGATGCCACCCCAGTTCTCCATCGCGCCGCCGAACCCGCCGGGTAGAGCAATTTGATCCAGCTTCGGCAATGGATACGGCACGCCGAAATAATCGTTGTAGTATTGCAAAATTTGGGCCGAGATTTCGAGCGCATACCGACCAAGTTCCGCTTTGCCTTTTGTTGCAATCACACGGATCTGCGTCGGGCCGACTCGCGATTCGATTAGATCGAGTTCGCCCGCTACGAAGACATTCAAATAGCTGGACATCGGCGGGGTCGCCGCGAAGCGCACTTCTTTCATCCCGCTTTGCGGTGGTCGGGAGCGACTGCTGGGCGCGCCGCTCGATGCGCGTGGCTGCGGACGTGCCGGCGGCACGTCCCTACCATTAAGGGGCGCTTCAATCTCGATCGGCATGTTTGAAACGGCGAGCCAGTTCTCCGGCACGACAGCAGTCAATTGAAAACGCGCGCGAAAAGCCGGTTCATCCCAGCAGGGAAAAAATCTACGCGCATCGGTCGCTTCAAATTGCGTCCCGAGCATAACTTTGCGCGCGCCACTGCCATGTTCCTGATAATGAATGTAGAACAACCCCTGCCCTTGCTTATTAATTTTGCCAGTAAAACGAAGAGCCAGGGTGTGATCGCCGGTTGCGAGTTCTGATGGTACCGCGAGCGTCAGCAGTTCGGTTTTGTCGTCGATCTTAATCGCAGAAGCCGGCAATTCTTTTCCATCGACGGAGGCTGCATCGATCTTGAGTTCGAGTGCGTTCAATACCAATTGATGAACCGGACTGCGGACGTTCAACTTGACCGTTTCACTTCCGGCAAACGTGAAGTTGTCGACGTCCGGAACGATGCGAACCGAGTATTCCGTCGGGACAACGTCTTTCGGAAGTTTCCCGGGTGTGTCATTAAAATTGAATGGCTTTTCCACGGCTACGGCTAACGATGTTCCTGAAAATAAAACGGAAAGTAAGAAAAGAAGGCGTGCCAACATTTCGAGATTAAACAGTGTGTGCTGGAGTTTGCAGCAAAAACGGCGTGCCTAAACGTTCACATTGGGTGTTGGACGTTCGGAGTTGGACGTTGGCCGTTTAAAATGAGGTCACCAAACGCTCAACGCTCAATCAAGATTCCCAACATGGTTACTGCACGATCAACACCAGCAGCAATTGTCCCCCGCCCACCTGCGGACCTTTGATCACCAGCGGACTGCGCTTGCTCAACTTGGCTTCGGTTTCGAGCAAAAGCTCTTTCTGCTTGTACAGCTTCAGATTCAACACATAGCCGCCTTTACTTTCGCCACGTGCGTCTACGTGCAATCCGAAAAACTTGCTGGTCGCGAGCCAGTCTTCCTGACCGGTTTTGAGGACCTTTTGCGATTGGCCGATTACCTGAAACTGGTTGTAGCCGAAACACCGTTTCAGCGATCGCTCCATGCGATTCAATTCGGATGGAATCGGCTGCGGTTGCGAGACGTTCTCCGCAATGACCAGCCCGCTCCAGACCGTCTCCGCGGCATGTGACGAATGTGCCGCGCTCATCACGACAACAACAGCGGTTATGAGCGCCAGCGAACGATGCATGAGCATTTATTTCGCGGCATAATCCGCGGGCAAACTTTGCAGGCCCTCGGTCCAAAGCACCGTAACCCGGTCTTGTTTCACTTCGAATATCGAAACCGTCGCATTTGGACTGACGACAGGATCAACGCGTGTATTTAGAATTTGAGTTAAATATTGTGATTCCTGAGCGGGATTCTTCTCGTGCATGACCGCAACAGTGAAAATCGCAAAAACAGCGAGCGACGCTGTGCCCGCCAACAGCAGCCGAGGGACCGTCCACCACTTATAGCTCGCAGTTTCGCTCGTGCCTCGGCCAGCCGGCTCACTAGTTTCCTGCATAATTCTTTCACGGAGCTGATGACTAAAGAATTCTTCGTTCGCCAGCGGGTGCGCACTTAGCTCGCGTTTCAAAAGTTCACCAAGTTTTTTTGACTCGGTTTTTTCTGCTTCGGCAGCCGCTTTGTCAGGCAGCGAGGCTTCGAACTGCGATAGTTCCCGCCCGCTGAGCTGATCGTCCAGCCACGCTGTCCACTTTTCCTCAAACGTTTTCATAAACGTCTCTCAGTAAATTTTGCAATTTCTTGCGCGCATAAAACAGACGGGACATCACGGTGCCGATAGAACATCCCACCGCTTCTGCAATTTCGTGATATTGCATGTCGTCGATTTCTTTCATCAAGATGACCGCGCGGTGTTCGGGTGAGAGCTGGGCAATTGCTTTTTCTATCCGGGTGCGGACCTCGTCTCGTTCCATCGCTTTGTGGGGCAACGGTTGTGTTTTCGGCACGGTTTTAGATGCCGGATCAATTTGTGTTAATTGAATCGCGTCATCGAACTCGGTGCCGCCCCCCTTGACCTGCTTTTTGCGCAGCCAATCGATGGTCACGTTCATAACGATGCGATAAATCCAGGTATAAAAGGAAGACTGACCGCGGAAGCGTCCGATCGACTTCCATGCTTTTAGGAAGCTGTCCTGAGCCAAATCCCACGCGTCCTGTTCGCTATGAACCATGTTGTAAATCATGCCGAATACTCGTGTCCGGTAGCGAATTACCAGCTCGTCGAATGCCTCGGTATCACCGGCCTGGCATCGTTTCACCAAGTCCAATTCCGACACATCGGGCTGCGGCAGAGTCGCTTCCGTTTGGATCATTGGACGGAGCGCGCTGTTATTTCATTCAACACCGGAATGTGTCGGGCCCGAAACGACGACGCCACTCGGCGCGATACTCGCCCATCAAGCTTACGATGCCGTCGCGCACTTCAAACAATCGGTGCTGCAGTACCAAGTATTGCGAGCGGCTAATCCCTCCGGCGGCTTTTCGCAATTGCGCTGCCCCATTCATCGAAGTGGTGATCGCCTTCAAGGCTCGCTTCAAATACGCGATGGTCATCCCGATTTCATCGAGCTGATCACCGCTCAAAGCTGCGGCCAGTTTTGCGCTGGCAAGCGCGGCGTGTGTGGCCAGTTTGACAGCTGCAGGCTCGTTCTGGAGCGCAGCGTTTTGGTCGAACAATTGATCGATCCACAAGGTTAGGTCGAATGCCGCGCGATAAAGGTCGTGCTCTTGGAATGTCTCGGCTGACGCGCCTGGAGGATCGGTGTCGGTTTCCTCCTCTTCCGGGGCGTCCTCGTCCAGAAGCGCATCAACCTCCGCGCTCCAATCCTTCGCATCCAGTAACTGTGTCCAGCCCATTTCGCGCGCGATGATTTCGTCGCGGCGAGGATCATCAAGATACGTTTCCAGCAACTGCATGTACTTTTCAGTCTTGCCATCCTGTTGCTGGAGAAAACGCTCCCAATCGTATTCGTCCCACATGCGTTCAGGCTCGCCCCAATCGCCGGCCATTCAGAACTAAACGCGAGCTTAGCTTCACACGCAAAATCTTTTCGTGGGGGCTTCCTGTTTCCAAGTCGCATCGCAATGTATGGAAGTTGCATCAGCCTTTGCCATCGGTACGTTCGCTTTCGTGAAAAACCCTGCTGCGTTGTGCGCTATGCTTGCTTTACTAATCGGGTCCGTGTTTTCCGGGTGTGCCTCGTCACATGAGGAAGGCGTGGTAACTGAATCGACTGAACAAAGGACGACATCTGCGGACGCTCACTTCGCGCGTCCGTCATATAATGCGGGCGACACGGGTGGAATGAACTCTGGACACCCGGGAATAATAGGATTCTGAATTCATAATCCGGCTCTCACAGAGCGCCGCTACAGCTGAGCATAGTAAAGAAGCTGGTTTATTAGCGTCAGTGCCGTCTGTTGTTTGTCGATCATTCTTAGAGCACGGGTGGTTGCGTCGCATATATACGCACATACTTTCGGCATTGGTGATCAAACAACCCACAGTGACAGGCGTTCTGGTCTTGCTGATTGCGCTTTTGCTCTCCGGTTGCGCGTCGCCCACTGAGGAATCGATTTCTAGTCAGTCTTCTTCGCAATCTGCCGCAACCGTCCCCGGAGAAAAAATGCCCGACGACGAACGTTACGCTCCCGGCCCGATGGGGTCCAGCAGCGTCAAGTGGTGAAAGATTGTAGCGGCGGTGTGTCACCGCCGTCTCTGCGCTTCTACCTTTTAGGATTCGGCGCTCGCAGAGCGCCGCTACAGGTCAACTTCCGTTCATGAAGTGCAGCAATGCTTCGTGAACACCGGCGCCATGCTCCTTTCGCGCAATATAACCGCCGGCCCTGCGCACGGCATGTTGCACCTCGGGAATGGCATTAGCGGGACACGACGGCATTGCGGCAAACGTTCCGTCCAACATCGACACGTCATTGTAATGATCGCCTGCAGCGAAGATGTTTTCGCGCGGAACTTCGAGTAAACGCCCCAGCTCAGCCAGCGCCGCGCCCTTGTGATAATCCGCATGACAAAAACGCAGGTAAATTCCGTTCCGCTGATAATCCAGCTTCGGATGCCCGGCTCGCGCCTGCCGGATAAAATCTGTGATGCGCTCTATCTCCTCTTCGCTTTCGGCAACGAGCCCTTCAAGTCCTGCCAAATTGTAGAGGAGACGCGCTTTGGTTTGTTTCGTCACGAAATCCACAAACTCGGCCAGAACTGAATCAGCAGAAGAAAACAACTCGGCGTGATCGCGCGCGCAGCGCTCATTCCATTTGCCAAACGGCTCCCACTTATCGCCAGTCGGTCCCGGGCGAAAAACGTTACGCTCAGTGGTCAGAATAAAGTCCGGGCGAATCGGTAACGCGAACTCCGCCAGACCGGTCTCGAGCAAATCGACGGACCGACCCGTATTAATCGCCCAGGTCGCGCCAGCATCCTGCAACTTGCGAATCAATTCCATACAGTGCACGTCAAATACCGGCTCGCTAACGCGTGAAACGAGCGTCCCATCAAAATCGATACTGAGCAGCCGAATTGGTGAACGCATGAAAAGTAATTTAGGAATTGATTCCATGGACGCAATTCGCCACGGTTTGGTAGGGCGCGAACACAGCCTGCTCGCCGTGGCAAGGGAGCGCCATTCAGAAGGAGCAACATCAAGAACAGGAGTAAAAATGAAATCGGCTTACGAACTTGCGATGGAACGGCTTCAAAAAGCGTCGCCGTCGCTCTCGCTGACTGACGACCAGAAAAAAGATCTCGCCGATGTCGAATCCAAATATCGCGCGAAAATTGCCGAGAGAGAACTGTTCCTGAAAGAGCAAATTCGGAAGATGCAAGCCGAGGGCAAACTCGAAGACGTCGAATCTCTTCAGAAGCAACTCGCCTCCGAAGTCCGGCGGTTACAGGACGAATGCGAGGAAAGGAAAGAAAAACTGCGCACCGGCTTCGCGAAACAATTGTAGGGCAAGCGCTCCGTTCGCCAGGTAATTTAGACGGCAGGCGATGCGCCTGCCCTACAACATTGCCTTTGCCGGTTCGGTCTTTGTGTCGCGCTGCCCTCGCTTCGGCAAATCGGGATCGAGGAAACCGAGCATGTGCGCATGCTTGATTGTACGAACCCCTTCTCGCTTCTGCAGGTGCTCGATGTTTCGGTGGAATTTTTCCATCTTCGTCCAATGAACTTTTGGCCGAAAATGATGCTCAGCGTGATAGCCGTTGTAGAAGAAAAGCCAGTTATAGATTTTTCCGTAGCTGCTCACGCCCCATGCGATCGGTTTATCTGGATTCGCGCCGTAATGCCGGTAGTAACCGTTCAAGTAACTGAAACAATGCCCGAGGTACCAGAAGGGCAGGAAAAAAAGGACGAACCGCCAGTTAAAAAAATGAATCGGCCACGTCGGCACAATGACGGCCATCGCGAAAAGCGTCGTAGCGAATGCAGCCAATTCAAGGTTGCCCCAGAAATGATCGCCGTTGTTGCGTTTTCGCAATTCGTTTCGGATCGCGCCGACATCGTCACGAAAGAAACTTAGGAAAACGTAGCTCCACGGATTTTCTGCTTCGTCGTCATGGCTGTGCCTGTAAATGGACAACCAATCAATCGTGTCACCATTTTCGTCCTGTCGATCCGAGTTCCCCTTGTGATGCTGCATGTGAACCGCGTCGTACATTGTCTGCGAAAAACAACACGCGATCGATTGCGTGATTCCAAACAGGCGATTGAGCGGCTTCGGGCGGAAAAAAGCGTTATGGATGAAGTTGTGCCCTACCCCGTTGATGTTCGCGTTGACCATCAACGAGTAAATGAACCCGAGGATCAGCATCACCCACAGCGGCGCATGCGGAAACAAAAAATAGAGCCCGAAGAGATACGCGAGATGAAAAAGCCCTGCCGCGGCGGGAAGAACGTCCCATCGCGTATGCGCAAACAGTTTTGAATTTGTACTCGGGCGTTCTATTCGAATCACGTCGGCACCCATGGGGAAAACCTCCGGCAAAATACTCGCCACGAAAATTACCCTTGGCAAGTTGAGGATTGCCAATGTCCTCCCGCGCCGACTAAGTTAAGCGCTCTCGATGTTTGCGCTTCAACCAGAGCTAAAAATTTTCAGCGGCTCGGCCAATCGCGATTTGGCGGAGCGGATTTGTAAATACGTTAGCGTACCGCTGGGACAGGCGACGATCAGCTCGTTTCCCGATGGTGAGACTTACGTCAGAATCGAAGAGAATATTCGCGGCCACGACGTCTTCATCGTTCAGCCAACTTCGCCGCCAAGCAATCAGCACTTGATGGAATTGCTGATCATGGTTGACGCAGCGCGGCGCGCCAGCGCGGACCGGATCACTGCTGTCATTCCGTTTTTTGGATACGCGCGTCAGGACCGCAAGGATCAGCCGCGGGTCCCGATCACGGCAAAGCTTGTGGCGAATTTGCTGTACGCCGCTGGGGTCAATCGCGTGCTCACAATGGACCTGCACGCACAACAGGTACAGGGCTTTTTCGATATCCCGGTGGATCACCTCTATTCATTGCCGGTACTGATCAAGTATTTGCGCAAGCGGCTCACAGGCAAGACGACTGTAGTTTCGCCTGATCTGGGCGGGCTGAAGATGGCGTCGGCTTATGCGGAAGCGCTCGGTGCAAACCTGGCGATCGTGGCGAAAGAACGCAAAAGCGCCACGGAGACGGAAGCGCTGTATCTGATTGGGGACGTAGACAATCGTGACGTGTTGATGGTGGATGATCTCACCGAGACGGCGGGCACGCTGACCTCCGCAGCCGCGATCGTAAAAAAGCATGGCGCCCGGGACATTTATGCTGGCGTAGCGCACGCGGTGCTTGTGGACGTGGCCATTCCTCGGTTGCAAAAATCTCAGATTACTGAATTAGTAACGACCAACAGCACGCCGGTGCGCACTGTGGAAGGATTTAATGTCACGGTGCTCTGCGTCTCCGAGCTTCTCGGAGAAGGCATCAAACGGATTCACAACGACGAATCGGTGTCGTCGCTGTTTAACATCGAGAGCGAAAAAAATGGCAAAACAAGTTAAACTTAAGGCAGAACCGCGGGAGAACGTAGGACGCTCCGCTGTGCGCAAACTCAGAGCTCGCGGATTGATCCCGGCGGTCATTTACGGAGGCAAAGAGAAACCGCAGCCGCTGCAAGTTGCCGCGCGCGACATCAACGCGATGATGAACCAGGCCTCGGGAGAAAACGTGCTGGTCGAACTCGAAATCGCGGGAGAGACACCGAGCCGGACTGCCCTTGTCCAGGAGGTGCAGCACTCGCCTGTGCGTGGCGACATTCGACACGTGGATTTTCATGCCATCTCGATGGACCAAATGATTCAAGCCGAAGTGCCGCTCGAACCTATGGGCACCGCCGTTGGCGTGAAGACCTTCGGCGGATTGCTAGAGCAGAGCTTGCGTGTATTGGCAATTGAGTGTCTGCCAGGCGATTTGCCAGACCGGATTACGGTAGACGTTTCGCAGATGAACATTGGCGATGCAATTCATGTCCGCGACATACAACTTCCCCCGGGTGTAACACCAAAAGTGCAACTCGATCTGACAGCCTTTTCTGTGGTGGCGCCGGTGGTGGAGGAAGAAAAGCCTGCTGCGGAGGCAGAAGCTGCAGCTGCGGGACCGGAAGTGATCACCGAGAAAAAGGAAGAAGGCGAAGGGGCTGCGGCGCCCGCTTCGGGTGCGAAAGAAAAGGCTCCAAAAGAGAAAGAGAAGAAATAATTGTCGTCATCCCGAGCCCCGAAAGCATTCGGGGTCGAGGGAGCCCGCCGAATTATCTTTGTGTAGTTCATCGGGATTCTTCGACTTCGTTTCGCTGCGCTTCACTCCGCTCAGAATGACGGCGGCATGATGCCAGTCGAAGAAACACCAATCCGGGTCATCGCGGGCCTCGGAAATCCCGGCCCGGAGTACGCGGCCACGCGACACAACATCGGGTTCATGGTCGTCGATCAGCTGGCGGCGCAGTTTGGATCGACTTGGGAACGATCCGGAAAGTGGGAGGCACTTTCGGCAAAATGTGGCGCTGTGCTTCTGGTCAAGCCCTTGAGCTTTATGAATCACAGTGGCTATCCACTCTTGTCGGTTACGCAGTTTTACAAAGTCGAACCGCAGCAAATTCTGATTGTGCTCGACGATTTAGATCTGCCTCTGGGTCGTCTTCGATTACGCGCGCGGGGCGGATCAGGCGGGCACAACGGTCTTGAGTCGATTATCATGCAATTTGACACCGAAAACATTCCCCGTTTACGCATCGGCATCGGCTCTGCGCCACGCGCAGGCTCAGTCGATTACGTACTGAGCCGATTTTTCGACGAGGAAAAGCCCATCGTCCGATCGACAATTGAACGAGCGGTGGAAGCGTTGAAATGCGTAATTGACAACGGTCTCGTTTCAGCCATGAACACCTTTAACAACCCTGAAGAAATATGAATCGCCGTTACGAAGCACTGCTGGTGTTAAATACGCAAGCCAAGGAAGACAATGTAAAAGAGATGATCGAACGTCTGGAATCTGAGTTCGAAAAGGAAGGCGCTCATGTCGAGCAGGTGCAAAAAATGGACACGCGCCACTTTTCATACATGGCCGGATCACTCGATTCTGGTTATTACGTGAACTTCATCTTGAACTGCGATCCGAGCTCCATTGTTCGGCTGCGCACAAAGTTCAAACTGGATTCCGACGTTTACCGCCAACATTACCAGCGTCTTGAGGACAAGGCCGAGAAAGCGCCGAAAAAGCTGGCAAAAGCGAAATAATTTCGCTATAAGCGCGACATGGCGAACCTGAACAAAGTCCTCTTGCTTGGAAATGTCACGCGCGACCCCGAGGTGCGTTACACGCCCAAGGGCAGCGCTGTTTGCGATCTCGGCATTGCGGTGAATCGTGGCTACACCACCGACAGCGGCGAGAAACGCGAGGAAGTCACGTTTGTGGACGTCACACTCTGGGGAAGGACGGCAGAAGTCGCCAGCGAATATCTGAAAAAAGGCAGACCGGTTTTCATCGAAGGCCGGCTGCAAATGGATACCTGGGACGACAAGCAGACTGGGCAAAAGCGAACGCGCCTGCGCGTCGTGGCCGAGAACATGCAACTGCTTGGGGGCAGACCACCAGGCGGGGGAGCCGACGCGACCGGAGAACGCCGGCAAACCACCGAGCCGCCTAAAACGTCCGCGCCAGCAGAACCGGACGAAGACGAAATCCCGTTTTAGTGTTTTCTTGTAGACGCGACGCCCTCGTCGCGTTTTTCCATCCAATGCGGCGAGGCGCCGCATCTACCAATGAATGCGACTGAAGCTTCCATCGCGCTCAATATGCTACCCACGGTTGGGCCGGTGCGGCTGCGTAAATTGCTTGAGGTTTTTCATGAACCGCAGGAAATCCTCGCGGCGAAACGGACTGAGCTTCGCAAGGCCGGCGGCATCGGGAACGAGGTCGCAGACCAAATTTCCGATTGGGAATCAACGATCGATCTTTCCGCTGAGCTTCAACGGGTTCGCGACTTCGGCGCGACGGTGATCACACAACAATCGCCGTCATATCCCGGTCCATTACGCGAGATCCACGCGCCGCCAATTGTGCTTTATGTCTGGGGCGAAATCGAAGAGCGCGATTATCACGCCATTGGCGTTATCGGCGCACGCCGCACGACACATTATGGAATGGAATCAGCCAAGAAGCTCGCCTACCAACTCGCTTACGCAGGGTTGACTGTGATTAGCGGACTGGCGCGCGGTATTGATACCGCTGCTCATCAAGGCGCTCTCGCAGCGAAGGGACGGACGATCGCGGTCATCGGCTCCGGATTGGCAAGACTCTATCCACCGGAAAATGCGCCACTCGCAGAGAAAATCCGCAGCGGGAACGGAGCGATCGTTTCCGAGTTCTCGATGGAGATCGAACCGGATCGACAAACTTTTCCGATGCGCAATCGTATCATCTCGGGTTGGAGCCACGGCATCCTCGTGGTGGAAGCAGGACTGAACAGCGGTGCCCTCATCACAGCAGCGCAGGCGCTGGAACAAGGCCGTTCGGTTTACGCGGTGCCGGGCCACATCAACGCGCCGAGTGCGATAGGATCGAATCGCTTGATCCAGCAGGGCGCGAAGCTAGCAATGGATGCATCGGATATCCTGGACGATCTGGAGATTCTGTTGCCGGAAGCGAAACCGTCGCCGCACACGGCGGCGCGGGCGCTGCCACCACTCTCAGACGAAGAGCGCCGAGTCTACGAAGCGATTGATACCAGTGAAACCTCCATCGACGACATCGCAACCAGGAGCGAATTGCCAAGCGCGACCGTTTCATCTACACTCCTCCAGCTAGAACTGAAACGTTTGGTCAAGCAATTGCCCGGAAAATATTTCGTTAAACTGGGCTAAATCTGAGATTTACCGGGGCGCTTGTTAGCTCGCGACCTGGTCTGACTTGCAAAGCCACACTAACTGAGTTCGATTTGCTGCCCCATGCCTAAATCCCTCATCATTACCGAGAAGCCATCGGTCGCCGGCGACATCGCCAAGGCGCTGGGCGGCTTTAAAAAGGGCAAGGACTATTACGAGAACGATCACTTGGTCATCTCGTCGGCGGTGGGCCATGTCGCGGAACTGCTCATGCCCGAGGACATCGACAAAAAGAAATACGGCTTCTGGCGGCTGGAAACACTCCCGATCATTCCGGAGAAATTCGAACTCAAGCCGATCGACAAGTCGAAAGATGTTTTCGCCAGGCTGAAGAAGCTCATCGCGCGAAAAGATATCGACCTTCTCATCAATGCCTGCGATGCCGGCCGCGAAGGCGAGCTCATCTTCAATAATCTTTGCCGGCTTGCGAAGAACAAACACCCGGTCAAGCGCCTTTGGTTGCAATCGATGACGCCGCAGGCCATTCGCGACGGCTTCGGCCGTCTGCGCGACGAGGCCGAGATGCATGGCCTGGCCGACGCGGCCCGCTCGCGCAGCGAAAGCGACTGGCTCATCGGGATCAACGGCACTCGCGCCATCACGAAACGCATGTTCGGTTCGCGCGCCGGCAACGTCGCGTCCGTCGGCCGTGTGCAAACGCCGACGCTCGCGATGGTTTACGAACGCGAATTGGAAATCCGTAATTTCAAACCGCGAGCTTACTGGCGCGTCACGGCGAGATTCGAAGTCGAACGAGGCGAATACGAAGGCGTTTATCAACGTCCCGATTTCAAAAAGGGTAACGACGAACACGATCGCGCGGATCGCATTTGGGATCAGGCTGCGACGGAAGCAGTCGTGGCCGCGTGTCGGGGAACTCCGATTGCCGATGTTACCGAGGAGAAAAAAGCCAGTTCGCAAATCGCGCCGCGCCTTTATGATCTGACTACCCTGCAGCGCGAAGCGAACGGCCGCTTTGGTTTTTCGGCGAAACGCACTCTGCAGATTGCGCAGGCGCTTTACGAGAAGCACAAGATGCTAACTTATCCGCGCACCGATTCCCGCGCCTTGCCCGAGGATTATTTGCCGGTGGCGAAACAGACCCTCGGAAATCTTTCCGGATCCTTAAGCTCACACGCGCAAAAAGCCCTGACGAATGATTGGGTACGGCCAAACAAGCGCATTTTCAATAACGCCCAGATCAGCGATCACTTCGCGATCATTCCGACAACCTCGGAAGCGAAACATCTCGATGAAGCGGAAACGAAGATTTTCGATATGGTCGCACGGCGCTTCGTGGCCGTCTTTTTTCCCGCCGCGGAATTTGATGTCACGACGCGTTTCAGCCAGATCGCGCAACACAAGTTCAAAACTGAGGGCAAAGTGCTGACCGCGGCAGGCTGGCTGGAAGTTTACGGAAAACGAACCGTAGATGACGACAAAGCGTTGCCGGCTCTATCGCCTAACGACAATAAGCAGGCGAAAACACTGGAAGGAAAATTGATCGCGGAAGCAACCAAACCGCCACCGCGTTACACAGAAGCGACGCTGCTGTCGGCGATGGAGACGGCGGGGAAATTGGTCGAAGACGAAGATGCCGCTGACGCCATGAAAGAGCGCGGACTCGGCACCCCCGCGACGCGCGCCGATATCATCGACGGTCTCATTTATCAAAAGTACATGGACCGCAACCAGCGCGAGTTGGTGCCGAGCGCAAAAGCCGAGCAGTTGATCCAGTTTCTTGAAGCGGTGAAGGCCTCCGACCTGACGAGTCCGGACATGACCGGTGAGTGGGAATACCAGTTGCGCGAGATGACGCGCGGGAAGTTTTCACGCGCGAAATTCATGGCTGAGATCGTCGAAGAGACCAAAGGCATTGTCGAGCGGGTGAAAAACTTCGAGGAAGACGACTCGATCGCGCGCGAGACCGATATCATTTCGCTCACCGATCACAAGCCGCTCCGCGAAACCCTGCGCGGCTATAAATCGCAGGACGGTGAGCTCATGATCTACAAGGTCATCGGCGGCCGAAAAATGGAAGAGAGCGAGATTCGTGAGCTCGTCGTCAAGGGCTCCGTCGGACCGCTCGATGGATTTATTTCCGCGAAAACGCGCGCCAAATTTGCCGCCACGCTCAAGCTCGCAAAAGACGAGAAGACCGGAAAGTGGAAAACCGAATACGACTTCGGAGACAAAGTCGATCTCGGATCGGTGGAACCGTTTTGGAAGGACCCGGCGACAGGTGCCGAATTATGCGAGATCGGTTCGAACTACGTCCTGCGTGAGCGCGAGAACGGCGGATGGAAACAAGCCTTCCGGGTTCCCCGCCTGATGTGCAAAAAAGAGATCGCACGCGAAGAAGCAGTGCATTTGATTGAAAAGGGCAAGACCGATCTGATCAAAGGATTCACTTCCAAGAAGGGCCGACCGTTCGACGCTTTCCTCGTGCGCAATGACGCCAGGATCCGCTGGGAGTTTCCCCCGCGCGCGGCGAAGGTTGGCAAGGATGGCAAACCGATCGCCCGAAAAGCGCCCGCGAAAGCCGATCTTTCAAAAGCAAAGGTCATCAGCGAAAGCAAAATGCACAACGGCGAGCTCGTGGAATTGGAGGACGCCTACTACGTGCGCAAGCCGGAACAGGACAATCGCCAGGTGTTTAAGTTGACCAAGAAACTTTGCGAACACGAAATCACGGCGGATGAAGTAAAGGAATTGCTGTCCGAAGGAAAGTCGCCCTTGATCGAAAACTTCGTTTCGAAGCGCGGCAATAAATTCTCTGCGTATCTAGTTCTCTCCCCGAAAAAAGACAGAGCGAAATTTGAATTTCCGCCTCGTTAGGTACAGCGCTCGCGCACTTACGCGAGCAAGTCGATTCTGCGTCGCGAGATTCCAAAAGAACAGGCGGGAAAACTTCTCGCTTCGGGAAAAGCCGATCTGCTCGACGGCTTCATCTCAAAACGCGGTCGGCCGTTCTCCGCATATCCGAAATCGGAAGACGGAAAGATTGGTTTCGAGTTCCCCGAGAAAACGGCGCCAGCAAAGGAATCCAAGCAACCTCAAAGCAGTTAGCTGGCAGGGCGCGACCACAGCCTGCTCGCCGCGGCGAGGACGCGCCAATCGCGCGACGCAGTAAGCGACCTCATCTCACGATGGCTGTCATGCCCGCCCCAGCGGGTTCGTCCTGTGGCGAATTGAGCGAAGCGCCTGCCAAGCCGTAGCTTTATGCGAAGGTCTAGAAACATCTCTGATCTATTTCCTTTTTTGAGTGTTGGTCCGGAAATGATCCGAGGTTCTTCGCTTCGCTCAGAATGACATTACGGCGTTGGAGCGGGGCAGACGTTTCCCTTGCGATCGAAGTTTGCAATTCACCTGAGGCAGGATTACGAAAGCTGTTACTATGGCTGACACATATGTTCCATTGATCAGTTCCGGCATTGCCGGGCCACTGGGTGTTCTGCATCTCCCGCGTCTGTGGCAAAAGGTCTCGCTGGAGGAAGCGGGCAAACTTGCTCCCGGTTATCCCGGCATCGGCACAGGCTTTGACGCGATGACACTCGCCGCACTCGGACTCGAAGAACAAGCGACGCGAGATTACATCAGACAAAACAAGCCGACTTATCCGCAGTTCGAGGCGTGGGTGAAGAAAAACTCGAGCTCATTAAATCGGGACGCCATCGAAAAGCACAACGCCGCGGTGCGCGGCTACAATCATGACGACGAAACGCGCATGGGGATTCTCGGCACATGCGAGATTGCGGATCACGCTTCTTCGCCAAAAGACGCCGTGAACCTGAACAATCTTGACGATTGGTACGAGTTTCACCAAGCCGTGTTGAAGTAAGCGAAGACTGTGTCGCTCGCTTTCCACGCGAACAGAAAATTCCTGCCCACCGCCGCGCTCCGAGCCGGAGTGGCGATTCGCATTCGTTGAGTAGACAAAAGATTGCTTCGGCGGCGTTTACAACATTGATGAGCAGTTCAGCCGAGCAGCCGGAAAGGCTTGCGAAAATCCTCGGAGAAATGATTGCTTTGTCTAACCCAACGCGCACGAAGGATTCCGGACCGTCGCAAACCCATGATCCAACCGAATTACTCGGCGCGCAGTCGGTCAACGGGGTTGACGAGGCCGGCGCGTCGCGCGGGGAAGAGGCAGGCCGCGCATCGCGGGTTTAATCGTTTCGGAACGTTAAGCGTCCGGTGCCTTCAAGGTCGTCGCTTTAATCGCCTGCTTTCTATACGCCTGCCGCGTCACGTCCATCGATCCCGTCCGCGCCTTGCGAACTCAACTTCACTAGTGTGTTAACCCATTGTTTGCTGCGACAAAATTTAAGCCAATCTTGTTTCCTTCCATCGCACTTTGAGACGGTATCGGGGGCCGCGGTCGACTACCAAAAATACGGATCAGCCTCTTTATCGGGTTCCATAGCTTTCAACGCGCGATCATTAGTCCAAAGATGCACAATGGCTTTCATCCGCCGATACTCCATCTTGAGCCTTTCTCCCTCAGCGGCTGTGAATGTATCGACTAGTCCAACCCGCTTTTTCACCGTTTTCTGTTCAAACCGCGCTAGAAGTGACGGAAGAATTTCTTTCGGATCGCCCGCCGGTGTGACAATCCAAGGACGCTCATTTTTCAAACTCGATTCCACCGTGTTGACCAACTATCTTGCGAGTTCATTCCTTTTTATCTCATGTGGAACGTCTGCGATGTGATCGCCGAGCTCGAAAAGGCACGGCAGCGGGACAACAAATCGCGCGCCGACTTTGACCGCAGCCTCGAACATCTCACGGATACGGTCGCGAACCTTAGGAATCGCATTACGCCCACAGTCAGAAAGTTCGAGCAGGTAGCTCGTGTCAAAGACGTAGATCGTCATCCTTCACGGAAGATTGTTCAACCACTGCTCGATTTCCTTTTTTCGCTCCCCTTCGTAGTCACCTCCCAGATGCCGTTCATACACGCGGCGAGTGATAAGATCCCCTAATCTTCCTTGTTCCATAAACTCGATATAGCCCGGCAAATCGACCAGCGGGAGTAACCGGGCGAATTTTTTGCCAAAATCATGTACAACGAAAAGCACAGAGCCATATTGCTCGTCCGTGAGCGCGTTAAGGGTTGCGGGATTTTGCGTGGTGGCAATGACACGTAGCTTGTTGCGCACGGCACACTCGAACAATGCTTCGCTCAAAATTTGAACGCGGCTGGGGTGAACGCCATTATCAAACTCTTCGAGAATTAGCCGCTGCGAAGCAGGCGAAATTTCAAGGGCGGTAAGAATCGCTAGAGCGCGCAGAGTACCGTCGGAAAGAATGCGTGCAGTGACCGGTTTCTCATCATGTGGCGTTTTGAAACCAAACATTACGTCACTGGTCTTTGTCCTGATAAAATCGAAATCCGTGAAGGGCTCGTCTGGAAGTTGGCTAATTCGCCGAAGGATCCGATCAGCGATATCCTTCTGATCAATTGTCTTAAGAACCCATTTTTTTGTTTTTGGATCCAGTGTCCGAATGACTCTTCGCTGGCAAAGCCAAAAGAGCACGGGAGAAATGTTAAAGCCATTACGTGCTAGTCGCGTCTCAGTCGTGCGCTCATAATTTCGCATCAATCGTGGTAACGGATCGAACACTGACGGCGCAGCTAAAGCATTCGAAACCGCGTTAATTACCGCCAGCGTTTCCGGGAGTTTCTTATTGCCCAGTGCAAAACGTGAATATTGCGAGAGGGCAGAACGGTCTGCTGCGACAGAGGTAACGGGTTTGTTTTTTCCACGGGCATTGTTGTCGTAACGCACTTGATTATCGGCCGACGCAGACTCCTCTTCGGATGGCAAGACTTCAAAGACAGGAATCTCACGTCCAACAATCTTTAGGAATTCTCCGGCGATTCGGGGTTCCTTAGCGATCCGAATGGAAATCTCGTAATGCGCCTCATGATCTCCTTCAGGAGTCGAAATAATTGACCGATGGCCGAGTGTAAACGTGTCATGACCGTGACTTGCACAAACATCAAGACCACCGCGTACTTCTAGTCCGCCCTCTCGCCCAAAGTCGGTGATCTCGTGGAGCGGCCTGCCACTCCCGATGAACGCAAGAAGTTCGATCGCTTCAATGAGATTACTCTTACCGGCGCCGTTCGGCCCCACGAGGAGCGTGACAGGCCGTTCATAGTCAATTTCGGCCTTCTCGAAATTCTTAAAATGCTGAAGGTAGAACATTGAACGTCACTTCACTGACCTCATGTCAATGTAATCGGTGAAAGGGCGCACCGTTACAACAAATTAATAACCCTTGCGAGGCAGGCACTGTTATTTGACGCGACCCTGATATTCGCACGTCCATACAGTCGCGTTTTAAAACGCGTATTTAAGTGTTGTGTAGCGACGGTAATTGTTGAGATTTCGCGTCGATCTCTCGATCCATGCAAATGAAAATAACGCCAGCATTTCGCAAAACGGCTGCGACTTTTCAGGCCGGGGCGAAGACGCTGCTGCAGCGCTATTTTGTTTCACCGGAGATTTTTGCTGAAGAGTTGCAGAAGATATTCGCGACCCAGTGGGTGTTGGTGGGCCATCAAAGCCAGCTCGCCGAACCAGGCGATTATTTCCTTGCGGAAGTAGCCGGCGAAAGCTTGATCGTGGCGAAAGATCAACGATCGACCATCCGCGCCTTTTATAACGTTTGCCGTCACCGCGGGTCGCGGCTTTGCGAAGCCAGAAACGGACATTTGTCCGCGATTCAGTGTCCGTATCACGCATGGACGTACGCGCTGGATGGACGATTGCTTGGCGCACCGCACATGGATGAGACACCGGGATTCAACAAGGCTGAATATCCGTTGAAGCTGGCGCGGCTCGGTCTTTGGGAAGGTTTTATTTTTCTTGATCTCGCGGACGAGCGAACCCGCCTTCGCTCAGAAGCTACGGCGCGGCAAGCTCCAGAAGATTACATCTCGCTGGAGCGATGGTTTGAGCCGCTCGCCGGAACGTTTTCGGCCTGGAACATGGCAACGCTGCGCTCGGCGAAACGGATCGAATATGACGTGCAGGCGAATTGGAAACTGATGTTTCAAAATTATTCGGAGTGTTATCACTGCCTTGGCGTGCATCCGGAGCTGTCGAAAATTTCACCGTACGACTCGGCAGAGAATGATCTCACCGAAGGACCGTTCCTCGGTGGCTTCATGCGAATCAATAAGGGCAAGAGCCTTACGATGAGCGGAAATGCCTGTGCGTTGCCGGTAGGCGATTTCGGCGACGAAGATTTTCGGTTCGTTTTTTACTACTCCATTTTCCCGAACATGCTGCTGAGCTTGCATCCTGATTACGTTATGGTGCATCAACTTCAGCCGCAGTCACCGGAACGAACACTGATCTTCTGCGATTGGTTTTTTAATCCGCAAGCGTTTGAGCGCGGCGATTTTAATCCGGATGATGCCGTTGAATTTTGGGACGTGATCAACAAGCAAGACTGGCACGTGTGCGAGTTGAGCCAGCAAGGCATTTCCTCGCGCGCGTATGAGCCGGGGCCCTACTCGGCGCGCGAGAGCATCCCGGCAGCGTGGGACGAATACTACCTTCGGCAGATGAGCTGAAGAAAACGCCGAACGCTCAACGTCCAACGCCCAACGTCGAATTCAGAAAAAGACCGATACCGAACATTGCGCGCGTGCTCCTGGCTCGTGATCGAATTCTAATTAAAGTCCGTCTCGCCAAGCTGCCGAGACCAACAGGCTAGCAGCCTGTGCTCCCCGGAGTGGCGGGAATCAATTCCTGCAGGATGCGATCGGGAATACTTGCGCTTCATGAAATAAAGGTACCGAACCGGCCCGGGGGCGATTGGGTCAATCGCCCCTACCCGATTCATGTCGGCGCTGTGTAGTCACGGCCATGTGGGCGGTCGAGCTGAAGGCCGCATCATGGGACGTCGCACAGCGACGTGGCTACAGTTTCGGCGCGAAATCTTCAATTGTAGGGCAGGCGCTCCGCCTGCCGATGTTGTAGCGGCGGCAAGCGATGCGCTTGCCCTACAAATTTGCAGTCATCTCTTCATCCGTTTTATCCGTGCCTGCCCGCCGTAGCATCGGCGAAGGAGGGTTGAATCGTTGAAGCGTTGAAGCGAGCATGGAGGTATGCCGCCGCTCACATATGCGAACTATCTTGATCTGGAGAAGTTGTTGACGCTCCAAAACCCGCGGTCAACGCCCGCCGAGCACGACGAGATGTTGTTCATCATCATTCATCAGACCTACGAGCTTTGGTTTAAGCAGCTGCTCCACGAGTTCGAGAAGATCAAAAAAGATTTCTCGGCCGGGGATCTTTTCAGCGCGATTCATTCGTTCAAACGCACGCGGACAATCATGAAAACGCTGGTGGGGCAGATCGATATCCTTGAGACAATGACACCGTCGTCGTTTTCGAGTTTCCGCGACCGGCTCGAGACTGCATCGGGTTTTCAGTCGATTCAGTTTCGTGAACTGGAATTTTTGCTCGGATACAAACGCGCTTCCACGCTCAACTATGTAAAGCCCGATTTTCCAGGATACGATCGGATGAAGCAGCGGCTCGGTGAGCGAACGGTGATCGATCACTTCTACGATTTTCTCGAGACGCGCGGCGCGCAGATTCCAGCCGACTTGAAAAATCGCGACGTCACAAAAGCAAATGAACCGAACGAGCAGGTACAAAAGGAAATTCTGCGGATGTACAAGAGCTCGCCGGAACTTTCCATCTTGTTCGAATTAATGACCGATTTCGACGAAGGATTACAGGAGTGGCGTTACCGCCATATCAAACTGGTCGAGCGCACAATCGGCGCGAAGAAAGGCACCGGCGGATCACCGGGCGTGCCGTTTTTGAAGGAGTCGCTGTTCAGGTCGGTGTTTCACGATCTCTGGGCAATCCGGCATGAAATGTGACGCTGCTTCGCAGCGAAATCCGAAATCCGAATTTCGAAATTCGAAATTCGAAGGGATTCAGAGCCCAAGAAATTCGCGCACCGTTCCGGAAAACAGTTGCGTTTTCTCTTTTTCCGAAAGCTTCATAGATTCGATTAGCTTGCCGGGATGAGTTTCGCCTAACGAGAACGGGTAATCGGAACCGAATGCGATGCGTTCTGCCCCGAAGAGTTTGAGCAGCAGCCTTAGCGCATCGGCGTCGTGAACAATTGAATCGACGTAAAACCGCGCCGGTACTCCGTCGTGAGCGAGATAATGGCGCGGACTGGCGGTGTTTTCCGCGGCCACGACATCGGGGCGCACGCGAAACGCGTGATCGACGCGACCAATGGTAAATGGAAACGCGCCGCCGCCGTGGGCGAAAGCGGCACGAAGCCTCGGGAAGCGCTCGAAAACACCGCCGAAAATCATCGAACAGATCGCGAGAGATGTCTCTGCTGGCATTCCAACAAGCCACTGCAGCCAGTATTTCGGCATGCGGTCACTGCCCAGCATGTCCCATGGATGAACAAAGATCGCGGCATCGAGTTCTTCGGCAGCGCTCCAAACCGGCTGAAGCGACGCATTGTCGAGGTTCAAAGTATCGATGCTTCCAAAATGCGGATTCGCATCCACGTGCGTTCCAATCTGCGCGCCGCGCAAGCCGAGCTCCCGGACGCACCGTTGAAGTTCGCTCGCCGCCAGATCGGGGTCCTGCATTGGAATGGTTCCCAGGCCGGTGAATCGCGTCGGATGATCGCGAACCACTTCTGCGATGTGGTCGTTTAGTCGCCGGGAAAGATCGAGCGCATCAGTGGGTTTTGCCCAGTAGCTGAACATGACCGGAACTGTTGAGAGCACCTGCATGGAGACACCTGCCCGGTCCATCTCCTCAATTCGGCGCGTCGGCTCCCAAACGTCATCGCTGATTTCCCGAAACAGACGATCACCGACCATCATCCGCGCGCAACACGGCTTATAGTGATCGAGCCGGATAAAACCGCCGTAGCCGTATTTCGCGTCGAGGTCCGGCCAGTCGCGCGGCAAAATGTGAGTGTGCAGATCGATCTTCAAGGCTGGAATTGTAGGGCGTTTCTGTGAAACGCCAATGTCGAAAGGCGTCTGACACAGACGCCCTACAATAATCGCCCTACAGGGCCTCTATCGGTCCAGGCTTTTGAACTTTCGCTCCGCACTTTTTGCAAGTCCGGCGGGTATCGTCGTTCCAAAATTCCAGCATTGCCTTGCTAAAATGGTCGACGATATCTGCGCAATCGAAGTGGATATCTTCCACCAGCGCCCCACAATTTTCACAGTAAAAGATCACGTGCTCCTTCTCACCCGGTGGCCTGCGCCGTTCCACAACAAGCCCTATCGTGTCCGGAGGCCGCTGAGGCGAGTGCGGCACATTCGGCGGAATGAAGAAGGTTTCGCTCTCGCGGACAATGTGATCGACGATACGGTCGCCTTCGCGAACCCGCACTTTGATATCGCCTTTGAGCTGGTAAAAGTACTCTTCCGAATCAGCCATGTGAAAATCGTTCCGCGCGTTGGGACCTTTAACGACCATCACAAAAAAATCCCGGCCATCGTAAAGATATTTGTTGCTCACCGGTGGTTTGAATTTGTCGGCATTCTCTTCGATCCAACTTTGTAGATTGATAGGCGGTTGTACTCGGGTCATAAGGTGAGCGTATTTCTGCCGGTGCAAAGCGTCAAACCTCCATCGATGGCCACATTCGAACCAAAGGCTCTCCTCCGATGAGGCGTTGTCCACGCGCCCGCTCGACCGAAAGCCGTCGCTCATGAGAGACAACCGCCGACTCGGTTAGAACCGACTTTAAAGTTGAATGAGCAGTTGAAATGAATAGTATCCGCCGCTTCGTGAATATTGGCCGACTTTTGCAAATTGCAGGTACGCTGCTCGCGGCGCTCATTGTTTGCAGTTGCGAAGAGTATCCACCCTATGAGCCCGGTCTCTATCCGCGAGCCACTCCCACGGGTTGGTGGAATGACGAGGGAGTTTCGGGATCGCCGAAGATTGTCGTGCATATCGGCGAGCAGAAAGCTTATTTCTACAAGGGCAAACAATTGATCGGCGAAACGACGGTCTCCACCGGCAAGCCCGGTTTTTCGACACCGCCGGGCCATTACACGGTTCTTTCGAAAGATGCGGGTCATGTCTCGACCGTGTTCGGCGATTATGTGGATGAATACGGCAATGTCGTTAGGTCAAATATCGACTCACGAAAGGATTCGCGTCCGAAAGGGACGCATTTCGATGGCGCGCGGATGCCATATGCCATGTTCTTCAGGAGCGGCTACGCAATGCATCAGGGCTACGTGCCGCCCTTTGCCGCTTCGCATGGTTGCATCCGTTTGCCGGGACAGATGGCCGTGAGATTTTTTGAAAACGCTCCGGTGGGAACTTCAGTCACGGTGACTGAGTAGCTTAGGTAAACATTGTAGTCCCGAAAGCTTTCGGGATGATGCCGGTTGTGCGGCGACGACGCCTTGCACCAGCCGCGATCGCCGATCCCAGCTACAGCGTCAGCTTTTTATGGTAAAATGGTACCACGGTATGAAACAGAGCATCATCGATGACGAACGCAGCGATGCCGTGCATTTGAGCCCTGGCGAACTGCGACGCTATTCGCGTCACCTCATCATGCCCGAGGTCACAGCTGAGGGACAGAAGCGACTAAAGGCGGCGCGCGTTTTGTGCATCGGTGCTGGCGGTCTGGGCTCCCCTGCTGCGCTCTACCTGGCGGCAGCCGGTGCGGGAACCCTCGGACTTGTTGATTTCGACCGAGTCGATATCACCAATCTTCAACGGCAAATCCTTCACGGAACAAAGGACATCGGCCGCAGCAAATTGGAATCTGCGCGCGACCGGCTGCGCGATATCAATCCGCAGATCGAAATCAAATCGCATGAGTGCCGCTTCTCCAGTGAGAACGCGATGCAAATTGTGGCGGAGTACGACATCGTGGTCGACGGATCGGATAATTTCGCCACGCGTTATTTGTCGAACGACGTCTGCGTTTTTGCGCAGAAATCAAATGTCTACGGCTCAGTATTTCGGTTCGAGGGTCAAACTACCGTGTTCGCGCCACATCTGGGCGGTCCCTGTTATCGTTGTCTTTTTCCCGAGCCACCTCCGCCAGAATCGGTACCTAACTGCGCGCAAGCGGGTGTGCTTGGTGTTTTGCCCGGCATCATCGGCATGCTCCAGGCGATCGAGACAATCAAACTGATCCTTGGCATTGGCGAACCGTTGATTGGACGCCTGCTGCACTTCGACGCGCTCAAGGTCCAGTTCCGCGAGCTAAAGCTGCGACGCGACGCGCAGTGTCCTGTTTGCGGCGACAATCCCACAATCTTTGCGCCGATTGATTACGATCAGTTTTGCGGAGTGCGGGAAACCGGAGCGGTGCCCGCGATATCCGTGCACGAGCTGAAACGGAAAATGGACGCAGGCGAAACGTTCGAGTTGATCGATGTGCGCGAACCATTCGAATACGAAATCGCACGGATCGGCGTCGCGAAGTTGATCCCCCTTGGGGAAATCGCCGCGCGAAAAGACGAATTGCAACGCAAGCAGCTGATCGTTGTTCATTGCCACAGTGGCAGCCGCAGCGCCGAAGCCGTGCGATTACTTCAGCAACGCGGTTTTACTAATGTGTACAATCTTGAAGGTGGAATCGATGCGTGGTCGGACCAGATCGATTCCACTGTGCCGAAGTACTGAAGAAGAATGATTTTTGGCCGGTCATCCCGAGCGAAGTCGAGGGATCCCGGTGGTGACTGTGCGCTAACGTCGCGGGGTTCCTCGACTCCGCGGAATGACCAGCGGCGCAGACAGCCGAACCAAGCCGCGCTGTCCTAATCACATTATTATTTTAGCGCGGATGCCAGTTGTTCCGCGCTGGGAACCTCCGGCCATTGCTTCAGCAATTCCCCAGTCGGCCCAAAGACGAAGACAGAAAAATCCGCCGCGCCTGCGGTTTCCCCTAATTGCGAAGCAGCCGTTCCGTCAAAATCGGTCACGACGAATATGTCGCCTTTGGCGTCGCGCGAGAGTTTTTGTGAATCATATCGCGCCTGAAGCCGCTTGGCCGATTCACGCACGCGATGACGAATAAACGTAGTCGCAATCCGCCGCCCGATGACGGTGTGTCTGCCAGTGAAATGAACGATCGTAATCATTCTGTATTTCGGGTTGCCCAGACAATAATCCGGAACATGATCACCCACGGCGCGCGCCTTTTCCCGGTCTGCCGTTGTCGTCAAGACCACGATTGTCACATGTCCATCAGAGGTAGAAAGATTGTTGCCATCAATATCGACAAAGTTGATCGAATAGGTCGTGCCAGTTGAAAGCGTCCCGTGCAAAAGCGCAGGTAAAAAGAGAAGACCCATCGCCACGAACAAAAAAATTTGAAATGCACTCACCTTCACAGGTAAGCAAAGTGCCAAGAATGCGCTGCGCTGCCAACTGCCGGCTTCAATCTCGTGCGATTTCTTCATTGCCGACGCGCCCGAACATGGTCTGCGTTTCTCTCGCGATTTTTCTCCTTTGCGGTTTAGCTGGCTGCGATCGGTTCGGCAGTTCGCGCTACGCCCAGCTGATGCAGGATGCAGACAGTAAATCAGCCCAGGGTGATTACGAACGAGCCGTCAATCTCTATGAGGCCGCGCTTGAGGACAGCCCACGCGGTGCTGAGGTCCATTACAAACTGGCGCTTCTTTATGATGACAAGCTCAACGATCCCGTAAGCGCACTACACCATTTCAAGCGTTATCTCTCGCTAAGTCCAAACGGCCCCCACGCAAAAGACGTCAAAGATTCAATCAAGCGCGACGAAATCGCCGCGCTCACGGCGTTGTCCGGCGATTCCGTGATCACTCGAGCGGAAGCGGCGCGACTCCGCAATGAAAATCTAACGCTGCACAAACAACTCGAACAGCGTGCAACATCGCGAACGGCTTTAGAGAAGTCGGAACGAAATGATGCCGGGAAAGCTGGATCAAAGAAAGCAGGCCAAACCTATGTTGTGCAGTCAGGCGACACCCTCTTCTCGATTTCGAGAAAGTTTTATAAATCGTCGAAACACTGGAAAGACATTCTCGCGGCGAACAAAAAAAGTATTCGCGATCCAAAAGATCTCACCATCGGCCAGACACTGGTCATTCCTTAGAAGTTTTAAATTTTAAGTTTTAAGCCCGAAATGTGGGGCCGCGCGTTGCTCCTTACGTAAAACTTAACACTTAAGACTTAAAACTATCCGATCCCGATCAACTCGCGTTGCCAGGGAGCCAGCAAGGCCGTTGCCCGAACGGGATCAGCAGCGATTGATTCGAGCGTGCTGCGCGACGCGATAAAGGGCGCCTCTAATCCAAGTTGCTCAGCCGATTTGTCGCGCCGTTGCCGCAACTGCTCTGAACGCCTAACGACATCGGCAGTCGGTCGAGTGCCTGAGCGACGGCGCATGATGGGCCACTCCGATTCGGGCGACTGCAGCGCAATTTTCGCTGCTTCGCGGAATGTTTGCCGGCGGCGTCCTGAAAATTGTTTGTAATCAGGCACACCTCCTGACGCAAAGTCTACAGCTGCCGTTAAGAGCTCGTGGTTGTGTAAAATATGGAATGGCGGTCGATCCGCCATTTCCGCTTCTCTCTCTCGCCACTCCCACAGGCTTCGTAGAACTGCTCCGGCTTGCGGGTCGAGCGTGCCAGCTCCGGAGACGCGCCAAAGTTCATCCGGGTTGCGCTCGCGCTCGGCGGCCGCCAATTCAATTGCACGATCACAAGACTGTCGAAACCAATCACGCCGCTGAAATCGCTCCAGCTGTTCCTCCAATTTCAAGGCAAGCAGCAACAGATAATGCACGTCATTCAGGGCGTATTGCGTCATGCGCAGCGGCAGAGGTCGCATCCCCCAATTTGCCTTCTGAGACTGCTTGTGAAGCTCGACACTGAAGAAACGCTTTACCAGCGCACCCAGACTAAACTCGCGAATCCCAAGAAGCCGCGCCGCAACGACCGTGTCGAAGATTTTGGTGGCCGCGAAATGCAAGCCGCGCCGAAGCATCCGCAGGTCGTAATCGGCCCCGTGCAAAACAATTTCTTTGCAATCCAAAGCATGGCGCAGCGGTTCCAAATCAAGATCACTCAAGGGATCAACGATGAAATCGCAAACCGACTGGACAGTCATTCCGAGCGAAGTCGAGGAATCCCGTAGCGCTAACTTTGAGGCAGTTCCACGGGATCCTTCGACGTTGCTCAGGATGACTGCGGACGGAACGCTGATTTGAAGTAAACAAAGTTTCTCTCGATATGAATGCAGGCTGTCTGCTTCGGTATCGAGGGCGACGCGATCGGACGCGTCGATTTTGCGAACGACCTCAGCTAGTTCCGCCTGGTTCGCAACCAAACCTCGACCCAATGACGAATGCCGAATGTCTAATGACGAAGGAATGACGAAACCAGAATGACGAAAACGCTCTGAAGATCGCTTCGTTATTTCGTCATTCGTGCTTCTTTCGTCATTCGTCATTCGTGCTTCGTCATTACGGTCACCGGAGCCCGCTCAAGAGCAATTCGGCATTCGTTTTGGTCGCGTGCAGATTGTCGATCAGCTTTTCCATTGATTCGAGCGGCGGAAGCGCCGCCATTGTTTTACGCAGCATCAGCACGCGGTCCCATTCATCGGGGTGATAAAGCAATTCCTCGCGTCTTGTTGCCGACAGCAGCGGGTGGATGGCGGGATACATCCTTTTCTCCTGAAGCGCTCGATCGAGATGCAATTCCATGTTTCCCGTGCCTTTGAATTCCTCAAAGATCAATTCGTCCATGCGGCTGCCGGTCTCGGTTAACGCCGTGGCCAGAACGGTGAGGCTGCCGCCTTCTTCGGCATTTCGCGCCGAGCCGAAAAATTTCTTCGGCTTAATGAGCGCCTTCGCTTCGACGCCACCGGACATCATGCGACCTTTTCCCGGTTCAAGATTATTATATCCACGTGAAAGTCGCGTGAGGCTGTCCAGCAACAACACCACATCGCGTTTCATTTCCACGAGGCGTTTCGCGCGTTCCAGCACCATTTCGGCCACCTGCACGTGGCGTTGCACGCTTTCGTCAAAGTTAGAATGGTAAATGTGACAGTCGATTTCCCGCTGCAAATCGGTCACTTCTTCAGGGCGCTCGTCCACCAGCAGCAGGATAAGAACAATGTCGGGATGATTCGCCCGAATCGCTTTCGCAATTTCCTTCAGCAGAATGGTTTTGCCCACCCGCGGCGGGGCAACGATCAGGCCGCGTTGCCCACGACCGAGCGGCGTGAGCAAATCGACAGCCCGGGCACATATCGAACTGCTGTTTGGATTTTCCAGGATAATCCTGCCCTGCGGAAACTGCGGTGTAAGTTTGTCAAAGGCCGTTGGCTGTTTCCATTCTTCGGCCGGTCGCTCTTCCACCGTTGTAACCTTGTCGAGCGATAGGAACTTCTCGCGCTGGACAGGCAATCGTACTGTGCCGGCGAGCTTTTGCCCGGGCCGGAGATCGTGTTGCTCAACCAGGCTGCGCGGAACGGCCACATCTTCGGGCACGGGCAGGAAATTCAATTTGGGCGAGCGCAACATTGCAAACGAGTCGCTCACCTGATCGAGAAATCCTTCGGCAGTAACGCTTGCGCCACTCGAGATTGCTGCGAGGACGATGTCGAGAATGTGTTGATGGCGTGAACGGGCGGGATGCAGATGCAAGTCGAAATCGCGTGCCAACGCTCTTAGTTTTTTTTCCGGAAACTCCTGCAGCTCGTTTAAATCAAGCGCGTGCGGCACTGTAGTGGCAGCCGTGTCAGCTGCATCTTGTTCGTGCGCAGGCGACACGCCTGCCTCTACAGTTTCCGTCTGTGACCTCGACGTCTCTACTTTCTCGTCCATGTTTGCCCTTGCCACAATGCAACCAAAAATCGCGCCTGCTCCATAAGCCGCGTGCGATTGCCGTTATTCCAAATAACGTGATCTGCGCGTCCGATTTTTTCTTCGAGCGGCATTTGCGATTCAATCATCTGTTTAGCCTCGGAGATTGCGATCGACATCCGTTTTCTTAACCGATCCATCTGCACTTTCTCCGAGCTGGCCACCACGACGACTTGATCGCATAATGTTTCACCGCCGGTCTCATAGAGGAGTGGAATATCAGCAAAGAAAAAGTTGGGGGAATTGCGGTGCCTTTTCGCCTCGGTCCGCCATTGGCGGCGAATCCCCGGATGGAGGATACGTTCAAGCGAAGATTTCCTCGTCGCGTCGCCAAACACTATCGCTCGAAGCTTCGCTCGATTCAAGTCCCCATCCTTCGAAAAGATACTGCTGCCAAATTTTTCTCGAATTTGTTTTTTCACCTCTGGAACCTCGGCCAGAGCGTGCGCTGCTTGATCAGCGCTGAAGAATTTCGCCTCAGGCAGGAGCTTGCGCAGACATTCGCAAAACGTGCTTTTTCCGGTGGAAACGCCTCCGGTTATGCCGATGGCTGGCATGATGCGAACGTCACCGTGGTGTGATGCCTTCGGCAAGATCGACATGGAAACTTTGTTTCATTTTCGCGCTGCCAAAGGTTAACTCGGCGATGTAATCACCTGCGGGGACAAATCGCTCCGCCTTTTCACCGCCATATTCTACCCTCACATCTTTGGTCGGCCGTAAATCCCAATTCAAACGAGTAAAGCCCGGCGTGCCCGCCGCCTTTAGATTCGCCACTGGTTGCCCGGTTGCTGTGGTAACAGCGATCTTGATTTCGTCGCCAGTAAATTCATGCACCCAAACCGTAAACAACGCGCCCTCGGCCGGGTTTTCACCGCGGTAAATTCCCTTGCCGTTCGAATCCACAAATCCAGGTTGCAGATATCTGGCAGTGACGGAACGCACACTGAACAAGTGAGCCGGTTTCGCGGCGATCTCCGAAGTGAACTCCCGAAACGGAACGCTGTCATCAAGAATGGCAATACTCCGCCCGTGCGTGGCAATGACGAGATCCGATGTGCGCGGATGAATCTGGATGTCATCGACGCGCACCGACGGGACATCGCCAATGCGTACCCAGTGAACGCCTTGATCGAAGGAGGCAAACACTCCAAAATGCGTGCCGGCGTAAAGCAGTTTTGGATTGACCGGGT
This sequence comes from Candidatus Udaeobacter sp., assembly GCA_036499375.1. Classification (GTDB taxonomy): domain Bacteria; phylum Verrucomicrobiota; class Verrucomicrobiia; order Chthoniobacterales; family UBA10450; genus Udaeobacter. The sequence goes on from DASYDV010000061.1 coordinate 71,744, forward strand.
CTTCGCGCACCACTTCGACCGGATCGCCCGATGGAAGATCACCGGTGACCGATTGCCACGTCTTACCCAGATCGGTCGTACGCAGGATGGAGGGATGATCATCACCCGTTCGATAACCATTGGTAGCGACGTACGCCACATTTGCATCGAGGTGAGAAGGCTCGATGCGCGACACCCATTGGCCGCGCGCCGGCTCAGGCAAATTGTTCGTTAATTCCATCCACTTGACGCCTTCATTTTCTGTGATCCACAGCCGGCCGTCATCTGTGCCCGCCCACAGCAGCCCCGCCCGCTTCGGCGATTCGGCGAGCGAAAAGACGGTGCCGTAATTCTCTGCACCGCTCCCGGCGGCAGTCGCGCGGCCCGGCTCGTTGCGCGTCAGATCGGGACTGATCACCGAATATTTTTCCATGTGGTCGGTCAACCGGAACACGCAGTTGCCGCCCAGATAAATTACGCCGGGTTTATGCTGGCTCATGATCATCGGCGAATTCCAGTTGAAACGATAGCGCGGCTGGCCCTCAGCCGGTTCGGGACGCAAACGTCGTATCTCGCCGTTTCGCAAATTGATCCGGTGCACTTCGCCTTGCTGGCTCTCGGCGTAAAACGTGTCCCGATCCGTCGGGTCGAACAGCACATAAAAACCGTCGCCACCTGCAAGCGCCGTCCAGTCGCAATTGCGAATCCCTTCCTTGCTTTGCACGGCACTCGGTCCGACCCAGTTTTCGTTGTCTTGAAGGCCGCCGGCGATTCGGAAGTACGGTTGCGTGTCGTCGAGCGAGATTCGATAAAATTCGCCCGAAGGAAATTTGTTTAGATGATCCCAATTTTTGCCGCCCGCAAAGCTTTGATACACACCGCCATCGGTTCCCAGCAGCACACGCTGGCAGACTTGGGGCTTTGGCGGCTTGTTTTTGTCTTCCGGTTTGGGCGGTTTCGGCGGCGGAACAGTACCGGGCTGAATCGCCAGCGCGTGGTCATCCGGATGAGTTTTTTCGGTTAAATCCTCGCGAAAGTTCTTCCCAGCATCATCCGAGACCAGCAGCGCGAACTCGAGAACATACACACGCTGGTTGTTCGCGGGGTCGATACGAATCTGACTGAAGTAAAGCGGGCGCGGATCAACCGCGCTCATACGCTCCCATTTTTCGCCGCTATTCTCCGACCGAAAAACTCCGCCGCTCTTGCTGCGCAGATCGGCAAGCGCACCAATCCCGCCTTCGTAACTTTGCACGACCGCCATGACGACTTTTGGATCGCTAGCGCTGGTTGCCAGACCAATGCGGCCAGTTTGCCCAGGAAGGCCGCCTCCAAGTTTTTTCCAGGTGCCACCGCCGTCGGTGCTCTTGAAAATTCCGCCTACATCTTCGCCGCCGGTCACGCTCGGGCCGGAAGTGAAACTCCACGGCGTTCGCTGGCGCGCGTAGAGCGCTGCGTAAACAATCTGTGGATTCGCCGGATCGAGTACGACATCGCCACAACCCGTCTGCGCGTCGTGCGGAGACTGTGCATACAGTATCAATTTCCAAGTCTTGCCCGCATCCGTTGTTTTGAACAAACCGCGTTCTCCGCCGTCTTTCCACAGATTTCCCATCGCTGCGACGTAGGCGACCTCCGGTTTCTTAGGATCCACAACGATGCGTGCAATGGTGCGGCTTTCTTTTAAGCCGACGTTCTGCCACGTTCCGCCACCATCGGTCGATCGATAGACGCCATCGCCCCAATCGGATGAATTCCGATCATTGGCTTCGCCGGTTCCGACCCAAACCACGTCCGAATCAGATGGCGCAATCGCGACCGCTCCAATGGAGAGCATAGGTTGTTTATCGAAGATTGGCTGAAAGGTAACGCCGTTGTCGTTAGTTTTGAACACGCCGCCGTGGCCCAACCCGACGTAGAAAACAAACGGATTACGCGGGTCAATCGCAATGTCGGTCACGCGCCCGCCCATCACCGCCGGGCCAATCGAGCGTGCCTTGAGATTCTTAAAAAGCGCTTCGGTTAGCGGCAGCTGCGGCGGAGAAGGACTCGGGGTCGCAGAAGGCGACGAAGCTTCTTGGGCCGATAAAATTGAAATACTACAGCTCGCAGACAAAAACGCGCAGAAACATGCAAGTCGAGTGGTCATGAGAGAGCTACCATCGCGTTGTACAGTCGTAGGGCAAGCGCATCGCTTGATCTGAGGGAGCGCACGCGCCTCCTGAGAAACCGTTTCTTGTTCTGTGTCGCTTCCTCTTCGCTGGCTTGACGGCTGTCGTCGGTTGCGTGTAATTCGGGACTGTCCACACACAAGCTCCATATGAAAATTCGTTCCACTTCGTTACACGCCACTGTTTTCACTTGCCTCGTTTCACTCATCGCGCTCGCCAGCGCTTCGGCTCAGCTGGCGCCCACGACAAGGGCGCCGCGGAATGTGCCACTTGAAACGTACGATAATCCGCCTGCGGCTCCACGAAAGATAGAGACTACACCGCGAATGCTCTCTCAATTCGGTTCGTTTACGAGCTTTCAAGTAAACGTCGATGCAAGTGGGAATAACATCCTCGGCGATGCGGCGAACGAGTGCTCCATTTCCGTTGACCCGACAAACGGCAACAAGATGACAATCGCGTGGAGACAATTCAACAACGTAACCTCCAACTTCCGGCAGGCCGGCTGGGGATACACAACCGACGGCGGCGCGCACTGGACGTTCCCCGGTGTTCTGGAGAATAACGTCTTCCGCAGTGATCCGGTCACCAACTCCGATGAGATCGGGCAATTTTTCTACCTGAGTCTTCAGTCGGACGTTAACACGTCCTTTTTTTGCGACGACTTGTGGCGCTCGACAAGCGGTGGCCAATCCTGGACTTTACTCTCGGGCGAAAGAGGCGGCGGCGGCGGCGACAAACAGTGGTTTACCATCGATAAGACCAACGGTCCTGGACATGGCTTTCAATACCAGTCAGACGACGGCATTAACTGCAGCGGTGGCGGCGTAGAATTTCAACGCTCCACCAACGGTGGAGTCACATGGCAGGCGCCAATCAGTGTTCCTCACGGGCCTGTGTACGGAACGCTCGACGTGGACACGAACGGCAATCTCTTTATCGGTGGAGAGGGGAGCACCTTTTACTGTGTTCGCTCGAGCAATGCCCAGATCGGCGGCCAGACACCGACTTTTGACCGAAGTACAGCGGTCAACCTGGGTGGCTTCATCGGCAGCGGTGGAATCAATCCAGCAGGATTGGATGGAATGGTATTCCTGGCGGTCGATCGATCAGGAACCGCCACTAACAATAACATTTACATGCTGGCCAGCGTCGTGCCGTCCGGACGAAGCACAACCGATGTGATGTTTGTGCGTAGCACAGACGGTGGACTAACCTTTAGCACGCCGCGCAAGATCAATGACGACCCGGTTAATCCCAGCAAGTGGCACTGGTTCGGCACACTTTCGGTAGCTCCTAATGGTCGCATCGATTCTGTCTGGTATGACACGCGAAATGCTGCTAACAACACTGACTCCCAATTATTCTATTCATGGAGCACTGACGGCGGCCTCACATGGGCGCCTAACGTCGCAGTGAGCAACGCGTTTAATCCATTTGAAGGCTACCCGAACCAAAGCAAGATAGGCGATTACATCACAATCGTTTCAGACAATACCGACGCGAATGTGGCGTATTCCGCCACTTTCAACTTCAACACATCCCGTGGGCAGCACGAAGAAGACGTTTATTATGTTCGGGTCGCTCCTTCGACTTCCAGCCTCAACCTGGTTAGCGCTGCGTCGCGCCTGACTCATGGCACCGCTGGCACATTCGATATCGCGATGCCTCTGACAGGGACCTCAGGCGTAGAAGATCGCAGCTCGAGCACTTACAACGCTGTCTTCACGTTCGACGCACAGGTCAGCTCGGGTGAAGTTACAGTTCTTACTGGCACTGCCACCATTGGTGCGATCTCCTTCAGTGGTAACAGCATGACGGCGCAATTGACTGGCGTCACGAGTGCCGAAGTAGTCACGCTCCGTGTACAAAACATCAACGGTGACGGCTTGCCACATGGGGATGTTCCGTTTGGTTTCCTGACCGCCGATGTGAACGGCAATCGCATCGTTGACAGACCCGACCTGCAACAGATTCGGACCGACAAAAACCAGCCGGTCACTGCCAGCAACTTCCGCGACGATATCAATCTAAGCGGTGTGGTGGATCGGCCAGACCAGCAATCGGTCCAGACCAACAGGGGCCATTCGATCCCGTAACCGAAGTAACATATCTTTCGAGGTTTCACTCTGGCCATCATTCGCGGCTGGGAACAACCCAAACGGCCATGCGAAGCTTCGTAACCGGTCACATTATGCCTTGATCGGCTTGTACATGATGCTCCCGAAATGGTCAGGAAGTAGTCTCCTCCACGGGCCGGAATTTCAAAGAGTGATGGTGCTCCCCAGCTTTACCGATTGTTAAGGACGACCGTTTGCGATACGCGCTTACTCGCTTCAAGTTCGCCATGGGACGGACTCGCTACGGCCGGTTGTGCGTTCACCTTTTGTAAGCTCGCAGTCAGCGCGTCGATTTGTTTCTGCTGACGCAATGCCGTCGCTCGCAATTCAGCCTTTAATTCCGTGATTGTTGCTTCTTGTTCCGCAACTCTGCGGTGCTCTTTGAGAAACTCGTTAAGCAACATCGCGTTCACGGCCTCGTAGCGCACGGTGTACGGTTTGCCCTTCTCATCGCGCGCCACTAGATCGGGATTGACCTTTTCCACATCCTCAGCCACAAGGCCGAACTGTGGAATGCCGCTTGGGTCAAGCTCGTGCTTGTAACGGAAGGTGACCGGCTTAAGCGCCAGGATAGCTTCGCTCGCCTTGTCCATGGGCTTGATAGCATCCTTGTAACGGGCCGAAGAGGTGACGGTGCCGAGATGCCCCTGGCTATCCGTCACGACGGCGACGCCTTGAAAAACTGTCCTGCCATAAACGCCGGCGATGTGAACGGCGTTGTGCAGGCCTTTGGTCCCGATGCGAATGTCCCCCTGGTCACTGTGTTTTCCCGCCGCGCCGATTTCGATGTTGTTGTTGCCGCCCACTACGTTTGCGCCGGCATTAACGCCGATGAAGATATTGTTGTCGCCGGCCTCGACATCTCCACCGGCGAAGAAACCGATGGCGGTATTGTTGCTGCCGAAGTTTGACGAGAGAGCGGCCGTACCGATGGCGGTGTTGTTAGAGCCAGAGTTCGTTGTATTAGCGCCCATCGCGCCTGCGCCAAAAGCGCAATTGCCGCTGCCGAAGCTTGCATACAGGGCACTTGCACCCACCGCCGTGTTGCTATCGCCGGAAGTGTTGAACCTCGCCGCCAAGTCGCCTATCGCAGTGTTGCTGGAAGCGGTATTTGCATTGAGGGCGAGTGCGCCGATGGCGACGTTTGCGAAGCCCGAGATGTTCTCGTAAAGCGCCTGAACACCGATAGCGACGTTGGCGCTGCCAGATTGACTTGAAAAGAGAGCCTGCGTGCCGATGGCGACGTTGCTACCGAACGTCGTGTGGTTGGCGAGAGCTTGCGATCCGACTGCGGTGTTAGAGCTGCCGGTCGTTTCCGAGAGAAGCGCGTTGAAGCCCATCGCGGCGTTGTCTGTGCCACTAGTCAAATTCAGAAGGGCATCGTCACCCTCAGCGGTATTTTGATTGGGATAACCTCCATCCGGCGGAGGATCGACCGCGCGCGCTACCGGTGAAAGCGTAAAGCAGACGAGGCCAAGCGGGATGAGAAGCAAACCGAATCGCAAAGGCCACCGCGGGATGCATTTTATATGTGGAGTTTTCATATTTTGATTTTTTCCTTTCATTGTGCGAGCGAACCCTGAACGTTCGCGGTTTTCCCGTGCGGAAAGAGCGTCAGGCGGCTTAGCTGGAGTCGCCTAACGGACTTGGCGCAATTCCGAGAATGTCAAATACGCGGGAAAACGTCTAGCCCAAAAATCTCCAATTGGAGCGAAAACAGGCAGCCGGAAGCCTGGTCTAACTCGCGATTCGCGACCGGCTCTTCCGCCATGCCAGAAGCCCCATGGCCCCAACCGCGAGCCAGCCGAGAGAACCCTCTTCGGGTCCCTGTTCATCACTCATATCTTGGCCGTCTTCGCCAGCTCTGGGGATGCCCTGGCCCGCTCTGATGGTTTCACCGGGATCGGCGTAAGCGTAGTCGATTAGTCTGAAGGCATTGTTCCTGCTGGTTCCGCCCATTCTGACCCGGGCCCACCCATATTGAATGCCCGCGCCGCTATTGAACCTAAAACCGACAAAGCCCACTCCAGAACTCTTCCACTGCCCATAAGTCGAGGCCGCCAGTATGCCACCTGAGTAAAAAGGGAAGCCATGGCCATGAGTAAAGTGACCCACCGCTATGCTCTCACCGAAGCTCAACTTCGAAGCAGAAACGGTTGTGATGTTAGATGTTGAAATGATCGAGCAACCGATTACGGCGCGTATAACTCTGTCGAGGCCGTGAAGGTGTTAATGAAGTCTGTGTCGCCGCCTGCCTCAAGCACCTGGCGATTCCGTAACAGCACTGCCTTTGCGCCGAACCGCGGGGTGTCCATGCTGGCGGTGGCAGACCAGGTGCCCAGAGTAGGATCATACAATTCACACGCAGTCAGAACGCCCCCATTCACTCCATCGTAGTAGTCCCCACCGGCGACTAACAACTGTCCATTTTGCAGGAGCGTAGCAGTGAACCTTTCGCGCCCCTGGAGCATGCTCCCTGTTATTGTCCACGTCCCGGTCGCAGGATTGTATAACTCGGCAGAAGCGACTGTAACGCCATTAAAATCAACGGTAGTCCCACCCATCACCAGCAGTTGGCCGTTAGCGAGAAGCACCGCCGAGTGATCCTCGCGGCTGATCGACATCGTGCCGGTCGCAGTCCACTTCTTCGTCGTCGGGTCGTAGAGATCGGCCCACGCGATGGCGTGATAGTCGAAATAATCCGGGCCGGTATGAATGCGACCGCCTACCGCCAGAACCTTGCCGTTGGCCAGTAGCGTAGTCGTAAAGAACGAACGCGGGATCGTCATATCCCCTACTTCTTGCCACTGGCCAGTGGAGGGGCTATATAGCTCCGACTCGGCGATCGTATTGACGCAAACGTCGACCGTGCATGGGGTGCGATCGATGTTACCGCCAGTCACCAGTACACTGCCATCTGTGAGAAGAACGGCTGAATGCTGCTGGCGACCTTCCTTCATATTGCCAGTGGTTGACCATGTGCCCGTCGCTGGGTCATAGAGCTCGGCAGTTTTGAGCGCTTCCTGGGTGTTACTGGCGCCGCCTTCGACCAACACTTTGCCATTCAGCAACCGGGTGGCCGAGAAGCCGACGCGGGCCTGGTGCATGTTCCCGGTAGGGGTGAACGTGCCCGTGGCCGGGGCATAGAGCTCGGCTGTGTTGGTGATGATTTCACCCGGCGTGTTGCCGCCTGCCACCAGCACCTTGCCATTCTGAAGCACCGTGGCCGTGAATGAGAAACGACCGACGCTCATGCTTCCGGTCTGACTCCAAGTGCCTGCGGTGACCCCGGCCCAGGCCGCAGTTGCCGACACTGCCAGTGCGGTAATGATGAGCGCGAACTCGAGTTTGTACAGCGGGCGCTTCGCCTGCCCTGCGTTGTCTGTATTGTTTCTGAGCGACGTAATTGCCGTCTTTAGTTGAGCTTGATTTTTCATAGTTAGTTTCCTCTTGATTAAGTTAACGGTTTAATTTGGGGCGAAATCGTCCCGCGCGCGTCTGAGCGGGACGAGGGCGAAGAATGCCAGCCCGGCGACGATGTTTAGTGTGTTTGTAATTTTCATATGAGTTCTCTTGTTGTTTGCGATCTGCTCGAAGTCACCTGACGCGGGACGTAACCGCACGACTTCCTTTGCCGGCCCGTCCTCCGTGAAGACTTTGGCTCCGCTCAGGCGAGCAAACCTGAGACTTGCACGGATGCGCCTGGAGTAAAGCGCGGCGGTCCGTGCGCGTAATGGCAGGATTCCCAAAAGAGCTTCCGCACCCAGACTGGAGTTAGTGCTGGAAGCTCCTTGGTAACTTGAATCGTAGGGTGGTTGGTGGCCGGTGGCCGGGCATCACTCCCGACTGGCACGACGCGTTTGACCGAGTGGGGCAACATGATCACGCAGGAATGGGCCGGCCGCGCGCTGCGACGATGGATCCACTTATATAACTGAGGCGTGCCGGCGAAAGCAAACGCACCAGCCAGGGTAACAATGATCAGCTTCGCGCCGCCCCCGCGCGCGAGTGATGCCCACCGCCAGTGGCATCTAACGCTCATTTTTCTCTAATCCTAGCTTCCGCTATTGTTCGTGCCATTCCATGGCTGCCGCTGCTCCTTGTCAATCCCAAAATCTGGTCGGCAGCCAAGCGTTGGGGAAGCAAGATTGAATAGCGGGAGCTTCGCGTATTCTGCGAAGAATCTTGTCGCAAAGGACTTTTTATTCGCGAACCTGACCCTCGCCGCGGATGACGTACTTATAAGTCGTTAGTTCTTCGAGTGCCATCGGTCCACGCGCATGAAGCTTGTCGGTGCTGATGCCAATTTCCGCGCCGAAACCAAATTCGCCGCCGTCAGTAAATCGCGTCGATGCGTTCCAATAAACCGTGGCGGAATCGACTTCGTTGAGGAATTTTTCAGCCCGGGTGGCGTCGCGGGTCACGATGACATCGCTATGATGTGAGCCACATTTTTCCACATGCGCAATCGCCTCTTCGATGTTGTCCACCGTGCGGGCGGCGAGGATGAGATCGAGATATTCCGTTGTCCAGTCTTTGTCGCAGGCGGAATGGAGTAGCTGATAGCTAAGAGCTGAGAGCTGATGGAAGCTGTCGGGATCGGCGCGTATTTCCACTTTCTTTCCGGCTAGTATCGGTGCGAGTTTTCTAAAAAAGGGAGCCGCGATTTCGCGGTGCACAAGCACAGTCTCGATGGCATTGCACACGCCCGCACGCTGTGTCTTTGCGTTAACCACTATTCGCACCGCCATGTCGAGATCGGCGTCCCTGTCCACATATGCGATACAGAGCCCGACGTAATGTTTGATCACCGGCATCCGCGCATGACTAACGACTGTTTCGATCAAGGCCCGGCCGCCACGCGGGACGATGAGATCGATGTACTGGTCCATCTCGGCCATGTGCCGCACGGCATCGCGGCCAGTTTTTGGAATGAGCACGATGCTGTCTTCGGGCAATCCGGAGCTGCCTGCGCCGGCACGGAGCGCTTCGGCAATTTCGATGTTGGAGCGAATCGATTCCGAGCCGCCGCGCAGGATGACTGCGTTTCCCGTCTTCGTGCAAAGCACCGCAGCGTCGCTGGTGACATTCGGGCGCGACTCGTAGATGATTCCGATCACTCCGATCGGGACACGCACCTTTGAAATGTGCAATCCATTGGGACGAGTCCATTCGGCGATGACTTTTCCGACCGGATCTTCGAGCGCGGCAACCTGACGAATGCCGTCCGCCATCGCTTGAATGCGTTTTTCATCGAGTTTAAGCCGGTCGATCAGCGGTAAGGAAAGCTGATCCGTTGTCGCTTTCTCGACGTCTTTGCCATTTGCTTGCAGGATGATACCTGCACTGGCGCAAAGTTGATCTGCCATGGCGAGCAAGGCGGCGTTCTTCCTCTCAGTGCTCATTCGCGCGAGCACACGCGCGGCGGCGCGAGCGCGTCTTCCGCAGCTTAGAACCTCGTTTTTTAGATCGTCCGTATCCATATCAACGCGGATGAAGATCTCGACTCAAAGCGCGTGTGGCTCAGAATTTTCAGTCCGCACACGAAAGAAGGTTCCGACGCGCTCGCCCGCCGCGATCCGCCGAATAACTCCGGTGCGCCGCCCGTTTGCAATCACTGTTGGGATGCCGGCTGCGGTCGCAAGTTTTACTGCCTCGAGTTTCGAGACCATGCCCCCCACCGAGACCCTGCTTTTTTCGCTGCGAACAAAGCGAGCTGCGTCTGCGACATCGACGACCATCGGAATCCGTTTGCCCGCATGATCCATCAGTCCGTCCACACTTGTGAGCATGATGAGCAATTCGGCTTCCGCCAGCACCGCGACCTCCGCTGAGAGGCGGTCGTTGTCCCCAAAGCGCAGCTCTTCTACTGCCACCGAATCGTTCTCGTTAATGACCGGCACGACGTTTTTGCATTCGAGCAGACGCCGCAGTGTGTTTTTCGCATTTTGATGGCGGGTGCGACTGTCCAGGTCGCCGTGCGTAAGCAGAAGCTGCGCAACATTGAGCTGATGTTTCGCGAACATCGAGGCATAAAGATGCATCAACTTTGATTGACCCACCGCCGCGCATGCCTGTCCGGTCGTCAAGTCGAGCGGACGCTCCTTCAGCCCGACAACACGCATTCCGGCCGCGACCGCACCACTGGAGACGATGATGCATTCGCATCCATTGCGAACGAGTTGCGCCACATCGGTAGTGAGACGGCGAAATTGTTTCTCATCAAGGGCCTTGGCGCGCAGCCGGGTGAGAATGCCCGAGCCGAACTTGAGGAGAATGCGCCTGGGTTTCCTATCCATGGAGAGCTGCTATAGAAACCGGAAAACGAAAGCACGCAAAAACAATTCGCGCCATCTTCAGTAATCCGTCCGACGGCACAACATTAGCTCCCGTCTTTATCTGACTCGCACGAGCGCGAGGCGAAGTTCTAGGGTGACTCCACCGACTCCAGCACCAGGACCCAATCTGTATCCCCGGCGCCGTTATTGCCCGGTGTTGTGAAGTCCACGGTGGCGACGTTGGGAGGGTAAATAGCGATCTCTATGGTGTTGTCGCTGCTAGGGTCGAACCAGCTGGCCCTTTTTGAGCCGCTAATTTGCGTCATATCCACTGTGATCGTCGTGCTCACAGGGCAATAGGCCAATCCCAGCGACCCATCCGGCACTCGAGCAGCGGTAACATAGTCGTTGTCATGGATACTGCCGCTATCCGCGAAGGTTCCGTACCCGGAAATGACCAAGGTATGCGTTTGATCCGGAACGAGGGCCCACCACTGCCGCGCTGAAAAGAAATCGTTCATGTACTGCAATTGCCTTATGCCCGGCGTATTCAGGTTCTGTTGCCATCCACTTTCAAAGGTCCAAGTGTAATGATTGCCATACAATTGGCCCGTCGCGCCGCTCAGCATCGTCCAGTACTCTTGCCTGCGCAGAGTCTCCGGGTCGCCGTAATCCATACCAGTGTTGTCTTCGAACTCGTAATTTGCCTCTTCCATGAATACGGGAACGAAATTCGCCGCATTGTATTGATCGAGAACCTCCGCGTAGGTTGGATAGTAGGTGTAGGCTCCAGCCAACGTCGTATAAGGCACCAGCAAAGGATCATCGAGCGAGCCGCTCACCAGGTAGTTGAGTTCAGTGGTTTGCAGATAATTAGGATCAGTCGATGCGATCCCCCGCATGATGGCGGCGATCAGATTGTTGTCGGTTGAGCTGGTGTTCCAGGTTTGGAAGTCGTTTCCAGTGATCCAGATGATGTTATTGAAGTTCTTGTAGTGGTTTCCAAGGAATTTTCCGTACTTCAATGCCTTTTGAGTTCCATTTTGTTCCAGCACTGGCATCCAGCCCGCGGACTCAAAGGCGTCCATGACAATCTGAATGCCGTGATTGGCCGCCAGCCGGACGATCTGGTCCACGCGCCTGAAATAGGCAGGGTTGGGCGTGGACATGTCTCCGGGGGTGGTAAAGGGAATAATACCGTCATAGGTGCTTCCATCCGGACGCCCGGCTGTATAGGTGTTACACAACACCTCGACCCACAGCGCATTGATGCCGTAAGAGGCGCGGTTCGCAAAATAGGCATTGGCTTGTTGCGGGCTGAGATTTACGAACAACGAGTGAGGAGAGTCTCCTACCAACAGCGTGGGCGTCCCATTCTGATCCACCAAATACCGGCCATTAACGCTGGCCTTTAGCGGATAAGCCGGAAAATCCGCCGGCCTAACTGAAATTTGTAGGTGACCAGCCCACACGTTGCCAGCGAAACAGAAAGTGAAAGTCAGAATTGCGGCTGGAACTAATGTTCGAATGGTGTTCATAGGGGGTTCTCCCAACGATCTTGATCTGGGACTTACATCGAAGTGAAGGCGTGCCGCAAGTTGATTTGGACCGGTGCTAGCCATCCGTAACCGTCGCGCTCCGCACGTTTTCCGGACTCACGGGGAAATGAACGTTCTTGAAGTGCTCCCGGGGACACACTTTCTCCGTTCCCATTGAGAATCAACTTGCGGTGCCGCCTCAGTGCACTTGATCTGCCAGCCTGTAATCACCGCTTTTTGCGGCGCGTTAAAGCTGCGTATCTTTTCGGTCTATGACCGACCAAGTTTTGGCAGGAAAGATCGGCCTCCCGAGCATCTTGTGCTGGCTGCACGAGCGGCAAGCCGCTTCAAAGGTAACGGCGGCGTAACCTATTGCATTTTGCGATTCGCAAAACACTTCGCGAAGTTTTCGGCCATGAAAATTGATCTTCATTTCGTCAAATCCACCGCTGCGGGCTTCGTGGGCGCCCGGCGTCAACTTCATTTCCAACTCACCTGCGGACTCGCCGCTCTCGCCCTCTCGGTGGGCAGCGCTGTCGCCCAGACAACGCCGGCCAGAAGCTTCCCGATCCGTGGAGGCACTCAACCGTTCGCGATCACGATGGGCGAAGACGGCAACTTCTGGTTCACGCTTTCCAACAGCAGCAAAGTCGCCCGGATCACTCCGCGCGGCAGCATCGGCTACGTCAGAACTCCGAGCCTGAGCAATCCGGCATTCATCACGCCGGGGCCCGACGGCAATATCTGGTTCGGCGAAGGCTCGACGGGCAAAATTGCTTCGGTCACGCCGGATGGAGTCATCACGGAATATCAGTTCTCCTTTTTCGGGGTCAGCGTGGGCATCACCACCGGGTCCGATGGCAACATCTGGTTTACCGACCAGACGGATCACGCCGTCTGGCGTTACGAGCTCTCGAGCGGTACGTTCACGGAATTCCGAACACCGACACCTAATTCGTTTCCCGGCGACATTACCACCGGCTCAGATGGCAACATGTGGTTCACCGAGCAGGCCGTGGACAAATTTGCCCGCATCACCCCGCAAGGAGTCATCACCGAGTTCACCGGGATAGATGCCCCTGGTACCCTCGCCGCAGGGCCCGATGGCAATCTCTGGATCACCAGCGCTTTCAACCCGCAGATCGCGCGAGTTACTCCTACGCTCGACATCACGATTTTCCCCACGCCAGCCACGCCGAATATCATCCGGCCGGGGAACGCGAATAACCTGTTGTTCACAGAATTCAGTGCCAACAAGATCGCCTCAATCACGACCGACGGAGTGGTGACCGAATCGCCGGAATTCGTCAATAGCGCGCCGGAGGGAATTACCGCCGGCGTCGCCTCACGCGTCTGGTTCCTTGGCGTTGGCACAAATCGGGTCTACGAGACCGTCGTCCCGCACTAGAACCTAATAAATACAGCCATGCACAAAGGCAACCGCGATTCCCGCATGCTGGGTTCTCGTGACTGTGCCTAGTTCGTTAGGCACAACATCGCTTTGATCATTCGCAGGTCCAAAGAAGGACAAGAAGAAGATAGATTTAATGAGATCGTTCTATCGCAGTATTAACGCGGTTTTAATGCTCGCTGCCGGGCACTTTTATTTGCAGTTTTCGGCGAGCGCGCAGATGGAGCCTGCTCGCACTCGCTGGACGAAGCAGGCGCCCATCCCAACGTCCTTTAGTGTTCAGGGCGTCGCCGCCCTTTCATCTACCGAATGTTGGGTCGCTGCGGCGGCTTTGCTCGATAATGTCGGCGAACTCGCCCATACCACCGATGCGGGACGCACCTGGACCGTGGTCTCGGTCGATAGCCAAGTCACGACCGTCGCCTTCGTCGACCCGCTGCACGGTTGGGCCGGAGGCAATGCATTCTACCATACGACTAACGGCGGGCAGACCTGGATCAAGGACAACGACTTCGGCACCATTGCCGACATTTTCTTCCTAGACACGCTCCACGGTTGGGCGGCCGGCAACGGAGCGGTCAATTACTACACCGTCAATGGCGGCTTGCATTGGACGAGCGTGACGGCGCCAGGTAACTCCAACATGACCTCTGTCTATTTCACCGACCTCCTCAACGGGTGGTCCGTCGATCTCAATGGCCAGGTGTTCCATTCCACCAATGGTGGGCAAAGCTGGACGCTCAAGGCCACGGTCAACGGCTTTAACCTGTCGATGATCCAGTTCTTCGACGCGCTTGAGGGCTGGGTGATTGGCGGCGATGCGTTTTACCATACCACCGACGGCGGAAATACCTGGACCCGGGCCACTGTCCCGGCAAACACTTGGGCCTATGGCGCTCGTTTTTTCGATCGACTCCACGGAATCACAGTGGGCGAAGCCGGGAATATCGTGCGAACAGTTGATGGAGGCACTATTTGGCAAAGGATTCAGCCACAAGGCAGCGGCCAGCGTCTTTGGGACGTCAAATATTCCGATCTCAACACAGCCTTTTTGGGTGGCGATAACGGTGCGATTTCCCGTTCCGTAAACGGTGGAGCAACCTGGGCATCGATCCAGAGCGGTGGGGCTGCCGTAACGCACAAATTCGACTCAGTTGACGCTCGACACGGCTGGGCCGGCCAGGATGCTGGCGAGATCGTGTACACAGTCAACGGCGGCCGCCAATGGATCCGGGCGACGGTCGGAGGCTTTGATGCCTTCGGTAAGATTATGACGGTGGCGTTCGCCAATACTTCGACAGGATGGGCTGGCGGGTCGGATGCATTTTTCGGCGGCAGCAACGGAATAGTCTCTCGCTCGACCGACGGCGGAAAGACTTGGCGGGCACAATTGGTAATTTCCAGTTTCACCTTCAACGGCTTGAAAGCAATCGATCCGTTCACCGCCTTCGCAGTCGGCGGTTTTGATTTGGTGGGCGGCGGCGCCGTTCTCCGGACCCTGGATGGAGGGTTGTCCTGGCTGGATGTTACTCCAGCGTCAGGCGGATTCCGCGATGTTTTCTTCCTCGATGCCACGACTGGCTGGATTGGCGGTTCAAGTCTCTATAAGACGACAGACGGCGGAACGAGTTGGACCAGACAGTTCGGAAACGACAGCACCGAGTTTACCTCAATTTCATTCTCCGACTCGCAGAATGGTTGGGCGGTTGGTTTCGCCAATCTTGTTTTGCACACGACCGACGGCGGGCAAAACTGGGTCGCGCAGAACGTCGGTGCGCCGCCGCTCACTGCGATCAACGGCGTGACTGCGATCTGTTCAACTACAGCTTGGATCGCGGGCTGGAATGGTTTTGTTGCGCGGACCACCGACAGTGGCCAGACCTGGCGGCGGGAAACTATCGCGGGAGCTGAGAGCGTGGACTTCCAAGATGCCCTTTTCCTCGATGCAAACACCGGATGGGTCGGCGGGAACGTCGGCGAGAACGTCGGCATCTGGAAACGGCAATAATGGAACGCGCTCCTTCCGCGGCTGTCGATTCCTGCAGCAAAGAGATTCTTGGGTCACCATTCAGTGGCTCGGCAATGATCATAGTCGCACTTCACTGCGGGTGGGCCAGATGGCACCTTGCGATGCTCGAAATGCGCGTATCTTTTGCGACTTATGACGCAGCAGCTTTTAGAAGGAAAAACAGGTGTGGTTTTTGGCGTGGCGAACAAGCGCAGCATCGCCTGGGCGATCGCAAAAGCCTGGGCCGCCGCCGGCGCGCGCCTGATTTTCAATTATCAGGGCGAACGGCTAAAGGAAAATGTCGAAGACCTTGTTTCCGAGTTCGGCGAAACAACGCCGCTGTTTCCCTGCGACGTTTCCAGCGATGACGAGATTAGAGGATTTTTTGAGAACGTACGGAAGGAAACGGATCGCGTTGATTTGATGCTGCACTCGCTGGCGTATGCGCCGCGCGAAGCGTTGGAAGGCGATTTTGTTAGCACGACGCGCGAAGCTTTTCGCGTTGCGCAGGATGTCAGCGCGTACTCCTTGGTAGCGCTAGCGCGTGAAGCAACCCCGCTAATGACAAATGGCGGCAGCATCGTCGCGATGACTTATTACGGATCCGAAAAAGTCGTGCCGCATTACAACGTGATGGGTGTTGCCAAAGCCAGCCTCGAAGCCAGCACGCGCTATCTTGCGTACGATCTTGGTCCGAAACAAATCCGGGTGAATTGCATTTCGGCCGGGCCGGTGCAAACGCTTGCAGCGCGTGGAATCAGCGGTTTCACGTCGATGCTGAAACATTATCAGGAACGCGCGCCGCTAAAACGCAGCTGCGATCCTGCCGAGTTAGGGGCGACCGGGGTTTTCCTTGCCAGCGACGGAGCGGCAGCCATTACCGGTCAGGTCATTTATGTCGATGGCGGATATCAAATAATGGGCATGTGATGGACGCTAGCTCCTTGCTCCTGCTCATGATCGAATGGAGAACGGCGCGCCCTCGCCCCGGCGAGCAGGCTGTGGTCGCGCCCTACCATCTTGACGATCTATGATCGCGCGCATCTGGCACGGGTGGACGAAACGTGCAGACGCAAAGGCATATGAAGGGATGCTGCGCGATGAAATTTTTCCGGGCATCGCGGCACAAAAGATTAGCGGTTATCATGGCGCGGAATTGTTCGTTCGTGAAGACGGCGAAGAAGTGGAATTCGTTACGCTGCTCCGCTTTGATTCCATGGATGGAGTGAAGGATTTCGCCGGAGCGGATGCAAGTAAGCCGGTGATTTTTCCAAAAGCTGAAGCGCTCATCACACGAATGGAGCCTGCTCGGCATTATCGGGTGACGATCGGCAGATGAATTGTAGGGCAGGCGCACCGCCTGCCGTCGACAGGTTTGGACAAGCGGAGTGCTTGCCCTACAGACGCCGTGCGCGACGTTGCTCGTGATGGACCTCGCCTCGCGGCTTCGAAAACTCCTGGGCAACGAGATTGTCGCTGAGGACGCAGAAACGCTTGGGATACACAGCGGAGATAAATGGTTCGCGGCGCATCCCCCCGAGGTTGTCGTGTTTGCCAGATCGACCGGCGACGTAAGCAAAGTTCTTCAGTTTGCCTCGCGCGAAAAAATCCCCGTAACGCCGCGCGGAGGCGGATTTGGTTATGTAGGCGGATGCGTGCCAGTGCGCGGCGGGATCGCGCTCTCGCTTGTGCGGATGAACCGAATCAAGGAAATCAATTTTGCTGACGCCGTTGCGATTGTTGAACCGGGCGTTTTCACAGGCGAGCTAAAAGCAGCGGCACGCGACGAAAAATTATTTTATCCCCCCGACCCGGCGAGCATGAAGGATTGCACGATCGGCGGAAACGTAGCGACGAACGCCGGTGGGCCGCGCTGTTTGAAATACGGCGTAACGCGCAATTACGTCATCGGCCTCGAAGTCGTGCTCGCAAATGGCGACATACTGCGAACCGGTGGACGCGTGCACAAAAACAAAACCGGTTTCGATCTGATCGGTCTCTTTGTTGGATCGGAAGGAATGCTCGGCGTGGTCACAGAGATAACTCTCCGTTTACTTCCGCTTCCGCCAGGACGCGCGACATTGTCGGTCGCGTTCGCCACCGCGGCACAGGCTGCCGAAGTCGTGCAAGCAATTTTTGCGGCTGGGTTTTTGCCGTCGGCACTGGAAATTGCTGATCATTTTACGCTCGAGGCGGCGCGGCGCGATTTGGGCGAAAAGATCGTGCCTGATGGAAACGCGCATCTGCTCGTTGATCTGGATGGACAAGAGGAGAGTGTCCGCAGTGAATCGGCAGCCATCTGCGAGTTGATCGAGAAGAGAAATCCAAACGCGCTCGAGATGGCGCACGGCGAGGCCGATTGCGAGAAGCTCTGGGCGTTACGACGTCAGTTCAGCAACTCGCTCCGCGCAACCGGCCTAACCAAATTGAACGAGGACGTTGTTGTGCCGCGAAGTCATCTCGTCGATCTGATGGAATTCGCCGAGAAACTGCAGAGAAAACATGGATTTCCCATTGCTTGCTTTGGTCACGCCGGGGACGGCAACATTCACATCAACATTATGGCAGACCGCTACAATCGGGACGCCGCTGTACGCGAAAAGGTCGAGCGCGCACTTGACGATCTTTTTGCCCAGGTGCTCGCGTGGGGCGGTGTTATCACCGGCGAGCACGGGATCGGTCTGGCAAAGAAACGCTGGTGGCCCGAAGCCGCGAATGAAGTTGCGCGTGATCTTCATCGCCGGCTGAAGCAGGCGCTCGATCCAGATAACATTTTGAATCCAGGAAAATTTTTGGACCGGTAAATCCCTGCTCTTGGCGCTTCAGCTTACGCCTTATCCAAGGTGGAACGCGTCGTCCCTCCGCATGCCGTAGCGACGCGAAGGCGGCTCAACGCGTTAGCAACAATGCTGCCTTGGAGCGTGGTTTTTGCGCCTGCGGCGATCGCTTCTGCCATCGTCTTCGGAGTCGTAACGGATGCGAGGCAACGGCCTGGCTTTCCAACCGATCCAGCATTTGCAGGACAGGGCTTAGCCATTGGGCATTCGGATATTCGCGACTATTCACGTGATCCGTGTGCTATCGAAATTCTCATTGACTGGCCAGAATGAGCATTGAGATTGCGCGACTACTTACTTTTAAGGCGCATCTAAACTCGCCGCGACTGACGCGCATCCGCGTCCTCGTGCACGATCAAGTAATAAAGACGCATGACGTCTTGATTTGCGCCGCCCTAACAAATACCAAATGAAAATTGGAAAATTTACTCACGCGATTGCGGTTCTGCTTTCGTCTGTCTCATCTCTTTTCGCGCACGACACAGATTCGAAAGCGGAGCCTGCGAAAACCAAGTTTAGCAAAAAATCTGACAGATCAGAAGATCGTCTGTTTGATGTCAGGTCGATAGCTTTTACGCCAGGCCAGTTGGCTGGGGATCGCCCCGAGCCAGGGCAGCGTTATCCGTGGAAAAAGGATATCGTAACGACCATTTTCTGGATCGGTGAAAAACCGGGGGGTAACAATCCGGTCCCAAATCGTGTAAGCTCATGGGACAAACAGTGGACGAAAAATTACGGAGGAGTCGATGACCCCAATCGATCCCATCGCAGCAATTATGTTCCGGTAAACTTCACTCCGCAGCTCAACCCGTTTTACTGCGCACTTCCCTACAACGACAAGGCGCGTGAAGGTCATCGGCCCGAAGCACCGCGCGTTGTTCCCTGGTTTAGACAAACGTATCAGGGACCGGCTGTCTCTACTTGCAAAGATCGTTGGGTCGCAATCCGCAAAGGCAATCGAGTCGCATATGCGCAATGGGAGGACGCCGGACCGTTCCGGACCGACCACTGGCAATACGTTTTCGGCAACGAACGGCCAAAACCTAACCTGAACCAAGGCGCCGGCCTCGATGTTTCCCCTGCTGTGCGCGATTACCTCGGACTAAAACCGACCGACGTCACCGACTGGCGCTTCGTGGAATTCAGCGAAATACCACGCGGCCCGTGGGCAACGCATGGCGAAAACAACACATTCGTGATCAATGACCGCCAAAAAGGCAAGTCGCTGGTGGAAAGGCTCGGCACGATCGCGCACTAAACGCAGACCAGCAGTTACACAGTCGTCTGCTGCAAAATCGAATCCAGTCCGCAGATATCCGTGCCAGACATTCAGCCGGTTTAATCTTGTCGTCGGCGAAAGTGTGTGAAATCCGCACCTAGAAGGTTATTGCTGCTTTCCTGGTTTCCAGAAGGATTTGATGAAAGTCCACTGCACGAAGGCAAGCGCATACCGTCCCTCAGCCCCGGTACTTGGGGCATGGGCCAAAGCGAACGTGCGCGCGAAAAAAGTCGCGGCGCGGCCCTCGGGAATCGTAAAGTGTAAGGAGCGCTTGGATCACAATGCCGCAAAAAGAACGAGCTCGCGCAGAGTATCTGCGCGAGCTCAATTCAATATTCGATATATGTCGCTTGTTATTGCACGGAGAAACCGCCCGGTGCTCCATCAGGGTTGAAGATCCAGCCATTCCCGTCGTTTAAGTTGAACGGCGCTTCGGCAGTATTAGCCATCCACCAGATTGCGGTTGTCCCAATTTGCTGCGGCGAGCTATCGGTTGTGACTACCACCCAGTAAGTGATTCCCGCGGTAAGCGTAACGCCAGCGTGACCGAAATTGGCGGCCGCCAACGCACACGGTGCAGCAGGAGCATTGACAACTACGGCAGTGCCAATCTGCGTCCCGGGAGTCCCGGTGCAAGCATCACTATAGATAGCCACCGTAAACCTGAGCGAAGTCGCTACACAGAAACCAGAATCAGTGACCGAAACCGATACCCTTTTCACGGCACCACTACGGGCCGCCACGAACGGATAAGCGATCCATTGAGTTGCTCCCGCCGAGAAGCAGTTGTTCGGTCCCAAGATGAAGAAACCATTATCGGTGCTATAGTTGCAACCGGTACAGGTATTTACCACTAAGTTACTGTAAAACGGCGCAGCATCCGGGGCATCGGAAGCCGTCATGGGGCCCATGGCACCGTGATAAGGCCCAGATTGAATCTTGCCCTTCACCACCGGGTTTCCGGCTGGCAACGCCTGCTGTGCGAAGGCCGTTCCGCAAGCCATGAGCACGACACATAGGCAGGACAATGCATAAATGAATGTTTTTCTCATATTTACTCCTTTGATTCTAATGATCTCCTTTGTTGTTTGGTTTGGTTGTTTGGTTCTCCAGGAGGACTTCTACTGTGGGCGGATGTTGAAGGTTTCGAAAACCAAGTCAAGCAAGAAAGTACAGATTGCAAAAAAGTAATCTGCGCCGAGTCGCAGGATTATAGAAAAAGGGACCCGGTTGCTTCAATCTCTCTCTGGGCGCCGTGAAATAGAGATACAGACTGACGAAGGTCGCCTTCCTACCTCGAAAATAGCGTCGCGCGAGTAACTTGGGTTGAGACAGTCGCGCCCGGTTGATCCGAAGAGGTCCTAACGTCCGCGCTGCTCGGTTTTCCCCGGTTCAGATGCCATAGCTGGAGAGCAACGCGGAATATTCCGTGACGAACGCAGTCAGCTCCGGATGAGAGGCCTCGAATTTTTCCACAGACTGTTTCAATCGGTGCAAGACTTTCTCGAGACCTTCCGGGTGTTTCCTTTTACCAGCGGCTTCATGCGCTGAAGCCTCGACGTACCGGCTGATGCTCTCAGCCTCCTGCTCGTGTGTTTTCGCAACCTCCGTAATAGCTGGCTTGAGCTTCTCGAGCACCGCCACAAGCTCCGCCTTCTTCTCGGGCGCAATATGATCAGCGGCTTCAACCGTTGACTTAATTTTCTGAATACGTTCGTCGGTCATTTCGAAATATGACCTCTTACAGGCCTTCCCACAATCTCCTATGGGCAATCGGAATGACGGTGGCCAATGTCAATCACGATTTGCCGGTCGGGCTAGTAACCCTGCCACTCGTAAACAGTGTTCGCCTGTCGATCTTCAGCACCAGGCCCATCGCCCCGCTCGCGCTGGTACTTTTTCCATTTCACTTTCCATTGCCCGTGTTTGAACTTTCTCTCCGGAATCCAGGCTTCATTCAAGCCAGCTTCCGGCCCCCCATCCGCGAGATCCGCATCCGAAAATCTGAGGGCGTCGAGTGTTTGCATGTCCAATCGCCCTGTCGGCACAAGTCCAGCGCTCGATTGAAATGCGCGCAGACCGAAGGCTGTCTGCGCTCCATAGCTTCCATCAATCCTTCCTCGATAATATCCGCGTCTCATTAATTGATACTGCGCCGCGGCGATGATCCGCCGGTTCATTCGAGGAGGCGCGGGTTGGTAAAAGCTTGCGGAATACGACGAATTAGTTGCCAACTGGCGAGCGGTTTGGCCATACGAGCGCGGTGGCGAGGTTTGACTGGGACTTGAACTCGTATCGGAACGAACGCTGTTGAGCTGAGGAGCAGCGGGTTTTGAGCTCGATCGAGAAACCGTAGCAACTGAATTCGAGCTCGAGTTCAGGGAACGCATTGTCTCCTCATTAACCTCGCCGCTGACTTTCAATCCGTTGCGAATCTGATAGCGCCGAATCGCCGCGGTGGTTTCCGCGCTCTTCTCGCCTGTAACCTCGCCATAGTAAAAACCCTGTTGCTTCAGAGTTTGCTGCAACGATCGGACGGTCTGGTCAGCGTGCGCCAATCCAGCGGCGCATAATGTAGCGACGAGATACAACAGCGGCCGTTTCATACCGTTCGAAACTAACATTCGATCCGCTATTGGATTCGCATGCGCGCGTGCGATTGCGCGCGTCGAGAAAACGGTCAACTGCCTGCGTTTGCTTGTGCGACGTAACTTTTTACTGGGTGAAAATCGACACCGACAACGGTACCGACGAGATGGCTATAGAAGTTTGCGCAATCGAAGGCGGTTCTCAAAGAGACGTGGATGCCGAAGGCGAAATCGAGCGTCCGGCAAAAACTGCCACCAGGAGTAAAGCGTAAGTGACCGCTCGCAGCGCTGACCACAGGAACCCGAGCCCGGCAAAAACCGACGTGCGGTCAGCGATGGTCCAGCCGCTCTGCCTCATCCATTCCTGCACGCCGGCCTGCGCCACTGGAACGGCGATGCAAAGAATCGTGGCCAGCCCAAATCCGAGAAGTGCCCAAATTGCCCCCTTGGATGCCTCTTTCCATCGCCCGAGAATAACCACGCCAGCCACAAAACATACCAGCAGAGTGGGCAATTGGATCGCGAACATTGAGACTAACATTTTAATCTGATCAGTATCGTTCATAAATTGTGAGACACGTGCCTTCGATCTAAAACGGGAATAGAATCAGGTACGCCTTCTGGCGGCGAGGCTAAATTGCAATGGAGATGTGCAATCTTCATGAAAGCTCCGCAAACGAGGTTGGACTTGGCGCTACGTTTCAACCGTTGATTTTCAGGGACGAACAATCTGGAACTAAAGCAGCGACCATCTTCATTTTGCAATTATCCGAAGGCTTTCTTGAAGCAACCAGGTAAGCCGACACAAGACTTTTTTCGGTAGCGATCCCGATGCACAAAAACGGAACGCAGTTGATTAACTGCCCGACGACTGGCAGAAATATGATGATTGTTGTCATTGCTGCCACGATCCTGTCATCCGAAAATTGCGACATGAATGCACGTACGATGAATAAAATAGAGTTCGTTTACCGGGTAGCTCGATTTGGTTTCCTGCTTGCACTGGGTCTGCTAGCGCTCCGTGCACTTTTCGCGACAGCGGCTCTGGTTAAAACGGATGACCATTCCAACCCAAACGAAGCCGCGACCGAAACAGCGGCGCTAAAACCGCCGGACAAAGGTCAGATCCCAGTAGCGTTTCTGATTTCTGATGGTGCGGTCGTCATCGATTTCTGCGGGCCGTGGGAAGTTTTCCAGGACGTCATGCTGCTTGGTCGAGGAGAGATGCCGTTTCGTCTGTACACGGTAGCCGAAACTGAGAAGCCGATCCGCACCAGTGGTGGTATGCAGATCGTTCCCGATTACACGATCCAAAACGCGCCACCGCCAAAGGTGATCGTCATTCCCGCGCAAAGTGAACCGAGTCCGGCGTTGCTGGAATGGATCAGGAAATCTTCAAAAACCACCGATGTCACCATGTCGGTTTGCACAGGCGCATTTATTCTCGCAAAAACTGGTCTGCTAAACGGCAAATCCGCGACCACGTATCACGGAGCGTTCGGTAGTTTTGGCATGAAGTTTCCGGAGATCGAATTGAAACGCGGTGCGCGCTTCGTCGAAAATGGGAATCTCGCAACTGCGGGCGGTCTGTCTTCCGGAATCGATCTCGCGCTACGCGTGGTCGAACGCTATTACGGCCGCGACGTTGCCCGGAAGACCGCCTACAACATGGAATATCAAGGAGAAGGCTGGATGAATCCGGATTCAAATCAGGTATACGCAACACCGCTTGTCTCAACCGCCGAGCACCCGGTTTGCATCGTGTGCGGAATGGATGTCGATCCAAAGATCGCGCCGAAATCTGTTTTTAAAGGTGCGACTTATTATTTCTGCTCGGAGAACGACAAGAAAACTTTCGATGCCGCCCCAGAGAAATTTATCAGTGTTGCCGCACCCGGACCGGCGCCATCAGCTTCCCAAAATTGAAACCGAAACACCCACTTAGTAATAAGAAGAAACCTTCACTCGACTCGCGAACTCGACGAATCGTCTTCGTTGCCCCGGCTGAGGTCGAGATCCTCGATTTGGTCGGGCCACTTCAGGTTTTTGCTCGCGCTTCGGAAACGTACTGTCGCGAAAATCCGGGATCGCCTGCCATCTATTCGGTCGAAGTGGTCACCACCTCCCCTCGTCGCTCATTCGTGGCCAATTGCGGTCTGCGAATCACTGCACACAAGAGGTTTCGCGAATTGCGCGGAAAGATCGACACCCTGCTTATCGCCGGTGCGAACTCAATTGAGCGCGACGAAATCAATCCGGACGTCGTTCGCTGGCTGAGAAATATTGCTGGCCGCATCCGGCGGGTGGGCTCGGTGTGCACTGGCGCAATGCTATTGGCCCGAGCAGGCCTGCTCGACGGTCGCCGCGCCACGACTCATTGGAATTGGTGTCGGACTCTGATCAAACGCGCTCCGCGTGCGGACGTCGATCCCGATCCAATATTTGTCCGTGACGAGAACATTTATACGTCCGCCGGAGTGACAGCCGGAATGGATCTGGCTCTGGCGATGGTCGAAGAAGATCATGGCTCGCGGCTCGCTTTGCAGGTTGCGCGGAATCTAGTGCTGTATTTGCGGCGACCAGGCGGGCAATCGCAATTCAGCGCCGCGTTATCTCTGCAAGCGACGGATCATGAACCGTTGCGCGAATTGGAAGCATGGGTGCTCGATAACTTGCACAAACCGATCACCGTCCCGCTGTTGGCACAGCGCGTCGCGATGAGTCCACGCAATTTCGCCCGCGTCTTCACCAAAGAAATGAAGGCTACGCCGGCAAAGTTTGTGGAGCGCTTGCGCGTTGAAGCAGCTCGACGGCGCCTGGAAGAAAGTCAGAACAGCATGGAAACCATCGCAGCCGAATGCGGCTTCGGAAACGTGAACTCTATGCGTAACGTCTTTCACCGGACACTGAAAATCGCGCCGGGCCAATATCGTCGCCATTTTCGTCACGTGAAACACCCTTCAAAAACAAAAATCAAAAGATAACGCACCGATCTGAATCCACGGGCGGGTTCCGTTGCATCGAACAAATAAGATGCAAAACGTTGCAATCAGCTTGCAGACTTCCTCCAGAAAGTTCGTTCTGACCGCCGGCTTGCTCTTTATTGCGGCGTCTTCGCGATCCGTTTGGGCAAAGATTTCTGGAACAGCTATTTTGTGAAGTAATCCAGTGATCGTTGAATTGTGATTTCCTTGGGGTCACAACAGGTCGCAGATATCTCTAGTTCGTCTCCGCCGCTCTTTCCGCCGCCGGTCCGTAACGTAATCTTGGCGTTTTCCAAATCTTCGGCGGTGAATCCGTTTCTGAGCAGGACTTGTTTGGCCAAGGGCACCTCGTTAGTCTTGACGGCTCTCATCAGCTGGTCGCGATCGTCTTTGTTGGCCTGAATCCGCGCCTGGGCCTGAGTGGCTTTTTTCTGTAGCGATGCGGCGTCAGCGCTTGAGGGAGTGTCGGCGAAATGGGCGTTTTGTTCTCCACTGGTCACTTGCGCCCGCGCTGTGGCCAGAGCAGCCAGCAGGACGAGTGATACGACGATGGAAAGCATGATGCTGCGAAGGAGGTGCATAACGCACAGGCTAAGGACCCACCCATTCCGGATGCTGTCAACGGGGGAGGCTGTTATGGGAGGGCCGACAAAAGGCGGCTATTAGAAACTAAAAAGGTTACAACATCAAAAGAGTTACAGGCTTTACAACGTTGAAGCGTTCAGCGGGCTGATCACAAAAGAGGATTGAACCTGGAGGCTTGACGTTTCCGGGTAGATATTTAGACACCCGAAGCGAATGTCCAGGACTCCTCCGTTCGTGGGCGTATTCGGGACGGTCCAATCGAAATATTGCACCTTCGGCCTGCGTGAACTTGTAATAAACATGTAGATCGTCTTGCCGCCATCGAGCGAAAGGAGTATTTCCGTCTCACACATTGACAGGTCTACGTCTGGAAAGTCGGCCGTCCATTCAATCCTCACAACTTGTCCAGGAATCAAAACCTCTCCCGGCCTCGGCGAAATCAGTTTGGCGCTATATTTCTTTTTGTAAGCCTGCGCGAATGCGGTTCCAGGCAATTGCGGAGCCAAAGCAAATGTCAATGCAAGGAGTGCTAGAAACAATCGTTGGGGTTTCATTTCTTTCACTCCATCCGAGTGAGCCTCAACTGTCAATAGCAGTTTGCGCCCGCAAGAACACTCTTCAGGTTCTCAGGCCGGAAAAATAACGGTGCTTTAGCAGACGCATTAATTCAGCCGCTTTCCGGGCTAATTCGGGCTGATTTTGTGAAGTGCATACTGTCGCAAAGGTCGCAAGAGTGAAATCCAGAAGGCGATATCCGCTTGACGGCCTGGCGCCAAGATCTTCGCACTCAAACTAAACCTCGACACTCGTTCGGAAATTCTTTACGAATCGCGTCACTCGCGAATTGGCTTCAATCCCCGTTACTCGCCGCATCAATAAGAACAGACATATGAACACACGCCTCCGCCTGTCTATGCTTGCCGCCGTTTTCGCGTTGCTCACGCCTGCCACATCCATGTTGCACGCGCAGGTACTGGCTGCGACCGAGGGCATCGATGTGCCCGATGGTACACGCAAATGCATAAAGCCCAAAGACCGTGCACCGGCACCCAACGATTTGTTCGCGCCGCTGGCCTGCCTGGAGCCGGTGGTCAACGTTAGCGCCACGTCCGGCAACCAGGCTGAGAGTTTCGTGAACGTCAACCCCACCAACACAAACAACCTCGTAGCCACCTCGAACAACCCCGGCACGGCCAGCATTTTCCGCGCGTACTCAACGGATGCTGGTGCGACTTGGACGCGCGGCACGATCGCCACGGGTGTGGCATGCTGCGACGGACAGGCGGCCTGGGACACGTTCGGCAACTTGTTTTTCGTCTACATCAACAACAGCGTCAGCCAAATCAACGTGATCTTGAGCACCGACGGCGGCGTGACATTCAGTGCACCGGTAACGGTGGGCACTGGAAGCATTGACCAACCTTCGATTGCTGTGGGCAACGGTAGCGTGTGGGTCGACTGGAATCAGAGCGGAAGTATGGTCGCGCGTGGGGCGCCAGTCACGGGTCTCGGTACTTGGGGACCGTTCAACGCGCAACAGGCGATCCCGTCAGCGACTGGCAGCTTCGGGGGTATCGCCGTCGGGCCTGGTCCTAACGGCGGCAAGGTCATAGTGACCTATCAGAACCCGACTGGTGGCCAGGGTCCGGCGACAATCTTCGCCAACGTAGACGCGGACGGTTTGGGAGCCGGCGGCTTCGGCCCGGCCATCACCGTTACGTCGACCAATGTGGGTGGCTTCGACTTTATCCCGGCGCAAAGCGAACGTTCAATCGACGCTGAGGCGGGGGTGGTATGGGACGCGACCGGTGGACCGTTCAATAATCGCATCTACCTCGTGTACACAGACGAGACGGTCAACGAGAACAACGACACTGAGATTTACGTACGGACCTCGACCGACGACGGCGCGACCTGGAGCGCGTTCGTGCGCGTGAACGACGATGCGACCACACGCAGCCAGTTCCTGCCCTACATCGTACTTGATCGCACAACCGGCACGGTGGCAGTGGGCTTTCACGATTGTCGTAATGATGATGGCGTGCCCGGTTCAGGCGGGACCAACATGATTCCTAACGACGATGCGGAATACTACGGCACCTTCAGCACCGACGGCGGCGCGACTTGGGCGCCGAACACGCGCTTGAGCGGCGGGTTCTCGAACGCGACGGCGTCGGGCAACGGCATCGACTATGGCGACTACGTTGGCCTGGACGCGTACGCGGGCAAGCTCTACACGTTGTGGGCGGATAACGCGAACTGCGATGGCACGAACCCGGATGGCACGTTGCACCAGTTTGACCTGTATGCGAACCCACTCATGCTCACCGGGGGTACCCCGACGCCGACGCCGACTGCGAGTCCATCCGCAACGGCTACCGCCACCCCAACTGCAACGGCAACGGCGACTACGAGTGCTACAGCTACAGCTACGCCAACGCCAACTGCGACAGCTACAGCAACGGCGACTCCAACACCAACACCTACACCAACGCCGACACCCACGCCTACACCTACACCTACACCTAGGCCTACACCTATACCCAGGTCTTTCCCCACACCGCGGCCACGTCCGTCGCCGGCGCCGCGGCCGTAACCGGAAACACCCGCCTCGAAATCTCAAGCAGGCTGCAACGGATGCGAAGCAACGGCCAGGCTTTCGAAGCAGGCCAAAGACTCGCCGCGAAGAGAACGCAGAAGATTAATTAGGAACCCAGGAAATCCGAAGTCTTCATGCTCTCTAGCCATGCCCTGTGGGGCGTCTTCGTCTTGGGAGCCGCACATTTCGGAGGGCGCACGGCGCCGTGGCTACAGCGCCGGCAGACTTATCAAGCGGCTTCTAATAATCGAGAACCGATTCCAACGGAAGATCGGGATCGAGATGATTGGATGCAAGCCAGTCGCGATTGAAGAGCGTTGATTGATATTTGTGGCCCGAGTCGCACAGAACGGTGACTATAATTTTGTCGGCGCCAGATTCTTTTGCGTGACGCACTGCACCAGCAACGTTAATGCCACTCGATAGGCCAACGAACAAACCCTCTTCGCGCAGCAGTTGATAAACGATCGTTAGACCGGTCTGATCCGGAATGCGGTAGGCGCAGTCGACCTTGATGCCTTCGATATTTTTTGTGACACGACCCTGACCGATCCCCTCTGCAATAGAATCACCGTCGTTTGTTTCGAGATTGCCGTTCGTAAACCAGGACCACATCGCAGCGCCGTATGGATCGGCGCACACGATCTCAACATTCGGATTTTGTTCCTTTAGGTAACTGCTTACACCGGCAAGCGTGCCGCCGGTGCCGACAGCTGCGACAAACGCGGTGATCCTGCCTTCGGTTTGTTGCCAAATCTCAGGGCCGGTAGTGCGGTAATGCGCATTACGATTGGCCGTGTTGTCGAACTGATTCGCCCAAAACCAGCCGCGCTCTTCCGCGAGGCGACGTGCGATATGATTGTAATTTTCCGGGTCCTTATATGGTTTTTCCGGCACCGCCTTTACCTCTGCGCCGAGAGTGCGAAGCAAATGCATTTTCTCAGGCGACTGATTATTCGGGATCACAATTACGGTGCGATATCCTCTGGCGCGCCCGATCACGGTGAGGCCAATCCCGGTGTTACCGGCGGTTCCCTCAACGATCGTTGAGCCCGGTTTAAGACTACCCGCTACCTCGGCGTCAGTGATGATTCCGTAAGCTGCTCGATCTTTCACCGAGCCGGCTGGATTCATGAATTCGGCCTTTCCCAGAATCTCACAACCCGTCAGTTCCGACAGCCGCCGCAGCCGGATCAATGGCGTGTTCCCAACGTATCCATCAACCCCGAAAGCGTTCGGGGTCAATGCCCGGTGTGTCGTCGTCACGGAATCTGAATCCCTTTCCAGATTGTTTAAGCCACTTCCCGCTCTCCGACAGTTATTTTTTTGGCACGTCTAGTACGCCGGCGAATGCATCGCGCTCTCGAACTTTCGGATACGCTGGAAATGGTATCGCTTGGAAACGACCCGCGATTTCAGAAAATCGTCGCCGGCCCTGGAGCCGAAGATAATTCGCAAGTGATTAGAAAAACCCGGCACGCTTACTTCTCATCCCAAGCGAGGCCCTCGGTCATCATCTTCACGTCGCTCCCTCCGCTCTCTGGTTTCACGAAGATTGTGAGCGCAGCGTCTCCACGCTTCCGCTTCAGTATTGCAGAGGCCGGCGTGACCAGGTCGCTGCCGTCTTTAGTCCAGCCCTGGGCCTTGAGGTTCGCAGACAATTCGGTACACACACTCTTCACGCTCGCGTTGCTCTTGAATCCAAGTTGTTCAACAAGCGCCTTGTAATCCACGTCGGCCGCATCTTTGGTCAGCGCCAGGTCCTTGACGTTGAGTTGATCCTTCGCCGGCTTCGACGCTGCTTTTTCGCTTAGCTCGGTTATTGGCTCGGTTGTTGCCTGTTTGTCTGTTGTGTCTTGTTCGGCCTCTTTTGAAGCTGCTGGTTGAAACTCCTTTGGAATTTCTCCAAGCGGCGCGACAAACTTGACGTTAACCTCCCAGGTCTCGCCGAACACATCGTCCGGGCCATCTGTAGTCAGTTCTCCTTTTACCTGGCCGTCAGCATACTCGAAGTCGTTCGTCTTAATCCTGCCGATCGAGCTAAAGTTCTTGTGCTTAAGCGCGCTGTGCGCCACCTCGCAGCCAAAGATGTCTCCGTCTTCGTGGAGCGAGACGATCAATGCGCTGCCGAACTTGCCGAATCCCGCATTAAAGTCGGGCTTCTTATCTTTGGAATGATCCTTCTCGGTGAACACCAACACCATCGAGGGCTTATCGTTAAAGGGTTCACGCCAACGCGCCGACACGTAAGCCAGCTTCGCCTCTTTGCCGTTCCCCTTGAAAGTACCCGTCACTGACGGCTTCACATTGGCGGCGGGCCCCGGCTTCTTGCTAGGCGGCAGCGATTCTCCAGCACGGAGGAGCGGCACATCGAAATGGACGTCAAAGGCCGAGGGAAACATTCCCTCGGTCTCGTTTGGCTGATTCGCTTTCCCAACCGCCCTGCCGTCCTGTACTTTTAATTCCCCGGTGGCATCACCACCGGTACGCCTGCCCAAAGAAGTGTCCCCGGCGCCGGCGCTCCGGGCCTTGAGTGCCCCTGCCTTCGTGAACTCCAACTTGAGGAATGGCCGTTTGAAATTAGCGATGCCACTCTCTTTTTCCGTTTCCTTCGCCTCTTTGATTTTCTCGCTGGAAATTGTCTGACCGCTCAGGACCACCGCGATTACTTCCTCGTCGTCGATCGTAGTCTCATAGGCCACCGCATGTTTGAGCGGATAGTTTTTACCTTTAAGCATGAACGTGCCCTCGCCGACGTTTGCCGGCTGGGCCCCACCCTGCGCAAAAAGCGCTGCAGCGCCGCCGATGACGGCGGCCCCCGTTACTAAACTCATGAATGTCTTAGCCATGATAAATGCTTTTTTGCGGGCGATTTCAGCAGTAAACCGATGAACTGCCAAGCACGAACTCGAATCGATAACCAGGCACGCATTTCTCCATACGCCCTTGAACGTCATGAAACCAACAGCCGAATCCATTCGACGCGTCATTGTTCGGCGATGATAATGCGCGACCGTGTTGAAACAATTATTCTGCTTTCTTGTCGTTAGTCTCGGCAGCATGTTGCTGCCGGTCGTCTGTCCTGGTGAAACCTTCACCCTTGAGCAGGTGATGAGTGAGCCATTTCCATACGGCCTAACGAGCGCGTCGCATGCGCCGCGCGTGGCTTGGGTCTTTGACAACAAAGGCGAACGCAACATTTGGGTGGCGGATCCGCCGGATTTTGTGCCGCGCCAGGTAACCCATTACAAAGGCGACGATGGGCAACCGATCGTCAGCGTGCGGCTGACGCCGGATGGCAAAACGGCCGTGTACGCACGCGGCACTGAGGCGAACAAGGCAAGCACATCGGCGAATCCACAAAGCCTGACAAAAATGCCCAAGCAGCAGGCGTGGGCGGTAAATGTCATCGGTGGCGAGCCGCATTTGCTTGGCGATATCGGGTGCGACGCGGAGGAATGCGAGGATTTGCAGGTTTCGCCGGACGGAAAAAATGTCGTCTGGCCGGCAAAGAAACATCTCTGGATCGCGCCGATCGACGGCAAGAAAAAAGCAGAGCAGCTCGAGGAATTACTCGGCGAGAGCGATACACCGCGCTGGTCGCCGGACGGAAAGCGCATCGCGTTTCGCTCGAATCGCAAGGACCACTCGTTCATCGCCGTGCTCGAGCTGGCGACGAAGAAGATTACTTATCTCGCGCCCACGACGAATCGTGATGCCGGTCCGGTTTGGTCGCCTGACAGTAAACAGGTCGTGTTTATTCGCCAGCGGGGACTCGAGTTCAAACGGCCGCTCATTCCCGAGTTCCCGCGACCGTGGGCGCTTTGGATTGGAGATGCGCAGAGCAGCGAAGGCCGCGAGTTCTTTCACAGCGGCAATGCGATGGACGATTCGCTGCCGCTGTTTGCATTTCAATCGCTGCAATTCACGAATGCGGGCCGCATTATCTTTGCCAGCGAGAAAGACGGTCGAAACCACCTCTACTCGATCGCTGCTACCGGTGGAGCTCCTCAGCTCCTGACGCCGGGCAATTTTGATGTGGAAGACGTGGCGTTGACCGCAGACAAGCGCAGCATCCTCTACACTTCGAATCAGAACGACATCGATCGCCGGCACATCTGGCGCGTCAGCGCGACGGGCGGCGAACCGAAAGCCCTAACGAGTGGCGAAACAATCGAATGGAACCCAGTCGAGACGAGCGATGGAAAAGCGTTGCTGTGTCTCGGCTCAACCGCGACTTCGCCTGCAATGCCCTATCGTGTCACGAGCAGCGGACGCGAGTTGATCGCGAAGAATCAAATTCCGGCTGAGTTCCCACAGGCGCAGTTAGTCACGCCAAAACAGGTGATATTTAAAAGCGGTGACGGCCTCGAAATTCACGGGCAGTTGTTCACGCCAAAGGAAAAACCGCAACGTGGGCCCGCGCTCATCTTCACGCACGGCGGACCGATCCGGCAGATGCTGCTGGGATGGCATTACATGCAGTATTACCACAACGCCTATGCGATGAATCAATATCTGGCGAGTAAAGGTTACACCGTGCTCTCCGTAAATTACCGGCTCGGCATCATGTACGGGCGCGCCTTTCGCGAGCCGCCAAAATCGGTGTGGCGCGGCGCATCCGAATACCAGGACGTGGTGGCGGGCGCGAAATTTTTGCAAACGCTCGACAACGTTGATCCGCAGCGGATCGGTCTATGGGGCGGATCCTACGGCGGGTTTCTGACGGCCATGGGCCTGGCGCGCAACTCCGATATTTTCAAAGCGGGCGTGGATTTCCACGGCGTGCACGACTGGGAGATTTTCCTGCCAATGTGGGCCGGGGAGGTCGACGCCAAGAACGCCGACGTTGCGCCCGACATCAAAGAAGCGCGCCAGCTCGCATTCAAATCATCGCCAGTTGCAAGCATCGCGAACTGGCGCTCCCCTGTGCTGTTGATCCACGGCGACGACGATCGCAATGTGCCGTTCCAGCAAACTACCGATCTGGTCGAAAAATTGCGCGCCCAAAACGTCACGTTCCAGGAGCTAATCATCCCCGACGAAATTCACGACCTGCTCCGATGGGGCGATTGGGTCCGCGCGTACAAGGCAACAGCGGAGTTTTTCGATCGCGAACTTTCCGCCACGGGTAAACCGTAGCTGCCAAGATTCGTCTCCGTTCGCTTGGCCTAGGCGACATTGTTCGTCGTTTTAATGCGCTGTTACAGCGACCAAACTCACCTCGCACGTGGACGAAGGAACTGACGCAAATTCCGCTCGTGTTGCTCGGATGAAAGGCGCAATGCATACTTAATTCGGGATGCCAAAGACACGCCTGACCCATCATCTGGTAGCTCTCTGGTTTGCCGACATCGCGGGCTACAGTGAGCGAGCCGCGGAGGATGAACGCGGCGCGCTGCAGTTAATCGAAATTCTTCAAACACTGTCTCGCGAAACGGTCCGACGCCATGATGGTCGAATAGTCAAATTCATGGGCGATGCGGTCCTCGCGGAATTCCCGAGCATCGAACTGGCCGTGCGCGCCGCAGCCGCATTGAGCAAAAAGTATGTTGAGCAATCAGCCGGAACCGGGCGCGCCCACAATCTAAGGGTTGGCGTTCATATCGCGGATGTGGCGGTCAGTCCCGACGGCGACCTTTATGGTGATGGGGTCAATGCCGCAGCGCGTGTCCAGGAAGCGGCCGAACCAGGGCAAGTGGTCCTCAGCCAGGATGTGTGGCGACAACTTCGCGGTCGCGCGGAATTTCAATTTGAGTCGTTAGGCGACCGTTCATTAAAAGGAGTCGGCACCATCGGCCTGTATGTCGTTACTCTAAAGGAACCGGCGACGAAACGTCAGCCCGCGAGCGCCGGAGCGGAGCTCACTCAATCCATGGAAGAAAGAAAAGGCGGGATCCGCTCGATCGCCGTCCTGCCGTTCGCTGATCTGAGCGCACAACACGATCAGGAATACTTCAGTGATGGTGTCGCAGAGGAAATCCTCAATGCGCTGACGAAGGTGGCCGGGCTCCACGTGCCGGCCCGGACGTCATGCTTCGCGTTTCGCGGAACGAGCGTAGACGCGCGCGAGATTGGAACACGTCTCGGCGTTGAGACGTTTCTCGAGGGAAGCATCCGCAAAGCTGGAAACCGTGTGCGGATTATCGTCCAGCTGGTGGACGCGGAAAACGGGTATCATCTTTGGTCCGAGCGATTCGATCGTGAGATCGAGAACATCTTCGCCATTCAGGATGAGATTGCCCGCAGCGTTCTCGATGCGCTGGGACTTTCTCTCACCGAGCGGGAGGAACGTCGTTTCCTGAAAGCTCCCACGACGAATGTTCAAGCGTACGAATTCTATCTGCGGGGACGTAAGCTTTTTCAGACGTGGAATCGTCAAAACATGGAGTTTGCGCGACAGATGTTCGCGCGAGCAGTTGCGATCGATCCGGATTTTGCTTTGGCCTGGGCGGGTCTGGCCATCACCTATGTCGATCTTTATCGATGGGGTCGCAATTCGCGCGATTTGGAAGAAGCAAAACGCACCAGTGCTCACGCGTTGAAGCTCGATCCAAATCTGGCCGAAGCCCACGTTGCGATCGGCCAGGCACTCGCCATTCAGCGACAGTTCAAAGACGCCGCGACCAAATTTGAGCGAGCTATCGAACTGGATCCCACTTCCTACGACGCATATTATTTTTATGCGAGGTCTTCATTTGAAGCGGGAGATCTTGAGAAGGCGGTCGGAATGTTTGAAAAAGCGCACCGATCACGACCGGAAGATTACCAGGCCATAGCGTTGCGCGCTCTGGCGCTGCACGAGTTAGGTCGTCCGGACGAGGCGCGCGAAGCCGACCAGCAGGCCGTCGGCTTGATCAATAAATATCTAGAGATCGATCCCAACGAAGCGCGCGCCTATAGCTTGGGCGCTAATTCGCTGGCCAGACTGGGAGAGCGCGAGCCTTCAAAGCAATGGTCCGAACAAGCGGTTGCGCTCGCGCCTAACGACCCGGTCATCCTTTACAATGCGGCATGTAATTTGGCCCAGCTAGGCGAACATGAGAGCGCCCTCGACGGACTGGAACGCTCAATCGAGGCAGGCGTAGAGGTTCGAGACTGGATCAAACACGACCCGGACTTCGAACCCCTCCGCGATCACCCGCGCTTCCAGGCGATCGTGAAACGAATCGCACCGTCCCAAGGCTCATAACTCTGTGGCCGGAATTGGCGCACGGGCGTTGAGTTCTGCGCTTATCGAAGCGGGGACTCCACGTAAATCTGATCGAGCACTTTTACCATGATACTATTGGCTGTCGGCTGCCCGTCGGGCGACACGGTCAAGTTCGTCCACACAACGAGCGTCATCCGATTCACGGGATCGTAGCCCATGAACGAGTTGAAGCCGGGCATCTCGCCGCCGTGGAAATAGAGCGTGTTCGTTCCCCAGCGCAGTTGCGTAATACCGTACCCGTACTGCTGGCCGTGGGGCTTGTCCGGGTCCTCAGGCTGTAAGCTGTCCAACCACCGGCGCTGATAATCCGCGTTGAACACTTTACCGCCGACCAGTGCCTGAATCCAGGCGGCGAGGTCATTCGCAGTGGAAATTGCGCCGCCTGCCGCCAAGGCGTATGAAGGCTTCTGCATGGTGTAGTCGTTAGGATTAAGTGTTCCGGCCCTGGCCGCAGCCTGGATGTCGGGCGGGTAATGCTGGTCTACCAAGGCAAACGAGGAGCTGCCGTACATGTAACCGTGTGAGTACGGTTCCGGGATGGCGTTCGAGTTGCTAGCGGGAAGCGCGGTGTCCTTCATGCCCAGCCGTCCGAACAAGCGATCTTGAAAGATCCTGGTTAGCGGCTTCCCCTCACGGTTCTCAGCGATGAGGCCGAGCAGCGCATAGTTGGTGTTGCAGTACTCATAGTCCGTACCGGGTGGGAACGACGGCGGATGCCTGAAGGCGATCGCCAGCACTTCGTCCGTGGTCCAGACCTTCGTTGGGTCGCCATCGAGGATCGTCGAGATTGAGCTTGCCTTCCTGGGCGAGTAACATGATCACCGCGGCCGTCATCGTCTTGGTATTCGAGGCGATTCGAAAGTGGGTGTCGGCGCGGGGTGGATTGTTAGCGCCTAGCAACGTGGTGCCGTAGCTGACTGTGAACTTCCCTTGCGGTGTGCGCAAGAGAACCATCGCGCCAGGGATCAGGAGTTCCCTGGCGGTTGTGTCCACCATGGTCTGCAGCGCGGCCTGGTCGATCGACTTGAGCGCCGACGGTCCTGCCTTTGTGCACGACAACAGAAGCCCGGTCATGCCCGCCAACGCAATGGCCGCGACAACAGCGGGGGCAGGAATCTTGAGTTTGGTTCTGATTCGATTGCTGCGCGCCGCGCCCAGCCCACATTCTCCTAAAGGCCTCGTCTGCCTTGAAGCAGGTTAATGATCAGGACGATGACGGCAATTACGAGCAGGAGATGGATCAAACCGCCACCAACGTGTGTGATAAAGCCAAGAAGCCAGAGCACGATCAAAATGACAATTATAGTCCAAAGCATGGGTATTCCTTTCGGTTAAGTTAAACTTTCGTCGGCCTATTTATATCCAGCGGTTCATCTACTCGCCAAGCTTTTTCGGAACATCGAATCGAAACAGACTGCTTGATACGTGCAGTTTCATTGCCGACAAAGCTGTTTCCGAAGCTGAGTGTCTGGTTAACGTTTGCCGACGCGCTGGGAACGGGACGAAATTCACGTCCTGCTTCGTTGGGGCGATTGGGTCCGCGCCTGCCGCGCCACCGCCAAATTCTTCGACCGCAGATTGGCCGCCTTAGCCGAACGGCGGTAACCCGGTGTGGCGGAAGGGAGTTTACGCCGATCACGCTCTTTCCGCGTCAGTGATGATTCCTAATCGTAGAATCGACATCTCACGCGTTTACATGCAAAGTCTCGCCGCCAATATCGCGCAACGATCCCGGTTTCAAAGAATTGCTGACAGTTAAGGAACTCGTTGGGCCTAACAAGTAGATGAATCCGCACAATTTTTTTGTTGAGCTGAAGCGGCGCAAAGTATTCAAGGTCGGCGCTGCCTATCTGGTGGTCGCTTGGCTGGTCGTGCAAGCGGCGTCGATCGGATTTCCGGCATTCGATGCGCCGCCATGGGTCTTGCGCGTTTTCATTCTCGCTGCGCTGCTGGGATTTCCCATCGCGGTGGTCATGGCGTGGATGTTCGATGTCACCCCCGAGGGAGTCAGACGTGACACTTCGAATTTCGGCAGCAAACATCTCTTCGCCGTGGCTGCGCTGCTCATTGTCCTGGCGCTGGGCTGGTATTTTTACGGACAGCCTTCGTTTCGCAAAGGAGATCCGGCCACGCCGGTAAAGGCTGATCAAAACTCGATCGCCGTTCTGCCGTTCGTCAACATGAGTGGCAAGGCGGACGAAGATTATTTCTCCGACGGCATGACCGAAGAGCTCTTAAATGTGCTCGCCAAGATCCCGCAGCTCAAAGTGGTGGCGCGCACCTCGGTCTTTGAGTTCAAGGGCAAGGGCGGTGACATTCGTGAGATCGGCCGCAAGCTCGGCGTCACCAATATCGTCGAGGGAAGCGTGCGCCGCGACGGACCGGAGGTGCGGATCACCGCTCAGTTGGTTCGCGTCGCCGATGGCTTCCATATTTGGTCAGAGACTTATGATCGCAAACTGGAGAGCGTGTTCGCGCTGCAGGATCAGATCGCGCGGCGGATCGCGGACGCACTTAAGCTTTCGTTAGGCGTCTCGGGCCCGGTCGCTCCGCGCGCTCCAATCGACCCTCAAGCCTATGATGAGTATCTCAAAGGTCGCGCTCTGCTGCGTCAACGCACTGATCTGCCAGCCGCGATCGCGCACTTAAAGGCAGCTGTGGCGAAGGCGCCTGAGTTTGCGGCGGGTTCGTCGTCGCTGTCGCTCACCTATGAGGTGAGCTTCTGGTACACCGCGCACATGACTGCCGCTCTCTCAGCGGATTTTCTTGCCGGAGAGGCCGCCGCGGCGGAGCGCGCCGCCGCCCTCGAACCCGACGCAGCGACCACTGAACATGCCCTTGGCAACGTCGCGCGCGCGCAATTCAAGTTCGCTCTGGCCGAAAGCCATTATCTGCGCGCGATGCAGATCGACCCAGGCTACCCGGATGTGCGCGAAGATTACGCGGAACTTCTCTACGAGGTCGGTCGCATGGAGGATTCGGCCCTGGCGGCGCGACAGTTGGTCAAGCTCGATCCCTACTTCATTGTCGGCTGGGTGCGCATGCGCGATGCCGCCGCCGCGCTCGACCGCCGCGACGAAGTCGAAGAGGCGGTGCGCCAAATGCGCGCGATCAATCCAAAGAATGCCGCTGGCAGATTCGGATTGCTTCAATACGCGCTCGCCTACAGCCGAGTTGATGAGGCCCGCGCCGCGCTCACGGAAATCGTAAGTCGCTGGCAAGAGGATGCGGCATTTGCGCAGCAGTTGCTGCCTTGGGCGCTGGGAGAATCGGGCGTGGATCCTGCGAAAGTACGCGCGGCGATCGCGGATGCGCCAGAGAACGAAGCCAGCTACTTCCTGATCGCGCGGCAGGACGTCGATGCCTACAACGCAGACATCAAGACTCATGGAGCGATCGTTGAAGCGTATTACTTCGCCAATCTTTACAGCAGCAAACCCGCCGGCCACAAAATGCTGCGCGATGCACGCGTGAAGGACATGCTGGTGCGCTACGGCTTCCCCGCGTATTGGCGCGAGAAAGCCTGGCCCGCCGGATGCCGGCCACTAGGCGACGCGGATTTCGAATGCGGATTAGATACGGCGAACGGCAAATGACATGAGCCTGTTCGCTGAACTCAAGCGCCGAAACGTTTACAAAGTCGCGGTTGCTTATGCGGTGGTGGCGTGGCTGCTAATCCAGGTCGCGACGCAAGTCTTTCCGTTCTTCGAGTTGCCGAATTGGGCAGTCCAAATGGTCGTCCTCGCCGCGGTCATCGGTTTTCCGATCGCCGTGGTTTGTTCGTGGGCGTTCGAGATGACACCGGAGGGAATCAAGCTCGAAAGGGACATCGATCGTAGAGTCCCCCGCCAGACGGGGCGCAAACTCACGGCTCTGATCACTGTCGTCGCGGCTCTGGCGGCAGGAGTCACAGCGTTTCGATTCTTGCATTCCGAGCGAGGCACAGCGCAAGAGAGGCAAGCTTCTCTCGCAGCTGAACTTGAGAGCAAATCGATCGCCGTCCTGCCCTTTGAAAACTTGAGCGACGAAAAAGCGAATGCTTACTTTGCCGACGGTATCCAGGACGAGATTCTGACCCGCTTATCCCAGATCGCCGATCTCAAAGTCATCTCGCGCACATCGACCCAGCGTTATAAGAGCGCGCCGGAAAACCTGCCCGAGATCGCGCGGCAACTTGGCGTCGCCCACGTCCTGGAAGGAAGCGTCCAGAAACAAGGTGATGCCGTGCACGTGACCGTGCAGCTGATCAAAGCGGCCACTGATTCCCATGTTTGGGCCGATAGCTTTGATCGCAAACTGACTGACATTTTTTCAGTTGAGAGCGAGATCGCCAAAGCTATCGCCGACCAGTTGCAAGTGCATCTCACGGGCCGCGAAAAACAGGTCATCGCGGCGAAACCGACAGACAATCCCGAAGCTTACGATGCTTACCTTCGTGGTCTCGCTTATACCATGAAAACCCAAAATACGCCCGCTAATTACCTTGGCGCACAGACGTATTTTAGAGAAGCGGTCAGACTGGATCCGAAGTTCGCGCTTGCCTGGGCTCTTCTCTCATACGTGGATGCGCGCGGCTATCACACGACGAATCTTCAACCAACGGTCGCCCTCCGGGAGGAGGCGCGGCAGGCCTTCGAGACCGCGCTCGCACTTGACGTCAATCTCGGTGAAGCCTGGGTGGCCAAGGGCTATTACCATTACGGATGCGTTAACGATTTCGAAACCGCAGTGCGTTGTTACGAGCAAGCGCGAAAGTTCCTGCCCAATAGCAGCCGAATTCCTCAATCGCTCGCCTTTGTTGCCCGTGATCGCGGGCAATGGGAGCGAAGTGAATCCTACTTCAACGAAGCCGAGCGGCTCGATCCGCGCAATGTGAGTCTGCTCACTCGACACGCCCAATTCTATATCGCGCTGCGGCGTTTCCCCGAAGCGCTCCGCAAGCTTGACCAAATTCTAGCGATTGCGCCCGGCGACATTGACGCCTTGGTGGAAAAGGCGGCGATTGCCCAGGCCGAAGGCGATCTGCCGCGAGCCGCAACGCTTCTCGCTCAAGTCCAGCCGGCTGCCGGCGACCCTACGGCGTGGGAGACACTAGCTTATCAGGCTATCCTTGAGCGACGTCCTGCCGAAATCATTTCTCGGTTGAAGGAGGTACTAGCCAAGCCCGATCCAGCCGTGGGTTATCTCAATGGCGAACTACGCTTCTGGTTAGGCTGGGCGCAAGAAGTCGCCGGCGATCACACCGCCGCTCAGGAAACCTGGCGAGAGGCCCGCGCCGAACTGGAAGCTTTTCTCAAAGAACAACCAGAAAATTGGTCTCTTCTGGATGATCTCGCGCTAATCGCGTCGGGCCTTGGTGACAAAGCTGCTGCCTTCACGCTGGTCGAACGCGCCATCGCCTTGCATCCGATCGAGAAAGACGCAGCGAATAGTCCCCAGTCGATCGACATTCTGGCGCGGATTGCGGCACGCCTGGGGGAATCCGACCGCGCCATCGACGCTTTACAGAAAATACTTTCGATACCATGCAATGGCGGTCTCGCCACGGGCATGCCACTCACGCCTGCGCTCCTCCGGCTCGATCCGATGTTTGATCCGCTGCGGAGCGATCCGCGCTTTCAGAGACTCGCGAATCCGGAGCCGTGAATCGATCTTGCTAACGATTCACGATCACGGCCACTCGCTGATACGGGACCACCAGTGCTGTAAATGTCTTCGATATTGCGATGGTTTTTCCATCCGTCGCGCGAGCGATGCACTGCCAAGCGCTTTGTCAGGCCAAAGGTGCAAGTGCTTTTCAATGCCTAGTTCTTTTGCAAGCCTGCTCACAGTTCCCAAAGCCTCGATCGCGTAGTTCTGCCACATCTCGCGCGTAGCAAACACTTCCGTTTTCAACGAAATACCAAGAGAATCGGCTTGAGCTTTCATGCGAGCAACGTTTTCAGCACGAACATTGATCGGCTCATGGAAAATCGTGATTGGTTCCAAATCCGCGATTGCTTTCAACGTTGCTCGCAAATCCGTCTCGTTGCACTCCGGATAAGTTGGTGCGACGGCGACGTACACATGCAAATTGGCTTCCTTTGCTGCGCGTAACGTCGCAAGCCGTTGCGACGGGGCGGGTGCCTTTGGTTCATATATTTTTGCCAAGTCATTTCGAAGCGTCGGCAGGCTCATTCCAAACACCAGTCGTTTGCCGAAACTACGAAATAAGTCAAAATCCGCACGTGCGAGCGGACTGCGCGTGAGAATCCGCACATTAATCGTCGAGTTATCACGAATTAGCT
This sequence comes from Candidatus Udaeobacter sp., assembly GCA_036499375.1. GTDB lineage: Bacteria > Verrucomicrobiota > Verrucomicrobiia > Chthoniobacterales > UBA10450 > Udaeobacter. The sequence continues at coordinate 113,621 of DASYDV010000061.1, forward strand.
CTAGCGACCGCCGAACTATGAATCGCGCGTGCTTTGCGAGTTCATGCCGCCGGTCGCTGTTAGGATGATGGATAACTTGATACGGGTCTGTCGTGCTGCAGTAAATTACGGCACGGTTACCATCGCGCTTCAGTTTTGATCGCGGCGTATCCTCTGCACTGCGCAATGATGCGAGAAATTTCTGCTCATCCCAAGGCCTCAACAGCACATAATTACCCCATTCCGCGTCAGGATCGGCTACTCCATATTCCCCGAGTTTGCGGCCCTGCTTGATTGTCGCCACACTCGGGACATAACAGAACAAACATGCGTGCGAACAACCGACCGCAATGTTGAAAGACCAGTTGGACAAACTCTTGTAGACGAAATTGTTCGGAGCAATCACCGCAGGCGCGTGCCAAAGGTTTACCGGCACATCGCTCTCTGAAACGTACGGGGCCTTGCGTCCGTCAATTTCCATCGCGGAACGCTGCCGCAGCGATGATGTTTCAATTGTCGCGAGCATGATGCGTTTCAAATGAGTTCACGTTGACCGCTTTCATCGATCTTGAGAATTGAATTCCAAAACTTTTCAGCGAGCTGATGCCGACTAAACAGCGTGAATCGATAAAGAGGTTGATGTTCGGGAACCGAAATGTGCCGTGTTCCAATGAAGCCTTCACGCTGAATGCGTTTGCTAAAAGCATCAATCGCCATCCGAGCGAGCTCAGATGGTTCTTTCCACTTCCAGTTTCGCCAGTCACGGGAATCTAAAAATCGATCCATCGCGGTCTGTCCGCTCTGAGATTTCAAGTATTGAGGAACGTTCAGAGTGATGCCAAGGCTATGCTGAATCGTAACGAGCAAGTCAATGCGACGGTTCTTCGTTAGCTGCAGCATCGCGTCCATCGGCACTTGAGAAATTCCGGTCGGATCGACAAATGCAACGACAAGCGTTTTGTCATCGAATCGAAGCTTGCCGCTGTTTGCAATTTCAGTCCAATCACCACGGAGAAGTTGTACGAGATGCGATTTGGGATGCTTAGCTACGCGTTCCTGCAGTGCATTCGCAAGGTCGGGATCTTCTTCAACGAAAAAGAAATCGTGGAAATCGTAATCTAGCGCGACAAACGGCGAACCCGGGAACTCTTCGCCCGTTTCCTTTATCTTACACCGTCCCGATCCAGCCATGACGTCCAAATACCGGAGCCGCCACTTCTTGCGCATCGCGACCGTCGTGATGCCGCAATAGTTCCGCAGGAAATGCAGTTTGCGCTTAGCCCACTCCCCGCTTTTCCGCGCCGGAAGACCGTCCGACGCCAAGATCGGAGCATAGTCTCCAGATGGTTCCGACACACGCCGCGTCTTAGCGTCCATGCGAGATCATGTTAATAGTTATACGTTCAGAAGAACGTAAAGGCAAGTGGACAGAAATCGCCGGGTTCTTCGTGACGGCGGGCGAAGCTGAAAAGTCCAATCCGTGGCAACGCGTACTGGCCTTGCCGCTGTGGAGTTACCAAAAAGAATTTACAGTCCGACGGACGACGCGGGCGAGGTCTGTTCCCGTAATTAATGTTCGCGACGCACGCCCTCTTGTGATGAAGTCTTTCGCCCGGAGCGATCTCTCATTTCGGCCTCATGAATCTGAGCAACTTTTTCGCCGAACTGAAACGGCGCCGTGTTTACAACGTCGCAGTGGCCTACGTCGTGGTGGCCTGGTTGTTCATCCAGATCGCCACGCAGGTTTTCCCCTTCTTCGGCATTCCAACTTGGATCGTTAGGCTAATCGTACTGCTCGCGATCGTCGGTTTTCCCATCGCTGTGGTTTGTGCGTGGGCATTCGAGATGACGCCGGAGGGGATCAAGCGCGAAGAAGACGTCGATCGTAGAATCACGCGCAAGACCGGACGCAAGGTAACCGCTCTGATTGTAATCGTCGCGGCCGTGGCGGCCGGAGTGACGATCTTTCGGTTCTTACATTCGCAGCAAGGCATCGAAGCTGCGAAACAGCCGCCACGAGCAGTTGCCATCGAAAGTAAATCGATCGCCGTCCTTCCATTTGAAAACCGGAGCGAAGACAAGGCGAACGCCTACTTCGCAGAAGGAATCCAGAACGAGATTCTAACCCGCTTGTCCAAGATCGCCGACCTGAAAGTAATCTCGCACACTTCGACACAGCGTTACAAAAGCGCGCCTGAAAATTTGCCTGAGATCGCCCGGCAACTTGGCGTCGCCCACATCCTGGAAGGAAGTGTGCAGAAGCAAGGCGACCGAGTGCGCGTAAACGTGCAGCTCATTAAAGCAGCCAATGATTCCCATCTTTGGGCCGATAGCTTCGATCGCAACCTAATCGACATTTTTTCAGTCGAGAGTGAGGTAGCTAAAACTATCGCGGACCAGTTGAGAGCGAAACTTACTGGCCCTGAAGAGCAAGTCATCGCCGCCAAACCAACCGATAAGCCTGAAGCCTACGATGCTTACCTGCGCGGTCTGGCTTATACTCTGAGAACTGAAAACACACCCGCCAACAACCTTGGTGCACAAAAGTATTTCAGAGAAGCGGTGCGGTTGGATCCGAAGTTCGCGCTGGCCTGGGCGCTGCTCTCATATGTCGATGCGCGCGGCTATCGCACCCTAAATCTCCAGCCCACGGACGCCTTGCGGGAAGAGGCGCGGCAGGCGGCTGAAACCGCGCTCACGCTCCAGCCCAATCTAGGCGAAGCCTTGGTGGCCAAGGGCTTTTATCATTTCGGTTGCCTGAGTGATTTCAAGACCGCGGTGCGTTACTATGAGCAAGCACGTCAGTTCCTGCCTAATAGTAGCTGGATTCCTCAATCGCTGGCCTTTATCGCCCGGAGTCAGGGTGAGTGGGAGCGGTGCGAGTCCTACTTCAACGAGGCTGAGCGGCTCGACCCGCGCAATGTAAGTCTGCTCAATCGGCATGCCCAATTCTACATCACACTTCGTCGTTTCCCTGACGCGCTGCGAAAGCTTGACCAAGTTCTCGACATTGTGCCGGGCGACATTGATGCCTTGATGGAAAAGGGGGCGATTGCACAAGCTGAGGGCGACCTGCCGCGCGCTGCCATGCTCCTTGCTCCACTCCAACCAGCTGCGGCCGACCCGACCGGGTGGGAAACGCTGGCTTATCAAGCCATCCTGGAGCGCCGGCCCGCCCAAATCATCCCACGCCTGAAGGAAATATTGGCCAAGCCCGATCCGGCCTTGGGTTATCTTAATGGCGAACTGCGCTTTTGGTTAGGCTGGACTCAGGAAGTTGCCGGCGAGAAAGCCGCTGCCCAGGAAACGTGGCGAGAGGCGCGCGGCGAGTTGGAAACCTTGCTCAAAGAACAACCGGAAAACGCTTCTCTTCTTCTAGATCTCGCTCTGGTCACGATGAGTCTCGGGGACAAAGACGCTGCCTTCAATCACGCCGAGCGCGCTCTGGCCGTGTATCCGATTGAGAAAGACGCAGCCGATGGTCCGCAATCGATCGACATCCTGGCCCGAATTGCGGCGCGCCTGGGCGAAACCGACCGTGCTATAGCCGCTTTACAGAAAATACTTTCGATCCCGTGCAATGGCGGTCTGGCCACGGGTATGCCGCTTACTCCTGCGCTCCTCCGGCTCGATCCGATGTTCGATCTGCTGCGCGGCGATCTGCGTTTCCAAAAGCTAGCCAACTCGTCCGGTCCGAAATAATCTCCGGAATAGGCACAGTGGTGTCTCCTGTCACTGGCGATGAATGCGCGCACCTTTTTCACTGAACTGAAACGGCGCCGTGTTTACAACGTCGCAGTGGTTTACGTCGTCGTGGCCTGGTTGTTCATCCAGATCGCCACGCAGGTTTTCCCCTTCTTCGGCATTCCAACTTGGATCGTTAGGCTAATCGTACTGCTGGCGATCGTCGGTTTTCCCATCGCTGTGGTTTGTGCGTGGGCATTCGAGATGACGCCGGAGGGGATCAAGCGCGAAGAAGACGTCGATCGTAGAATCACGCGCAAGACCGGGCGTAAGCTAACCGCTTTGATTGTAATCATCGCGACCGTGGCGGTCGGAGTGACGGTATTTCGGTTCTTACATTCGCACCAAGGCATCGAAGCTGCGAAACAAGCGCGAGCAGCAGTTGCCATCGAAAGTAAATCGATCGCCGTCCTTCCATTTGAAAACTTGAGCGAAGAAAAAGCCAATGCCTACTTTGCCGACGGCATTCAGGATGAAATCCTGGTGCGGTTAGCCAAGATCGCCGATCTGAAGGTGATCTCGCGCACATCCACTCAGCATTACAAGAGCGCCCCTGAAAACCTGCGCGAGATCGGCCAGCAGCTCGGTGTGGCTCATCTTTTAGAAGGCAGCGTGCAACGCGCGGCCAATCGCGTGCGGGTGAATGCGCAGTTGATCGACGCGCGGACAGACGCGCATCTTTGGGCGCAGACTTATGATCGCGATCTGGCCGATGTCTTCGCGATCCAAACCGAGATCGCCAAAGCGATTGCCGAGCAGTTGCAGGCGAAGCTCTCGCCTAACGAGAAGAAAGCCATCGAGCAGCCGCCCACCACTGATCTGGCGGCTTTCGACCTTTACAGCCGGGCGAAGTCACTTCTCCTCAAGGCAGGTTTCAGCGTGACCTACGACCCAACCATACGGAAGGCCATTGAACTTTTGGATGAAGCGGTCAAGCGCGATCCCTCATTTTTCGACGCTTACTGCCAGCTCGCCTACGCCCACGAATACCTTTATGGACAAACGGGGTCTGATTACACTCCCGCCCGGCTTGCCCGGGCTGAAGCTGCCGTGCAAGCCGCGACACGGCTGCGACCGGATGCTGCCGAAACGCATTTGGCGCGCGCCCAATATCTCTACTATGGGCTGCGCGACTATGCCGGCGCCCTCGCCGAATTGGAGATTGCGCGGCGAGGGTTACCCAATGATCCGCGTCTCTTCGAAGTCACCGGATACATTCTGCGGCGGCGCGGCCAGCAGGAGGAAGGTCTGCAGAACCTGCGGCGCGCGGCGGAGCTGGATCCGCGCAACTTTGATACTCTGCAACAGATCGCGCTCAGTTACGAATTCCTGGGGCGCTATGCCGACGCAATCGCGGCGCTGGATCGCGCCTTAGCGATCGTGCCCGACAGCGTCGAAACGCAGGACGTTCGCGTACTATTTTATTTCTTCTGGAAAGCGGACACCCGGACGCCGCTCCAGGCGATTGATGCAATCCTCGCACAAGAGCCGAGCGCCATCGCCCTTGCCGCGAATACCTGGTTCCTTTGCGCTCTGGCCGAACGCGATCCGGCTGCGGCCGAACGAGCACTCGTCGCGGTGGGCGACAATAATTGCTGGTCCGAAGGGGTGATTGCTCTGAGCCGCAGCTTTGGTGAAGGGCTGCTGGCGCGCATGGTTAAAGACGAGGCGCGAGCGCGCACTGCGTTTGAAGCGGCCCGCGCACAGCAGGAAAAGGTCACGCAGGCACAGCCGGACTACGGCCCGGCGCTTTGCGTCCTCAGCATAATCGACGCTGCTCTCGGGCGGAAAGACCTGGCGTTGGAGGAAGGCCGTCGAGCGATCGCGCTCACGCCGATGAAAAACGACGTCGTCAACGCAAGCCGCGTCCTTCAATACTTCGCCATCACAGCAACGTGGACTGGCGACAAGGAGTTTGCCTTGCAGCAACTGGAAGCGGGACTACGTGCTCCCGCCGCATCGATGATGTTGAGCTATGGCGCCTTAAAGCTGCTTCCGTTCTGGGACCCGCTCCGCGGCGACCCGCGCTTCGAGAAAATCGTTCAGTCGCTCGCTCCGAAAGAGAGACACTAATTCCACGAATTGTCACCAATCACAGGACTTTTGGTTTAATTCGTGTGGATTAGTGAATGGAGCTGAGGGGATCAGCGACATGGAAGGTGAAGCCGCGATGGACAGCGGCGAGCGAGCGGGGAAACGAGCGAGTTTCAAATTCGGTGTCTAAAATCGTCGCCTCGCTGTAACCGAGCCAAGCAGCAACATTTTTACCTTATCCGAGTCGGTAAGATTGACACATCTCTTGTCTTACCCGACGATAAATGTATGAAAACAATCTTGTCAGTAAAGCGACAAGTCTCGATACCAAAACAACTCTGCGACGAACTGGAACTCGAGCCCGGAGCGCAGATCGCGTGGGAAGTCCAGGATAGCAAACTCGTGGGTCGTCCCCTGCCGAAAGAAGGCTGGCGTTCCCTCATCGGCAAATACAAGGGTGGCCCCGACCTGATTGCGGCCTTGCTCAAGCAACGGCGCGAAGACCGTGAGAGAGAAGATCGCAAGCTGGCTCGATAGCAGCGCCGTTCTCACCCTGCTCTACGGAGAAGCGGGCATGGATATCGTGCGCGAGCTTTTGGAAGACTCGGAGCGCGACCGCGGCACGGTCTATCTCTCCGCGGTGACGTTAACCGAAGTCGTCTCCAGTTTGACCAAGACCCATGGCGAAAACGTGGCACGAGACGAGTTGCAAGTCGTGCTTAGCCTGCCGGCGCAGATTGAATCTGCCTCTCTTTCGCAATGCGCCGAGGCAGGTTGGTTACGCAGCCGTCACCACCTCTCGACCGCCGACGCGATCATCGCCGCCCAGGCGATGGCGGCAGGCGCGGAGCTGGTGCACAAAGATCCGGAGTTTGAGTCTGTGCTGGGTCTAAGGCAACGCGCTCTGCCTTATAAAATTCGAGGCGCTCGGACGCGGTAAACCGCGACCGCTTTAAAAGATCCCAATCAATGAGCAACTTCTTCGTCGAGCTGCAGCAAATGTTTACAAGGTCGCGGCCGGGTACGCGCTGATCGTCATGTGTAACGCTTTTCAATTCCAGGTACACTGACCCTTCATGTGATTTCTAGCCTGTGATTGAAGCAGAAGAGAGTCTACGGTCTCGCAGGGCGTTCATAAAAACAGCTTTAACCGGAGTAGCAGGCACAATGATTACGGGCATCGACAAACACGCGGTTCACGCTCAGACCGGCGCTCTGCGAAAGGGAGAGGGATCAAATGTCAGGCAATTGAGCCTTAGCGAAGCTTCTCGACTGATACGCAGGAAGAAAGTATCGCCAGTCGAACTGACCCATGAGTGCTTGAGCCAGATCGAACGGCTCAATCCAAAGCTGAACGCTTTCATTACTGTCACCGCTGACTCCGCGCTGGCCGAGGCTCGACAGGCGGAATCAGAAATTCAGCACGACCGTTGGAAAGGTCCGCTGCACGGGATCCCGATTGCTCTAAAGGATCTGATCGATACCGCCGGCGTGCGCACCACCGCGGCTAGTGCCTTATTCAAGGATCGCATTCCTGCCCAGGACGCCGAGGTTGTGCGCCGCCTCAAAGCTGCCGGAGCCGTTCTGCTGGGCAAGCTTAACTTGCATGAGTTCGCCTACGGCGGCAGTTCGGTGATCAGTTATTACGGTCCGGTTCACAATCCGTGGAATCTCGATGACAGCCCGGGCGGCTCTTCAGGCGGATCAGCGGCCGCAGTCGCGGCGCACCTCTGTTACGGTGCGATAGGCTCGGATACTGGAGGTTCTGTGCGTCAACCGGCAAGCTACTGCGGCGTCGTTGGACTCAAACCGACGTACGGGCGCGTGAGCACCTCCGGAGTCATACCGCTGTCGTGGTCGCTTGATCACTTAGGCCCGATGACGCGCACAGTAATGGACGCGGCCTTAATGCTTCAAGTAATTGCCGGCTACAATTCGCAGGACCCAACTACCATAGATATCCCCGTCCCAGATTACGCCGCGACGATCGCGACCACGACCTCCTCGTTGCGGCTTGGCATCCTACGCGACTACTTCGATGATGGGATTAATCCCGAAATCCAAGCCGCGATGGAAGCGGCTCTCTCCGTTCTGAAGACGATCACCGGTAATCAGCGCGACATCGCGCCGCTGGCGACCGGCGGTAGTTACTCCTCGATCATGGACCCCTACGTCACAATCTTGAGAGCGGAAGCTTACACGTACCACAAGGAATACGTTGCTAAGAGTCCCGAACTTTATCAGGCTCAAACTCTCAAGAGAATTCAGACCGGTGCTGACATCACCGCTTCTGCATATATTCAATCCCGACGACAGCTCGAGCAGGTTCGGCGCTCCATATCGCGAGTGTTCGAAAACGTCGACCTCTTGATTACTCCTACTACGTGCGTGCCGCCGTTCCCAATTTCCGACCTATCCGACCCGAATACTCTTCGGGAAAAGGAACTGCTCATGCTGCGCAACACGCGGCCCTTCAACATGCTTGGTCTGCCGACGGTCTCCGTCCCCTGTGGTTTGACCCGGACTAACTTGCCGATCGGCATGCAGATTACCGGTCCCTCAGGCGCTGAAGCAATGGTCCTCCGCCTCGCCCACACTTACGAGCAGGTTACGGAATGGCACGAACATAAACCGAATCTGAGCTGAGCCGCCTTTGAATCTAAATAACTTCTTCGTCGAGCTTAAGCGGCGCAATGTTTATAAGGTTGCGGTCGCATATGCCGTCGTCGGCTGGGTAATCGCGCAAATCGCGACCCAGATTTTTCCATTCCTGGAAATTCCGAACTGGATTATCCGTTTGGTTATCGCGCTGATCGCAATCGGATTTCCGATCGCGCTCTTGATTGCGTGGGCATTTGAAACAACGCCCGAAGGGATCAAGCGAACCGAAATTGCCGACGCAATGCCGGCGTCGCGCGGACAAAAGCGACACGCCTGGGTCTATGTCGTGATCATAGGCGCTGCGATCTCGGTTGCGCTGTTTTCCGTCGGGAGATACACGGCAGGAAACTCAGGAACGCCTCGAGAAACTGCCAGTGCGCCTCGCACCGAGGCGGCTGCAGTTTCGCTGCCACAAAAATCGATCGCGGTTCTCCCGTTCGACAATCTCAGCGAGGAAAAGGGCAATGCCTTTTTCGCCGAGGGCATTCAGGACGAAATTTTGACGCGACTGGCGAAGGTCGCCGACTTGAAGGTTATCTCGCGCACCTCGACGCAGAAGTATAAAAGCGCGCCCGACAACCTGCGTGAGATCGCGAAGCAACTTGGAGTGATGCACATTCTCGAAGGCAGTGTGCAGAAGTCTAACGACCAGGTGCGGATCAATGTTCAGCTGATCAACGCCGTCAGTGACGCTCATCTTTGGGCGGAAAGTTATGATCGGAAGCTGACGGATCTCTTTACCGTCGAAAGCGAGGTGGCGAAGACGATAGCTGACACGTTGCGGGCCAAGCTGACCGGCTCGGAGCTAAGCGCCATGTCAAGCCGCCCGACGCAAGATCCCGTCGCACAAGACTTGTTCGTGCAAGGACGGCACTTCCTCGCCTTACGTCGCGACGATAACCTGCCGCGTGCGATCGAATTCTTCCATCAAGCGATCGCACAAGATCCAAACTACGCGGCAGCCTACGCGGGCCTAAGCGAAGCCTTGATTCTACTTCCCAGATATACTGGCTCCTACCCCGGCGAGACTCGCCCGCAATCCCGCGTCGCGGCGCTGAAAGCATTGGAGCTCAATCCCAACCTGGCCGAAGCGCACAACGCACTGGCCAAGATCGCGATGGATTACGACGTCGACTTTGAGGAAGCGACGCGGGAGTTTAAGCGCGCCATCGAGTTGAATCCGAATTATGCGGGCGCCCATCACTGGTTCAGCGGAACACTCGAGTCACAGGGGCTGTTCGCTGAAGCCATCGCCGAAAGTAAGCTGGGAACCGAACTTGATCCTTTTTCGGCCGTGAATCTGGTCGATCAAGGCCGGATCTATGGGTCCGCACGCCGCTTCCCGGAAGCGAAGGTAGTTTTCGAAAAAGCGCTCGCAATCGACCCGGCGTTTTCCTACGCGCACTGGCATTACGGCGAAATGCTGCAGGTAAGCGGTGATCTGAAAGGTGCCGCAGCGGAGTATGCGAAAGCAAACACCGCCAATAATACGCCGGAACCTATCGCGCTGAGCGGACAGCTGGCTGCGATAATGGGCCGGCCGGAGGAAGCACGCCGAGCGCTCACGGCTTTGGACGAACTGGAGAAGCACCGATACGTAGATTTTTTCTGGCGCGCTCTTCTTTATCTCGGTCTTGGGGACAAAGACCGCGCGCTGCAATTCCTCGAGCAAAGCTACGCTAATAATGAGGGCTACGAGATAGGTCTAATAAAAGTCGATCCTATGCTCGACTCATTGCGGGGAGAGCCACGCTTCCAGGCGCTCGTGAAGAAGGTGAGAGGACGACGGGAGGAACCCAAGCTTTGAATCCGCGGAGCTTCTTCGCCGAACTGAAGCGGCGGAATGTCATCCGCGCGGCCGGGCTTTATCTCGTTGGCGCGTGGTTGATCGTGCAAGTCGCCGGGACGGTGCTGCCAATGTTCGGAACGCCGGATTGGCTCCCCCGCACTATCGTTATTCTCTTGGCGATCGGTTTCGTACCGGCCGTGATCGTGAGCTGGATTTTCGAACTCACGCCCGAGGGGTTGAAGCGCGATGAAGATGTGCGGCCCGAGCAATCGATTGGCCCGCAGACGGGACGCCGGATGGATCGCATGATCATCACAGTCCTGGTGCTCGCGCTCGGCTATTTCGCGGTCGACAAATTTGTTCTGACACCACGGCGAGGATCGGCTCCGTCCGCGAACCAGACGCAGGCGAACGTAAACGCCAAGTCCATCGCGGTTCTTCCTTTCGAAAATTTGAGCAGTGACAAAGAGAATGCCTACTTCGCCGAAGGCATTCAGGATGAAATCCTCACGCGTCTGGCCAAGGTTGGAGCGCTCAAGGTTATTTCACGCACCTCCACCGCTCATTACGCCAGCAGTCCGCAGAATCTTCCCGAGATCGCCAAGCAACTCGGCGTTGCCAACATCCTCGAAGGGAGTGTGCAGAGAGCCGCTAATGCGGTGCACGTCAACGTCCAGCTTATCCGCGCCGCGACCGACGAACATCTCTGGGCGGAGAGTTACAATCGGAAGCTGGACGATATCTTCGGCGTGGAAGGCGAAGTCGCTGGTGCCATTGCCGAGCAATTGAAAGCAACGCTGAGCGGTTCCGAAAAGCAGGAGCTAAACGCCAAGCCAACGAACAACACGGAGGCTTACGACGCCTATTTGCGGGGACTTGTCTTCGAAGGTGGCGTAGCGGATTTCAAAAACAGCGTGTTGAATTCGGTCAAGGAGTTCGAAGAAGCCGTTCGGCTCGATCCGGGTTTCGCTTTAGCCTGGGCGCATTTGTGCCGGCAGCAGGGCTTGGTCTTCCTTAACGTCGACCAATCACCGCAGCGCCGGGAGGCGGTGCGTCATGCGCGCGATATGGCGGTCAAATTCGGGCCGACTCTGGCCGAGACGGGACTGGCCGAGGGCTTCTATCAGTATGCGGTCGAGCGCGATTATGAAGGCGCGAAAACCCATTATGAAGCAGTTCGCCGGGCTTACCCTAACAATTCGTCAGTTCCGGAATTCCTCGGCGGGGTCGCTCGCCGGCAGGGACGCTGGGACGAAAGCCGCAGTCTCTACGCGCAGGCCATCGAGCTCGATCCACAGAACGTTTTTCTGCTGGCGGACGCGGCCCTGACGGATCTCGCCATGCGCGATACCGCAGCGGCGCAGAAACACCTTGGGCGAGCCCGTGATTTAAATCCAACTAACACCACCGTCCTCAGTTTTTTGGCCATAGGCTTCCAATTAAACGGGGACATCGCGCGCGCTCAAACCCTCCTCGACGGTGTTCAACCGGCCGAGGGCGATTCCATTCTTGTCAGCACGGTCGCAGGAAATGCGATTTTTCTTCGCAAGTACGAATCCGCGATTGCGATGCTCAAAACGCAATTGGAAAAACCTGAGGCGTTAGGCACGTCTCTCGGTTCTTTTGAGAATTTATACGGGGATCTGCAACGACACGCAGGCGATGCTGCTGCCGCGACCATAGCTTACCAAAAGGCCAAAAATGCCGCCGAAGAACTCCACCGAGCCCAGCCCGGCAACCCGGATGTCTTGAACACCCTGGCCTGGGCGGAAACTTGCCTCGGCGACAAGGCCGCGGCGCTTGATCACGTGCGGGAAGCTATCGCCCTGCTGCCCGCCTCCAAGGATGCTTTCGTCGCCCCGAGCTATGAAGATAATTTGGCGCGGATCGAGGCCCATTTCGGCGACAAGGATAGCGCCATCGCGGCTCTGCAACATTTACTCAGCATCCCCTACGCCGCCCCAGCGGTAACGCCGGCGCTCCTGCGCATCGATCCCGACTGGGATAATCTGCGCGGAGATCCGCGCTTCGAGAAACTTTGCCAGGACATCACGAAGTAATTCACATGCCGTCCGAGTCTTCGTCAGACGTGAAGTTGGAGATCGGGCACGTCTTGTTCATCGACATCGTCGGTTACTCCAAGTTGCTTATCGACCAGCAGACGAAACAGCTCGAGACGCTCAAGGCGATTGTCCGCGGCACCGAGCAGGTCAAAAAAGCTGAAGCAGAAGGCAAATTGCTCCGGTTGCCCACGGGCGATGGCGGCGCGCTCGTCTTTCGCACCAGCCCTGAAGCGCCCGTTCTGTGCGCGATGGAGATTGCCAAGGCACTGAAATCTTATCCTGCTCTGAGGGTGCGCATGGGCATCCATAGCGGACCGGTTAACGAAATCACCGATCTAAACGAGCAAGCGAACATTGCCGGCGCAGGTATTAACATCGCGCAGCGCGTGATGGATTGCGGTGATGCCGGACACATTCTTCTTTCGCGGCATGTGGCGGAAGATTTGGAACATTATCCGCGCTGGCAACCCTTTCTTCATGTGCTGGGCGAAGCCGACGTGAAGCACGGTCTGCATGTACGAATAGTTAATCTCTACCGCGATGGAATCGGCAATCTGCAGACACCTAATAAGTTGTTAGGTCTGCGAAAGCATCGGTCGCAGATGCGCTGGGGCCAATTGGCCGCGGCCCTTCTTGTGCTCGCCGTGGTCGTCGCCGCTTTCGTGGTTGTTTCGCGCCAGCGCGAAAGATCGACAGCGACTGTGCCAAACAAGAGCATCGCGGTACTGCCATTCGAAAACCTGAGCAGCGATAAGGAGAATGCCTACTTCGCGGAAGGAATTCAGGATGAGTTACTGACGCGCGTGTCGAAGATCGCTGATTTGAAGGTGATTTCGCGCACATCGACGCGGCAATATCAGAGCAAGCCTGGCAATCTGCGCGAAATCGCGAACCAGCTTGGCGTAGCAAACATTCTTGAGGGTAGCGTGCAAAAAGCGGGAGATCAGGTGCGGGTCAATGTGCAACTCGTTAACGCGGAAACCGATTTCCACCTTTGGGCCGAGACCTACGACCGAAAGTTGACCGACATCTTTGGCGTCGAGAGCGAGATCGCCAAGCGAATAGCCGAGTCGTTGCAAGCGAAGCTCACTGGTCGCGAGGAGCAGGCGTTAGCAGTTAAACCAACAAACAATCCGGAGGCTTACGATGCGTATCTCCGCGGCCTGGCTTTCGACGCGCGCGCCATCGCCGTCGACTACTCCGATTCTCGCGACCTCGCGGGGAAAGCCATCGGTTTTTATGAGCGGGCGGTGGAGCTTGATCCCAAGTTTGCGCTTGCTTGGGCCCGGCTTTCTCGCGCGGACGCCCTTCTCTACTTTAACCGCAACGATAGCGCTTCCGCCGCTCGGGGCGACGCGGCGAAACGTGCTCTGGAAAATGCGCAGAAACTGGAGCCGAATTCGCCTGAGACCCTGCTCGGCCTGGGTTATTATCAATACTGGGTGCTGCGTGATTACGAGGCTGCCAAAAACACGTTCGGCCGCGTCAACAAGATGCTACGAAGCGGCAGCGAAGTGCTGTATGCGCTCGCGTTAATTGGCCGACGTGAGGGACACTGGGATCAAAGCGTTGACAACTTCGAGCGAGCCCTCACTCTGGACCCACGTAATGTAGACCTACTCACGGCTGCGGCAGAGACTTACGGCGTGCTTCGACAATTCCCAGCCGCACTGAAGCTCTATGATCGAGCGCTGGACATTACGCCAAACGATCCGGATGTGTTGGCGGCAAAGGCCGGCATTTATCAGGCCTGCGGTAACCTGCAAGAAGCCGCCAGGTTGCTATCGGGAATAAACGAGCAGACTCCTTTTGAGGATGCCTTCGAAATGAAGATAACTCAGTTGAGACTCGAACGAAATTACCGTCAGGCCATTCGATTGCTGCAAGCCCGACTGGCTCAATTCCATTTTGCTTCTCCGTCCGACAAGGGCGGTGAACAGGTGACGCTCGCTTTCATGCAACGCCTTGCTGGCGATATGGGTGGCGCAAAGGCTACCGCTGAGCAGGCTCGCACCATACTCGAGCCGCTCTTCAGAGATCAACCAGACAACTACCTTGTTATCGGAGCGCTATCTCAAGTTTATGCGGTGATGGGGCAGAAGGAATCGGCCCTAAAGGCAGCGGAGCGTGCGATCACGCTTTTGCCAAGTGCTATAGATGCAAGAGACGGACCCCTCCAGGAAGAGAACCTGGCCCTAATTCAGACGATCTTCGGCGAGAACAGCCGTGCGATCTCAACTCTCATCAAGCTGTTACGAACGCCCTATTTGATGCCCATTACGCCAGCGCTTTTGAGGCTCGATCCGATCTGGGACCCGTTGCGCGGCGATCCACGGTTCGAAAAACTGGTTAGCTCACTCGCGCCGAAAGAGACAAAATAACACAACATGGACGCGTCTTCCTCCGACGTTAAATTCGAGATCGCGCACGTCTTGTTCATCGACATCGTTGGTTACTCGAAGTTGCTCATCAATGAGCAGAGCGAGCAGATTCAAAAATTAAAACAGATCGTGCGCGGAACGGAGCAGGTCCGACTCGCGGAATCGGAAGGCAAGCTCCTGCGCTTGCCGACGGGCGACGGTGGCGCGCTTGTTTTTCGGAATAGCCCGGAAGCGCCGGTTCTATGCGCTCTGGAGATCACCCGGGAGTTGCAAAAGCATCCGGGGTCAAAAGAAAAGCCTCAGCTGAGGCTTCGGATGGGAATTCACAGCGGGCCGGTCAATGAAGTTGTTGATCTTAACGAACAAGCGAACATCGCTGGTGCGGGAATCAACATCGCGCAGCGAGTGATGGATTGCGGCGATGTCGGCCACATTCTGCTCTCCAAAAGAGTGGCCGAGGATTTGGCGCACTATCGGCAATGGCAGCCGCTCTTGCACGATCTCGGGGACGTGGAAGTGAAGCATGGTGCGCGCGTGCACGTTTTCAATCTCTACACCGAGGAGGTCGGTAATCCGGAAGTGCCCGGGAAATTGCGCAACGCGAAACCGAAAGAGCAAGAGCCATCCGATGCTTCCGCGCGTCGGGAAGAAGGGTTCTGGATCGCAGTATTGCCGTTTAAATATGTCGGCGCAAATGGCGACCTCAGCGCGTTGGCCGAGGGCTTGTCCGAAGACATCGTCACCGGCCTTTCTCGCTTCTCATATCTAAAAGTCATTGCCCGCAGCTCGACTCTGCGTTTGGCCAAAGACTCGAACGATGTGCGCGCAGTCGGCAAAGAGTTAGGCGCGCGCTACATCATGGAAGGCAGCTTGCGTCAGGCTGGAGCGAAATTGCGTCTGGCGGTGCAACTTGTCGACGCAGTCTCAGGCGCCCATCTCTGGGCTGAAAACTACGAACGTCCTTTCAGTCCGGAAACAGTCTTTGAGATTCAGGACGACCTCGTTCCGCGGATCGTTTCTACTGTCGCCGATGTTTATGGCGTTCTGCCCTGCAGCATGAGCGATGTCGTCCGAAGTAAGGCGGTGGACCAGCTGACCCCTTATGAGGCTCTTCTGCGCGCTTTCAGTTACGGTTTCCGGATAAATCCTGAAGAACACGCCGCGGCTCGGGCATGGCTGGAGCGGGCGGTCCAACAAGCGCCGGCCTATGCAGATGCCTGGGCCATGTTGTCGATCATGTATGCAAATGACTACGGCTTTGAATTCGGCGGACAGCCGGATCCATTGGCGCGCGCGCTCGAAGCCGCGCGGCGAGCAACGGACGCTGCGCCGTCGAATGCGTTTGCCCAAAGCGCACTGGCTAAGACTTTGTTCTTCCGTAAAGAATTTCCGGCGTTCCGATCCGCGGCTGACAAGGCCATTTCGCTCAATCCCATGGATGGAGCCATGCTAGCGGATTTGGGCGCCGTATTGGCTTATTCGGGTGATTGGGAACGGGGGTGTGTTTTGGTGGAGCGGGCGATGCAGCTCAATCCGCGCCATCCCCCATGGTTCTGGTTTCCTCTCAGCTATAACGCTTACCGCAAAGGCGACTACCAAGGCTCGGTGAACGCAGCGCTCAAGGTGAACCTGCCTGGCTTTTTTGCTACGCACGAGGTTCTGGCTGCGGCTTACGGCCAGCTGGGGGAACGTGACGCGGCACGTCAATCACTTGGTCAGATGCTGAAGCTGGTGCCCGACTTCGGAAAGGTCGCACGAGGTCTGAAGTCGAAGTGGTTCGTCCCCGAAATGGTGGATCACGTGCTGGACGGCTTGCAAAAGGCAGGGCTGGAAATCGAGGGCAAAAACCAAACCTGGCCAGCGACCGGTGGCAAATCCTCGGGCAAGATTCTCGCGCAAGAAGCCTTCTGGATCGCGGTGTTGCCATTTAAGTATGGCGAGAGCAACTCCGATCTCACAGCCTTAGCTGAGGGAATCACCGGGGAGATTGTCACCGGCCTGTCGCGCTTCTCTTACCTCCAAGTCATCTCGCGCGGCTCGACTTCACGTTACGCTAACGAATCGGTTGATGTTCGTTCCGCAGGCAAAGAACTGGGCGCACGCTATATCATAGAGGGCAGCTTGCGCCAGGCTGGGGCGAAATCGCGTCTCGCGGTACAACTCGTTGATGCGAAGACCGGTGCTCATCTGTGGGCTGAGAACTATGAACGCAGTTTTAGTCCGGAAACCATTTTCGAGTTACAGGACGAGTTAGTTCCGCGAATTGTTTCGACGGTCGCGGATCAGTAC
This sequence comes from Candidatus Udaeobacter sp., assembly GCA_036499375.1. Lineage (GTDB taxonomy): Bacteria > Verrucomicrobiota > Verrucomicrobiia > Chthoniobacterales > UBA10450 > Udaeobacter. The sequence goes on from DASYDV010000061.1 coordinate 130,561, forward strand.
GGCGCGCTGGTGCATAGCATGAGCGAGTTACTGCGCGGCAGGAGCGCCGGCGAATACTCCCCTCATGAGGCTGTGCTGCGCGCCTTCGGTTATCAGGAACGCTTCACCCGGGAGGAACACGCGGAAGTCCGTGAGATCCTCGAAGCGGCGATTGCTCGCGCCCCCAGCCACAGCGACTGCCTTGCCGAACTGTCGTGCATTTACTGGCACGAGTACGTCTTTGGTTACAACCCGAGGCCTGATTCCCTGGGCCGCGCGCTTGCTACCGCGCAACGAGCGGTCGCATCTGCGCCGACCAACCACTTCGCCCACGCTGCGTCGGCCTACGTCTTGTTCTTCCAGAAAAATTTCCCAGCTTTCCGCTCGGCAGCGGAGCGCGCGCTCGCCCTGAATCGCATGGATTCCTCGACGATGGCAATGCTCGGATTAATGTTCGCTTATTCCGGTGATTGGGAATACGGCGTGGGTGTAGCGGAGCAAGCGAAGCAGCTCAACCCGCATCATCCGGGCTGGTATCATTATCTCGCCGTTTACGATGCCTACCGCAGGCGTGATTATCACGCTGCACTGGCAAGTGCCCTGAAGGTTAATATGCCCGGCTATTATTGGCCGCACGCCACGCTGGCTGCGGTCTATGGACAGCTAGGCGACGAGCAGCGCGCACGGGCGGCACTGCGGGAACTGCACGCGCTGATGCCGAACTTCGGTGAGATGGCGCGAGAGCTATACGGCCCATGGAATGATGCTGAATTCATTGAGCATCTTCTTGATGGCCTGCGCAAGGCAGGGCTTGAGATTCCCGCAACCCCATGACCGCGTTTGAACATGTCACGGCGCTTTTATCGTTCGTTTACGCTTTGGCGCTCACCCACCTGCTCGCGCGCATTGCCGAGCTGATCGTTGCGCGCGATCGCGTTCGCTTTTCCGGGTTGCTCGCGCTTGGAATGGTCAACGCCGTCATTTTGGTTTTCTCCAACTGGTTATCGATTTGGGATCTTCGTTCACTCAAGAGCTGGGACCTTGTCTCCATCACCGTCCAATTCCTGTTTGCCATCGTCATCTTCCTGATCTGCGTGTTGGTAGGACCCAAGGCGCACGATGAAGGCACGATTGATCTGGAAGATTTTTTCTGGCGCCAGCGTCCCTATTTTTACGGAGCTGTTGTGGCCTGCGTTGTTTTGTCGTTGTTCGCTAATCTCGCCTTTCTGAAAACACCGAATGCTGCGTTATTCCTGAAGGAAAATGTGACCAACCTGCCGATGCTCATCCCGACTGTGGCCGCGCTAATATCGGAGAAGCGCTGGATTCAGTGGGCAGGCGGCCTCTGCTTTTTAGCCCTGATGCTTACATATACGATCGCGTTCTGCAGCTCGTTGAGCTGACGCGAGGCGTTAGAAATATTGCAACGCCTCGCCGCGGCGCCAGCTCCCAGCGCGATCTCTGTTTCGGAGTTGAGCAGCCTGCCCCGTGTCTTTTTTTACGGGGTTGGGCGTTTTCCGAACTCCGACTTCCGTCCTACGCCTTGTCGTAAGCGACTTTGGATGTGTACTTCTTCCCGTTCGCGTCGGTGCCGTTCACAGTCACGGTTCGTGATTTGCCATCCTTTGAAACTTCAATCCGGCCGGTCCACAGCGTCTTACCATTCTTCATCGTAGTGATGTTGTTGATTCGGTCGTTCACGATTCTGTAAGCGGCTGAATCCCAAGCCAGATTTCCCTTCGCTTTATAGGCTTTGCCGTCCCATTTCCCAACCCAGACTCCGTGCGTCGGTTTCCCGTCCTTATCCACGCCATCGACAGTCACTTTGATTTTATCCCCCTGCTCCGAGTAAGCCACCGTCGTGCTCTTACCCATCCCGGGTGCAAATTTCGATTTCCCCTCATTGAGCTTCCACGTCCCCATCTGCGGGTTTGCTGCGAAACAGGCTGCTGTCGCTATAAACGACAGAGCCAGAACTGTTACTGCAATTCGAGTTTTTATCATGCGCGGGATTCCGGCAGAAACGCGCCTGGAGGTCAATATCAATTCCAGACTATTCGCGAGATCGCTCGAACATCGAGAAAATCAACGAGCCTGTGAACGCATGCTGAAGAAGGACTTGAAATAGCGGTCCGCCATGGCATCAGCAAAAGACAATGACAGCCGGATTAGACGGACTCATCGGCCTCTCCCGTCGATCCCCTGCTCGCTCCGAGTTTGCGTGTAAATGTGTCAATGATCTCATTGCCCGGTTGAAAACACGTGCAATGTCTCCGCCCAGACTTTGGAGAAGTTGAGTTCATCACCACTCACCTCCTGAATCGATTGGAACCGTGCGGCGGGCTCGAAAGTGTTCCGATGGCGCTTGGCGTTACGAGAGAGTCGTTTACCTTTTCAACCCGTAAGAAACCGGGCAAAATCGAACCGAGACAAGAGCTCTCATGACTGAAGACGAAAAAACGAACCTGCGTTTGGAGATCGCGCACGTTCTGTTCATCGACATTGTTGGTTATTCAAAACTGCTCATCAACGAACAGAGCGAATCGTTGGAGGAACTGAACAATGTCGTTCGGGGCACCGACGCGTTCCGCACCGCGGAAGCCGCCGGGAAACTCGTGAAGATTCCCACCGGCGACGGCATGGCGTTGGTTTTTTCAACAACGCCCGATGCTCCGGTACAATGCGCTTTAGAAATCAGCAAGGCGTTGAAAAGTCGGCCCGAGCTTCGCGTCCGAATGGGCGTCCATAGCGGTCCCGTTAGCGCTGTCACCGACCTCAACAATCGCTCCAACATCGCTGGCGGCGGAATCAACATGGCCCAGCGCGTTATGGATTGCGGCGACGCCGGACACATTCTGCTGTCGAAACGAGTGGCCGAAGATCTGGCACATTATCGTCAATGGCAGCCGACCTTGCATGATCTCGGCGAATGCAAGGTCAAACATGATCTCACGGTTTCAGTCGTGAATCTGTATACCGACGAAGCCGGGAACGCCGCCATACCGACCAAGTTCATGGCCGCACAACGAGAAGCGGCAGCGCCGGCCCTCGTTCTCCCGAGATCTGCCGCGCGCAAGACTAACTTTCTCTTTATCGCTGGTGCCATCTCCATATTGCTGATTGGCGGCGCAGTATTTTGGCTCCTTTCACACCAGGAATCGACAAAATCGAAACCGGTTGCATCGACCGGCACAGCACCATCAGTGTCAGTGGTCGCCCCGGCCATTTCCCAAAAGAGCATCGCGGTACTTCCGTTCGAAAATCTCAGTTCAGATAAGGAGAACGCCTTTTTTGCTCAAGGCATTCAGGATGAAATCATCACTACTCTTTCGAAGATCAGCGGGCTTCGCGTAATCTCGCGCACTTCCACGGAGCGTTACAAAAGCGCCCCGGAGAATTTGCCGGAGATCGCGCGCGAATTGCGGGTGGCCAATATCCTTGAAGGCAGCGTCCAAAAATCGGGCGATCGCGTGCACATCAACGTTCAGCTCATCCAGGCGGACACAGACGCGCATCTATGGGCGCAAAGTTACGATCGCCAACTGATCGATATCTTCGGCGTCGAAGCCGAAGTCGCGAAAAGTATTGCTGACTCGCTCCAGGCAACACTTTCGCCGCAGGAGAAAGCGCGCGTCGAGACCAAGGCAACGAACAATCCGGACGCCTACGTTCTCTACCTGCGTGGGCGAACGTATCAGACGCGTCCCGATAATCTTCTGCAGGATTTTCAAACTGCCGCCCAATTTTACGAGCAGGCGATCGCGCTCGACCCGAACTTTGCCCTGGCTCATGCACGACTTTCCGCCACCACGAGCCAGATTTATCATTGGTTTGAACCGACCGAGGCGCTAAAGCAAAAAGCGCGAAGTGAAGCACACCAATCGCTGCGACTTCAACCTGATCTTGGTGAAGGGCACCTCGCGCTCGGACTCTATTTCTATTACGAGGAGGGCAACTACGAGGAAGCCCTGCGCGAATTGAATCTGGCAGCGAAGACTCTTCCGAATGATGGCGATGTCGGTCTTTACATTGCTGCGGTGCAACGCCGGCAGGGGCACATGACGGCTGCCATCGCCGCTTACAAAAAGGCTGAAGCAATTGACCCGCGTAATCAGGTTAGCCTCTACGACGCTTCGCAGACATACTTCGGGTTGCGCGATTGGCAGAATGCTCTGCGCGGAATGGATCGGGTGCTCGCGCTCGCGCCTGACTCCGTCAATGTGAAGATTCAGCGCGGTTACATCGAATTCTTCTGGAAAGGAAGCACGGCCCCGATCAAAGCCGCGTTGGACAGTATTCCAGCTAACGTTGATCCGGATGGAATCGTCACCTTCAGTCGCTGCGACGTGGCTCTCATGGATCGAGATGCGGCCGCTGCCGAACGCGCGCTGATATCAGCTCGGCTGGAGAATTTTGTCGCGCCCACTGGCATCCCATTGCCCAAAAGCTATCTCGCCGGCTGTGTGGCGTTGATGCGCAACGATGCTGCACGCGCGCAGCAGGAATTCGAAGCTGCCCGGCCGGTATTGGAACAAGTCGTAACGAAGAGTCCGCAGGACGGCGTTCGTCATGGGCAGCTCGGCTTTCTTTACGCGTTAATGGGACGGAAAGAAGACGCGTTGCGTGAAGCCCAACGCGGAGCGGAATTGACGCCTCTTTCCAAGGACATAGTGAATGGCGGCACCGTTCAGGGGTTTCTCGCCCTAATTTACGCGCGCAACGGGGATGCCGATCACGCCATTGAACTGGTCGAGCGTCTTCTCACGACGCCGTTCGCAGTTGATTACGACGACGTCAGCATCACGCTTTCAGATCTGCGGACGCGCTGGGAATGGGACCCGCTACGGAAGGATCCGCGATTTCAGAAAATCCTGGCCGGCCCCGAGCCAAAGACGACCTACAAATAGTTGGTTGTTTAACGTTGGCCGTCTCAAAAACGGTTCGTGCGCCGCGGTATTCTAGAGGTCGGGATGGTGGGCATGAAAATATTCCGTAGGCTTCGTCCGATGTAAGGATTTAAGAGTTTCACGTTTCGCCGATTTTATGGACCGCTTCATCGATAGCGCAGTCGAGCAGTTCGCCCAGGATCACACTGAGCCGGAGACGGACTTATATGCTCGTCTTCGCGAGGAGACGTATCGCACGATGCAATCGCCCGAGATGCAGGTTGGCCTGATCGAAGGACGCTTCTTGCAGATGCTTGTCCGCCTGATCGGCGCTCGAGACATTCTGGAGATTGGAATGTTCACCGGTTACAGCACGCTGATGATGGCCGAAGCTCTGCCGGATGACGGCCGTCTCATCACCTGCGAAGTCGATCCCAAAGCGGAAGCAATCGCGAGAAAGTATTTCGGCCAGAGTCCGCATGGGCATAAGATCACAATCCAGATGGGGCCGGCCCTGGACACCATTAAGACGTTGTCCGCTCCTTTGGATCTGGTTTTTATCGATGCCGATAAGGTCAACTACTCAAGCTATTACGAGACATGTTTTCCCTTGGTGAAACCCGGCGGCTTACTCGTCGGCGACAACGTTTTGTGGAGCGGCAAAGTCATCGATCCAAAAGATGGTGACACCCGCAGCATCGTCGCTTTCAACCGGCTGGTGCAATCCGACCCCCGCGTTGAGAATGTTTGTTTAACAGTACGCGATGGAATCATGCTCGCCTGGAAACGGAAATGATTCTCGCTGGTCAGTGGACCGCGTGAGCGAAGCTTTTACGCGGTCTGCGTGACGGTACGCGACGGGATGACGCTGGCTTGGCAACGAACCGTTGGATTTTCAATCACGAAGCGCCGCAGCATGTGATCGCCGAGCGCCGAAACCCCTATTTTTCCTTGCGAATCAGCCTCCGCAACGCCTCCTGATCCGGCGCTAAAAACTCGGAGATCCGCTGGCGGTTGACGTTAGCGACGATGATTTGGCCCACCTCGGTGTTGATCTCGCTGAAGATGCCGTGAGACCTCATCTTTGCGACCTGGTACTGGTTGTCCTCGGTGGGGGTGACGTAGTGCACCGACGCCGCCTTGAAGCGGTGCACCAGGAAGAGGTGGACGAGCGTCATTAGGCGCTTCTTGCGCATTGACTCCGCAAAGGTGTTCTGGTCGCGCACCGAGAGGATGCTGCGGCCACGCCGGTCGTGGATGGGGGCGAAGATGACGTTGGCGAGCTTCTCCTCCCCCTCGTCGTAGACTCCGAGTTCGAGTAGCTCCGAGCCGGCGCGGTGCGGCCGCATCTGGACGCGGAGCTTGCCGGGGAGCTTATAGTGCCGCGTCCACATCGCCAGCCACTCTTCAAGGAGCTTCTTGGGGACCTCGGTCTGTATCAAGTGCTGATGCTGGGTCGAGCCCTTGCCCATTGCCATGGTTGTCGCCGTGCGTCCCGAGGTAGCGGCCAATGCGGCGTCCGCGCGCGGTCCGCCGACAAGAGTCTGGGGTGTGCTGTAGGGAGAATCGACCATGCGGAGTTTTCGTTGCAGGCGGGCGAGGGCGAGCATGCCCTCCTGCTTCAGTGCCATGGCGAACTCCTCGGCGGCGAGGCCGTCGATCTGGTGGCCGCCATAGGTGATGAAGTTGAAGACGAATCCCAGCTTGCCGAGTTCCTCGGGAAAACTTCGCATTTCCTCGTCGCTCATACCGGTAGTGTCCCAATTGAACGACGGCGAGAGGTTGTAGGCGAGCATCTTGTCTGGAAATTCCGAGTGAATCGCCTCGGCGAACTCGCGCGCGTCATCGAGATTGGCGGTCTTGGTCTCCATCCAGAGCAGGTCGGCGAAGGGCGCCGCCGCAAGCGACTTGGCGATGGCGTACGGAATACCGCCGCGCACCTGGTAGTAGCCTTCGGGCGTCCTGGTCGCCTCGCAGTCCCAGTACACGTTGACGCCGAGTTCGTGCGCCTTTTCGCGGGCGGCGTAGAGCGAGGCGCGCGCGGCGAAGCGCCGCCAGTCGTCGACGCTTGTCTCGACCGGTTCACCTTCGCTCGACTGGAACTCGATCACTTCGGCAACCGCCTCACCGAAGGTGTTCAGTGCGGCGGCGTCCTCCCAAGCGTCGAGGAAGCGGGCAGTGATCCGTTCGAACATCGCGTCGATCGAGGTCTCTTTCCCCTCCCGCAACGACGCCACGGCTTCAGCGGCCTGCACTAGAACGCCCCGGCGTTCCAGCCATTCCCGGGCGACGGTGTGCTCCCCGGCCGGTATGGCGTACAAGAGATGGCCGGTGAGTTCGGCGACTCCCAGCTCGTGAAAGTGCTGGATCAACGCCAGGAAGCACGGCTTGTAGGCTGGCACGTCAGGGTTCGTCGCCCCAACCAGGAAGGGTTGATCGCGTTCGTCGCCGCGACCTTCGATCAGGTTGGCGGCTTCGGCGTCGGTGCGGGCGACGATGAGGCCAGGAACGCCCATGACGTCGAGCTGGAAGCGGGCCGCGTTCAGTCGCTTGTTCTGCTCGTCCTGCGGCACAAGCACTTTGCCGCCCTGATGGCCGCACTTCTTGGTGCCCGGACGCTGGTCCTCGATGTGGTAGCCCGGAACGCCTGCTTCCACGAAGCGGCGGATGAGGTTGCGCACGTGTGGATCGCCGCCGTGGCCGGTGTCGGCGTCGGCGATGATGAACGGCCGAAAATCCCGAGCCTTCGTAGCGGCGCGCTGCGCCTCAGTCATCCGCGAACGCAAATACTGCTGGTTGCGATCCGCCGAGAGCAGGGCGCGCACGAGCGTCGCTGCTTCGTCGGGCACCTGGCTGAGCGGATAGCTGGCGAGATCGGGTCCCGGGTCCTCGCTCGGTCCGCCCTTGGCGGAAGTCGCCCAGCCGCCGAGGTAGATCGCCTCGATCCCCATACGCTTCATCGCCACCGCTTGCCCCGGCGAGTACGGGCCAAAGGTGGTGATGCTCTTGCGCTCCGCGAAAAGTTCGCGCAAGCGATCGTAAAACGCTGCGGCCGCCCCACGCGCGATCGTGTAGTCGTGGCCGATGGTGCCGCGCTGCTCGACCACCTGACGCGCGGTATACGGGCGAACGATCCCCGCGAATCGGGGACTGTCGAACCACTCCTGAGTCTCGTTGATTTTTTGTTCGAACGATCTCGTAAGGGTACTCCTTGGTTCAGACAACAAAATCGAGATTCTCGGTGATCCGCGTTCCGTCTCGCTCGAAGGTCTCGATGTAGGACCGGATGCGGGATCTGGCATTAGCGAGATCGTGATTGTGCAGGTTCAGATTCAAAAGATCGATGTACCAGGGCAGCTTGGTGCGATTGGTCACGTAAGCAGCGACGATCTCGCGTGCGATGGGCAGCGTTGTCGTCTTCGAATCGTCGTGGACGTCGCGGTCGCGGGCGGCGAGCAGCTTTTCGTATTCTTCGTCGAGCAGGCGGGCAAAAAGTGGTAAATCGAACGTATCGCCGGCCCTGACGCCGGTCTTTGGGTCGTCCTCGTTGAGTTGCGCGCCCTTGTGCAGCCATTCCCAGAGGATGCTGACCCGGATCTCGCCGGTCGCCATGTCCTCCATTAAATAGAGCACGTCGTCGTTGCCGAAAAAGTCCGCCGGCTTGAGCGCCGCGGCTTGGAAACCCTGTTCGAAGGCGTTGCCGTACTGCAGGGCGACGCTTAGCAAGTCGCGGGCACCCCGGACGGTGCGCGGCGCCGGCTCGAGCAGCACCAGCCCATCGGCGTCCTCCTGCGTGTAGGTGAGTGGCGGGAATTTGCGTTCGAGCTGGTTGTCCGCACCGACCTCCTCCCATACCGGCCGCACGATGTGCACCATCTTCCAGTGAGCGACCCACTTGCCGCTCGCCCCCGCGAGTTGCTCGCGCTCCCCGCCTGCCTTCGCCCTGCGCATGCCTGCGGTGACGCCAGCTGCGGAGCCGACCGGGATGTTGGGCTCCATACCGCCCTGCCACAGAGCGTGGCGGCCGTTCCGATCGGGGGTGTTCACGGCCCGGCGCACGCGGTCCTCATAATTGCGCATGTAGCCGTAGGTCATGCCGATGGCGTCGATATTTGGGTTGACGAATTCCGGGGCCCACACCATCGCGTCGGCGACACTGTTGATGTAGTCCCACCGCCCAGTGTTGAAGCCGACGAAGTGGCGGCCGAGGACGGCGCGGATCTCCATCAACTGGAAGGACGCCTCGATCTGCTCGACGAGGACGTAGGCCTTGATCGCGCCTATCGGTAGTCCGAGGTGCTGCTCGAGCGCCGCGAGCAAGTCGTTCCACAGCGCTGCCTCCTCGGCGGTCTGGATCTTCGGCAGGTAGAGGACGATCGATGCCCCCGAGGCGCGTAGGCGCTGGTGGTTGTTGACCACATAGAGCGCGAGATCGACGATCGAAGCCGAGAAACCGGTGCCGTCCTTCTCGCGCACGTGGCGGTCGTCGAGGTGCAGACCGCGCACGCGGAAGATCTTGGTAGTGAAGTCGAGCTGTTGACGCCAGTCTGCGACGATGGGTCGCCCGAAAAAGCCTTGCGCCCACTGATTCATTCCGGCGCTGACTTCTTCGGCGACGCGCAGGAAGCGTGGGTCTTTGGCGATCGCGAGCTGGAGGTTGCGCTGGTTGTCGAGCGACATGGTATCGACCTGTCCGAGGGCGTCCTCGCCATCGAACATCCAGCCGTCAGCGCCCGAGAGCAGAGCGTAGGCGATGTTGCGCAAACCGCTCTCGGTGCTCGCCCGTGGCCGAGTTGCTGGCCCAGTGCCTTGGATCCACTGGCGCATCAGATCGGCCGGAATCTCGCTCCCGTCGAAGTTTCCGTCGCGGGCGTCCTGAACGCGGATGCGCGTGCGCGGAATCAGCGTCTCGGGATCGAGGAAGGCAATGCGATGCCGGCCGCGCTCCCGCGTCCGTCGCCGCGCGATGCGCCTTGCCATCAGCTCGTGCTGGTCACGGTTGAGCGGCGCCAGAATCTCCAACGCCTCAAGCGCCGCCGGGCTGTAGACCTCGGGGTACGCCCTAAGCACGCTGTCGCGGTAATCGAGTCTTCGAGTCATCTGCCTCTCGTATCCTAAAACTTATGTTGCCCAGGGATCTGAACCGATTGCGATAAACGCGCGTTGAACTAAACCGCTGCATTCGTCGAATGCTTTTGACATCTCGCAAGCTTGACGTTCTTCCGGAAATGTAGGCATGTCATAGATCTTGATTCTTTCTTGCTCCAATACAAGAAGTGATAATCTTGCATCTCGATAGCGGAAGTACCGCAAAGTTTCAACGTGAACTGGGGGCGATGGGCTACAAATTCCAATTCGTTACCCGAGCCGGTTTCCACGCACCCAATTACAGCATGCTTCAACTCGCGCAAGGCTGTCGCGATTGAGGAATGCCGGCGTATGCGGAACTGCAAGAGGCGAAGTTCGCGGCCGAAAAGTACGGACACAGTGCGACTAAGCATGAGCACGAAGTGGGCACGGGCTACTTCAACGACGTCGCTCAGGTTATCGCCGTAGGCCTATCCTCCACGACGGCGTTGCGAGATTCAAAAGAACACGAACAGTTTCATTGTGAAGCGGGCAGAGACGACTTCTTCGGCAGCCGCGGCTTTAACTGACAGCCGCCTGGCCGCGCTTTGCGCAGAGGCCGCACAGCACGCCTTCGCCAAGTACCAAGGGCGTTTTGATGAAATTACTCACCGCGCTCGCGAGCGTTTTCTGGCTCATGATCTGAAGGGAAGCTACGCGGATTCGGCCGAGAGGCTTCATCTTTATGGCAACGTGCTGACGAACCTAACGACACAGATAACGGATCTGATGGGCCCGCGCTTGCGCGAACGCAATCTCTGGACCGCGATCAAAGCCGTTTATTCCTCTCTCGTCGCACAATCTCGCGCCCGGGAGATTGGCGAAAGCTTTTTCAACTCACTCACCCGACGCGTTTTTACAACTGAAGGTGTGGATCAAGCAATCGAGTTTGTCGATTCTGATTTCGACGCGCCCCCGATGAGTTCTCCTCTCGACGTTCGTCGAATTTATTCCGGAGCACCCCTTCTGGAACTGATCTCCGCCGCGCTAACCAACTCTGAAGCGGGCGGATTCGCAGCGGAATGCTGGAACGAGCTTCGTGTCTCGACGCGGCTGGCGGCGGAGCGAGTCGAGGTGGAATTTCCCGGTGCTGGCCACGGAGATTGCAAGGTGAGCCTCGAAATGATTAACCGCGCGTTTTATCGGGGCAACGGCGCCTACATTGTCGGTCGCGCGATTCGCGATGGTGGCGATGGCGTCGGGTTGCCTCTGGCCTTTTGTCTGCGCTACGAAGGTGAACGTGGCATTACACTCGATGCCGTGCTCTTCGGCGAAGCGGATTTGTCGATTCTTTTCTCATACACGCGTGCGTATTTCCGAGTAAACGCCGATTGTCCGCACGCCTTGGTGCATTCCTTGCGGCAGCTGATGCCGCGCAAACGTTTAGCCGATCTCTACAATGCAATCGGTTTTAACCGACATGCCAAAACGGAGTTTTATCGCGATTTCATCGCTCAGCTGAACGCGTCGGCCGACCGTTTCAAAACGGCCGAAGGTACGCCCGGAATGGTCATGCTGGTCTTCACTTTGCCCGGCTACGACGTCGTTTTCAAGGTAATCAAGGATCGATTCGATTTTCCGAAGGATACCACTCCGAACGAGGTGATGCGTCGTTACAAGCTGGTCTTCGAGCACGATCGCGTCGGGCGTTTAGTGGAAGCGTACGAGTTCGAGCACCTCCGCATGCGACGGAACCGATTCGAGCCGGCTCTCCTGGAAGATTTGCTCCGCGCGGCCGGAAAGACGGTGCGGCTGGAAGGCGACGATGTCGTCATCGCTCATGTTTACGTCGAACGTCGCATTCGTCCGCTTAACATTTTCTTCGCCGAAGCCGATTCAACTCAGAGTGCAGCCGCCGCTCGCGATTACGGCCAGGCCATCAAGGATCTGGCCGTGTCGAACATTTTTCCGGGCGATGTGTTAACCAAAAACTTCGGTGTCACCCGGCGAGGCCGCGTCGTTTTCTACGATTACGACGAACTTTGTTTTCTAACCGATTGCAATTTTCGCGATCTGCCGCAGGCCAGCACGTACGAGGAAGAAATCTCGGCCGAGCCGTGGTTCTCCGTGCGCGAGAATGACGTGTTTCCCGAAGAATTTCTGAATTTTCTCAGCCTGCCCGGACCGGCGCGTGCCGGGTTGCTCGAACAGCACGCGGATTTATTTCATCCGGATTTCTGGCGCAGCGTGCAACGGAAGCTTCGAGAGGGCGAGATTCCGGAAGTATTTCCATATCGGCCGGAGCGACGGTTAGTCACCGCGAATTGAAGCTTGGTGCGTGAGCGAGCGTCTTCCATTTTGAAGATGTGAAATAAAAACCGAGCGAAGCATTACGCCGATGACTGCACTAGCCTTTCCGATTTGCGGACGCCCTGGGAATAGGACCCGCTACCGAAGGATTTCAGAAAATCCTGGCCAGCCCAGCGCCAAAGACGACCTACAAATAGTTGGTTGTTTAACGTAGGCCATGCTGGCCTGGAAACGAACCTAAAGCGGGTGACCGCCGCTCTTGACCGCCTTCGCAGAAATGCAAGAAAAAAGGACCGACCCCTTTCTGCTTCCCTGTCTCGAGCGCATTCTCGTTGTAGGCCGTATCCGTGAGACGGCACTCCAGTTCGGCGTCTGGCACAGACGCCCTAAAAATCGTGTTGCTTTGTAGGGGACGCTGACAGCGTCCCGTGGGAAACCGTCGGCTTCCCTACAGATTAAAAGACGGCGAACGGTTGTGAGCTCACGTGGCGCCCGCTATAATGCCCGCGGACATCCATGCGCATTGCCGGAGCCTGCATGCTGCTGCTGGCGTTATCCGCCACCGCCGCCGAACCCGCGTCACCTGAAAAGACTGGATTGGCTATCGGTCAACAAGCCCCCGGCGAGATGCCGGATTCACAAAAATTTGATCAATCCCCGCTCTCCGTGTTCTGAAAAGACGTGATTAGCCATTTCCCGTTAGTTTTGACCACCACCATCGTGGTGATTTCTTTCAGTACTGGAACGGCCTTTCCGGTGGGACGACTCGAACCGGTCACGTTCCAGGTAGCATGGACAAGTGCGACATCGGGCGCTGAAAAACGAACTTCTACACCGGTAAGCTTCCGAACGGCAGCCTTTAATTTCTTTTGAAACAGTTCCGCCTGCCGCTGGGCAATTTCCTGCGCTCCCTTCCAGTGGTCACCGACGATGTTTACGTAGTCACAGTCTTCAGTGAAGAGACGACCGAAGGCGGTCGTATCATGGCCGTTCCAGGAAACTTCGTATTCGGCAAGAACGTTGCGTACGGCACTCTCATCGTCATTGGCGTAGTCGTAGTAATTCAAAGGTGGCTGTACATATCCGTAATCATAGCCGGACGACGCATAGCCATTGCCAGAGTTACCATACCCGTATCCGGGGCCGGAGTAGTCGGGTGGAGAGGAAGACACGTAGGATCCATATGGGTAAACCGAGTTCCAGTCCCACCAAGGACCCCACCACCATGGAGAGGCGAAGTTGCCGATGAAGATGATTTTGTTGAAACGCTTGAAACGATGAAACCGATTGTTTCGACTAAAGTCTCCATAGTTGAAACGGTTAAAGCTTCGAAGGCCCAGGCCTGAATTCATCATTGGAGCGCGGTGTATTGGCATCCGTCCCATCGAACCCGGCATCGGAGCGCGGCGCATCGGGATTCGGACAATCGAATGTGGCCTCAAAGCGCCGCGCGTTCCCATCTGGGAACTCGAATTACCGTGTCCTCTCATCTGCGCCATCGCAGTCGAGGCTGCGAAAACAAAAGCTACCATGCAGCCAAGGAGAACGAATTTTCTCCAGTTCATTAGCGTCATAGGTTTCTAAAGATTGAAACCCCGCGGATTCGAAAGTTGCGGTACTGGAAAAGATAATTGGGTAGCGATCGCGTTACCTTTAGTCTCTGGAAAACCGCTACACCCGGCGATGAGAATCATTTGCTGCCTGCCCACTCTGCCGGTCGAGGTATTTGGCATTTGCTTGCTCCTTTCCGGTGTTGTATCCGCCCATACATTACGACTCCAGACGGCCTGCCTCAACTCGCTGCCTAACTCGGCCCGATCAGAAAATCTGATGAGTCATCACCCCACCGTCCACGAGCAGGCTTGCGCCCGTGATCCAACGCGCGCCGGGTGAAGCTAGAAATAGGCACGCGCCCGCGATATCTTCGGGCAGACCCAGGCGCTTCAGCGGCGCGGTTTTTTTGCCACCGTTGCACACCGTCGGGCCAAGCTCGCTCTATCCCCTCACGCCAGATCAAGCCGGGCGCCACTGCATTGACACGAATGCCTTGCGGTGCGAGTTCGCACGCGGATGCGCGAGTGAACATCAGCACGCGACCTTTCGGTCGCCTTCGCCCCGTTGCGACTCGATTCGTCAATGCGATGGTGATTTATGACTGCGAAACGAGTTGTTTGCTGCCTGTTCGGGTTGATCTGCGTCAGCGCAATCTTAGCTGAGCCGAGCGCGACGCCTACGCCGTCTCCGGCAACATCGCCAGCCGAGTCTCTAACGCCAACGATCACCCAGTCCGTTACCGACCTTTCAGCGGCACGCGCGAAGGCAGAGCGCTCGAGGATTTACCGGGCCGGACGTGATTACAGCGAGTGGCTTGATCAAATCGCGAAAAGTTCCGGCAATGCGTTTTTGGAGAAAGAAGTTTTTGATCGCGTCACGTGGATACGATTGCTCGCATCGATCGGGGCTCTTGCGCTATTGTCGATCTTCGCCGGCCTGATGCTTCGAATCATCCGGCGACGGGCGGGCGAAATCCAATCCAACCAACATCAGTCTCTGCTCGCGCTGAGCGCATCAGCGATCCGCAAACCGGTCGCGTTTATTCTGTGGATGTGCGGCGGCGCGTTTGCTCTGATGCCGATCGCGACCGGCATTATCGGCCGGCCCACTCGGCTTTTCTGCGTCCGCCTGCTCACCGCGATTTTCTACGCGGGCTGGATCGTCGCGCTGCTCTGGCTGGCATTCCGCGCGATTCGCGCGGTGGAAAAACGGATGGAGGAATGGGCTGACCGCACCGCCAGTCTTCTTGGCAAAGTAATTATACCAATCTTCGGCCAGATGCTGCGGATGTCGGTGCCGCTTCTTGGCTTGATCCTTTTGCTGCCGCTGCTGCATTTGCCCGAAAACTGGACCTGGGTGACGCAAAAAGCGTTCGGCATTTTGCTCATCGCCGCGTTCTCGGTCCTCACCGTTCGTGGGATCAACGCTGTCCAGGCTGCGCTCCTGAGCCGGCATCGAATGGATATTCCGGATAATCTTTCCGCGCGAAAAATTTACACGCAGGTCTCGGTCATTCGCAAAATCATCGTGACCGGTGTGGTAATACTCGCCGCCGGGTCGATCCTGATGTTATTCGATCCGGTCCGGCAATTCGGCACCAGTATTCTGGCCTCGGCCGGCATCGCCGGCGTTGTGATCGGTTTTGCCGCCCAGAAAACACTCGGCAACGTGCTCGCCGGCATTCAAATTGCCCTGACTCAACCCGTGCTCATCGGAGACATCGTGGTGGTCGAAGGCGAGTTCGGGCAGATCGAAGAGATCACGCTCACGTACGTAACCGTGCGCACGTGGGACCTGCGCCGGTTGGTGTTGCCGATCACCTACTTTGTCGAAAAACCGTTTCAGAACTGGAGCCGCGTTTCCACCGAGCTGCTCGGTACGATCATTCTTTATCTCGATTACCAGGTGCCTATGGGTGAACTGCGCAAGGAATTGAAACGATTGGTTGAGAACAATCCGAAATGGGACCGAAAAGTTTGCGGGCTACAGGTGACCGACGCAAAACAAAACACCATCGAAGTGCGCGCTCTGGCAAGCAGCACTGATCCCGGCAAAGCGTTCGATCTCCGCTGCGAAGTGCGCGAAGGGTTAATCCAATTTCTGTGTCGCAATTATCCGGAAAGTCTGCCCCGTGTCCGGTACGCCGAAGAACCTTCGGATGAAGAGATTCAGCGCGGAAAATCGAAACGCGTTGAGCAGACGAGTGGTAAAGAGCATGAACGCGGTTCTACGAGCCCCGGCGTGCACGCAGAAGAGAAAAGTGACGGCGTTAATGCTTGAAAGGAGCATGAATGGAGCGACTGGGGCGAGCGACATGTCCGGTAAAGCCGCGAGGGTAAGCGGTCGAACATCGCGGGCAGCGATTGAGATACAACGCGGCTCAAAAAGTCCCGGTGTGCACGCTAAAGAGAAAAGTGACGGCGCTAACACTTAGCAAAACGATCCGGAAGCTGTAGCGTGCGCTGTCCCCAGCGCATTCTCGTTGTAGGCCGTCTCTGCCCGCCGCGCCGTAGCTGCACGAAGGCGGGTGAGACGGCATCCAAGATCGATGTCCGACACAGACGTCCTACAATTCCCGTTGCCTTGTAGGGGACGCTGACAGCATCCCATGGGAAACCGTCGGCTTCCCCTACAGATTGAAAGACGGCGCTGCAGAGTACATGTGGCAACGCGCGCAGCGCCAGCTATAATTCCCGCATGACATCCATGCGCATCGCCGGAGCCTGCATGCTGCTGCTGGCGTTAGCCGCCACCGCCGCCGACCCCGCATCACCTGAAAAGACCGGACTGGCTGTCGGTCAACAAGCCCCTGATTTTACGCTCAAAGACCAGAACGACCGTGATGTCTCCCTGTCAGCGTTGCTCAAGAAAGGTCCGGTCGCGCTGGTCTTTTTCCGGTCGGCCGATTGGTGACCCTTTTGCCAGAAGCAGTTGGTTCAACTGCAATCAGATCTGAATGCGATTCAGGCAACGGGCGGCCAGCTAGTGGCTATCAGCTACGATTCCCCGGAGATTCTCAAGCGGTTCGCGGCAAAAAAATCGATTGCTTACCCGTTGCTCTCAGACACCGGCAGCAAAACGATCGACGCCTATGGCATTCGTAACAAAGAAGCAACCGGACGCACCAGCGGGATACCGTATCCTGGCACCTTTATTGTTGGAACCGACGGCGTGATCCGTACGAAGCTTTTTCTGGAAGGCTACAAGGAGCGCGCGAGCACCGAAGCCATCGTAAAGGCCTTGAAAAACGCGCGGTGACGAAAACGTGCCGCCATTTGTAAGCCCTGGCCGTCGATGTCCGGCACAGGCGCCCTTTAAGAAATGATACCACGGCCAATAGGCCTAAAAGGCCTTCGCAAGAGCGGATTGCGGAAGGGCAGAAAGAGGTCGGTGAAGCGTTGCTTCTCATCAAACTCCGCTCCTACCTAACGACCGTATTTTTTTGCCCTGCCAAAACTCCATCTCGGCAACACGCCCTATAGACACACCCGTCGAGGTCGTGCTAGCGAATCGCAGCAGGCTATTGCAGTCGGGAATCTGGCGCAAAATTCCTGAATCCAAGCCACGCGGCCCGCGCATCTCATTTCTGCAGGCGCAAAGCGGAGCAGACGCGTCGTCGAGTCTTCCGCTCAACCCCGTGTCCTGCAGTAACAATGGAACGACTTTTCCAGGACATCCGCTTCGGCCTTCGCCAACTCCTCCGCAAACCCGGCTTCGCTGCGCTCGCCATCATCTCCATGGCGCTCGGCATCGGCGCGAACACCTCCATCTTCAGCCTGCTCGATACCCTCCTCTTCCGTCCGCTCCCGGTGCATGAGCCGTCGCAGCTGGTTCAGCTCTTCGGCACGTTGCACAAGGGCGCCGACAACACCCTCAACTCATTCCTCAACTACAAGGATTACCGCGACCGCAACACCGTCCTCTCCGGCCTTTCCGCGTATGCCTTCGTCGTCAGCAGCCTGAGTCACGGCGGGAAAAACGAGCGCGTCTCGGGTTATCTCGTCACGGGAAATTACTTCGAATTGCTCGGCGTAAAACCGGCGCTCGGTCGCGCGTTTTTGCCGACGGAAGATCTTTCTCCCGGTTCGCAGCCCGTCGCCATCCTCAGCTACGGCTGCTGGGAACGCCGCTTCGGCTCGGACCCCGCGATCATCGGCCAGACCGTGCAGTTCAATGGACGCCCGTTCACGGTTGTGGGTGTCGCGCCGAAAAGTTTTACCGGCACCGAAGTCGCGTTCATGCCCGAGATGTGGATCCCGATGATGATGGCCGGCGTCATCGAGCCCGGCTCGAAGTGGCTCGAGCGTCGCGCGAGCGACAATCTTTTCGTCATCGGCCGCCTCAAGGACGGCGTCAGCCACGCGCAAGCGCGCGCTGAGCTCGAAACCATCACCGCGCAGCTCGGGAAAGACTTTCCCGAGAACGCCGGGCGCGGTCTCCTGCTGGGCAAACCCGGCCTGTTCCTGCCCGAGATCCGCAATGCCGTTTTCGGCTTCGCCGGAATCCTGACCGTTGTTGGCGGGCTCGTGGTTCTGCTCGCCTGTGTCAATCTCGCGAACCTGCTCCTCGCGCGCGCCACCGAGCGCGGAAAGGAACTTGCCGTGCGGCTCGCGCTTGGCGCCAGCCGTAGCCGACTCGTTAGGCAATTGCTCACCGAGAGTCTCATCATCTCGCTCGCCGGCGGCGCTGCGGGCGTCGGGCTCGCTGCATTCATCAACCATACCGCGCGTAATCTCCGCCTGCCCACGGAGATTTCCCTCCTCTTCGATCTGCGCGTGGACTGGCGCGTCCTCACCTTCACCCTCGTGCTCTCGGTCGCTACCGGCATCCTCTTTAGCCTCATCCCCGCGCTCCAATCCTCGAAGCCGCAGCTCGTCCCCGCGCTGAAAGACGAAACCTCCATGGCCGGATTCCGCCGCTCGCGTTTGCGGAACTCGCTCGTCATCGCGCAGGTCAGCCTCTCGTTAGTCCTGCTCGTCAGCGCGGGCTTGATCGTGCGCGGATTGCAGGCCGCGCAGAAAGTGCGTCCCGGGTTTTCTCCCGAGAACCGCGTCGCGCTTTCCTTCGATGTCGTCCTGCAAGGCTATGACGAAGCGCGCGGCCGCGTCTTCTATCAGCAGGTGCTCGAGCGCGCCCGCTCCCTGCCGCAGATCGAGAGCGTCGCGATGACCGATAACCTGCCGCTCGGCCTGCACTACAATTCGTCGCGCGTTTACATCGAAGGCACCGAGTTCACCAGCGTGAGCAATTTGCCCGGAGTAGTGCCGATGGAGGCCAGCCCCGGCTACTTCGATGTCATGGGCATTCCGCTTCGCGGCCGCGATTTCCGCATCGATGAAGACAAGAAAGAATCGCGCGCCGCGATCGTGAACGAAACTTTTTCTCGCCGCTTCTACGCCGGGCAGGATGCGATCGGCAAACGCTTCAACTTCAGCGGGCCTAACGATCCGCTCTGGGAAATCGTCGGCGTCGTCCCCGACGGCAAATACACCAGCCTCGGCGAAGATCCGAAACCCGCCGTTTATATGCCGTTGTTCCGGGACTACGGCGGCTACGTCACGCTCGTCGCCCATGCCCGCGGCGACGCGCAGTCCGCACTGAATGGATTGCGCAATACCGTGCATCAGCTCGATCCCGCGCTGCCGATCTTTAGCTCGAAAACGCTTACCGAGCACATGGGCCTGTCGCTCTTTCCGGCGCGCGTCGCTGCGATCGCGCTCGGCAGCTTCGGCGTGCTCGCCCTCGTGCTCGCCGGCGTCGGCATCTACGGCGTCATGTCGCACGTCGTCGCCGGCCGCAGCCGCGAGATCGGCCTGCGCATGGCGCTCGGCGCCCGGCTCTCCGACGTGCAAAAGCTCATCGTCCGCCAGGGCATGTGGCTGGCGGCGATCGGTTCGCTCATCGGCCTGGCACTCGCCCTCACCGGCGCGCGCCTGCTGAAGAGCTTCCTCTACGGCGTTAGCGCCTCAGACCCGATCACCTTCACGTTCATCGCCTTCACTCTCCTCACGATCGCTTTCCTCGCCTGCTGGATTCCCGCTCGCCGCGCCAGCCGCGTCGACCCGATGATCGCGCTCAGGGCGGAGTGATGTTCAGCATTTTATCGTGTGCTCTCGCGACAAGGTCGGCAAAGCGACCGATCTCGATCTGCTGCAAAAGACGTTGGATCGGATGAAATGACGACGCGTTCCCTTGTCGTCCAAGCACTGACCTGCTCAAGGTACTTCGAGGGCTGAATTCGGCTGAACTACTCCGTCTCGTTCCGCGCCGGTAGATTATGAGATTCAGGCAACGTGCGGTCAGCTAGTGGCCATCAGCTACGATTCCCCAGAGGTTCTCAAGCGGTTCGCGGCAAAAAAATCGATTGCTTACCCATTGCTCTCAGACACTGGCAGCAAAACGATCGACGCCTATGGCATCCGTAACAAAGAAGCAATGGGACGCGCCAGCCGGATACCGTATCCCGGCACCTTTATTATTGGAACTGACGGCGTGATCCGTGCGAAGCTTTTTTTGGAAGGCTACAAGGAGCGCGCGAGCACCGAAGCGATCGTCCAAGCCTTGAAAAACGCGCGGTGATGAAAACGTGCCGCAATTTGTAAGCCCTGGCCGTCGGCGTCTGGCACAGGCGCTCTACAAGCAATGATACAACGGCCAATACGCCAAAAAACCACCGCTTGCCTGCGGCGGCGCCTCGCAATGCAAGAAAAAAGGAACGACCCCTTTTTTCCTTTCCGCCAAATTTGCGAGCATGCGCAAAATGCCTTAGAAAACGATCATCCCTCGATTCATGGCGGACTCTTCGTTGATTGAGCAGCTCAAGTCGTTGCGCTGGGATGTGGTTCAACGCGTCCACGGAAATGCCCATCATACGCTTATCAGCTTGTGCGTCGCATGGTGGATTTCCTTCGGGATTTCGCTTGGTAAGAACTATGATGCGTTCGAGGAATTCTCAGATGGCGGAGGGGGCGAAAGGGGCGAAGGTCGCGGCCAGTGCGACGCGATCTTGTGTGAGGGGAGTGTGCCGATCGGCATGTTGGAAGTCGAGGGTATATTACAACGCAACCCCAAAAGGTACTACGAGACGATGAATAAGGTCGCCCGGTTTCTAAAGTCGAACATGGGCGACTTTGAGAAGCTGCAATTCGCTCTGGTGTTTCTCTACCCCACAGGTTTCGCAGATGCGCGGCCGGTGATAACACCTGAGCGCCTCGCTCACGCTGTACAGATTTCCAAGGAAGCCCCGGGCAAGAAACTGCTGCTTGTCGAAATTGAGAAGACTTACGCTCAGTATCCCGTAGGGAGCATCCGAGCGCGGTATTCAGGAACGCCAAGGGCTGCTAGGGGTATGTTAATCGAAAACGGAACCGTTGGTACGCCGGTTAACTACTTCCGGGTGGGCGTCTGATAAGCCGTAGGGGCGCGAGCGCCCATGAGCGTTGGAGTATAGCTGCGATTTCAGAAAATCCTCGCCGGCCCCGAGCCGAAGACGACCTACAAATAGTTGGTCGTCTAACGCGATGTTAGGGTTCGTTTGGCTGCTCACCGTTCCAAACGGTGACTGCGTTAGCATTCATACTGGCAAGATCCATCGAGACTTCGCCATTGAGCACGTTATAGGTCCCAATCCAATCCAAGTGATAAGCTTTCTTTTCGCGATTACCGGACCCGGTCAAATGGATAAGAATACTCTTCGAATCATCTGACCACCACAGGCACCCCATATATCTATGATGAAGAACGAGATCAGTCCCTAATCCAGCATGCGCCAGCGCAAATCGTTCTACGTTATCGCCGATGCTGGTGTTTTCCAGCTCTTTAAACTCGTCCGTAGCGTTCGTGCTCTCACGCGAGAAAAGCCTTAGATCAATTCCCATGCTTGAGCCGCCATCGCGAACGACTATATGGCGATCATCGGGCGAGAAAAACACGCGCAAGTTACCCCACGCTGCGGTGTCGCATAACTTAACGGCTTTCTCTCGCGCCTTTTGCCAAATCCATATCTCGGCACCAAGTTCGCGCGGATCTCCGCGAAGTTCGAAATGGAGCTCGCCGTTTACCGACGCGCCTTCTGACGGTTGGTCAGGATATCGGTTCAACGCCTCACTCCGCAGATCGCCAGGCTCGGAGGGTCTTGCGACATCCCGCAGTAGCCGCTTAATTTCTTCTAGACCATCAGGATCAGATTGGAATCGATTCCGGCATACTTCATACCAATGATCCCGGGCCTCTCGGATGAACTTTCGTTTCTGCGGATTCGCACCGTAAACATTGTGACATGATGCACAAAGCGGAGCTGCGTTGTCTTCAGTATCCGGCCCCCCTTCAGCCTCAGGAATGATGTGGTGGACCTCAACGTCTATTACATGGCAAAGGCAACAGGAGAAGTGCGTATGTTTTCGAACCTTTATTTTTAAAGCTTCGCTGAAAGCCATTGTGTGATTCTACCGTTTGTGAGCCTGGTGTTCAGAAAAGGATCGAGGCGGCTCCGCCTTCCCGGCAGCGATCATCTCATCTATCTTTTGTTGCGCCGTGATAACTTTGGCGTCTCCACGCATTGGGAACACGTGAAACTTCATCATGCACCCGAGATTTGATACTCGATTTGTCGTATCATTGATCTTGCAGCTCCTTGGGAAGATTCCGCGCGCGGTCGAGAGATAGTAAAGGAAATCATGAATCTCAAAATCAGTACTGATTAGTTCAATATCAGCGACCGCGGTTCCTCTTTCTGGAAATATTGTTCGATCAAGCGTGTCTTTTAATTCGATGTATAAATTGCCACCGATCTGCACGCGCCTGGCGTCAGGTATTCGTTGGAGGACCCTCTCGGGAATCCGCGATTCTCTTACGAAAACGTGGAAGTGTATATCGTCTTTTCGCATGACTACGTTACCGTAGTTGAAAATAGCAAAATACGCCCGCGCGCGACCGTCTTCCATAACCCGCAAAGTCGTTTGCATCGCTACAGCCACCTTTTGCCGTCTGCGGATGATCCACCCAATCAACGCAGTCAGTAATACGCCGACGATCAAATCGCCTGTGAAATTCGCACAGAAATTTGGCCAGAAGTTGGTCCAGAAATCGGCATCAGCAATCACGGCTAAAGTTGTTTCGTCGTCACTATCCTGCGGTCTGAATCCGCGATCATTTGAACACCCGCAACCACTCGTCACGGTAAACTCGAAGACGTTTCACGTGCTTGCGAACAAGCTGACGATCGATGTCTGCCCCAAAAACGCGATACATGGTACCATGCACCGTGGCCCGCAGTGCACCGAGCCAGTTCATTTCCTCAGCGCGATAGTTTTCCCAAGCGGTTTGTGCTTTTCGCAATGCGACAGCTTGTTCCGGCGTACAATCACGTCCCAAATCCGCAAGGACGATCTGCATCTCGCCTTCCCATCGTTCCGTAGCTTCACAGATACACCTAACTTGTCCAGACGTGGAGAAATTTTCGCGATCCCCGAGCGCCTGTGCCATCGTCAATTCAATTGGATCAGTTCGCTGGACTGCAATTGGGACATCGGTGTTTAAGAATGGAAATCCATTTCGAACAAACTGAAAGACAGGTAGAATTTGTCCGTATTTGACTTCCACTCGCAGTTTGCGAAAGGCGCCGACGTAATCGTCATGGACAGACAGTGAATCGAACGCCCCTCGCCCAAGAATGATTTGGTTACCGTCAGCAATGCTCATTATGCGCTGCGCCTGATTGATTCCTGCGCCAGCCACATTTCGTCGATCATTTATATCAGTGATAAGTGTGTCGACTGCTTCGTTGACTCCAAATCTGATTTTACATTTGCGGTTTTCGGCAACCTGCTCTGTCCACTGATTCATTAGTTTCAACACATCGAGTGCCAATTGGAGGTGCGCATCTGCTGACGCATTTACTCCTACAATGCTCGCGCAAATCCCGTCTCCGGTTGGAAGGAAAATCACCTCCTGCGACTGGGCCGCTGTCAGGAAAGCCTGGTTTAGAGCGGCGACAATCTCTACTTGGGCTTCGATCGTGCGATTAACTGAAAAGCCCACCACGTCCGCAAACGCATACTTAACATGTCTTGTTTCTGCTTTCATGATACGACATTCTGTCGTCACGATAACGGATGTTCTTTCATGCCGTACTTTCCATGAAAAAAATCAGCATAGCACGGCGAACTTGTTCAGTTCAATTCCGCCGCGGGACGGATTGGGTTCAGATTTAAGATCTCAGGGGCCGGCTCGTAGACCCTTTAGCTTTTGCATAGATCGGCGGCATTGTCTTTATTCGCTTGAGTCCGGGCGCAATCAAGAAGACAGAGGCTGTCGCTGGGTAGAACCGTTGAATTCAGAGTTGTATCTCAGCAGCTCCCGCTGCATTCGACCGCTACCTCGCGGCTTTACTGGCCATGTCGCTGATCCCATCAGCTCCGTTGTATCTCAGCAGCTCCCGCTGCGTTCGACCGCTAAGCACTCCTCCCGAGTCGTGATCCCAACCCACCGGCCATGCTTGGCACGCCGTAGCCTCGGCGAAAGCGGGTCGTTGACTCGTTCACTCCATTCGAAGCACGATCCGTCGGATAACCACAAATGGACACGAATCGACACGAATTCTCGGCGTAGAAAAAAAATTCGGAAGCGGAAAACGCCGAACGGTTTTTTGCCCAACTCCGAAAGGATTCGCAAGCAGGCAGTGCGGCATCGAACGCCGAACGCAGAATGGAACTCTGCGTTACGTGGTCAGCGAAGGCATTCCGTAATGCGGAAACAAATCGTTTGATCCCCAGCTCACACTCTTGGCGATGTCCATCAGCGAGGGAAAATCCGGATAGATTCCTTTGCCGTCCGGAGTCCATTCGGCGCTTGCGGTTCGATTGCAGATAAAGCCCCAGTCCCCGTTGAATTGAAGCACATTGCGGGAAGTATCGAGCGACCCGCCTTTCTGCCCATAGAAGCGGTTGTTGGCCTGCGCGCTCACGCCGTCGAATCCGTGCCCGGCGCGACTGCCAAACTTCATCTGCGCGGACACGGCGTTGTTTAACATCAGATCGATCGTCGAACGTTTCATCGCCGGGCTGTCATTCTGCAGCATCAGGATCGCGATGAGCCGTGCCATGTCGGTGGCTGCCGCAGACAACCCACCGGATCCTTCCTGTTTCTCGTAGTGCTCCGTTCCATAGCCCACTGGCACGAGCGGTTGCAGATCGCTCATCACACTCTTGTCGACTGCAAGATTGTACCGCACATCGTTCGTATCGTTGCTGCCCTGGGTGGTAATGCGATACCGGGCTTCGTTAGGCAACTGCATATCGACGCGCGAAACCGCGACGCGGATTCTGGTTATGGACAAAGGTTCGAAGAGAAAGTCCTTCAACCCTCCAATTGGCGCGGCCCGGTTGCGTTTCTTTCCAAGGACCCGCCCAAGCAGGTAATAGCCGCAGTTGTTATAGTTCTGTTTCACGCCAGGATCGCTCACCATGGCGAGACTTGCGATATAGCTGTCGGTTTCGGCAGCGGACATTGGAAGAGGGAAAGACTTGTTAGGGTTCGCTGCTTTCCATGCAGCCTGGACACTCTTCTCGTCGCGATAGGCATTAGCGTTGAGTCCGCTGGTGTGCTCGAGAAGATGCTGAATCGTGATGTTCTTGAACTTCGCCGCGACTGGATTGCCTCCGCCGGGTGTCTTGAGTTTTAAAATGTCCTGGACTTTGTCGCTGAGCTTTAAGCTGCCTTCCTCGATCAATTGATAGATTGCCAGTGCCATGACGGTCTTCGATACGCTCGCAATGCGGAAACAGGTAGTCGGCTGGCAAATCGGATAGTCTGGCTCGGCCCACGTATAGCCTCGTGCGAAGACCAGACGGGAATTCCGAACAATCGCCACGCTCATCTGTCGGGCCGGCGTCTTCTGCATGATCTGTTTGAAGAGATTGTCGATATCGGCGTTGGCCACCGGACTGGTCGCGTGGAATTCGCGTTCGATCGGGTCCTCGCGCTTCACAAAAATGGCCGCATAACGCGTCGCTGACCCGGAGCCTCCACCTTGAACGCAACTCGGGAAGTATCCTTGTCCCTTTAAGGTGTCGAACTCCTCCTGATACGTCGCCGAGGTCATGTTGTGGCGCGCCTTGCTGGAACCGATCTGACTGTCAACAAAGTTGGAGAGGTAAAGGTTCCTGGAGTTTAGCGTCACAAACGCCAGTCGCGCCCAGCCTGAGTGCTGAGCTTCGAACCGTTCCTGATAGCCTCCCGCGGTGTCGAGCAGACCATCTGTGCTCCATAGCGTCTTGTCTTCATTGGGCGTCCATATCGCCGCAAAGCGCGGGTCGTCTTCGTCTCCGTAAGATGCAGCCCAACGAAGAATCAAGCCGTCCAGCTTGGCCTTTTTCGTCATCCCCTGGATCGTTTTCAAATCGGTATCGTCGCCTGACCTCAAGCCAAAGCGCGTCAGCGGAATCGGCGATTGCGGTTGAAATACCGCGGCAAATCGTGGATTGCCTGGCGAACCAGTGGCGGAAATGATTATCGGACCGAATCCTTTCTTCGCCTGCTGGTCGAAGGTTGCTTGAAACTCATCCGCGCCAAGCAGCGGCCAGTCCCGTTGGGCCACGATCTTCGGCCGTTTGATCATCACCGCTGTGTAACGAGGCGAAGAGGGCGTCCCGTGCAGACTCAGCGATAAAAATCGGTATCCAGTCTTCGCCAGATTGTCTCGAAGTTTGATGTGCTCGTCGAAGGTTTTGCCATGCCAGGCAGTGAAAGTAGCCATCGTAGTTCTCCTAGGTTGATTAAAAATGTGGTTCAGCGTGAATGACCGAATTGGAGTTGGGGCCCAAGCTGCGACGGTAACTTTTTGTGACGCGTGATTTTGTGGTTTTCTCTGCCGGCTTCAAGCTTTTTATCCCAAGCAGCGAAGATGACGTTGTAGCGTCCAGGGCGGTCCCCGGCGTCGCGTGATGAGTTTTATGTTTATTTTTTAGGGAAGTTCGTTGCGGGGGGACACCGCAACCAGCACGCGAGACGCATGCGCTACCCAGATTCGTGTTCATTCGTGCTTGCCGCGTCGCAGCCTTGCAAAGGAGGGTCGATTGAAACTCGTTCGGCTCCCGCTTTGACTCATGCACGCCCGCACATTCGACCTTTCGGTTTTCCCATCTATGTCGCCCGCCGCCCGGCGGCTCCATTCACTCGCTGCTACCCTCGCAGCTTTACCTTGATCACTCGCAAATCCCTTTCCTCGATTCGTGGTTAACTTGGGAAGTTGCTGTTCTCCCAGCCTTCTGGACTGCGAAAGCGTTCGCGAGCAGGAGTCGCTTTCGCCAGACCCGAAAGCGTTAGGGGCTGAAGTTGCCGGCCGCAACCATGCGGACTAGCATTTCCGCATGAGTACCGACGATCTGAAGGGCATTATTCATTCCGATCCCGACATTATGGGTGGGACGCCTGTTTTTGCCGGGACGCGCGTTCCGCTGCAGAACTTGATCGACTCGCTTGAAGGCGGCGAATCCATCGAAGACTTTCTGGATGGCTTTCCGTCCGTGAAACGGGAGCAAGTAATCGCCGTCATTGAAGCCGCGAAGCTGCGGATGCTGGAAACGGTGTGAGGGTACTCATTGATGAGTGCCTCAACTGGAGGCTTGGCCGCGCGCTGCCGGGACATTTCTGTACGTCCGTGCAGCGAATGGGTAGAGCGGGATCAAGAACGGCCCTTTGCTGGAAAAAATGAGACAGGAGCGATTTAATGTGTTCATCACGGGCGACCGCAACCTTCAGTTCCAGCAGCATCTGCCAGCCTCCGGTATAGCGGTGGTTGTGCTGCGGGCCGGAAGCACGCGGTTGGCTGAGACGCTTCCACTGATGCAGCAGGTAGTGGAACGAATAAGCTCATTACAGCCTGGGACCATCACGGTGATGCCCGAAACGAGTTGAGTCATTGCTTCTTAAGCACAATCCGTCTGTGAAAATCCTTGGCGAGCCTGCGAGGCCGCTCTACCACGCGTCGGCAATAATTCCGGTTCCATGCGAATGGCCGTCGCGTCAGTCGCTCTTGCTGTAACCCGCTTTAGATTCGCGGAATTGTCTTTATTCGCTTGAGTCCGAGCGCAATCAAGACGACAGAGGCGGTCGCGGGAATTGAAACTCTGTCGTTGCCCGCACTCCATCGCCGCGACCCTTGCGGTTTTACCTTCTATGTCACTCATCCCATTCGCTCCATTCTCAGCCAGGAAGCCGGTGCATTTGCGCCGCGGGTGGTACAAGGCAACACTTCGCGCTCCCCATGCTTACCGTTTCACAACTCAGCAAATCTTTTAGCGGCCGAATGCTGTTCGAAGAGGTGTCGCTCCAGGTCAATCGCGGCGATCGGATCGGATTGGTTGGCCCGAATGGCGCCGGCAAATCAACCTTGTTTTCGCTGCTGCTTGGGGAGACTTCGCCCGATAGCGGAACGATTGCGATCGAGAAGAATGCAACCATCGGATTTCTTCCGCAGGAAACCGCTGCCGCCGGGGACGAAACCGTGCTCGAACTGGCCCTGGCCGTTTCGCCCGAGCTTGTGCGGGCGCAAAAAGCTATCAAGCACCACGAAGCCGGGAACGCATCGGACGACGCGGCATATCACCATGCCCTCCATGTGTTTGATGAGCACGGTGGGTGGGAGCTCGAGCCAAAAGCAAAACGAGTCCTGGCCGGACTCGCTTTTCGCGAAGCGGATTTCGACCGGCCAGCGCGCGCTTTAAGTGGCGGCTGGATCATGCGCGCGCATCTCGCGCGCTTGCTCGTGATGCAACCCGACCTCCTTCTCCTCGATGAACCGACCAATCATCTCGATCTCGAATCGCTGCAATGGTTTCAGGAATATCTGAGAAATTACCCGGGCGCGATTGTCATGATCTCGCACGATCGCGAGTTTTTGAATCAACTTGTCGGTAGCATCGTCGAGATCGCACATTCGAAGCTCGTTCGTTATCGCGGCGACTGGGACAGTTACGTCGAACAGAAAGCGGCGCGCGAAGAACAACAGCTCGCCGCTTACAAGAATCAACAGAAAGAAATCGCGGCATTGCAATTGTTCGCCGATCGATTTCGCGCCAAGGCCAGCAAAGCATCGCAAGCCCAGAGCAAGCTGAAGCAAATCGATCGCATGAAAAAAGTTGCGGCGCCGACCGCGCGCGGAAAGACAATCAAGTTCCATTTTCCCCAACCGGTGCGAAGCGGTCTGCGCGTGATCACGCTTAAAAATGTCGATCATGCCTACGGCGACGTAGTTGTTTATCGCGGAATGCAATTTCATGCGGAACGCGGTCAACGCACCGTGCTGGTCGGCCCGAATGGCGCAGGGAAATCGACTCTTCTGAAACTGATCGCCGCTGTGTTGCCGGTGCAGCATGGCGTGCGCGCGCTCGGGCATAATGTGCGCACCGGTTATTTTTCCCAAAACAGGATCGACGTGCTCAATCCGAAACACACTGTTTTGGAAAGCGCGCTCGACGCACCGAATCCAGTTTCCGAACAAACTGCGCGGACGGTTCTAGGCTCGTTCTTGTTTCGTGGTGATGACGTTTTTAAATCGGTCGCCGTTTTGAGCGGTGGCGAAAAATCGCGATTGGCTCTGGTCAAACTACTGCTCGATCCGCCCAACCTTCTGCTCATGGACGAGCCGACGACGCATCTCGATGTCGGTTCGATCGATGCGCTCATCGGCGCGCTCAAGCAATATCATGGGACCTTGATCTTTATCAGCCACGACGTTCATTTCATCCGCGCCATTGCCACCAGCGTCCTGCACATCAATTCAGGCCACCTGACGGCTTATCCCGGCGATTACGATTACTATTTAGACAAATCGAAAGCCGTATCGGCGAAAAACGCCCTGACCGCCGCGGCCGCTTCCCCATCGTCCCCATCTTCTAAATCCCATCTTCAATCTTCTACGCCGCTGCGCGCTCCACGTGCGGGCCTTCGCGAGCAAAAAGAGCAGCGGCGTCAGGAAGCTCAAACGCGCAACGCGGTTGCCAAAGCAAGGCGCGAAAAAGAAAAGCGCCTGCACGAACTCGAGATGAAAATCGCCGCATTGGAAGGGCAGCAAAAAGAACTGGCTGCAGCTCTGGAAGATCCGACGGCGTACGAACCGGGCGGCCGCGCCACCGCGATCAA
>DASYDV010000062.1:0-43728 GCA_036499375.1 Candidatus Udaeobacter sp.
TTCGTCGCTGCGTTTTTTGTTGCTGCCGCAGCGGTTGCCTTTGCCAATCCTTTTAAGAGCAAGATCATCACGGGCAGCGATTCGACTGTTGAAATCATCGTGCCTGGCGATCATTTCATGAAGATCACGAATTTCACACAGGACGGAGGCACAGATCGAGCCGTTGTTGAGGTGACCCTGTCGGGTGAAATGGAAAATGGCGGGACCACCAATGTTCTCACAGCGGCGCGGATTGATGCTAGCACCGGCACCAACGCGCAGAACTCTCCCGAAATTAGTAACCGAGTAACAATAGCAGGCCCCGCTATCGTCAAGATCAGGCCAGTAGTCGGTGCAACGCTCTTCATCAGTTATAAAAAAGAGCGTGACGAGGGCAGCGGCGGAGGAGGGGGCGGTAGCCCAACACCGATTCCGATCTTTAGTCCTACTCCCGGTGTAACGCCTACACCGACGAGTAATCCGTTTATCTCTCCAACGCCCGTCGGCGGTTAGCCCGTCAGGGCGTCGATCGCCTTCCATTCTTCCGGCGTTAATTTGAGCTTGGTGGCAGCCACGTTTTCTTCCAAGTGCGCCAAAGACGACGTGCCGGGAATCGGTAGCATTACGGGCGATCGCTCCAAAAGCCACGCCAGCGCCACTTGAAAGACGCTCACGCCGTGCGCCTTTGCAGCGGCGTTCAACGGATGTTCCGGTTTCAAGCCTCCGCCTCCCCCGATCGGGAACCATGGCAGAAACCCAAGCTTTTCTTTCTCGCAATAGGTTAGGACGTCTTCCGATTTGCGGTCCTCGATGTTGTAGCGGTTCTGCACACTGACGATTGGAACAATTTTACGCGCACGATCGATTTCATCTTTTTCCACATTCGATAATCCAATGTGCCGAATCTTTCCTGCATCCTGCATTTGCTTGAGTGCGCCGACGGATTCTTCAATGGGAACTTTCGGATCGACAGTGTGCAATTGATATAAATCGATCCGATCCAGGCGCAGGCGTTTCAAACTTCCTTCCACCGCTTGCTTAAGATGTTCAGGTCGGCAGTTCGGCACCCATTGCCCGGGTCCGGGACGAGTGAGTCCGCCTTTCGTAGCGATCACGAGTCCCTTTGGATAAGGATAAAGCGCCTCGGCGATAAGCAGTTCGCTTACGTCAGGACCGTAAGAGTCGGCGGTGTCGATCAGGTTCACTCCCAACTCCACTGCGCGTTTGAGAACCTTCAGCGAGTTCTGTCGATCGGTTGGCCAACCCCAAATGCCTTTCCCTGTCACGCGCATCGCGCCAAAACCAAGTCGATTGACCGTGAAGTCGCCACCCAGGTTAAATGTCGGATTTGTAGCCATGTTCGATGATGTTGATGTGTCAGCTCCAAGGAGCACATCGGACTTCCCAGCCAGAACCGACGCCCCAGTCGCCAGACTGATTCCAAGAAATCTTCGGCGCGTCACGCTGCGCTCTTGGTTCGCTGTTGCAAGGTTATCCGTCATGACACGCAGGAGTACGTTCCGGAAAACCGGTTTCAATGCAAGGGCTGCCCGGATAGGATTGGTGGGACGCGTTCAGTTTTTGTGCATCCAGCGTAGCGGCGCAAATGAATGTCGGCCAACTTGGCTGATCCGGCCGCCAGGCTGCCAGCCTGGCGAATCGATGCGGGCCGACTAGCAGTCGATCCGCCTAGTCAGGCTAGCAGCCTGACATCCGATTGCTCCCGCTCGCGCACGAGTACCGCAAATGCCTCTTCGAGATTCTTGCCGAAAGCGACAATGCCGCCTTCGTGTCCGGCCATAACCAAAATGTTTCTGGTTCGGACATCGCTTGCCTTGAACAGACGCATGATTTCGAATGCCATTTCAGGCGTACCGTAAGCAACGGACTTCGAAGTTGTCGGACCGTGTTCGAGAAGCGTCCGCCACAAAACTGAGTCGTGACAATGAATCACCGCGGTCGCCATTGGATCGGACTCGTAAATCGCGGCATGCGTCAACGATTCAGACGAAGGAATCGCAGAGCCTTCGTAGCGGACCCAGTTCTTCTCGAAATTGTACGCCACCACTCGTACGCAATCCGCCAGCGCCAAATTGGGGAGACCGCCAGTCGCCGAACCGGTGACGTAAAAATTGCCGGTCGCTCCATCACGGGCACTCAGGTTACCGAAGCCGATCCCATTTGAGTCCACGCCAATCATATGCAGCTCGCGAAGTTTCCGTCTGCATTCGTTCAACTCCGTAAGCTGATCGAATGCCGCTATCTCCGCGCGCGTGCACTCGTATGAGAACTTTACGTATTGGCTCACGGCGCGTGTTCGGGAAAAAGCGAGCAAATGCTTTTCTCGTTCGCGTCGCACACGCCACGCTCGGTGATTAACCCGGTCACCAAATGTCTCGGTGTAACGTCAAACCCGAAGTTTGCGGCAGGACTTTCATCCGGCGGAATCCGCACCACGACGTGTTGCCCATTGTACCAGCCTTCGGCCTGTTTTACTTCTTCCGCGGCGCGTTGTTCGATCGGAATTTCCTTCAATCCATTCCGCATTTTCCAGTCGATGGAAGACGATGGTAGCGCAACATAGAATGGGACGTTGTTGGCCTTCGCCGCCAGGGCTTCGAGATATGTGCCAATCTTGTTGGCAACGTCTCCCGTGTACGTGGTGCGATCGGTCCCGACAATGACCAGATCGACTTCGCCGCGTTGCATCAAATGGCCTGCCGCGCTGTCGGCGATCACCGTGTGCGGTACACCGTGCTGTCCCAGTTCCCATGCAGTGAGTTTCGAGCCCTGGCTTCTGGGTCTGGTCTCAGTCACCCACACATGCAGCGGCAATCCATTGTCGTGCGCGGCGTAAATAGGCGCAGTTGCTGAGCCATGATCAACAAATGCCAGCCATCCCGCGTTGCAGTGAGTGAGCACATTGACCGGTGCGCTCTTTCTTTGCGCGATCTCGCGAATCAGCTTCGAGCCATGCTGACCTATGATCCGGCAATGCTCGGCATCTTCATCGGCAATTAACTCGGCTGTGCGCAGCGCCACGGCGATCTTTTCGTCCGCGGTTTTTGCCACGGCGATATTCTGTAATTGGCGCTCAATCGCCCAGGAAAGATTGACCGCCGTCGGCCTTGTTGCGCTGAGCTGAGCTGCCGCGCTGTTCATGTGTTCGTCGAATGCATCATGCGCCCCAGCTTCGATTGCCGCCAGATACATCCCGTATCCTGCGCTGGCGCCGATCAATCCCGCCCCGCGTACATGCATTTCGCGAATCGCCGTAGCCATCTGCTCGACGGTGCGAATTTCCTCGATCACGAAATCATGCGGTAAAAACCGCTGATCGATCAGCTGCACCACGGATTGGTCATCCGGTTTAAGCCAGATTGTCCGGAAATGTTTGCCGCCGACTTTCACGCTTCGTAATTGTGATCTCGCTCCTTAATCCATAATGCCGGTGTCATGTTGAGCGAAGCGAAGAAACACTTATGACATGGCTCCTACACATCAATTCCCATTGGCACAGCGCCCGGTATGTCCTCCCAGCCCGCGCGCTTCCAGAATTCAACGCCGCCAAAGTTGTTGTCGGCCACCAGAATTATGACGCGCACCACGCCGGCCGTTCGTAACCGTTCCAGGCATTCGTCCACGAGACGCTTGCCGAGCCCGCATCCGCGATACGCCGGATCGACGGCCAAATGATAAATGTGTCCGCGGCGTCCGTCGTGGCCACACAACACGACGCCAACAACCGCTGATCCATCAAGTGCCACTCTGCTTAACCCCGGGTTCCGCAGGAGAAATTGAGCAACGCTTTCTCGGTCGTCGCCCTCGGCAATTTCCAAACCCTCCACTCTTTGCCAGAGCTGAAGCGCGGCGTCGTAATCCTCGATAGAGAATTCTCGCGTAACGATCTGGCCACTCATGTTGCGGTGAAGAACTCTAGAATCCGTTGACGTCATGTCGAGCGAAGTCGAGACATCCCGGTGAAGTTGCCTGTATTTTGTCGCCACGGGGTTCCTCGACTCCGCTCGGAATGACCGTTATGAAGTGACCGAACAACGTCCGAACGGAGGGATGTTTCGGCACTCGTCACAATTATGAAATGTAAATTTGCACTTTGCTCCTTATTAATTATGGCCGCTCTGGATGCGAACGCGCAGTCGAAACCTTCGGCAACATTGATTGTAACCAACGCTTCCGTTTACACGGTAGATAAACAGCAGCCAAAAGCCGAAGCAGTCGCCGTGATTGGAGATCGCATTGTGGCCGCCGGCTCCCGCGCGGACATTGATTTATGGCGCGGGCCGCAAACCAAAGTGATCGATGCTGGCGGCAAACTGTTGCTGCCGGGATTTAACGACGCGCACGTGCATTTCATCCAGGGCGGTGCACAGCTCGATCAAGTTCAGCTTACTGATGCCGCAACCCCGGAGGAGTTCGCAAGACGCATCGCGGCCCAGGTGAAAAAGACGCCAAAAGGCGAATGGATTTTAGGCGGTCGATGGGATGAAACCAAATGGTCCAAGCCAGAGCTTCCGACCAAAGAGCTGGTAGACCCAGTGACGGGGGACACTCCAATTTTCGTCGAGCGCTACGACGGTCATGAAGCGCTTGCGAACTCGGCAGCAATGAAGATGGCGGGCATTGACGCTAAGACGCCGGATGTTACCGGCGGAGTCATCGTCCGCGACGCAAGCGGAAATCCCACTGGTGTTTTCAAGGACGCAGCAATGCCACTGATCTACAAAGCCATTCCACCGATGACGAACGAACAACGGCTTCGTTCTGCTCGCGCGGCAATGAAACATGCAGCGTCGCTCGGTGTGACAAGCGTGCAGCACATGAACCCGGAGTTTGCAGATGTCGCCGCGTATTCCGAGCTCGCGGAAAGAGGCGAGCTCACCGCACGTATCTACGCAGTGCCGATGGAAACGGACTGGCGCGATCAGGCCAAGGTCGGCATTCGTCACGCGTGGGGCTCGAGTTATCTGCGACTCGGCGGAGTCAAAGGCTATGCCGACGGCTCGTTAGGCTCGCGAACCGCTTACATGTTCGAGCCGTTTGCCGATGATCCCGGCAACCGCGGACTATTGAGCGACGAAATGCATCCGCCCGGCGCCATGCGCGACCGATTAATGCAGGCTGACGCCGCGGGATTACAAATACGCGTTCATGCCATCGGCGATCGCGCGATCTCGATGATTCTCGATATTTTCGCCGATATCGAAAAGGAACACGGCTATCATGACCAGCGTTTCGCCATCGAGCATGCGCAGCA
Source organism: Candidatus Udaeobacter sp. (assembly GCA_036499375.1). Lineage (GTDB taxonomy): Bacteria > Verrucomicrobiota > Verrucomicrobiia > Chthoniobacterales > UBA10450 > Udaeobacter. The sequence goes on from DASYDV010000062.1 coordinate 5,255, forward strand.
CATGGCGCAAAAAGATTTCGAGCGCTTCGCGAAGCTCCACGTGATTGCTTCGATGCAGCCCTACCACGCAATCGACGATGGCCGCTGGGCGCAAGCACGCCTCGGTCACGATCGCGCGCGCTACAGCTACGCTTGGCGCAGTTTTCTTGATCACGGCGTCGCACTCGCATTCGGAACCGATTGGCCTGTCGCCCCCCTCGATCCGATTTTGGGACTTTACGCCGCCGTCACACGCGCCACGCTGGACGGCAAACATCCCGGCGGCTGGTTTCCGGAAGAAAAAATCACGCTGCCCGAAGCGATCGAAGCGTACACAATGGGCGCGGCATTCGCCGAATTTCAGGAACACGAGAAAGGTTCGATTACACCCGGCAAACTCGCCGACATGGTGATAGTGGGCGACAACATCTTTGACCTAAAACCGGAAGCCATTCGCAACGTGAAAGTCGAGACCACAATCACTGGCGGCAGAGTAATCTATAGTCGCACCGAAAACCGGTAGGGACGAGGATTTCTGGTCGGCGTTAGAATCTTTTGCGCGGATTTGGATGCGATCACATAGACAATTCCTCGTTGCTGTGGCTGGTCTTGTAGCTGCGGCATGCGCGTATCTTGGCACTGGGCTCCATCCGATTTGGTGGATGCTTTGGTTGGCGCCGATTCCGGTGCTCGCAATTGCGCCACAACTTCGCGGCGGCGCCGTTTTCTTCCTCGGTTCGGTGGCGTGGCTTATCGGCGAGACGAATCAATGGAACTACGTCACGCATGCCATCGAACTGCCAGCGCAAATCGCGGTGCTTTACTTCGTAGTTCCCGCCGTCGTTTTCGGCTTCGGCGTTCTTTTCACGCGCGGTTTTCTCCGGCGCGGATCGCTTTTCATGGCCGCGCTTGCTTTCCCCAGTTACTCGGTGGCATACGAATATCTCACCGCTATTGCGTCGCCTCACAGCACATGGGGGAATCTCGCCTATACACAAATGGATTGCCTCCCCGTGATCCAGATCGCTTCGATCACCGGTCTTTGGGGAATCAGCTTCATCGTGTTTCTGTTTGCGAGCGCTGTAGCAGCTTTGTTGAGCGGTGTAGGAAACCCCGGGCAGCGCCGCTTGCTCGCCGTCACTATCGGCTTCGTCATTTGCGCCGTATTTGTTTTTGGCAAATGGCGATTGCAATCGAATTCTTCTCAATCTGTCGCAGTGACACTCGTCGCGAAAGACGTTCCGATGAGCGTTTATCTCGGCTCCGAAGAACAAGCTTTGGAATTGTTCCGTGAGTATGCTGACGAAGTCCGCCGCGTTACCCCCGCTGGCGCGCAGGTCGTTGTTCTCCCGGAAAAAATCGGACGAGTGAGTGAGAACAACCTCGAAAAGGTGGACGCACTCTTTTCTTCAGCTGCGCTGGCTGCGCACACTGCGATTGATGTTGGCCTTGTTCGAAAAACGCCGTCCGGCGCCTTTAATTCTTCCCGCTTTTATTCGCCCAACGGAAAATTGGAGGCGAACTACGACAAGCATCATCTCGTGCCTGGCGTCGAACCCGAAAAAGCTGGCGATAAACAAGTGCTTCTCGACCAGCCGTCCGGGCGTTGGGGATTGCAAATTTGCAAGGACATGGATTTTCCCCAGCTCAGTCGCAAATACGCAAAGGAAGGCGCGGACCTGCTGCTCGTGCCTGCCTGGGATTTCAATCTCGATCGTTGGCTGCACTCGCGCATGGCCATCCTGCGCGCGGCCGAGAACGGATTCGCGCTCGCTCGTTCGGCGCGCAACGGGCTTCTCACTCTGAGCGATAACCGCGGTCGCGTCATTGCAGAATCGGCCACGGTGCCAGGTCGGTTCGTGTCGATCAGTGGAAAAATAAACGTGGCGCGCGAGAAAACGTTTTACACGCGAGCCGGCGATTGGTTCGGTTGGCTGTGTGTCGGTGCATTCGTTGTGCTGGTAGCGTTTAGTTTCACGCGAAACCGGCAGCGAATCGCTTCCGCCAGCTTGCCTGATGCAGGATTAGAACAATCAGCCAAATCACGAATGCGAACAGACCCGCGGGAATAGTAAGGAGCATCAACCACCCCATCACACCGAGCGTGTAAAGAAGGTGGCCATAATCATGCCCATTGATGAGGCAGGATGCACCGAGCCCTCATCCACCTTGCACCCATAGGCATTGGCGATGGCACTGCACAAGACCACGGACCCTATCGGCGCAAACGCGAAAAGAACGATCAGCGCGAGAACAATCCAATACAAAATCCATGGAAAGCGTTTCCGAATCGGTAAAGGCGGCGGGTTCATAAAACTGCGTTTTAGCCACAGATGACAAAGATCGAGCACAGATTACAAGCCTGCGGCCTGGCTGCGGTAGTAAAGAAGAACTTATATCCACGAGCGATGTAGCCTCCGCCGTTATCGTCTTTACGAGCCTGCTGCTCGAAAAATTCTGGTGAAAACAAGATGCGTCGGCAGATAAACAACGAGCGGGAATAGCAACATTAAAAGAATTACAAACAACGGTGGGGGCAGAATCTTTTGCGGATTTTGGCCGAACCCATACACCCAATTCACATTTTCCTGCGGATTGCTCCCCAGATAAGAGAGAGGCAACACGACCACCGCGACCATTGTCTGCCATGGAAAAGCGCGCTGATCGTAGCCAAGACGGTGAAGCAGCCAGAGAAGCAAAACCGGCAGGATAATGTGGAAACATGATAGCGCCCGAATGAACAACGGGACCTTTGGATCGAACATGTAAGCGCTCAACCCGATCAACGACTTGCCGGTCGCAAGCCGGAAAAAGAAATCGATATTCCAAAGTGCTTCAAAGAATACCACTGAGATGGCCATTATGCTGACGAGCAGCGCGTTCTCCAGCCAGAGCGCGGGCACAAGCGCGAGCAACGCGATATCCGAAAACCATAGGAAATTGGCCGGGCCGTACTGTCGCCAATAGATTGGGACCAACGCACAGACGAAAAGCGTGTAGATAATTTTAAGGCCGGGAGGAATCACGCCATCAACAAGTAGTGAGAAATCGGGCGATTAGTGTTCTCGTACGAATTTCTCAATCTCACTGACCACGCGATCGAGTTCATCAATGAGATCGGCATGATCGCCATGCTGACCAAATGCGGTCACAAGAGTTCGGTAGTACCAGACGGTGCCGTTTTTTTTTCCACTGAACCGCTCGAACACTTCGAGACCGTGCCTGCGCAGCTCAGCCAGGATCGCGCGCGTATTATGCAACTTGTCTGACGCCGACACCAGCCGCGTCGAAGAATCGGAGTCTTTGAGATGCTCGATGTACGCGCGTTTTCGTTCCAGCCACGGCGGCTTTGGCGTCTCGTACGTATCGGTGCAACCGTCAACGATTCCGGCGACGTCATCGCCAAATTTTTCCCGGCTATCGCGCAATCGTTCCGCGCCACCGCAATCTTCGACCGTATCGTGAAGAAGCGCACCGATCGCTTCGGTTTCATTCGCACCGTACTCCAGCGCGATGGCAGTGACGCCGAGGATATGCGCGATGTACGGAATTCCCGTCTTCTTCCGCGTCTGATCGCCATGCGCCCGCGTCGCATAAATCAGCGCTTCCTCAAACTTCTCCGATAGCTTCATTCAGCGAACGTAACACAGGCATCCTGCCTGTCTCGTCGAGTAGGCATCCTCCCTGGTCCTCAATGAGCAGGCTCGGAAGCCTGCACGACGCGTCAGGCTAGAGCCTAAGTTACTTCACTCCATGTTCTCCGTGTCCTCTGTGATTGGATAAGGCCGCCGATGTTCGAGATTCGACTTCGATGTTCGATGTTTGGGCTTTCCTTTACCGGCCCGGATGCGCTTTGTTGAATCCGTCCTCGTAACCGTGTTCGAATGCCAGGTTCCAATCTGATTGGTTTCCCGATCCCTGTTGCTGGAAATATTTTTGGGCCATGGATGTTCAATGCCGCAGGCGTTTGCCAATCATACACAATTCTTGCCGACAATGCCTTTGTCGTGGCGCGTTTCCGGGCTGCTCGCTATAGCGGGGGTCTCTGACTGCCGAAATTGAGTTTCAACCGATCTGCGATGGGAAAATTGAGCTGAATCAGATTCCGTCTTGACGGACGCCATCAATCGCCGATTCAATAACCTTCTCGTTATCCGATGCCTGGGGGAAGAATCACAAGCGAAGAACGATCGGCGATCAGCACATACGTTGGGGCTGGAATCGCAGTCCTGCTCCTCGTCGTCGGGGTCTACTTCTTCTTCCTGGCGCAGAAAGAAAAAAAGGAGACCACAACTTTCGATCCGAACCGGCCCGTCCCCAGCGACACCGTTTTGAAAAGCCGGTTAAAGGCCGAGGAATATAACGTCGTGCGGGGAAACGGCGCAGAAACACCTTTTCAGAATCAATTCTGGAACAACGAGAAGGTCGGCATCTACGTCGATGTTATTACCCTCGAACCGCTTTTCACTTCGGTCGACAAGTTCGACGGCCACGTCGGCCTGCCCACGTTCACGAAACCTATCTCGAAAGATGCCCTCGTCGAAGTCCCCGACAATACAAATGAGATGCAACGCACTCAGGTGCGCGCCAAGCGAAGTAATGCCCGCCTTGGCCATGTCTTTCCAGATCCGCAATCGCCTACTGGACAGCGCTACGTGGTTTATTCTGCAGCCTTCCATTTCGTTCCGGTCGACCAGATGAAAGACAGAGGTTACGAATCGTACCTCAAGCTGTTCGACAAAAAGTAGGATCCGTAACGGCGGTCTCCAACAGCGGATCTTTCGTTGTAGCCACGACGCTGCGCGCCGTCACTGCCCCGTTAAATTTTCTCCTTCTTCCTTTTTACTTCAGCCGTCTCCAAATCTCGGCAACTTCGCAATCATTGTTGGGTTAAATCGGCCAACAACAAGAGGGATATCTACTATGGGGAAACAAATGATCGTCACAGCAATGGCGGTGTTCGCATTCGCGTTCGGATCTGCACTGCACTCGAATGCCGGCACCGAGATGATTGAGCCTTATCGCGCACCCGCGCAAACTTACAATTACGCGCCGCCACCGCCGCCGCCGCCGCGTCCGGTCTTTTACTTTCGTCCGCCGGTGTTTAGCTTCGCCATTGCGCCGGGTTTTGGCTTTTACGGGCCGCGATTCTATGGCGGCCACCGATACTACGGCGGCAACCGATATTACGGCCGACACGCGTATTGGCGCGGGAATCATCATCGCTGGCACTGATCGCAGCCAATGGCGGGGCGCCGCGCTCCGGCGTCCGGCCACTATGGCGCGATGTCCCTACTATCGCGTTGCTGCTTCACCGGCTCCCTTGCTCAACTCCCGGTTCGATTTCCGGAAATCCCGACTCCTTGAGTTGCTGATTCAACGCGGGAAGATCGGATGCGATTAATTTGTGCCACGCGTCGATCGTTGGCCCGACCTTTGTCTCAAGATCCGCTACCGCGGCTTTGACCGCAGCTGTCGGCGCAGCGTCTGCCCTTTGGATGTCGTCGAACAGGCGAATCGTCGATTCCAGAACGAAAAGCGACGGCGGCGCGCCCTGGTGTAGATGCGGCGGCCCGAACTTCGTGAGCGTTTGACCAAAGGCTTCCAGTTTTTGCGTGACGTCGGGCCGCTCTGCGGCTCGGGCTTTGAGTTTCGTTAACTGCTCGGCGATGTCGTCGAATTTCTTACCGATCGGCGCGAGCGTAAGCCGCAGCTGGTACAAGCGCCATGAGAGATCGAATTGTTCCTGAAGATCGGCGGCTGACGCCTTAACGCGCGGATCCATCACGACCGTCAACGGCCGGGTAAAGGTTTTGCCGTCAATCGTGACCGTGAGTGTGTAATCACCCGGCGCGGCCCATGGTGATGTCGCCGCCGGCGCCGTGTTGCGATACGTCGCAGAAATTGGAAACTCGGGTTTTACACCCGCGATCGGTGTGTAATGCATGTCCCACAGAAACCGGTGCAGGCCTGCTTTCGTGGAAACCGATTGTGGCGGCCGAATCCAGTAGCTCGGAATTCTGAGCCGCTTCGGATTGGCCTGTATCGGTGCATCAGCGCTCGAATATTTTCTGACTAGCTGGCCTTTAGCGTCTTTGATCTCAATCGTCACCGGACCACTGGCATCTTTCGAAAGGAAATAATCGATCATCGCGCCGTCTGGCGGATTTTGGCCAGCCGGTTCGTCCGGCGGCAATGGCGTGTCAGTGTTCAGGTTCGCGCGAACGCGCAACGCAGTCTGCGGTTTAAGCAGCAGAGTCTCGCTGTAGCCGCGGGCGCTGACCGCGGCTGTGCTTGACTTGGAACCGGGGTCAACGCCCCCGGCTACAGATGGGAATTGCCGCAGCGGCGTGATGTTGTCGAGGATCCAAAAACCGCGACCATGCGTCGCCACGACGAGGTCGTCGTTCTTAACAATGAGATCACGCACAGAACTCGCTGGTAGATTCAATCGCAACGATTCCCAGTTCGCCCCGTCATCGAACGAAACGTAAACGCCTCTTTCGGTTCCGGCGAACAGCAGCCCTTTCCGTTCCGGATCTTCGCGAACTGCGTTTACAATTTGGGCGGCCGGTATTCCGTTCACAATCTCCGTCCACGTTTTGCCGCCATCGTGCGTGGCAAAAATGTGCGGCAGCAGATCGTCGATTCGCATTGTATTAACCGCCGCATACGCGGTGTTCGCGTCGAAATGGCCGGCTTCAATCAGAGAAATCTTCTGCCACGAGGAGACGTTCGGCGGCGTCACGTTGGTCCAGGTTTTTCCGCCGTCAGTCGTAAGATGAATCAAACCATCGTCTGTTCCGCACCAGATCCGATTCGCCTCGAGCGGTGACGGCGCAACGGTGTAAATCACGCCGCGCCGATGCGCCTGTTTTGTTGCGTCCTCCTTATATTTTCCAATGCTCGCCGGCAGCTCGTAATTTGGTCGCGACAAATCCGGGCTGATCTTTTCCCAGTGATCGCCACGATCGCGTGTTTGCCAGAGCGTATTCCCCGCGAAAAAAAGCAAATGCGGATCGAGCGACGAAAACACAACAGGCTCGGTCCGTAACATCCGGAAGTCTTCCGTTTGCACCGGCACCGGAAGAATGTTTTGCGCCTGACCGGTGCGACGATCGTAACGCGTCAGCTTGCCGCCGATGATGATGTCTGGATCGAGCGGATCGGCGACGACGTAACCGTATTCCTCTGCTGCAACCGGCCGCCAGTCGCGAAACGTGATTTCGCCTTCATCGCCCCGGCTTTTGATTCCGACCGAACCGCTCTCCTGTTGGCCGCTGTAAAGCCGGTACGGAAACGAGGTGTCCGCGCTGACATGGTACAACTGCGCGGTCGACTGGTTATACCACGAGCTCCAGCTTTTCCCGCCATTCACAGTGACGATCGCGCCCTGGTCCGAGCCCAGCAGAATGATGTCGGGATTATTCGGATTGATCCAAATATTTTGATAATCGTCGCCGCCGGGTGCGCCGCGCCAGCCGTCCCAGGTTTTGCCGCCGTCAGTAGATTTCCAACAGACCACGCTGGTCGAGTAAACGATCCGGGGGTTTTTCGGATCGAACCGCACCACCGGCAGATCGCCGCCGCCGATTCCAAGACCGGGCCGCGGATCATCCGTCGTCCCTTTCCACGTCTCGCCGCCATCGTCTGAACGATAAAGTTTCGCGATCGTTTTTGTCCGCACCGCGGCAAACAATGTTTTCGGCGCGCTCGGCGCGATCGCGATGTTCGCCTGTACGATGTTGCCCGGCAGACCTTTGCTTAATTGCCGCCACGTCTTGCCGCCGTCGGTGGATTTGAAAATGCCGCCGCCGTCGCCGTTGAATACTCCGTTTTCCCACGGTCCTTCACGCGATTCCCAAAGCGCCGCGTAAACAACCTGTGGATTGCTCGGATCAATCTGCACATCGCTCGCGCCGATGTTCTCATCGCGATGAAGAACTTTTTCGAAACTCTTGCCGCCATCGAGCGATCGATAAATGCCGCGCTCTTCGTTAGGCCCGTACGGGTGGCCGGCAACTGCGACAAAGATGCGCTCCGGATTTTTTGGATCGACAGCCAGCTGCGCGATCTGCTGACCATCGCGCAATCCGAGATGCGTCCAGGTTTTACCGGCATCAGTCGATTTATAAACGCCGTCGCCGACCGAAAGATCGGGCCGATGCAATCCTTCGCCGCTGCCAAGGTAAACAATGTTCGGATCTGAAATTGAAACCGCCAGCGCGCCGACTGACGCCGTGGGTTGATCGTCAAAGATCGGCTGCCACGTCCGGCCGTAATCAATGGATTTGAATACGCCGCCATTCACCGGCGCCATGTAGAAAACACTCGGCTGCGACGGCACACCGCAGATCGCGCGCGTCCGCCCGCCGCGATAAGGGCCAATGTTCCGCCAGCGCAAAATCGAATCGAACTCTCCGGCGCGCGCCTGCGGCTGCCCGACCGCCAACAGAATCGCGAACCCAATTACGATTGTATTTCGGACCGACCGCATCAGCCGCCACTCTGTTCCGCGATGAAGCAACCCGCAACAACCTCTCTTTTCTGAATCCAGATCCGGCTGCAGTCGCATCGAATCAGGAAAGGGGAAGCGTATGGATTCAACGCGGGCACATCGCGCGAGCTGGAAAGTCCGGTTTCTCGCATTCGTGGTCGGCATCATTGTCGCCGCAGCCGTATTTGGCATCGCGCTAGTTGTTTCAGACGACCTTCGTCTCCTTTACCTTAGCGGCGCGTTGCTGCTTGCTGTCCCTGCATTTCTGCCTGGTGCAAGAGTGCGGGAGGATTGGATCGCCGGCGTTCTTCTTCTTTTCCCGTTGATGTTCTTGTTTGCATTTTTTATCCTGCCGCAAATACCGCTTCTCTGGCCGACCATCGTCTTGTGGGTCGCGATTGTCGCATTGCTGCTGTTCCGGAACCGACTCGGTAGACTGATCAGAATTGCTGGCGCGATAGTACTAATCGCCGTGTCAACGTGGTACTGTGTTTTCTACATTCCGGTGCAGATGCGGCTAGCGTTGGCGCACGTGAGTAACGCCCAGGCTCCCCAGTTCACCTTGGAACCGATTACTCGGGGTCCCGTGCCGACTGGCGCTACCGTCGGCAAAATTCTCGTTCTCGATTTTTTTGCAACATGGTGTTCTCCATGCATCGCTGAGCTGCCCGAGTTGGAGCGTGTTCGCGCCGATTTACAGAACAATCGTGAAATTGAATTCGTGCTTGTCGGCACGAACAAAGGCGGCGACACACCCGAGCGGGTGCGAGCGTTTGCGCAGCGCCGTCATCTTTCACTGCCAATCGCGTTCGATCCCGAACAGAAAACGATGCATGCGCTCGGCTTGAGCGGATTTCCCACGCTGGTGGTGATCGACCGCGCCGGTCACGTCCGCTTGACGCACACTGGCTATAACAGCTCCGAAACCAGCTTCCGCTGCGATCTCACGCAGCTGCTGCAAAATTTATAACGCGACACGATAAACGGCGTACTTTTGAGCGCATAACTCGCCAGCTGCGCACCAGGGTCCGACAATTTCCTTCCGGGTCTGGGCAAGAGCGGCAATATTAGCGGCGGCTTTCTTTAGAGCCGACTTCGATCGGGCGTTTAGTAAGAAAAACCAACCCGGCCGTTTGCAAAATAGAGATCAACAATTCGGACTGCGAAATGGCTAGCAAGGCGAGAAAGAAAAAGGTTCAGCTGATTCTCAACGGCAAAGTGGCAGGCAATCGCGCGCTCCGGGATGCAATTGCGCAGCAACGGGCAGACGGCAACAGCATCAAGATCCGCGTGACTCGGGAAAAAGGAGACGCAAAGCGGTTTGCGGCGGAAGCAAGTAAAGCGGATGTGCTGATTGCTGCCGGTGGAGACGGTACTCTTAACGAGGTGGTTCACGGCTTGATGGATCTTCCAGAGGCAGCGCGGCCTGCTTTGGGCGTAGTCCCACTGGGAACCGCGAATGACTTCGCTACAGGGTGCGGTATTCCGCGCATTCCGGAGGAGGCGCTGGCACTCTGTATGAAAGGGCAGGCGCTACCCATCGATGTCGGTAAAGCGAATGAGCACTGGTTCCTGAACGCAGCCAGCGCTGGCTTCGGCGCCGAGGTGACAGCGACCACTCCGCCTGAACTCAAACGTCTGCTTGGCCCTGCCGCGTACGCGGTGATGGGTGCGATTCTGGCGATGAACGTTCATCATTATCACGGTAGGCTCATCTTGCCGGATCGCGAAATCAGTGGCAGCGGGCCGGTGGCGATCGTCGGTAATGGCCGTCAGACGGGCGGTGGCATCCAGGTCGCTCCGCGTGCGCGCATTGATGACGGCTTGCTCGACGTGCTTGTGGTTCGTCAGATCCCTGCGATGACGTTACTCACGGCCGCGCGAGAGTTGCAAGAGCTTTCACCAGACGGCGAGTACATTTCCTACTGGCAAACTCCCTGGGTTGAGGTCTATCCCAAAGAAACCATTCCGGTCAACCTCGATGGCGAGCCGGTACGCTTTTCAACCGTGCGATATGAGGCAGTACCGGGGGCGATTCGGCTGATTGTTCCCCCGAATTGTCCATTATTGGAAGGATCTGTAGTAGCTGACAATTTTGGCGAGATCGCTTCCGGCAAAACCGGAGAGGGATAACCGCCTCTCATGCTAAGGCAGACCGCGTCCGGCGGACGGCAAACTTTTGTGCGCAGAGGGCTTCACAGTTGGCCCGGGACCATAATAACGTTTCAACCATCGACTCAACCCATCCAAGCCAGGAAACAACATCCGTTCGGTCACGTTGTCCTGGTCCAGTTTGTCCCGTATCTCCCACTTCAATGCTTTGGGGATAACGATCCGATGGTAAAGATTGGCAGATGCCCTCCGCGTAAGAAAGGTTCGTAAATCAAGATGAGCGCCGGGCATTACCGACATGATGGCGCCTTGGTTGATTATACGCGCATCGAGAGAGGGTGGCTCAAAGAAGAGCACAAATTCTCCATTTTCCGACAATGCGTCGAAGTCGGGTAGCGACGACACCAGGCGATCAAGCATCTCAATTGAAAACAGAAAAGCGGATTCCGCCTTAAGCGTCGCCCGGAACTCAGCTGGCAAATAATCTATTGCTTTGACAACATCTACCGCCCAGATCGCGCCGTCTTCATCATAGTGTTCTTCCTCGAAAGTCGCGAAGTGCGCTGCCACTCGTGGAGATACGGTCCAGTCCATCAAGCGAGTCGGGAGACCATGATGCTGAGCGACGGCAAGCCGGAACCATAGAGCGCTGGACGGAATCTCCCCTGGCTGCGCATATTTGGCGAAGTTCCGGATCAATGGTCGCTCGACGTCCAGGTAGGAAGGCCCCAATCGCTTCAAACTTGTCTCCAAACCCCACTCCTTATTGGCAACGCCTCGGTAAACAAAATTCGAGCGATGCCGTTGATGGTGCGTTTTAGGAATATCGTACAATGCCGCCAATAACTGGTGCCAATTCTTTACCCGGTTATCGTTCTTCATTTGGTGAGCAGTGAGGTCATTGGATGTTTCGTCGAACCGATCTTCTCGCGCACGAGTTCCTCCGGAGACGATATTGAAGGCGCCGAAACTAGCAGAAACTTTTTCCGAAGAAAAGAGATTACGCGACGACGGCTTCCTCTTCCGAGTTACGAATTACCGCGTTACCATGTACGATTTAGCGAAGAAACCATGACTCAAAGCATGCGTATTCGCGGCGTGCTGGCGCCGGTTGTTACGCCGTTCAAGGCCGATCTCGCGCCTGATAGCCAAAGGTTCATCGCGCATTGTGAGTGGTTGCTTTCACAAAACTGCGGGCTCGCGGTATTCGGCACCAACAGCGAAGCGAACTCGCTGTCGTTAGAAGAGCGGTTAAATCTGCTCGACGGCGTGGTCGCAGCCGGGATCGATCCGTCGCGCATGATGCCAGGAACCGGTTGCTGCTCGATCATGGAAACGATCAAGCTCACCAAACAGGCCGTCGGACACGGCTGCGCAGGCGTGCTGATGTTGCCGCCTTTCTATTACAAGAATGTCGATCAAGAAGGTCTCTACCGATATTTCAGCGAAGTTGTGCAGCGGATCGGTGATGCGCGACTGAAAATTTATCTCTATCACATTCCGCCGGTCGCGGTGGTTGGCATCACTACGGAATTGGTCGAGCGCCTTCTCGCGGCTTATCCGAATACAATCGCCGGGATGAAAGACAGCTCGGGCGATTGGAATAACACCAGGACGTTTCTCGACGCGTTCTCCAAGTCCGGTTTCGAAGTATTCGTCGGCAGCGAATCCTTTCTTCTCGCCAATATGCAGAACGGCGGCGTCGGTACGATTTCCGCGACCGCCAACGTTAACCCGGCCGCTATTTATGAACTTTATCAGAAGTGTAGCGGCGTTTGTGTCAAACGCCGAAGCAATAGGAAGGCGCTTGGCACAAGCGCCTCCACACCTGCGGAACTGGAAACTCTGCAGATGGACCTCGACGTCGTGCGCGAAGTGTTCAGTAGCAGAAAGTTTCCCTCCATGATCGCTGCTTTAAAACGGGCGATTGCGATTTACCGGAACGACCCGGAATGGGAAAGAGTGCGGCCGCCCTTGGTCGAACTCACTCCCGAGCAGACAAAGACGCTGGCAACAGATCTCAGCGCCGTCGGGTTCACCATGATGCGGTGAGTTGCCTACATTCCTTTCCTAGTTTCCTGATTAATTACTTGCCGTCGGGGATTGCGAATTCGCACGCGCGAAGGGAACCAAATTTCAGTGATTAGACGAATTGTGGTTACGTGGTCACTGCCGTCTAAAGGCATTAGCCTTTGGTGGCTAGGAACTTCCAAGAGGGCCTGAATAGATTGCGCAGATACAACGACTAACCACTATTATTATGAAAAAACTTACTAGTTTATTAATAGGTTGTTCGCTGGCGTTAGCTGGAGCCGCATTGGCACAACAACCAGTCGAACAGCAGTCACCATCAAAGGGCAAGCGCGCCCCGGAAAAAACGCACGCGACTCAAGCACAACCCGGCACGAACGTGGCGAAGCCTCAACAGAGGCCGTCGAGGCAGACCGGTGCGATGAAGGAACGCGGAGCAACGAATGAACGCGCAACCACGAATCAGCCTAACGTGGACAGGCGCCAAAAAACTCATGCGGGCCACGAACCTGCGAATGCCACAGGCACAAACGTCCCGACTAAATCGACCGGTGAAACGGCGAATGAACCCGGTGCTGGCAAAGGCCGAAAGAATCGGACTCACCAGGAATCTGCGACGGGAACGGATGTTTCCGGTCAGGCGGCGGGAATGCCAACGCACCGCGGGAAAGAGCAGGTCCAGGAGCGCAAGCAAGGTCAAGGTGTGAAGCAGCCCGCGACCGAAGCCGGTGGAACTTCAGCAGCCGGCCAGCAAAACGTGCAGGCTAATACGGGGGCCAAAGCGAAGAAGCCCGATCCGCAGCAAGTGCAGCAGGTCAAATCGCAGCACGCGAGCTTCCGTGCACAGCCAAAGCCGCAGCAAGTTCCGGCGGTTACCTTCAACCAGAATTATCGAATTCAAGGAAGCGATCGCTGGCAGGGTCACCAATATGAAGTATTCCGCTCATACCATCCGGAATGGCACGATCAGGGCTGGTATCGATCGCATTACCCCCGTGTGGAACTGATCGGTGGCGGTTACTATTTCTTCAACAACGGCTACTGGTATCCGGCGTGGGGTTACAGTCCTTCGGCTCAGTATTATGCTTACGATGGACCGATCTATGTCGGTCAACGTGCTGTGCCACCGGACCAGGTGATCGCCGACGTGCAAGCCTTGCTACAGCAAATGGGCTATTACAGGGGTGAGGTGGATGGATTGCTCGGCCCGTTGACTCGCGAGGCGCTAACCGCTTATCAGGCGGACCAGGGGCTCACCACGACGGCGGCAATCGATGAGCCGACGCTCGATTCCCTCGGACTGGCAAGCTAAACGATCGACCAAAGCCGCCGGGCGCAGGAATGCCTCGGCGGCTTTTCTGCTCTAGGCACGTAAGCGCGATAGCACCAACGATCTTGAGCGAAATAGCAGGCATAAGTAGCGGTCGAATTGGGAGAGCTTAGCACCGCGTCTTCACTCGCTCACTCCGATCGCTGGGAAGGCCGTGCGGATCGACCATTAACCATTGTAAGCCGTTCACGATGCATGCGTCAGACGCGCTCTTGGCTGCCAAATTCTCAATTCGCACGCGGCGCATCCGGTCTCAGATAGAGGATCAGGCAGCAACAACAAATTCCCAAACCTACGAACGGATATTTCAAGGCCACGATTGACGCGATTCCGAAGAGGCACAGAGTCGCGATCGCACGGTATCGCATGTTCCGGCGGACCTTTTCAGGGACATCAGCCCGGCGCTCGATCAGTTCCCAAATCAACAAGATGTAGGTCACGTTGACGAAGAAAAACACGGCTGCATAGAATGCTACCGGCTGAGGCGAAAGCCTGCTCACCGCCATCCAGGCCGTCGACAGCGGGAGCAGTGAGGCTGAAAAAAGATGAGCGAAATTGAACCACATGAGGCGCGGCGTGGCTTCAGTCGCGTAGCGCAGCAAGTAATGGTGATTGGCCCAGACGATTGCGATGAACAAATAACTGACCGCATAGCTCAGCCATGTCGGCCAAAGCTCCAGGAATGCTTTGAATGTAGGATGTTCCGGTGGGTGCAATCCCAAAACGAGGACCGTGATCAGAACCGCGAATATTGCGTCGGAGAAAAAACTCAGGCGTTCCGGCGTGGTCTTACGGAGCATTTCTGTCTGATAGCCAAACTCAGTCTGCGCGCAATTTCGACGGCCACGGGCAAGACTTGTCGCTAGTGAGAGAGAGAAATTGAGATCGCAGCTCGTTATTTGATCACTCGGGTTACCCCGCTTGCGTCAGCTACCCTAGCTGCGTTGCCGTCTAACCGCGCGGCTCCCGTTCGCGCGTGTTCTCAGCCTTCTTTTGTCCCTGGCGAGCCGGAGTCCCGCGCGATGGCTGCTTCGCGAGCGCGAGGCGCTCAGTCTTTTTCCGGCGTGTTGCGCGTTTCCTGACGTTGTCTCTGCCTCGGTTGTGTCCCATAAGCTTCAACCTTCGCCCGCTTGTCGCGCCGGAGCAACGGAGCGAAACCGAGGCCTGCGACTGCGCTGTTGTTGCTGCTGCGTTCGAGGCGACACCTGCGCGGGAGAATCCGGAACTTTCATCATCTCAAACGTTCGAAAGAGCGGGCCCAGATCGATCACGTGGTTCGCGGCTGATCTCAATAGGTTCCCGAGATTCGCGGCGACTGACGCAACTTCCACCCGGATCCCGTGTCGGCGCAGTTTGATGGCGAGATAAGCGAAATCGGCGTCGCCAGTTACAAGAATCACCACATCCGGCCGTATCTCGATGGACAGCTCGAGCGCGTCGATCGCCATCATCACGTCCACGTTCGCCTTGTAATGACCTTCTTCGGCGGGTGCTCCGTCTTTGGTTACGACCATGAACCCGTTAGAGCGCAGCCAATGGACGAACTTGTTTTTCTTGTCCCGTTCGTCTTGCCAGGCGGGAATGGCTGGCGGCAATCCAGCATAGACCACCATTTCGATGAGATCGCGTCCAGTGTTTGGCCCCGCAAGAAAATCGCGAAGCTTCAACCAATCGAGCCCGCGTCCCGCAGTCCGCACAGAACTGCCGACGTTCGATTCATCCACCAGTACCAACAACCGGGAAATAGCGTGAACATCTGAATCTTTCTTTGGCATCTGAATACGATTCAACTACATCCGCGGAATTCTAGCGAGAACTACTTCTTAGATTAGATGCAACGCAATTTCGACGACGAGGATGTCTGTATTCGCCACGATTGGGTGTCGAAGCCGTTTTCCTTATGGAAATTATCTCGACTGTGTTGCGTCGTTCATTTAAGGATTTGGAATGGCACAAAGGAAAGAAACACCTACGCCGCCCCTGAGCCTCCTCCTGGTAACTGACCAGTCGCGATCTTCAGCATAATATCTCGCGCACGCCTTTTGAAACACGGCGTCCGCTGGTTCTGTTTACCGCCTGACTTATGACGCGGAAAGTCGTTTTGTCGCCGACAGCGGTCCCGGCACTCAGCATCCGTCATAAGCCGCCCACAATTCATGAGTGATCTGGTGCGTGCCGCGCCGTAGATCGGGGCTTTGTAACAGGTTTGTTACCATACTGTTGTCTGGAAGCCTGCTCCGCGTTCAACAGTGAATTCAAAAAGAGTGTCTAATGATCGTAGCAATAAACATCAACAGAGGAGGCGAATATGATTAGGAAGACTATTGTTATTCTCGCCTGCGGCGCACTCATTGCGCCGATGGCGTTTGCCCAACCCCGTTCGACGGGTGAAAGACAAGCAGCAACTACAACGGAACCGATAACGGTAACTGGAGAGGTCATCAAAATGACGACAGAGGAAGGGTCGGCTGCCAAGTATCAGCCGGTCAAAACTCTCGTTGTTCTGCAGGATCGTTCCAATACTCCGGGCAGTTACGTTCTCAATGGGCCTGGTCACATTGTGAACAAAAACGGCGAAGTAATCCGAACCGCGATCAAACCCGGCACCCGTGTGCGCGTTTACTACGCAAACGTAGGCGATCAGCGTATGGTTGATCACATCGTTGTCGATTGACGCCGCGACCGGATATCACCAATAAAAGCCGCATGATTCCATGAATCCTGCGGCTTTTTGGTTGGCATAAGCGCCGTCCCTCAGCTCCGTTGCTTCGTCTGTAGACGTAACTGACCGCACGCAGCCGCGATGTCGTGGCCTTTCTCGCGGCGCAATGTTGCGACCACACCTTGCTTCCGCAGGATGGATTGAAATCCTTCCTGCCGCGCGCGCGGGGGGCGTGACCACTCCAGGCCTTCGACGGTGTTGTATGGAATGAGATTGATCTTCGCCGAAAGTCGGCGCGCGATCCTGGCTAGCTCGCGGGCCTGCTCGTCGGTGTCGTTCACGCCGGCGATAAGGATGTACTCGAACATCATCCTTCGCTTTTTCGCGACATAGTAATCGCACGCTTCGAGTAAGACCTTGAGCGGATATTTGCGGTTAACCGGCATGATCCGGCTGCGCACTTCGTCGGTTGCGCCATGTAGTGAAAGGGCGAGACAAAACTGCGTGGACTCATTGGCCAGCTCGCGAATTTGCGGCGCGAGTCCGCTGGTCGAAACGGTGATGTGGCGGGCGCCGATGCCGAGACCCCATGGCGCATTGATAATACGAATCGCGCGCAGAAGATTTTTCAGGTTAGCGAGCGGCTCGCCCATGCCCATGAAGACAACATTATCGATTTTTTCTCCGCTTTTCTCTTCGACGGCAATGAGCTGTTGCACAATCTCGGCGGCATCGAGATTGCGCGTCCAGCCTTCCAATCCGCTGGCGCAAAATTTGCAGCCGTAAGCGCAGCCGACCTGGCTTGAGACGCAAATTGTCCGGCGATCAGAGGGCTGGCCATAAAGTGCTGGCGATGCTGGAATAAGGACCGACTCGATCAGGTTTTGGTCGCGCAAGCGGAAAAGAAATTTCTGCGTCGTGTCTTTCGAGCCAAGGACGCGGACGACTTCCGTCTTCGGTGTATCAAATTCCGCTGCGAGCTCAGCGCGCAACTCGTTAGGCAAATCCGTCATCGCGTCGAAGGAGGCGACGCGTTTTTTGTAGATCCAGTCTGTGATCTGCTTGGCGCGATAGGAAGCCGCGCCGCGTTTTTCTAGAAAATTCGCCAGTTCTTCCAGGATGATTCCGGTGAACGACGGCTTCACGCCGGGAATCTACCGGCTAAGCTCCAAATTCCAAAAAGCATCCCGGCGGAACGCAGGAAAAATCAGGCGCGTAACGCCCGGCGCCTCACGGCCCGTCAGGCAGATCGGTCAATCGCCGCGGCGTAAACTTAAGTCTTGTCAGGCCGCTTTCTTCTTCGGCTTCGCGACAACGACTGCGGGAAACTCCACCACCTGCGTCGCTACGACTTTCCCGTTCTGATTCAGAAGCAATTCAAAGCCCAATTTCCCGGCAGCGATCTCTGAGAGCGCGACATCGGCGTGACCGAGCCCGGGAATAAATTCCACCATCGGTCGATGACCGAGACTAAGTTGTCGAACGCGTTGGGACACCATGTTCACCAGGATTTTCGGATTAGTAATAACTTCGGCGGCGGCACTGACTAGGTTTGCTTTCATAATTTAGACCACACTGACAATCCGGCTGACGGAGTTGAATTCCGAACCGGAGTGGGACCCTATCGCGTTTCGGAGAATCGCAGCCGAGCAATACAGTATCGTCCGTTATCGCCGAAACACAATTAGCGATTCTTGTCGTCCCTGACCTCCGTTTGGCGCGCTCGGCGATCGCGCCCTACCTTTGGGCTTTGACCTCCGGCTCGACGTATTCGATTCTCATCTCTCTGCAACGCAAGCATTATCTCTTTGTCTGCATCAATCTTCGGGCCGAGGACAATCCAAAAGGATGCTGCGCGGCCAGGGATTCGGAAGAAGTGTATAAAGCGTTGAAAGCGGAAGTTGCCGCGCGCGGATTCGCCAAGCTCGAGGCGCGCGTCTGCACATCGAGCTGTCTTGATCAATGCGCGACCGGCGTGACGGTTTTAGTCGAACCCGATCACTTCTTTTACGGGCGCGTTACGGTCGCGGACGTTCCCGAGATTGTGGATGGACTCGTCACGGGCCAACCGGTTAAACGTCTCGTGCTCACCGCGGAACAGTTGTAGTGGCGGCTGCGTCAGCCGCAAAGCCATAATGGCAGGCGCATCGTCTGCTATCTCATCTAAGCACGTAATGCGAGCCAGCACTCGACGATCAACTCTCAACTATGGCGACTCTTGGTTTACCGCTTTAACAACTTCCGCAAACGAGCCGTTGTTTCTTCCCGATCAATTTTACTCGCTGCGACATCCAGCATCAGCTTCTCCCACCGCTCGCTATCACGGGCTGGTTCGATTCCGTTCAATCGCAGGAACACGACTGCCGCCGTCATGGCGGTGCGTTTATTTCCGTCTAGAAATGGGTGATTTCGGCAAAGATAAAAAAGATAAGCCGCCGCAACATCAATAAGATCGATGTAGGGAGACTTTCCGCCGAAGCTCGATTGCGGAGCAAAAACCGCCGATGCTAGTAAAGCTTCATCGCGAATCCCATCGAGCCCGCCGAAATTCCTTATCGCTTCGGCGTGAATCTCCCGGACGATCTCGACGGTAAGATGAAAACAATCATCCGGTGTCGGCTTCACGCGAGTTTTTTCAAGGTTTTGCGATAGTCTTTGATCGTTTTTTTGATCGTGGCGCTCACTTCTTTTGGCGTCGGCCCTTTGCGGATCGGCATCAGCACGATTGCGCCGCTATCCGGCACGATTGTTACGTCCAACTGATCACCCACCTTCACCCGGGCCAGGTCCATTAATGCCGCATCGAAGATGATGCCTTGAGAATTGCCGACCTTGCTAATCGTCTTCGTCATGGCGTAATACTATGTTTTACCGGAGGCCGTCCGCAAGTGCAAAATCGATCTTCTGCCCCCCAGGAGATAAGCCGCTCTTGGCACGCCGTAGCCCCGCGACTGCATGGCGAAGGAGGCTACGATGCATGAGCTAAACAACTGCAGAGGCAGGCCTGTCGCCTGCAATTCTCATGTAGCCACAGCTTGCCCGCCCGTGTGCGGGGCGCTCTGTCGCCGTGCTCGACGACGAGGCTTTTGCACCAAATCGCCTCGACACAGCCCCTTCGACGTCGCTCAGGGCAGGCTTATGCCGGCTACAACCTGCGCGTCGTGCGAAGGCGGATGCGCCGTCGTCGTTAGGCCATAAGTCTGCGGCCCACGCGTGTGTCGGCCGCTGCGGTTTCGGCCCCGACGCAAATCACACCGTCGTAAGTTCCGACAACGAGGCGAGCGTAGCCCCCGCGGCGCCCGCGGGCACCCACCACGTCTGGTCACCGACGATTCCATCCACGTGGACACCCCGATCCTGTTGGTACGCTTTGACAGCGGCTTCGGTCTGCGGCCCGAAATCACCATCCACAGCGCCCGGATCAGTCGCAGTAGTTGAATATTTCTTGAGACCTTTTTGTAACGCGGTCACAACGCCGCCCGACGCACCACGGGATAACAGCGGCGTATTCGGATCGGCCGGGAGCGCCTGCCACGTCATCGGCCCGACGACGCCATCCACCGTCAAGCCTGCGCCTTGTTGGAAGTCTTTGACCGCCTGTTCTGTTGTCGGATCAAAAGTGCCGGTGATATTGCCGGGCGCGAGCACCTTGGTCATGACAAAGATACGTTGAAGTCTTCGCACGTCGTGACCAGTCGAACCGATGCTGAGTGTTGGGCCGCTATTCATAATCTTGTTCCCACATGCTCTGTCCGTTTATGACCAGCCTTACTTTGCGAAAAATAAGCCGTCATTCAAGCAGGCCCTGTAGCGGCAGGCGTATCGCCTGCAATTCCCGCTGTAGCCACGGCGCTCTGTCGCCGTGCTCGACAAGACAACTTCGCGTTTGGCAGCTCTCCGATCCAGCATCCGTCCCGCCTCTGAGGCGGGAACCGTGCAATCCGTGGTCAAACTTCGGTCGCCTGCGATTCCCGTTGTAGTGGCGGCTGTGTCAGCCGCAAAACATTCCCGGTCAAACCTAGATCACGGATGATGAAAACTCGACATCACGCCGCTGAATAGCGCGGCGAATATCGCCGCCACAATTAGCCAAAGAACAAAAATGACCGGCAGGAAGCAGCAAAAGACTACGACTGCCGCGGCCATCCATTTGAACATGATCTTTAGAACCGACCCAAACGGAATATCGAAATCCACCACCGACACCCGTTGCGACGGCAACGGCGGCGGAAGAGGAGCAGTTGTAGCGGCCGTTGGCGACTTGTCCGCCGTAGCCTTGGCAAAGGCGGAAGCTGCAATGGGATTCGGCGGCGGCAGTTGCGTCCCGTATTTCAGCATCGGCAGATAATCATCGATTGTTTTCCAGTCGCCGCCGTCGGCAGGTTTACAAGGCGTGTTCCGATCGACACGCCGATCCGCAAACATCTGCGCGATCTCAGTCTCGCCGAACGATCCCTCGTCGCGATCCGAAAACTTAATCAAATACGTTTTCATGCGCCGCCCACAATGATGTGACAGGACGCTCATAGCACCCCCGTGGCATGACCGTCGAGATCAAGTCGCGTCTGGGGAGCGCATTGCCTGGCCGCCGCGGAGGGCGCCCTCGCATGTAACGCCAGTCCGGCTCGGACCAACGGCGCCTCGCCGATGCGTTCTTTTCTATTCTTAATTCTGCTGTCTACCCACTACGCGACGGCTGCTGTCATTCCTCAAGTGGTGCTTGCCGAATTCGGTCAGACGTTGCGAACAGCCGCGCCATGTAACAGGAACGTCGCTGCGCACAAAAAAACAAAGACCGCGACGGCGCCGGTCCATTCCCAAAAACCGAGGTGCCAGAAAACCGAATGCCGAAATGCGTGCCGAATCGGGTGTGAAAGTTTCGGAACGAATCGCGAGAGTAACAACAACGCTTCGCTGCAAATTACGCCCGCGAGTGGCAACACCGTCATGCTGGCCCAGATCCAAAACAATGGCCGGTTGCGTGCTTTCCACGCGCACCAGCAGCTCACCAGCATGCTGAGCGCGATCAATCCCGCCGACGATCGCGCTAGAAATTCGTGGAACCGCCGGATACCCAGCGTCGCGTGGACGTGCTGCGGTACCACAAAACAATCGGCAATCAGCGCGACGATTCCCAAAAGCAACGCGCCGCTCGCGATCCTCGCAGCCCATATAGACGTCACCCGGAAGCTGCGATTCAAATGGACCGCAAATGGAATCATCAGCAATCCAGTCACCGCCAGACCAATCGCGGCGATCCGGTAATGCTGCGGATTATCGCGCGGCGAAAGCAGGTTGGAGATCACTCGGTAACGCCAGTCGTAGCCATGCGGAAACATCGACGCGCTGATGGTCAGGATTCCGAAGAACGAAACCAGGATCAAACAGAGCAAAACGCACAGGAACGCGCTTCTGTGCGTCCGGATCGCAGTGCCATACGATTCGAGCATGATTCAGCTTTCGGTTTTTCCGTTTTCCGACGCATCCAAACCGCTCTGATACGTCATCTTAATCATATACAATGGCTTCAATGGCCTCGCCCGGTGTTATTCGTCAACTCATTCGCGTCCTCGGCTTGATCGCTGGTTGGTTATGGGCAATCGTCGCCGGAATCGGCGGTCTGGGACTCATAATCACATTGGGACCATGGCCCCCGACTAATGGTTGGTTCGCTTTGTTCTCAGGTTTGTCGGCGTGGCCTGGGACCGCGTGGCTGCTACGAAAAGTCGCGGCTATCAAATTTCCCGGCTGGGCTCAATTCATCGTCGCCCTTCTTTTTATCGTGGCCGGACGACTAACCTTGAAAATCGAAGGCCGCGGCAACTTCCTGCCCGATTTTCACTCAGGTTGGTCAGCAATCCGGTGAGTTCCCGCGACGGGCTAGCCTTTCGGTCGCTTACCAATAAATCAACCCGCCACCTCGAACTGCATTTCCCTCGTTTGCTCCACTACTTTTGAAGCGTCCAGAATTTCAAAGCCGACCACCCCGCCATCGTAGCCAAAATCAGCGATAACACCGGGGCGAACCTCATCGCTCTCCTTTACGCGCACGTCCCGGAGGGTGATGGTGAGCGTATCTGTTTGTTTATCATATTCGGCTTTCATTATCCTCCTTCATATTTCTGGAACTTCGACGTTTTGTAAAGTGTGACCAGCGCGATCTCCGCTTCTGTTTCTTCTACCACCACGCGCAACAACATCTCCGTTTGAAGAACTTCATCAAAATAACGGCGCATGAAAACGCGGCGCGGCGGGCCGCCTTCGACAACCGCGGCCGGTTGGCGAATGGTTTGCTCGACTTCGTCCTCGCTCACCTCGCGGCTCGCCATTTTCTTCCGTACGTGCGGTGTCCAACGGATGGGTTTCATCTAGCTGCGGCTTCGATGATGGCGGTTTTCGAACCCGCCGTAAACAAAACACTACACGTGTCGTAAGCGGCTCTTGGCACGCCCGTAGCCGAGGTTGCACGGCGAAGGAGGCTACGATGCACGAACCAACAGCTGGCTCTAGCGGCGGGCGTGTCGCCTGCGCAACGCTGTAGCCACGGCGCTCTGTCGCCGTGATCGATACTTGGCTCTGACCCCCTTCTTGCACCTCCGTTGGGTAATTGAGCGTTGAGCGTTGAGCGATGGACGCCTGCTCGCGATTTATCGGAGTTGGCGTTTTCTTCAGCCTCCGCTGTCAGCTCTCCCGATCACTCGTCGTTCCTCGACTCGTATTCCGCCGTCGATTTGAGGATCTTCGCTTTGCCCGGTTTATCGAACCCGAGCTGAACAGTGCGCCGTGGACGCGACGGCATCTGGGACACTCGCGCCCTAGTGCTGCTTGTCGTAGTAAGTCATGTCAGTGAACTTCTGTCCGTTCGCATCTGTCCCCGTCAGCCTCACTACGCGCGTCTTACCGTCCTTCGCCACAGTTATCGTGCCTGTCATCACCACCTTGCCGGCTTTGAAGGCCGTCGTTTTATTAGTGCGGTCATTCACTGGCTTGTAGGTCAGCATGTCGAAGGATGGGCTCCCTTTAAGTTGGTATGGCTTGTCATCGAATTTTCCGACCCAAGTCCAGTGGATGGGCTTACCATCCTTGTCCACCCCATCCGTTGTGCATTTTATCATGTCACCTTTGGCTGGGGCGTAGGTGACCGTGGTATTTTTGGTTGCGCCGGGGGCGAACTTCGATTTGCCTTCGTTGAGCTTCCAAGTGCCCATGAGGGGATTGGAAGCAAAGCTTGCAGCGGTTGCTATTAACAACAGCGCCAGTGCCATCAGCATAGTACGATTCGTTCTCACTACGCAATTTGAGCGCCTTCTCCGATAGGCGTCAATCCAAACTCAGCGAAACCCGATTATCATTCGCAGGAATGTTGGGCGTTGGGTAGCCTGCCCCGTTCCCCTTTTACGGGGTTGGGCGCCTGCTCGCGATTTATCGAAGTTGAGCGTTTTCTTCAGCCTCAGCGGGCTGAGCGACGCCGCGCTTGAGTTTTGTTCTCACCGGGGATTGCGGGTGCAGGGTTTGGCAGCGCATAACGATGCAGCCGGGCGCAGTAATCGTGAGCTCCTTACTTGGAAATCAAAGTTTGAGAGCCTTCCGGACGCAACCGTAACAACCAACGATCCGAGCCCTATCTACCGGCCACAAAAGCGAAGCCGCGGTCACCGAGTTGGCCCCGCCGACCGGAGTTTGAACAGTTCCGCGCTGCGGGAAACCGTGAAACTGGTGTCGTGTCCTCCCGCAACAACAACCAAGCCGTTTGGTAGCAACGTTGCCGTGTGCTGATAGCGCGCGGTATTCAAATTGTCGGTTGGCGTCCAGGTTCTGCTCGCCGGATCATACAGTTCCGCGCTCGAGGACGTGCCGTTTGAATCAAGTCCTCCAGCGACAAGCACCATGCCGTTGGGGAGCAACGTCTCCGTGTGCGCATAGCGCGCGTCGTGGAGACTGCCGGTGGTCGTCCATGTTCCCCTCGTTGGATCATACAGTTCCGCGCTCGCGATGGTTTCGGTGGTGTTAATTCCCCCTGTAACCATTACTTTGCCATTGCGCAGCATCGCTGCGGCGTGAGTCACGCGCGGGGTGTTAAGATCGCCGGTGGCTGACCAGGTTCCGGTCGCCGGATCAAACAGTTCCGAGCTAGCCAAAGTGCCGCTGCCACCAAAGCCCCCCGCCACAAGCACCTTGCCGTTGCGCAGCAAGTTCGCCGTGTGAGTAAAACGCGCGATGTTTAGACCGTTACCGACGGTCCAGGTTCCCGCCGCCGGATCGTACAACTCCACGCTGTTAATAATAAAGCCGTTTGAGAACCCCCCGGCCACGAGCACCCTCCCATCCTGCAGCAACGTCGCCGAATGCAACTGGCGTGCGATGTGGAGGCTGCCGGTGCGAGTCCAGGTCCCGGTTGCCGGATCGTAGAGTTCGGCGCTCGCGCGCTCGCCCGCTAAACTGTCGCCCCCTTCCACAAGCACCTTACCATTAGGCAGCAACGTCGCCGGGTAATAAAAGCGTCCGTCGTTGAGGCTGCCAGTCACCGCCCACGTTCGGGTCGCCGGATCGTACAGTTCGGCGCTTTGAGATTCGACGCTACGGGTATTAAGACCTCCTGCGACCAGGACCAGCCCGTTGGGTAACAATGTCGCCGTGTGGATAGCGCGTGCGCTGTTGAGGCTGCCGGTAGGAATCCATCTCCCCTCGACGGAAAATGCCGCGTCGCCCTCGGCGGTGACGTTGTCTGGGAACGGCTGAAAACCGCTGACTGTGGCGGGCACTGCCGCAAAAAGCGCAAGACAAACCTGCACCAGCATGAGCAATCTAAAATGGTGTCGGGCGATTGGGGGGATGATGAAATCTGCGACCGATTGACCGGCAGTCTCAGGCTTTATGTTTCGATTTTTCATAAATTGCTTTTTTAGTTTTATCTCCGTTACTGAACCCTTGTTGAATTTCCCAGAATAAACCAACCAGGGCCTGATTTATTGCGGTCGCAATGCAAAAATAGTAACGAGACTGTTACCAAAACAAAATGCCAGTCATTGGCGGGCACCCCGGACCGGATTGAACATCGGTTAAACAATCGTTACACTGTTATCCGATGAACCAATTCTCTTGCAGACGACAACTCATTTTGCTTTCACTCCTATTATGTTTCGCCATCCCATCGCTGCATGCCGGCTTTATCGAAACCTTCGAGACTGGCACTAACGACGGCGACTGGCGCCTGACGACTTCTACAGAGCCAGTGATCGAGCCGAATGGCGGCAACCCGGGCGCTTATCTACGGCAGCAAGTCGATGCCGCAATCCCGACCTGGTATGTGCCGTTGGACACAGCGCCTACTCATTTTCTTGGCAACTATGCAAAGCGGCACATCAAAGCAATGAGCTTCGACCTCAACATCTATAGCGGTAGCGAAGTTCCCAATCGCAACGTGACGCTCGATATCGCCACGACCCTCGGCACGGGCGACTTCAGCAGAGGCGTGGCCGCCTATTACATCGGCACAGATATTTCACACTTTCCTCCGGGCTGGCAGACTTACTCTTTCCGCATCGATGCGGCTTCGCCGGTTATTCCTCTGGGCTGGGTTGTAACGCGCGGCAACGGACGACCTGGCACCGACGCCGATTGGCAGGCGCTGATGCGAGATGTTGAAACAGTTGGCCTGCAACTCGGCACACCAGGTTACTTTTATCCCTTCTGGATCTGGGACCTGGGCCTGGATAACGTGCGGATCGTACAACACTACCCCGCGCCCCTGACGATCATTATTCGCAGGAACGCTGAGCGTTGGGCGTTGGACAGCCTGCCCCGTTTCCCTTTTACGGGGTTGGGCGTTGAGCGCCTGCTCGCGATTTATCGGAGTTGAGCGTTTTCTTCAGCCTCCGCTGTCAGCGTTGCGCTTCTCCCCATCAGTCCTCGTCGTTCCTCGACTCGTATTTAACCGTCGATTTGAGGATCTTCGCTTTGCCCGATTTATCGAACCCGAGCAGAACTGTGCGCGTCGCGCTGGCGGTATGGCCGGCGCCATCGATCACGTTATCGATGGTTAAAAGCAGCGAACCATCTCTGTTCCACTTCTCCGCCTGTTGCCAGTTATTGTTCGCCACATGTGGATGTTCTTTGCCTGCCCTGATCTTCGCCGGAATCTCCGCCGTCAATTCCGGGATCTTGATCTCCCGGAACTTATCGCCTTTGAGAAAATAAACCCTCACGTCCTGGTTTGGATGACCCGCTCTGGTCATGAGCGCGAACCGTTTCGAATCCGGCGCCCAAAGAACGCCATAACTCACCGAGCCCATATCGTCATCAGCGATGTGTTGAAGAACCTTCTCCGTCTTCTTGTTGATGAGATCGATCGTTTGTTGGTCTTCATCGTGACCGATCAGGAAGGAAAATTTTCCATCAGGCGACGGGAAATCGACTTTTTTTGTGGTGTCCGCTTCCGTATCGCTGACCGATGGAGCCGGTGAAGCGGTCGGTTCCTCGGCACGCGCTGTCGACAGAATGATCGCAAAAATCGTCCCCGTAACGCAAACGGCGAACCAACTGGTGAGCTTCATGTTTCGTGTTTTACTAGTTCGTCTCGAGCTTCCGAAAGTTTACTCACCGTGGCGGCCCCGCAGCAAGCCTGCGATGTAACGAGTCAACTGCCAACGGTTCACGTCACAGAAGATCAAATGCCAAAAGTTAGATCCGACCCCGAATTCCCACCCGTCTCGTGATCCCCGCGGATCAACGCAATGGAGTTGTGTAGCGGCAGGCGTGTCGCCTGCGATTCTGGCTGCAGCGGCGGTCGCCGCGGCGACCGCAAAACTTCGATTCATCGAGTTTCTTCGGGAAAGGAAATATTTCGTGGATTAATATCGAGCAGATAAACGTCGAACGTCTCTAGCGCTGCGAGAATGCGAGTAACCTCTGGCCATCTGTCACCGAAAATTTCCGCTTTCTCTTCCTCCCACTGTCGAAGAACATCTTCGCTGAAGTCAGGAGCTTCATCCAGATGAGCGTCTGCAAAGTCGAGAAGAAATGGCGGGCGGACAATCGTCATCTCTATCGCGCGGAATTCCTCATCGATGCTCAGTAACTGAGGCACATTGAAGCCGAGAATTCGCGTAGTTTGCTCTTCACGCAGACGGTGATAGACGCGGCACTCAAGCTCGAACGGGCGCTGCTCACGGTGAAACTTTACCGCGAAAAATCCTGGTTTTGTGTTGTCTTCGGCAGCGAAGACAATACCATGGATGCCAAAACCCAACCGCTCGCCTAGTTTGATATTGCGTCTGAGCGCATATCGCTGAGGGAGACTATTTAGGTCCTCATCCATGACAAAGAATCACACCGGCCATTCAGCAGAAGTAAAAATGCATGTCGTGCGCGATGGCTCGAAATTGCAGGTTTCGCAACTCGGCCCTGATTTTCTCTTGCTGGACGAAGCTGATGATTTCGAAGGTCCAGCACAAGTTATTCTCTCCGTTGATGGAGTGACGCATAGCCGCGATGTTCGACTGCAGTGTGGATCAACGAGCACCGAAAAGACAATCTCGTTCCTATAACGGCTCGCATCATCGCGTTTTGTAAGAGCGAACGCCGAAAAAATCGAACTCTGAAGCGCTGGTTAGTCAACCAGCTTATCTGGATGAAAGATCAAAAATATGCCGGGGGTCGCGGCAGGAGATGTGCATCATAAGCGGCTTACGATACATGAAACCAGCAGTGCCGCGGCACTACATGTGGCCTGAAAGTTTGCTGTAGCGCCGGCTGTGCCAGCCGCCTTATTCAGCCCGCCTACTCAGTTTACCCAAAGCTTGCTCGCAGCGGTGAGTGGTGGGCGATGGATTTCGTCGTAGCTTTGCGCGAAGGCTGGTTGGCGAAGGCGGAGGCGCGTCTAGTTCGGTTGACAGAGAGAATGGAGCGAGCGGGATGAGCGACATAGAAGGTAAAGCTGCGAGGGAAGCAGTGAGCGAGCGCGGGCAACGAGCGAATTTCAATGCTGATGTCGGGCTGAATTAGCGGTGCAGCTGGATATCTTCGATCTCGCTCTGTGCGCAGTCGTCGGGCAATTCGATCTCCTCAGCGTTGAAAACAACCGCGTCCTTGATTTCCCGGTTGTTCGCAAGGCGCACATCAACGCGCTGATACCCCATCCCAGTTTCCGGCTGGCGGACAAGAAACCGCGTCCATTTTTCTGGCAAGCGAATGGTCATGTTGGAATTTGCGCGGGGCCCGTCACAGTCTTATCAGGCGACCCGTTCACAAAAATAACTTCCACGCCGCCTCCTGGTTGTCCATAGGCGGGCTGAGCGACGCCGCGCTTGAGTTTTGTTCTGAGCGGAGGATCGATCGTGAACACGTAAACTGCCGGTTTAGGATTTGGAAGCGCATATCGTTTCACGGCATCTCTCCCTGTTTTGACATGCTTTGCGTCCGCTTCAGTTGTCGCGTACGTGCCTGGCACGAGCGCGCCGGTCGCGGTCACGCGACGGTCGTTCGCGTAAGCAGAGAAGCGTTCAAATTTTTCCTCTTCTTGTAACTCTTCTTCTGGCGCGTCACCTGCCCCCGATGAGCCTTTCGTTGATGAGCTGCTTTCCCGGACTCGAGTGGAAACATCGGCTTCACTCTCCAACACTTTCAGCGAAAGAATCTCTTCACCCAGGCCGACCTCCTTTCGCTCCAGCATGAGCGAGCGCTGGCCCGGTTCGCTAATCTTCTCCAGAGCGTGAGGTGGTTCTCCCGAATAAAGCAGAAACTCAGCGTTGAATGCGGTCCCATAACGTGTTTCGCCATTTCGCAGTTCGATCGAAACATCCTGATATCCCATCCCCGACTCGGACTGCGCGATCAGTTCTCTTCGCCGGTCCTCGTTAAGAAGTTCCATGAGAGGAGGGTTGGTTATTAGGTTCTCTTCGCAACTTCATGCTCTTTCCAAGATATTGCTAGTTGACGAAAGCGCTCGAGCGCAGCTGGAGCTGCCGAGATAGAATCTTAAAACTTTAGATCTGATCCCGAATTTTACGACGGATTTCGGGAGGGGTCATCGGAGGGAGGTACCTCCCCAAATCCACCGGGAGGTAGTTGCTTCGGGTCTATTCCGGGGATTCCGTAAGTCTCCGTTTCCCACGGCTTCTCAGGGTCCGGCGTCGTCGTTGGATCAAAGTCGCCGACTCCTTTTGCTAATACAGCAACGGACGCGATCGCCACGATGATGTTCGCGCCGATAAATGCAAGAACGACCGCCGCCACTAAGCTGCCCTTCGCGATAATCACAAACAATGCGATTAACACCCCGGATATTGTCATCCATTTGATGAGAAACCAGGCCGCGTGACCGAGGCGCTTAAAGGCTGCCCACGCCGCTGACAAACTTACACCCGCGAGAACTGCAACGATGAGAGGAACAGCGATCGGCTCAGCCAAATGAAGGGCAGTCGCTTTGACGTCAGGATGCTCGCGCAGCTGATATCGTTCGAATAGGTAAACCCCAACAGCATAGGCTAATCCGACGAGTACTTCTTTTCCCCCAATATGGATCTTGCGCTTAGCCACGTGGACCAACTCTTGTAGCGAATCTGATTGGCGCAGACAAGTCTTTTCGCTCAACGCGAACTCGCTATGACAAAAATGAAGGGCGAATTACTTTTTCAAGTCGGCCGCAATTTGGGCGAATTGGGCAAGTGCGGCTTGAAGGTCTTCGACGATTTCCTGCGCGATAACGTCGGGATCGGGAAGATTGGCGCTGTCTTCGAGGCTTTCGTCCTTGAGCCAGAAAATGTCGAGGTTGAGTTTATCGCGCTTGGTTAGCTCTTCGTAGCAGAAACTCTTGAAGCGTTCAGATTCTTTTCGCTCGTGGCGATTGTTCGGATTGTAGCAGGCGACGAAGTCGTCGAGGTCGCTGCGCTTGAGGGGATTTTCTTTGAGCGTGAAATGCTTATTGGTGCGCAGATCGTAGATCCAGAGCTTCTGTGTCCAGGGTTTCTCGGCGGCGGGTTTGCGATCGAAGAAGAGGACGTTCGCCTTAACGCCTTGCGCGTAGAAGATACCGGTCGGCAAACGGAGCAAGGTGTGCACGTCGGCTTGCTTGAGGAGTTCACGGCGGACCGTTTCTCCGGCGCCGCCTTCGAAAAGGACGTTGTCGGGAACAACGATCGCGGCACGGCCGTGCTGCTTCAGGATGGTGAAGACGTGCTGGAGGAAGTTGAGCTGTTTGTTACTCGTGCTGGCCCAGAAGTCGTCGCGATGCACGACGAGCGATTGTTTCTCTTCGTCGCCCGCTTCGTTGACGATGGTGACGCTGCTCTTTTTTCCGAATGGCGGATTGGTCAGCACCATCTCGTATTCGCCGTGTTTGCCAGCGAGTGCGTCCTTCACCATCACCGGCACGTGTGTGGCGTCTGAACCGATGCCATGAAGCACGAGGTTCATGCAGCACAGTCGCGCGACGCTATCGACCAGCTCGACGCCGCGTAGCTGTTCCGTGTTAAGAAATGTGAGCTGTTTCTTATCAAGCTTGTTGTGATTGCGCACGTAGTCGTGTGCGATGAGAAGGAAACCTCCGGTGCCGCAAGCTGGATCGCAGATTGTAAATGGCAGTCCGCCTTCGGAGGGCTGCGGCTGCATCACATCGACGATCGCGCGGATGAGCGGACGGGGAGTGAAGTACTGGCCCGCTCCGCCTTTCACGTCCTCGGCGTTCTTTTGCAGAAGCCCTTCGTAAGCGTCGCCTTTCACGTCGGTATCGAGCGACGACCATTCTTCCTTGTCGATCAGGTCTGCGATCAGGCGCCGTAGTTTCGCTGGGTCCTGGATTTTGTTCTGCGCCTTCCGAAAGATCACGCCGATCAGACCCGCTTCTTTCCCGAGTTCTTCGAGCGTGTGGCGGTAATGAATCTCCAGTTCATCGCCGTCGCGCTTCAATAGCTCCGGCCACGAATACTTGTCCGGAATCGGCGACTTCTTGTTGAATGGCGGCCGACTCTGCTCGTCCGCCATCTTGAGGAAGAGCAAAAACGTCAGCTGTTCCAGATAATCACCGTACGAAAGACCATCATCCCGCAGGATATTGCAGTAGTTCCAAAGCTTCGAAACAAGCGCGTCGGCAATCACGGTCGCGTTAACGGTTCCAAGGACACGGTAATTGCTTCATCAATTGGCTCTGGCAGCCCAGACACCCAAGCTTGTAGCCGCCTGACTTTTTCCGGCTGCGACGAATGCGTGCACACAAAGTATCCCGTCTTTCCAATTTCTCGGTAGCTGTAGAGCTTTCCGCTTACAGGATTTTTGAACGATTCCTCTGGGATTTTTGAAATCGGGAAACGAGTGATTGGCCGATCACTCATCCAGTTAATCGCTTCGTCTCCGAAAACATCAAAGAGCCGAAGACAGAAGGTGACAATTCCATCCGTGTCGACTAGACGATGAATGACTTCAGACGAATCGCCTTTCGCCAGAGCGGGCCAATTGATCTCGATGCGCAGTTTCAGGTCTGCTGACTCCACGCCGACGTCGGAATCGGGCTCGAAAAGCTCACCGTCGGTCGTAGAGGTGATCGACTTACGAAAGTGCTCTTCCAAAGACTGCATGTCGCGTCGATTTTGATGGCACGCGCGGCACACAAGCACACCATTCTCCAATGTGGTTGTTCCACCCTGCGAGTGCTCGCGAATGTGATGCGCGTGCATTTCCACCAAAGCAGTCGGCTTCAAGCATTCAGGATGCGCACATCGGCCGGACTGCCGATACCACATTATCTCGCGTTCGATCTGGCCATAGATCCGTTCTGGATCGCGTGGGCGCGGCTGCATGACAGCGATGATCTCTTGTAAGAGAAACTGATGTCGCCGCCGGATGGTTTCCGCCGTATCTGAACCGGAACCTGAAAGTGGCTGGACGAACTCAGTGTAGTGTTTGGTTCGGTCACCTTGTTTGAACGCTTTTGCTGCATTAGCGCACTCCGCTCGAAATTGTTCAAATGCATCGACGAGTTTTGGTCGCCAACTCGAATCGACATATTCGCCCGCCAGCATTGAGTCGACCAGCAGTGCGAAGTGAAACGCCCATTGATACCTCAATTTGTTCCCAGCGATACGATGAACATCGGGCAGTGCCGACGCCTCGTTCAATAACCGCAGAAGGTTGAGGGCTGCAGGATCGTCCAGAGGCATGGCGGCCTTGTTGAGGTAAAACGCGTCGATATTCGAGGCCTTGAGATCGACGAAGTCGACCTCCGATTCGTGACGGACCAAGTAGGTCATCGCCAGCCCGGCAAAGAATTTTCGGGTGTTGGATCGTCTATCAATGTAGATGTCCTCTTCTCCACCGGCTGCTTTCGCGCCTACGTTCTTGACCAAGTCGAAGAACCGATGCGGGTTCGACTGCGGATGACCGTCTTTGCCGGCGTGCTTAATTACGAAAACCGTGAAGTTGCCGGGCCATGCATCGCGTTTTTCTTGCGCGTTCAGCGGCGTGCCCGATTGGAGACGGATAAACAAGTCGCGAACTTCATTCGGCGCCTCTTCTTCCATCCGGACAACTTGAAGTGGATGGCCGAGGAAACGGGTTTTGTCCTCCGGCAGAAGCTCATCGAACCGTTTGCCAGCCCAGCGCGGTGGATGGTCTCGGTCGTACACCATCGCTAGTCCGGTAGCGGAAACGGGGTCGGTCAACGCGAAACGGCCACGCATATATTCAGTAATTGCATTTAGGCGCTGCTGGCCATCCACCAACGATGCAGTCACCGCTTCCGAATCAGTAAACAAATTCCGTGTCTTGACGACATGAACGTAGAAAATAGGCAGAACGAAACCTCGCAAAATTGAATCAATCAATGAGCGCTGCTGTCGAAGATTCCACCTAGCGCCACGCTGATACTCACGGTTTATCGTCAGATGCTCTTCGGAATACGAATTTGTTAACTCCTCGAGTCGATGTGTTGCGAGCGTGGATTTCATGAGACTCAGTGACCTACGCAATCGCCGCGAAACGCCGCCTGCAGGATGCTGTTACGGAGCCGAGTCGCGCGTTCGAAACTCGCCTCGGCCACGGTCGTCAACTCTTCGATGATACTCAGCCTGCGTTCCACTTCGTCGACGATTCGCATTTGTTCTTGGAGAGGCGCGATCGGGATCGGCAAGTTACCGACCTTGTCAACGCTAAGAGTGTAGAGGCCTGACGTCGAGCTTGCCACAAGCTCGACGTAATCACGCCCGGCGGTAGATAGTAGCCACGACAAAATCCATTGCGCCATCGTCGGCTCAACTAGCCGCACTTTAATAATATGATTTTGATGGACGCAAGGCTCAATCATGCCGCCCCAAACGGCTAAGCGCCCAATTTGATCCTTACTTCCGTTTCCCTCGACAACAAGAAGATCACCGCGCTCTAAAAGGAGCTTCTTAAGTTCGGAATCTTTTACTCCGATCGTTTCAATTGAATCGAGGCGAAGTTCATTCGCGTAGACATTCGCGACGCGAAGATACGGAAGCTGCTTGGGTAACTTTGCTCGCGCTGGGTTCTTCGTTAATCCACCAATAACAAGTCCGATCTGTTCTAAACGTGCCCAGGTCCATCCTTCTGGAAGTTTTGGAAGATTAACTGTGTTCGGTGACGGCGCCTCTTTGTATTTGCGTTTGTCATTCCATTTCTCGCGACGCTCTTTGAGGATGCGTTGCAAGAGTTGTTCGCCGGTTTCGTACTTGCGATTTTCTTTGCGGGCGAGTTCAGCTTCGGTGGCAACGAGGCGGCCCTCGCAGGCGGCTTTGAGCACGGTGGCTCGGTAGCGTTTCAGTGCGGTCTGCACCCGCTTCAGCGACGCGACCCCTGCATCCAATCGCGTGAACTGCTTCTCAATCTTTGCGACGATTCGCTGTTGTTGGTCGAGCGGCGGGACAGAAAATCTGATCCGAGCAAGGTTGCTGCGGGAGATACGCTTGCGAGTAGAGCCACTCTGAAGCCCAGCAATTGCAGCACGCAATTCGGCAGAATTGACTCGATGCATAAGCC
Source organism: Candidatus Udaeobacter sp. (assembly GCA_036499375.1). Taxonomy (GTDB): domain Bacteria; phylum Verrucomicrobiota; class Verrucomicrobiia; order Chthoniobacterales; family UBA10450; genus Udaeobacter. The sequence continues at coordinate 39,854 of DASYDV010000062.1, forward strand.
ATCTGTGATTTGTTCCGCCTTTTCCTGTCCTAACGACGCAGACATCGACTACGGTAACGCTCCGCTTGCTATCCCCAGGGAAAATACAGGCTCGGCCTAACGGATCGGGCATACGAGCAATAAGGAGATCGCCCGGTTCCAGGAATGTGCAGCTCAATTCCTTTGCTTTCTTGCTCGTTAGGAATCTAATTGATTTGTTCCTATAGAAGCCATCGCCTACATCGGCCAGTTGGATGAGCCGAACGTCGCCATGTGGATCTTGGTCTTTCGTTTCAACCCAGTCGCCGTCCACGAAAATTCCGTCTTCCTGGACCAGATCAGCGATTGTTCCCGAAGCCATTCCGTCGGAAGTAACAGCTTGTTTCGGAACACTGTTGTGGCGACTGGCGATAGTAGCTAGTGCATGACGCGGCGATCTGCTCATTACTTCTTTGCTCCTTGTGCCCCGTAACTAGGCCGCAGTTCTCTAACTCGCGCTGTTTTGCCCATCGCCGCGCTGTGTATCGCGAGAGCTCGCTCTCGCATAGCATCGAGCAGACTTAGTTTCTCCGAGATAGGCAGCGCCGCGAGCTTACGGCGATAAGCGTCTTTACTGTCCGTAACTGCTTGCCAATTCAAGTCCATGTCCATGTTTATTGCGTTGTCACCGACTAGTTACCTTTTCGATTCGCTCGCGCGTCTTCTCGATCTCGGCGGCAAGGAGTTTCTCGTCGGGAAGAGCGAGTTTATATTCGCGAGCGAGAACCTTATTTGGTAACCCTTCCAATGCGTATTTCGCAATGGCGTCGTCCTTTTCCGCGCAAAGAATCAGACCAACAGGTGGGTTCTCGTCCGGCTGGGTCCAGTGCTCGCGCGCATAGTTTAGGTAAAGATGCATCTGGCCTGCGTCGGCGTGGGTGAACTTGCCGACCTTCAGATCAATGACGACCAGACACCGCAGTTTGCGGTGAAAGAAAAGGAGATCGACGCGGTACCATTCGCCGCCGAGCCGCAGACGTCGCTGGCGTGCGACAAAGCAGAAGTCACCACCGAGCTCTAGCAGGAAGCTTTCGAGATGCCGCAGAAGGGCTTCCTCGAGGTCGTTCTCAGAGTATTCGTCTCTGAGATTCAGAAATTCGAGGATGTAAGGATCGCGCAGTTCTTCATCGACGGAGCTGGCATCGGCCGCTTTCGGGGCTGCGCCTTTTTGCAGCATGGACGTTTTGTTCTTCGAAAGGGCGGTGCGCTCATAGAATTGCGAGGCAATCTGGCGATCAAGCTGGCGGACGCTCCAGCCTCCGCGCAGCGCTTCGGCGCCGTAAAACTTTCGCGCTTGTTCGTTTTTGACCGAGAGCAGCCGGACATATGCCGACCATGGCAGTGGGAAACGAGCGGCGATATCGCGAATCGTCAATTCGCCAGACAGTGTCTGGCTTTTTTTGCGCGACGATTTTCCAGACGCCGTCTGGATTTTGTCCGATCGCGCTAATTCTATTGACGGTGTCGAGAGAATTGCCGGGGCAAATGATTTGCCAGACACTGTCTGGCAAATTTGCTCGGGCGGAAAAGCCTGATAAAACTGACGCATCTGCTGGAGGTTCTGCCGTGAGAAACCGCGGCCAAATCTGCCGCTCAAGTCGCGAGCCAGCCGCTGCAACAACTCTTCACCATATTCAGCCCGCTTTTCACCGCCTTGCTCAAACTCAACGATGCGCCGGCCAATCTCCCAATAGGTCGCGGTCATCAGCGCATTGACGGTGCGCGCTGCCGTGCGCCGCGCGGCTTCGAGTAACTCGGCGATGCCACCGATCAAGCCGACATATTCTGCAGACGGTGTCTGCACAATTGCATTCTGGTGAGACTTCTTCTTCACGCAGCCAGAGTGAGGTTTAGTTCTTCCATGAGCGACCAAAGTTTGTCGCCGAATGCCTTATAAATGGGGCCAAGGACATTATCAGCTTCGAGATGCTCGCGATCGACGCTGCCGCTGGCGCTGATGTAGTCGCGCATCTTTTCGAGCCAGGCCAACTGGTCAGAAGTGAAGGTTATTCCGCCAGCGTGTTTCTCTTCGAGCCATGAAGTGAAGCGCTGACGGACATGTTCTTCGAATGGTTCGAGTGGAGTTGTCGGTTCGATAGCAGTGCGGACGAGCGACACCAAATCGGTGAAGCGGCGTGTTTGGGAGGCGCGGCTCACAGAGCCGCGGCTACAGTTCTTTTCGAAGGCGTTCCAAAGTTTTGGAACGGGTTGCGGACCGAACTCGGGTTTCAACTTCGCTTCGAGTTCGCGCAGCGATTCTTCGGTTAGTCGTTTCTTGAACGGACGGCTGTAGAGAACCTGGAGCGCTTCGATCTCGGCTTTGTGTTGCTCGATGTAGTCGCGGAAGGAGCGGATCGTATCGCGTGCGGCTTCGGTTGTTTTCGCGTCAGCGCCGGCAAAGAGGAGTTTGTCTTGCGAGACGGTGTCGATGGTTTGATCGGCAGCGCGCTGGATCGCGAGGATTTTGTCTCGGAGATCGGGATTGGTGGCGATTACCTGAGCGGCTTCCTTCGCGAGTTTCTCGGACGCGGATTGCAGGTCAGCCTGTTCGAGCGGCGCGCCCGGCGGTCGCGCCCTACCACCTTCAGCTTCGATCTCATCGGGATCGATCGCGTCGAGAAGGTCGCGCGCGATGTTTGAGAGCGTCTTACCGCCGGAGAGTTTTTCGACTTCGGCGCGAACGTCGGGTTCGATGCGTTTCTCCAAGCGGATAAGTCTGCCGGCTAACGACGAAAGAAGTTCCGGCTCACGCGCGCCGATGGCGATATGTTCCATCAGTTTCTCGAGTGGCACGCTTGGTTTTTGTTCCAGCGGTCGCGAATCGGTCTTGTCGCGCTCGCAAACGCCTACGGCATCGACGATGACGAAGTGCGTTTTCGTTTTCGCGTCAGGCGTGACGGACTGGAAGTCGGTGTCGGAGATGACGCGAACGCCGCGGCCTTTCATCTGCTCGAAAAATGATCTCGATTTCACCGAGCGCATGAACATCACGATTTCGAGCGGTTTGATGTCGGTGCCGGTAGCGATCATGTCGACGGTGACTGCAATACGCGGAAGCGGGCTGTTACGGAATCTTTGAATCAATTCCTTGGGCGGAGCGCCCGTGGTGCGGTAGGTGATCTTTTGGCAGAAGTCGTTTCCTTTATCGAATTCTTCGCGCACGATTTTCACGATGTCGTCGGCGTGTGAGTCGTCCTTCGCGAAGATGAGCGTTTTCGGAACTACGGTGCGGCCGGGGAAGATTTCGGTGAAAAGCTTATCGCGAAAGGCGCGAATGACGGTGCGGATTTGATCGGGCGCGACGACGGCGCGGTCTAGCTCGTTAGGTTGATAAGCCAGGTCTTCGTCGAGTTGTTCCCAACGGACTTTGCGCGTGAGGCGGTCGCGTTTATCGACATAGAAGCCTTTCTCGACGCGGCTGCCGGCGGTCGTGATCTCCGTGTCGATCTTGTAGACGTCATAGGGGACGTTCACGTTGTCGGTGACGGCGTGTTCGTGTCCGTATTCCATGACTAGGTTCTTATTAAAGAAGCCGATCGTTTGCTTCGAAGGCGTGGCGGTAAGGCCGATGAGATAGGCGTCGAAGTATTCGAGCACCTGACGCCAGAGATTGTAGATGGAGCGGTGGCATTCATCGGTGATGATGAAGTCGAAGGTCTCGATCGGAATCGCGGGATTGTAGGTCACGGGGAGAGGAGCGGAATACAAAGACCCAGAAGCAACGGGCGAGACGCCGCGTTGGCCCCACAGGCGGGACGCCTGTGCTACGTTGTCGCCGAGCTCGTAGCCGGAGCGCTCGTCGATCTCGGGGTCGATCTCTTCGCCGCGCAGCATGGAGTAAAGGCGCTGGATGGTGG
>DASYDV010000063.1:0-1792 GCA_036499375.1 Candidatus Udaeobacter sp.
AAGTCGCATTTGAATATAGGGTACAGTTACTGCAAAAGTCTCTACGCTAGACTAAGGTCGAATGCGCCTTCAAGGAACGCGACCACAGTCCATCCGAATGCGTGCATCCTTTGTCTGGGCGCGATGGCATGATCCGGTGACTTCACTATCTGCGGCTCCAATAATCTTGATTTGCATAAGTTTGGCTGATCGAAGTGCCGTCTCACAGTGCGTCGAATGCTTTCCTTGTTGCAGCAGTTGCGTTAATCAATCTGTGGGACGTTGGTCCTATTGCATCAGGAAACTTTTGTGAAAACCAGGGGCTTGTCATGAAACTGCTTCTTCGAGAGATCCGCCGAAACCCACTGCTCTGGCTGCTTGTGTTTGTCCCCATTGCACTGGTAGCGGAGAAACTCAACCACGAAGCGCATACGCTACATTTTATTTTATCGGTGCTCGCGATTCTTCCGTTGGCTGTTCTGTTAAGTCATGCCACGGAATCTGTCGCGGCGAAGACAGGCGATTCGGTGGGCGGTCTGCTTAACGCAACGCTAGGAAATTTAACCGAGCTTGTCATCGCCATCGCTGCTTTGCAGGCGGGGCAATACACATTGGTGAAGGCATCCGTCGCCGGCGCGATCGTGACAAATTCTTTGTTTATGTTGGGCGCATCCTTCCTGCTCGGCGGTCTGAAGTATCATCTTCAGGAGTTCAACCGTGTCGCCGCGCGATTTCAGGCCGGCTTGCTTTTTCTCGCCACAGTTGCGCTGCTGATTCCATCTGCCGTGGCCGAGCACGAGGCGTTAGGTAAAACGGGATTGACTCAAGAGTTAAGCCTCGCGCTTTCGTTTTTGCTTTTGATCGGGTACGCCCTCGGCCTGTGGTTTTCGCTCGGTACGCATCGTGAATTGTTTGCGGGCGCGGCCGAAGAACATGAAGCGGTGTGGCCGATCGGTCTGGCCCTTGTCACGCTTGCCGTTGTGACGGTTTTCGTAGCATTGGTGAGCGAAGTGTTCGTGGGGTCCGTTCAGTACGCTGCTACTGCTTTCGGAATGAGTCCGGCGTTCGTTGGATTCATTGTGGTGGCGCTGGTGGGCGCGGCTGCCGAAATGACGGCAGCATTTTCCGCCGCGCGCAAGAATCATCTCGATTTGAGTGTGGGCATTGCGCTGGGGAGCGCGGCGCAAATTGCGCTTTTCGTTGCGCCGGTCCTGGTCCTGCTCAGTTATGTGATCGGCCCGGCACCGATGGATTTGACTTTCTGGCCCGGCGCAGTCGCAATGATTCTGTTCGCTACGTTGACGGCATCTCTTGCCACCGGGTCTGGACGTTCCGCCTGGTTCGTCGGCGTGCTCGCCATTATGGTTTACCTGATCTTCGCCATAGCGCTTTATCTCTTGCCGCCAACCGGAACGACCTGAACTCTTGTTCTCAAGGCTTCCAGGCGACCGCGTGGTCTTCGAGATAGGCGTCCACTGCACTGCCTATGGTCGGATAGAAGTTTGCGGCGCCGAAGCGTTCAAATAGCTCGAACCGTCTCAGTTTGTCTTTGACTGGATCCTTCATTTCGGCGAACGCCAGCTCGATGCCGGATTCGGTCAGAGCGTGATCGAGTTCGGCAAGCATGTCAGCCGAAGTGACATCGATACTGGTGACGGGCTCGGCCGTAACGATGATTCGACGCACTGGAGTCGGCGATTGTGCAATGGCCTCGAGCACGCGCTGGTGGAAGAGCTCGGCGTTGGCGAAGAAAAGAGGTGCGTCCCAGCGAAACAGCACCAAGCCCGGAACCTGTCGCGCCGCAGGATACCGC
>DASYDV010000064.1:0-17032 GCA_036499375.1 Candidatus Udaeobacter sp.
TTCAAATTGTCCTATGCTCGTAAGGAAAGTGCCGTTTGACGAGAATTTTTCGATCCGCCCATTGCCGGTGTCGGCCACTAAAATGTTTCCATTGGCATCAACCGCCATTGCAGTTGGGGCATCGAATTGTCCCTTGCCGGAACCCCTGCCGGCTTCAAACATGTTACTGACACCTTCAGGCACGGCTTGCAATCGCGGAGGCGGTGTATCGGGCACCTTGTATATTACCAGGCCGTTATACTGCTGGGCGTCGTACACCTTAGGAAAATAAGTGGCATATAGCTCTTGATTTGGTCGTTTAATGAACTGCGCCTGCCGGATCGCATTGTCGTATCCCACGTAATTGATGCCATTCTCCTTCAAAAGGCGATACACTTTCCACGGGTCCCTGCTCTCGAATAGGTCTGTGTACACTCTGTCACGTTTACTCGCGTCATAACCCGCGGACCAGGCATAATAAGGCCAGCCGTAAAAGACCCGCCGCCCAGCCATCAAAATAGGATGATTAACAAACCGATCCGTCAAAAAAATGTCCCGCGCCGTGGTGTTCTTCTTCAGCCAGTCGATCAATGGATCGTTCTTATAAGCTACTTCGCTCCAGCCGGTGTTGTGGATCGGAAAAAAATCAATGATGCCGCCTGGAATGATCAGCAGAAAGAGAATAGTCGCGAAAAATTTCCCCGGGAGCGTTGTTCCGCCCAGCGAAAGACTCCATAGTCGCCAAAGCGCGAACGCGACGAAAAGATTCGCGATAATCACCCAGATATGAATGAATTTTTGGTTGGCAAGGACCTCGATTGTGAATTGGAAACAAAACGCGAGTAAAAGCAGACTGAAGACCGCGAGAAAGAAGCGCCTCTGCAGACTAGTGGCCAAAACCAATGCCAGCACGATCAGCAACCACTTAACGCCAAAAGTAAATCCCAGATACTTCACCACGTTTATTGCGGTAGGGTGGTCTATCGTATAACCCCAGTGGAGGAGCGTCGGCATGTGGGCTCTTCCCGCACCGGTGCTTAAAAAAAGCATCTGTGGCAGCGCAATCACACTTGAAGTGACCGCCAGTCCAAACATTTGGAATCGTAACGGGCATAAAATAAATAACACTCCGAGGATCGCGGCGGCGGCGACGAACACGGCGCTGTTCCACATCGGCAGCAAGCCGAGAACGACACCGGAAAAAATGAACCCTGGCAGGGATGAACGAAGGGGTTCCGAGGTAACGACAGTTTGCTGCGGCGTTTCTGTCTGCGGCGGCAGAGAAGCCACCTCGGTTTCACCTTCTGGAGGAATTTCCGCCGGCGTGGCGTAACCAGAGAGCGCGTCGGTATAGCCACCGGTTCGCCCCAGGACGAATCCGTCCGGTCTGCGGACCTGTGGCCGGTCGGATATCGCTGACGGTGCCGTCTCGGTCAACGCGTCTGGTCCTGGAGATAGCGATTCATCAGAAACGGTCTCATAACCAGGCGACCTTGTAGCCACGGCGCTCTGCCTCCGTGATTTCAGCGGTAAGAGCGCGCGGGCGCCTCGACGTAGCGAGGCGGCTACATCATTTACGAGATGCCTTTTGGAACGCCTTGTTTTTGCTCGCTCCTCCAGTACTAAGCGGTAGCGGATCACGAGAAATACCAGAACGAGTAACACTATCCCGATGGCACTGGCGAAATGCCGCTGGTTGAGATAAGTCACCTGTGACCAGGTACCCCAAAGTTCGCCACGATACGGGAAGATCGTCGGGAGGTACTCCCGTACGTGAGTAATAGCTTGGAGTGCCGCGCCGAGCGACGCTTGCTTACAAAGAAACGGGACGTACGAGAGCGATCCGAAAAAGAAAAAGAGCAGCGAACCGAAACGTCCAACTGCGCGCGAATTGAAGAGCACTTCGCCGAGGGTCATTACGACCACGAGCATCGCTACGATCGTGGTGATGCTGAGGAGATTCAGACTCCATGCGGGGTCTAGCCCAAGGAATTCAAGATTTCCGGCCTGAAAGTAGAACAAGAAATGGTAACGAATTCGGTCGCCGGAGAAGTGCGGATACTCCGTGGGGAAATTGTGTCCCACGGCAAAGCTCTGCATCAGCGCGGTATTTGGACCAAAATCGCTGTACTCAGGATTGGCGATCTGGAGTTTTCCTCCCTTGGCATTGAATGAGGCAAACATCATCCATGACACGAGGACGACGTATCCAATTATGAATAGCCAATCCGCTATGGAGGAACCCTTGGGCCGTGGGAAATACAAATCCGCCCCGTTCTCGGGGTTCTCACCCAATTTGTGTTTGATAACTATGCCTTTCCATTTGGGCCAGGACAGCAACGCGACCGCGGCAAGAAAAAAACAGAGATTTGCCCACAAGAGCGGTTGTGAGGTCCAAAAGAAAGCGAGCCCGGCCAGATATGTGAACCATGAACTGAACAGCAACCCCACCAGGACCGCTGCCGCACAGCGGTGTGCAATCGACGCAAACTGGTAAAAACGCCGGCAAAGAAAATCGCCGACGCAAGCGACCAACCCAAAATAAATCAGAGCCAGCATACTCAAGTCATCGCTGATTTACGACCCGTACTCGCGTTCCGCGTCGCAGCCACAGGCGCAAATCGTAAACGCTCGATTTTTTTCGTCAAACGTTGCGTTATGAGGGGAGAGATGAACCAGCAGAGCTGCTGCGATTCGTGAAGTGACATCGTTGCTAGGGCTGAATTTGGTCGGTCCAAAGGAATAGCCACGTCGCGGTTGCGTTGATCGCGACAGACACGGCGAAAAGTGAAACCTCGGTGACGGTTATTTTTGGTGATCCATTGCCCGTGAGCAAAAGGAACATCCACGGGAGAAGAACCATGGCGTAGCGGTAAGAGAACTGCCATCCCCCTGGATTTCCATGGCACCAGAGCACGAACGTCATAATCCCGATCGCAATCCACGATATGGTCCTGTACTTTCCACCCGCTCTAAAAAGAAGAAAAAGGAACGGACTGCTGAGGAAGATGGAGCAGCCAAACGGGGGAAAGCTAAGAAAGGGAAAATCAGGATTGTCGCTAAACCCTTCAAACAACATTGTGTGGACGTTCCAGGGAATGGAGTGGAGCGAAAACAGCCCATGCTCGTACCAAGGTTCGCCGGGCACTTCCGGGATATGAAAGTACCCGAAATCGAAAATGGAATGGAACCGCGCGAAATTATAAGCGGCAGTCAGCAGCGCCAGAGCTAGCGGCAGAGTCAAAAAGTCGAACAACATTGGTGCATTTTCACGAAGCGCTCGCTTGATTTGGGCGGTGCGGTTGTAGACTTGCGGCGGACTGCCGTCTTCGCCCAGGTTACTGCTCTCCAGGGAAACCGCCGCTCCTTGGTCGGTTTCGTTTGACCGGCGCCAAAAAAGATAAAGATAGAAAGGCGCCGTAAGCAGGAGTTCGGTCCGATTTCCAAAGGCCAGGGCGAAGAACGCCCCTGCGATAAAAGGCGACGGTCGCACCAACGTAAAATAGAGAGCTGCGGTTCCCCCTAATAGCGCCAGACCGAGAGCGATTTGCCAGGCGCCGCCCATTCCAAGATTGCTCCATGCCCAGGTTCCGAAAATTGGAAACAATGCCAACAAAATCCGCCGGGTGAGAGGTTTCGGTTTGACGCTGGAGTATCCAGGTCCAAACGCTTTTCCGAGTCGAAAGAAGAAATAAACGCAAGCTCCCGCAATCAAAGCCGCTAGAATGTGCGCGGGGAAGTCGTGGATTAGCGACGCTTTTTGCAGAAGCGCAATCGGAACCACGCTAATTACTGCGCCCAGTGGAAACGCTGAATAGTATCTGTTCCCGTAGGGAATCATTTCGTTCAGCCACTCGGCCGGCTTTTCCCGAAGGCCGAGATCTCCGCGCATCAAAGCCGAAGCGATCTCGGCAGTATAATCCAAGTCGCGCAGCGTCGGTTTAGTCGAGAAATAGAAGGCGAGCGCGGCAAACAACGCAAGGCCGACTCCGATCCAAAGTTCGCATTTACGCCTTTTTACATCGCCGGGCGTCATGATTATCTCACTCCCATTTTTCGAGCGACCGCCTCTCTAGCAGTTTTTCCCACACGGCTCTGGTTTTCGGCGGCACATTTTGGTCCGTATCAATCAACAAGGAAAGAGAGCTATCGCTACAGCTCGCTCGAACGCACCAACACCATTCCGTCGAACAAGATATACGATTCCCATGGTAGTTGCGAAAATCAGCCAGGGCGAACCCCAGAGCAAAGAGAGATACACGTCGCTGAAGTCATTCGAATAAAGAAGGATAGTCGGTGCTCACGTCGCAGTATTCCCGGTAGAAAAAACAACGTGACCTTCGGTCTGGCGCGCACGCAGTCCAAAAAAAAAGCGCGGCGAGCGACAAGGCGAATCCCCCAAATACAAAAACGCGCTCACCACCAAAGTGAGCGCCGGAAGCCGGGGAGCTGCGGGAGAACTCAGAGGAAGCTAATTACCTTCTAAAATCCAGCGCGCCTTTTTTGAGCGCATAAGCGTAGCCCACCATAAGGATGGCGACAAAACTGAGCATGCTCCAGAAGATGATGCTGCTTTCTTTGATGGCATCCCGATACACGACCGCCCAGGGATACATGAACACGATCTCGAGATCGAAGAGGATGAAAAGCATCGCTACCAGATAGAACTTGACGCTGAAGCGCGCCTGCCTCTCGCCCTGTGGAATCATCCCACACTCATAGGCGGTGTCTTTGGCTCGAGTGCGTTTTCCGCGCTTACCTACAAGGATGCTGACTAGCAGGGCGGAAACTGCAAACAGGGCGACAACGATGATTTGCAGAAGCACCGGCAAATAGTCGCGCAGCATTGCGAAACTTCGTCTGAAACCAACTCGCTGTGAAGGTCAACTTACTTTACGCCGGCCAAATGACCATTCTGCTGAGCGATCGCCTGAGCAAGAGCTGACGGCAAACCCTTGTATTTCTTGCCAGTCTTCTTGACCGCACCACGCGCGACGAGATTTTGCAATTTCTCGTACGCTCGTAGCCGCAGCATTTCCTCGCCTCCGCTAGCAGCGTTTCGCGCCCGAAGATTCTCGTGCACGATGTCGAACAACTGCTTAAACTCGAACGAAGAACGCCTGGAGAGGACCGCGACGAGCTCCTCTGTTACCAGATCAGGAACACGACGAGAGAATGCATTTTTCTTTAGAATAGCCATAGGGCCCAAAAAATAGCAGATTTTTGGCCAATTGCAGCAGTTTTCTTCTGGTTTCGTTAGGAAATCAACGCGTGCCGGAATGGCACAGAAGGTATGGTAGCGCAGTCTTGCGGGTTTCGGCTTATTGTGATCGGCTAGAGCAGTATGCCCAGGCACGCTTCGGATAAAGTTCGCAAGTGGGACGCATGCGCTACCTCACGGCGTGGGAGATGGGCTGGGTGCCGGCGGCGTTACTGTGGCAGGGGAACTCCAGCCAGTGCGCCGTGCAGCCGCCCCGAAGCTGCTTAGAATCGCAACGCTAATTCCCAACTGGTCAAGAGTTATGGGTCCGATTGACTCAGCTATGTAACCGTCGCCGTCGTATCGCTGCGAAGAGACAATAGGGCTCAGATGCTTGGTAATAACTTCCGCGGGCGGGAGCTTGCCGGGGTCGATCGAGCCTGCGACCGCCGGAACAAATGCCGCAGCCATTAACAGCATCGGGCGCAGTGAAGCGTCAAGCCGCGAATATAAGAGCGCCGTATCGATGTAAGCGAAGAAGTTCGTGGGTGCGGGCAGCAAGCGTGCGGCTGCCTTATAAGTTTGGGACTCTGCAAGTTCGGACTTGGCAATAGTGCTGCGGTTCATAGCCGCTTCCACGGATGCTGAATCCAACCCAACGATCAGGGTGCGATCGGACACAGCGATGGTAGGCGTGATCGTAACAAGACTCGCAACCGATTGCTTGGAAAAATACCGGACCCCTCCTTTCTCTGTTTGCATCCAGCTTGCCTCTTCATCGGCATGTAAAAGAGCCTCGACGATTTTTGCGGCCTTGGCCGCATCCATCACCGGCAGCGTCACAAGCAATGACGGCCAGTGGGCGTTTGAAGGCCAATCTGCCAACGAGCCGAGCTCGATGCCGAATGCCGCTTTCCAATCGGCGGCGGTGATGCCGCTGTCGCTGAGCGCCTGAAAGGCTTTTGTACCGGCAAAGGTGGCGGCTTGGTTAAGTGTGTCCATCTTCTCCCCGAGATTGAGTAGCATCGCGAAATACAGACACGTCTCTTTGGTTCCGAGCGACATCGACGAACGCGTGAGCTTAGTATCCTGCTCCAGCTTTGGCATGCCCAGGAAAAGCACATCGTGTATTTTTCCGTTCTCGAATCGCATCGAGCCGGCGATGCAATGCATTTTCTCGAGAAGCGTGCCATCGCCAGGACCCGCAGTTGATCCGACGGCAGCACGCAACGCTGCGAGTCGTTGCGAGAACGTTTTCGGCTGGAAATAAAAGAATGCTGCACAGTTGGAAGGCCGGCGCGAAATGGCTGCGCGATACGCGTTGTCTTTGTCGAGCCTGTTGTCTGAATCTGATGCGCGGCGATCGGCACGATCCAGTAATCGCTGCAGTTCCGGTACATCCGTAGCCGCAAAAAACCAGGGCGGATCATAAACGGTCGCGACACTGAACGGAGCCGCTTTAGTCACTTCAATTTCGTGACGTTGGTACTGCACCTTCTCGCTCTTGAGGCCTGAATTTTGCCCTAATAACCTCGAGCGCCAGCTGCCAATGATTTGCTCCGCTTCTTCCTTGCTCCCACGAAAACGGAAGCCGCCCACAAGCTTCGGATTGTTATTGTCAATAGAGGTCAAGGCGATGAAGGCGTTTTTTGGCGCGAGCTGTTCGATCTCTCGTAGCATTTGAGCCCCGAAAGCGTTCGCGGTGGGAACGTTGCTTAGCGGCTTCTGCAAAAAGTCCTGCACCGCCGGTTCGCGGTACAGCTGGTATATATCGCTGTGCTGCCATTCATCCAGGGCGTGGTTAAAATCCGGCACGTTCGCTACAAAAATTGTTTCCTTGGGCAGAAGCGCGGCCATCGGGGCGCTGGAGATCTTCTGAAAAAAATTCCAATAGTACCAACCAGCGAACGCAGCGACAGCCAGCGCGATTAGAAACAACAAAATTCGCTTCATAAAAATAGCGTCACGAGAGTGGATGCTGGATACTCGATGACGGTTGGCCGATCAATAGAAACTTGGTAGGTCGGCGCGTTGCGGCCGACCCCCCGAAACGTTTCGGGGCAGCGCGACGTCCTTGCCTACGCCCGTGGGTGGAATTTCCGGTGCACGGCCTTAAGCCGTTGCTGATCGACATGCGTGTACACCTGCGTTGTTGAAATGTCGGCATGCCCCAGCATCTCCTGGATAATGCGCAGATCGGCGCCGTTTCCGAGCAGATGCGTCGCGAAGCTGTGCCGGAGAAGGTGAGGATACACGTTCTTTTCCAGTCCCGCGCGCTGCGCATGTTTCTTTACAATCTGCCATATCCGCGCTGTCGTTAATTTCGTGCCTCGCTCGGAAAGAAAAATTTCGCTGCCAGTGCGTTGCTTCACCAACGTCGGCCGTTCCGCAGAAAGATATGCCGCCAGCGCTTCGCACGCCTTTCGCCCGACCGGCACCAGACGCGTCTTGTTTCCCTTGCCGGTCACGCGCACAATGCGTTCTTCAAAATTGAAATTCTCCAGCCGTGCATTTGTGAGCTCGGAAATGCGCAGCCCGCTTGCGTAAAGCAGCTCGATTATCGCCCGATCGCGTAACCCGTGAACGGCACTCGTGTCGACCTTTTCCAGGAGCTGTTCGACTTGCAGCTCATTGAGCGTCTCCGGGAGATAACGCTCAATTCGCGGCAGCGCCAGCGGCTCAGCCGGATCGCGTTCAATGAGTCTTTTCGCGGCGAGAAAGCGAAAGAAAATCTTCAGCGCAACCACTATCAGCTTGATCGAAGAAGCCGAAAGGCCACCGCGCTTGCGGTCTGCAAGATACTCGCTTAGCACGGGAAGAGTTACATTGCGCGTTTGCGTGATCTTCTTTTTAGCAGCGCACCATTGCGCGAATTCGCCCAACGATCTCTGAGTGGAAAGCTGATAATTTTCAGAGAGACCCCGCTCGACCGCGAGAAAACGGATGAACGACTCGATTTGGTCTTCCATCGCACCAAGCTAAATGAGCAACGGTGGGTGACTAGGAAAATTTCGTTGTTGACTGTAGCATGCGCTGTCTCCAGCGCAGCCGACAAAACACGTGACAAGTGTCCAACGCGATCTCCGCTGAGGACAGCGGACACTACAGCGTAAATGGTTGTCGTGATCGCCGCCCAACCGTGAAATTATTGACAAGCGAACATTGAATGTTGGATGTTTCTTACGATGAGCTTGGATCTCAATACAATCCTAAAGGATTGGCCCTACGAGAGCGGCACGATTAAAGTGCGCAAAATCACCGGTCTGGACGGGCGTGAAAAGTTGCAACTGCGCGTGGATCTTGGCGTGTTGCAAATGGAAATGAGAGGTCGCCCGGACGGCCGGCGTCCGCACAATTGCGAATCGCTTCTGGAATATCACCAAAGACGTGCCACGCGGGCGGAACAGAAAGGCGACAGTTACGGCCTAACGCCCGAGCAATGCGCGGAATTACAACAGGAGGGGATCCAATATTACCACCGCTATCTGAGTTTGTTCCAGATCAATGATTTCGAAGGCGTCGTGCGCGATACGCAGCGTAACCTTGATCTTTTTAGTTTCGTCAACGAGCACACCGATCGCGAGGAATTTTCCTGGAGCCTTCAACAGTTCCGGCCTTATGTGCTGATGATGAATACGCGCGCGAAGGCATCGATTTTTCTCGGCCAGGGCAAATTTGCTGACGCCATAACGGAAATTGAACGCGGTCGCGAAGTGATTGTGGATTTTTTGCAGCACTCAAACTTTCCTGAGCTCGCTTCGAAGAGCGCGGAGATCGCGTTTCTCGACGAGTGGCTTGAAGAAGTCAAAGCCAAGCGGCCGCTTTCGAAGCTGGAAGTAATGCAGCGCGAGATGGAAACCGCGATTACAAAGGAGCTTTACGAACGCGCCGCTGAGTTACGCGACGCGATCAAGGTCCTCAAGGCTCAAAGGCAGACGTAAACCGCGCAAGGAACGACAGCTTCCCACTTGGCCCGCCGTAGCCTCGGCCGAGGCGGCAACTGTCCCTCCTTGGTCCTCAAATGATGTGTTCGCGATTATCGGACCGAAGCCGGATCGTCTTTACCTGCAAATCGTGCCGGGCTCGAACAAACCGGACTGTCTTGCTTTTTGCCCGCATCAGGATCGAGTGGGTAATGGCCGTGACGCCGCCGCGCGCTCGCACACCAGCGAGTAGCGCGCTATCGCTGATCCCGGTTGCGCAGAAAATAATGTTTTGCCCGTTCGCCAGATCGTCCGCCGCATAGAGGCGGTCGAGGTCTTTTTGATAGCCCTTGGCGACGAGACTTTTTCGCTCTTTCTCGTCGCGCGGCCACATTCTGCATTGCATGTCGCCGCCGAGACATTTGATTGCCGCCGCCGCAAGGACCGCTTCGGGCGAACCACCGATCCCCATGTAAAGATCAACGTCGGGCTCCGGTAACGACGGCGCAATAGCCGCTGCGATGTCGCCATCGCCGATCATCCGCAACGAGGCGCCGGCGGCGCGAATTTGTTCCACGATTTCTTTGTGGCGCGGCCTGTCGAGCATCATCACCGCCACATCTTGCACTCGCTTGTCCACTGCGCGCGCCACAATTGCCAGCATCTCGGGAATCGGCATGTCGAGGTGAAGCGAATCGCCGCGTTTCTTCATGTATTCGATCACGCGCGGTCCGTAGGCCAACTTCGACATGTAAAAGGAAGGGATGTCGCGCAGCGCCACTTTTACGCCTTCTTCAGGGCTCGCCGCCGCGATGCAACTGATCGAGTTCGGCGCGCCCTTGGAAATATTTGTCGTGCCGTCGATCGGATCGATGGCAATGTGAAATTCCGGCGAACCCGGATACCACGTGCCAAGTTGTTCGCCTTTAAAAATGCCCGGCGCTTCATCCTTGATTCCTTCGCCGATCACCACTTCGCCACAAATGTTCATCAGGTCGAACATGCCGCGCATCGCGTCGCAGGCCGCCGCGTCAGCCGCTTCTTTGTCGCCGCGGCCTAACCAGCGCAATGAGTTCAGCGCTGCTGCCTCCGTGGCGCGCACAAAATCCAGCTCGATGACACGCTCGATGTCATGATAATCCTGTTTCGGCAGTCGCAGAGCCATGAGCGGTTGATTTTCACGCATGTCGCGCGCGATGACAAGAAAAACGCCGCCCGAGACAATACAGGCTTGCCTTTGGCGCGGTTTTTTATTTGCATTGTACCGTGAGCCCTGCCCCCCGTGACGTGACTTCATCGACCGCGACCGGTGTGAGCTGCCAACCGGGTGGCGTCGCGTTTACGACCACGCACTGGAGCGTGGTGCTGGAGGCGCAAGGCGAATCGCCTGCAGCACAAGAAGCGCTTGAAAAACTTTGCCGCACCTATTGGCGACCCATTTTTGCGTTTCTGCGGCGACAAGGGATTGGGCCAACGGAGGCAGAGGACCTGACGCAGGGTTTTTTTGCGCAGCTATTGGAGCGCCGAAGTCTCGATGCCGTCCGCAAAGAAAAAGGGCGGCTGCGTTCTTATCTGCTCGGGGCCCTAAAATATTTTGTAGCAGACGAGCAGCGTCGCGCGATGGCGATCAAGCGAGGGAAAGGACAGTCCCGAAAGCTTTCGGGGTTGGAGGAGCTACGCGCTCTCGAAGAGCAACCCGCGGACGTATTGACTCCCGACCAGATTTACGAACGCCGTTGGGCTTTGACGGTGTTGGAGCGCGTGCTCAGCCGATTGAAGGATGAATACCACAGGGCAGGGAATACCGAGCTGTTTGATTCGCTAAAGGAATTGCTACCTGACGAACCGGGCTCGCTGTCACAGGCGGAGATCGCCGCACGCCTGGGGATGACCGAAAATGCGGTCCGACAAGCATTTTACCGATTTCGGCAACGCTACCAAGCGATCCTACGCGAGGAAATTGCCAACACCGTTGCAACACCTGGCGATATCGAAGACGAGCTGCGCCATCTCATTGCCGTACTGGAAACGTAACGTATGGCAAAATTTTACGGAGTACAAACGGGGAGTGCCGAAGTCTCTCCGTCGATGATCAGGATAGTCAGAATTTGTCGGAAGTGCGGCGCCAAGATCTTTTCCGACGCGCCGGAAGGGGTTTGCGCCAGATGCGTGCTGAAAACCGCGCTCGGCAATTTCCCGGACGCGGCTGTAGGCGGGGGCGTCGACCCAGGCCGCTTGGACACACCTTCAGCTGCTGATGAGAATGGAGCGCCTAACAACAAGAAATCCGCGAGCGCCGCGGAGTTGCTCGGAGAATTGGGCGATTACGAATTGCTGGAAGAAGTCGGGCGAGGCGGTCAAGGCGTGGTATTTCGCGCGCGACAAAAGAGTCTCAACCGTACTGTTGCCTTGAAAGTAATTAGCCTTGGTCAGTGGGCGAGCAAAGCCCACCTGAAGCGCTTTCGCCTTGAAGCAGAGGCTGCCGCCCGGTTGGAGCATCCCGGTATCGTTCCGATCCACGAAGTTGGTGAGCGCGATGGCTCGTGCTACTTCAGCATGAAGTTCGTTGACGGCCAACTCGACGAAGTGGCTCGCCGCGAGCCGATGCCGATTCGGTCCGCGGTAGAACTCATTACGAAGGTGGCGCGAACGGTCCATTACGCGCATGAACATGGAATTCTTCATCGGGACATTAAACCGGGAAACATTCTGCTGGATGCAAAAGGTGAGCCACATCTGACCGACTTTGGCCTTGCCCGGTTAGTGGAATCTGAAAGCAGTGTCACGCACACGTTGGACGTGCTCGGAACGCCCAGTTACATGGGCGCCGGAACAAGCGGTGGGAAACAACGCGGCTGTAAGCTGTGTCACAGATGTTTATGGGATCGGTGCCGTTCTCTATCAATTGCTCACCGGTCATCCGCCTTTTGCCGGTGGAACAACCTACGAGACGATCAAGTTACTGGAGAACACTGAGCCGCGCCCACCGCGATCGCTGAATCCGAAAATAGACCGCGATCTCTCAACAATCTGTCTCAAGTGTCTTGAGAAAGACCCAAAGCGCCGTTACTCGTCTGCACTCGCGCTGGCCGAAGATCTTGAGCGCTGGCTAAAGCATGAGCCGATTTTAGCCCGACACACTGGAATCCTCACGCGTGGCAAAAAGTGGGTGCAGCGCAATCCACCTAGTGCCCTACTAGCAGCGTCGCTGATCGCATTAGTAGCAGCTGCCGCCTGGATTGTGTGGAAAAGCGAATTTGTCCGACATCCGGTAACAAAGGGAATCGCTGTCCTTCCGTTTGAAAATCTGAGCGATCCGGACAACGCCTATTTCGCAAACGGCATTCAAGAGGAAATCCTGACGCGGCTGGCTAGCATCGCAGACTTAAAAGTCATTTCGCGCACTTCTACGCAGCAATATCAGAGCAAATCGAGGAATCTCCGCGAGATCGCCAAGCAGCTTGGCGTAGCGAACATTCTAGAGGGTAGCGTGCAAAAAGCGGCCGATCAGGTGCGGGTCAATGTGCAGTTGATTAACGCGCAAACGGATTCGCACCTCTGGGCAGAGACCTATGATCGGAAGTCGACTGACGTCTTTAGTGTAGAGAGCGAGATCGCTAAAGGAATCGCGGAGTCATTGCAGGCCAAGCTTTCGCCGAGCGAATCCCATGCTCTAGTTGCGGTGCGGACGCGCGATGCGGAAGCTTACGATCTTTTTTTGAGAGGTGAGTATGAGTTTTACCAGGCCGAAACGCGTCTGATCGCGGACGCCTTTGATCGTGCCGACATGTTTTACCGGCAGGCGCTGGCACGCGATCCAAATTTTGTCGAAGCTGCTGCAAAGCTCGCGCGCAACCGGCTATACCAGCACTGGCTCATCTCTCTCTTGGCCCCAGCGGAGTTAAACGAGGTGAAGTCGCTCATCGACCGAGCTCTGGCGTTGGCTCCGAATTCGCCGGAAGCGCACTTTACGCTAGGGGTATTCTTTTATTTTGGTCATCGCCAATACAAGAACGCGCTGACGGAGTTCAACCGCGTCCTGGAGTTGCAGCCTAACAATGCTTCGGCTCAACATTACTGCGCGTTGGTTTATCGCCGCCGCGGTGAATGGGAACGCTCGCTGGCCGATTCTCAACGAGCGCAGGAACTCGACCCGCGCGACGGCGAAATCCCGTCCAATTTGGGAGAGACTTATCTGGCATTGCGTCAGTGGAAGTATGCGGAGCGGGCCGCATTGCGAGCACTTGCCATCGATCCGGACGACACATTTGCAGCGCTAATGCTTGTCAGCTCTCGCCTCAGCGCAACGGGCGATGTCGACTCAGCCCGGCGAGCTCTCGATGGTTTTCCAGAGGCCATTAAGTCACTCACGCGCGGCATTGATGTAGACGGCGATGTGGGAGCTATCATTGGTATCTGGGCTTATCTCGACGTCATCGAAAGACGTTTCACTGAGGCTCTTCAAGAGTTCGAGAAGGGAGTGATTAACGACGATCGTGGGCATCTCCAGCTGCTTGCCGGGCGCGTCGCCCTTCGCGTGTTGGCAGGACAGACTGAGGGAGCCAAATCAGCGGGAGAACAAGCGCAACCGTTACTCGAGGCCAGGCTCAGAGAGCGGCCGGATGACGCTCTCGCAATGACAGAACTATCGTGGGTTTACCTCGCCCTCGGGCGCAATGCCGATGCTCTGCGCCTTTCTAGACAAGCGGCGGATTCAATCTCTATCGAAAAAGATGCTCTGGATGGTCCAGGTTTCCAGATCGGGCTGGCGCAAATTGAGGCGCGCGCGGGCGCTCCTGAGGAAGCCATTAAAAGGCTTCGACATCTGCTCTCCATCCCGGCGGGCATGGTAGCTTCCATAGCTCGTTTGAAGATTGACCCAGTTTGGGATCCCATCCGTAACCGTCCGGATTTTCAGCGACTGCTCTCAGGTCCGGAGCAGATCGGGCCTAACAAGTAATAGGAATGGAATCTTCGCTACTTCTTCGCAGAGCCAAACGTCGCCTCTCGCGCGCCGAAGGAAAAAGTAAAGCGGTTCGTTAAAACGTTGCTACCATGAGAGTCGAGTGAGACCGGGCACTGCGTCAAAGTGAGCGTCGCGGCTTAGAACTGGCAGATCGTGCTGTTGCGCCAGGGCCGCAATCCAAACGTCGTTGGCGGGCAAAGGGGCGCCCGCTTTCCTTAGTTGCTGCCGAATCGACGCGTAGTGCACGGCTGTCTCCTCGACAGCGGGAAGCACGTTCCAGAACGCACGGCCACGCGCCAGCCATGCTTCGTATTCACGCCGGCGGCGGGAGGTCGCGATCCCGAAGCGGTACTCTCCCAGCACGATGACCGGAATGTGTAGCTCGTCAGCGATACCGATCTGTTGCACGACGGGAGGCACGCCATCCGCAAACGCGGAGAGCGCGTTGGTGTCGAGAATCATTGCCGGTCTTCTGGCTCGATGTTCTCGAACTCGGCCTCGACTACGCGGTCGATTCGCCTGTTTTCGTTATGGAGATGCTTCAATCCGCCGGCCAATGCCATCCACGGCTTTTGCTGGCTGCTGGCGCCATTTACCCGTGCGATCTTTTCCGACAGCGCCTCTTGGACAAGTTGCTTGAGCGTGCGTCCCTGCCGTGCGGCAGTGGCTTTCGCTTTACGGAAGAGCGGCTCCGGAATTTCGAGTGTCG
Source organism: Candidatus Udaeobacter sp. (assembly GCA_036499375.1). GTDB lineage: Bacteria > Verrucomicrobiota > Verrucomicrobiia > Chthoniobacterales > UBA10450 > Udaeobacter. Next base: position 14,778 of record DASYDV010000064.1, read on the forward strand.
TTTTCACAGATTACTTCTCGCCCATATTTATGGGCGCTGTCAAGACACCCGGCCGTATCCGTGTAATCCGCGGTCTCAACGCTTCAACCATTTAACGCGGCGAAGCCAACTTTCCGCGTAACGAACCAACAAATCCTACGGAGTACCTCAGTGAACGGCCCGAAATGAGTTCTCAATGACGAGAACCTACGGAAGGCCAAAACAACGAAAGAAAATAACACTTATGAGAACAAAATTAGTTAATAGCATATTGGCTCCTTTGGTAGTCGCCTTTGCGTTACTCCCCATGGTTGCGGCACCGGCAACCAGGCCGAGCATGGAAGGCGGAAAACTTCAAGGAACTTGGGAGATGCAGATAACTCTAACCGATTGCGCTGGTCACGTGATCAGGAGCTTTCCGTCACTAATAGAATTCGTGGCAGGAGGCACAATCGTGGAGTCCAACGCGGGGACACCGCAGGCTCTGAAGACGCCTGGAGAAGGTGTTTGGCGCCATACGACTGCCCATGACTTCGCGTTTCGCTTCAAATTCTTCACGTTTGATGCTCAGAACGTTTTTACCGGCTGGACGATCATCGCGGGCGAAACAACCGTGGATCAGACGGGAAACGCCAATTCGGGCACTGCAACCGTCGAAGTCTATGACCCAAACGGCAACTTACTTGTGAGTCTATGTGCTGAGACTGCTGGCACGAGATTCGAGCTCTGACCGATCATGGGATTTGGTGCGTTCCATCCGCGCCAAAGCCCAGTATCGCGGAGTGAACGGATATTCGGCAGGGATGCGGGCTACGGGCTGGAGATAAAAAGCGGCGCCAAGTCGCCGCACTCCAACGCTTCGCGCGAAATTCCGACCTCCAGCGTGTGACTTCTCAGTTCCCCCGCTTGTTCGTGTCTATTCGAGTGCATTAGTGGTTGGAAATCCCGTGTGCGCCATGACTGTGCAGAGATGGACGGATGCGCAGGAAAAATTGGAAGGCGTAGCCGAGATCGTCGCCGTAGTAGCGGTCGAGAGAATCGGTGCGGTCGTTGATGGTGAACTGGGTGCCGAGGCCAACGTCAATGCCGTTGCCGTGCGACAGGTCGCGGACGTAACCGAGCGAGTACCCGCTCACTGGAAAAATTTCGGATTCGTCGAAAGGCTTAAGAACAAGTTCATGTCCGGATTTTTGCACGCGTTCCCAGCGAAAATAAACCGTATCGCGACCGCGCTGATAATCGGATTCGACCAGGAATGACTGTGTTTTGCCCTGGCCGGTGTCATTGTTCTGGCCCCAGACAAAACTGTTCGCCCAGTTGCTATCATTTCCGAGTGGCAGGTTGTAAATTGCGGATGCCGTTGTGCGATGCCGGTTGGCATCAGGTTCGAGGGCCTCGGGGCTTTTGAGGTAACCGTATGAAACTTGCATCGCGAGATTTCGCGTCGGGTTCCATGAGAGTCGGCCGCTGTACGAATCGAACTCCGGTTGATCGAAATCGTAACGGTCTTCATCGGGCTCGCGCCCAGTGAAAATGCTGCCTTCAATTTTTATTCCACCGAAGCGATTCCAAACGAGCCCAGCAGTGGCGACACCGAACGTGACGTGCGTCGAATCCTGCCAATGATGACCGATTGGCGCGTCGGGATCATCCATTGCCGATGGGCGATGCATGAATGTCGGCGGACCGAGTGCCGGTTCGCCCGGATAACCGAAATAAACATATGCGCTGAAATCGTGATCGAACTTCTGCGAGAGGCTGAACGAGAGTTCGTCAAAGAGATCGTGCGGATGCTGCCGGTCATGCAATGGCTCTCCGTTCCACGATTCTCCGCTTTGAAAGAGAAGGGGATAACCGCGCCCGCCTTCAGTGAGCGGATCCAGGCTCATCATCAAGCGGGCGCCGAATTGCGCAGAGTCGCCGAGGGGACGGGAATACATCGCCATGAACCAGTTCGGTGCGTCGATCCGGTCATCTCCGCGTCGCGTGCTCACGTATGTGTAACGCGGGAAGATTGCGCCGTGCAGCATCAGCATATTGTCACCGAACATAAACATGCGGCCGTACATCGGACTCGAGTCTGGCAGCCAGCTTGTGCCCGAGCCTTCTCGGCTCATAGGCTCGGCGACGTCTACCGACGAATGCATTTCCATCCCTGCCGCGCCGTAGGTCGCCGCGGCGACCGAAGGCGGGTGCATTTTTTCGTGCTTATGCTCATAGGGTTGATCGTGCTCGTGGCGTGGGCGATTGGGGTCAATCGCCCCTACCTGCGATGT
>DASYDV010000065.1:0-104387 GCA_036499375.1 Candidatus Udaeobacter sp.
GAAAGATCCACGATGATCCATCAGGGACTTCGGTAGACCCAAAATAGCGGCTTTTCCACGATAGACAGAGCGTCTGGCGTAGCCCTAGTCTCGATCTTCGCAGGAGGTTTGAAGCGTTCAACGGGTCTGAATGCAACCACACACCAGTTATAAGGAGGCAACAATCGCGATAATTAACTTTGCAAATGAGGTTATGAGGGACACACCGATCGGTTATTGGCGACTAGGCGATCAGGATGCTCAACAACCTGACTACCTCTGGTTGCCAAAAGACACATCCTAAAATGAAAACCGGAAAAGATGTGCTTGCCCGCTCACTGCAAGCAGATCTTATCAACTGATAAGATGGACTTGCAAAAACGGAGCTCACCCATGAAAACAAAAAGCAAATCACGGGGCACAACAGTTCAAAAATCGTCCAAAGGAGTTAGCCCGCACCTGTCAAAGAGAAAAGTGCCGCTTGGCGGCGCACCGGTGGCGAGCGGACCGGGCGCTTTTCCTGACTTCATCTATCGTGGCGGAGAGGTAATTAATTATCCGCTGGTATATCTGGTGTTTTTGGGCGACTGGTCCAGCACGGCAAATCAAAATCGGGCAACACGCTTGCAGCAGTTCATGACGGACCTCATGAACAGTAATTATATGAATTTGCTTGCCCAATATGGTTGTGGTTCTACTGGAACCGTTGTGAATTCAGTATTCATCGCAAGCACTGATCATGATCTTTCTGATGCTGACATCACAACAATGCTTCAAAATGCAATCAATAACAACACTATCCCCGAACCCACAAATCGTTCAAACGTTTACGTCATATTTCTCGATGATGCTACAGCCGTAAACGACACGGTAACCCATGCAGTAATGTGCGAGGCCACTAGCGATAGTGCATTCGGCTACCATTTCCACTTCGTCACCGCGGCCGGTAATGAGCTATTCTTCGCAGTGGTCCCGGGTCTGACAGACGCATGTTTAAAGAACAGTTGCCCGGCAGCAACCGGGGGTGATGATAAATGCACTTTACATCTTGCTCAAACCAGAGAAGAACGCCAGACACAAGTTCTCTCCCACGAGTTTTCAGAGATGATTAGCAACCCAGATGTGGATGGAACTGAAGGGTGGAGCAACTCACCCGGACTCCCTGACCATGAAAATGGAGATATATGTAATGGCCAATCTGGAACAATCACAGTTGGTGCCAATACTTGGACTGTGCAATTGATGTATAGCAAATGGGATGATATGGAATCGGATGGTGTCACGACATGTGTTGCCGGGTCCTCCTTCCCATTAGCTTCGCTGCTACCGCAGACCGAAACCACCAACCAGCCCTGGGTATCGCTGCTCCTGCAGACCGAAACCACCAACCAGCCTTGGGTATCGCTGTTGTTGACCTGAATGAATTCGGACAAAATGGAAGCCAGCAGCATCACTGACCGTTCCAAGGCTTACTGGCCCGGATACCGGTTTGCAGTTTAGCTGGGTATTTTATCGCAAAACAAAATTGCAAAAAATGAAATGTAAAAAATAAAGGAGATACAAATATATGTGGAATGGTAATTGTCAGATTCGACGCGCGGGAATCCAAACCGATGGGCGGGCCCAACTCGATCTTAAAGCCGACGACGGTACGTTTGATTGGAGTTGGTTTCTCAGCAAAAACGGCCTTGACCGCGAGATTTTGGCTACAGCCCTTGCGGCGATCAGTTCCAATAAGGAGGTGCTTTGTCACATTAGTGACACGACACCTTTTTCGGAAGTATCTGAATGTGTTCTTATAAAGTAGACTAGGGCGTGGCCTAACGACATTTGCGATAGGCTGAAGTCGCATAAAGAGTCCCACAGCAACAAGGCCAACGGCGGTTTTATCCGGAAAAAAGGACTCATCCATGGCGCGACAATGGACAGTTACTGGGCAAGCGGTAGCCAGCCTGCAAGCGTTCGATGACGTGATGCAGGCGTACATGCAACAAGGGAATGTGCGCAACGGTGCACTTGCCGTCACGGTGCGCGAGCAACTGGTGCTGGCGCGTGGCTACACCTGGGACGAACCCGGCGCGGCTACGACCGCACCAACGAGCCTGTTCCGAATTGCGAGCTGTACCAAGCTCCTCACACGGATCGCGATCTACAAGCTGATCGAAAGTGGGAAGCTGAATCTTACTGACAAGGCTCAGGACATCCTAAAGCTGGTGGCCCCCGACGGCAGCGCGATCCCAAGCGACCCGATGCCACCTGACCTGAGCACGCGCGGTCACTACTTCGGCGCCGTCCAGGTGCAGCATCTGCTGCAGCACCAAGGCGGATGGGACCGTAACGGTGCGCAGGACCCAACATCCTTTAACGACGCCGCAGTGGCTCAGGCGTTCAAGCACGAACTCCAAGTGAGCCGCAGCGAGATCGCGCGCTGGGCTGCAACGCAGCTGATGGAGTTCTACCCCGGATCGGAAACCTGGTACAGCAACTTCGGATTCAGCCTACTTGGACTGTTAATCGAGGCCCTGACTGGCCTCGACTACGTGCAACACCAGCAGCAAACGTTGTTCGAGCCTCTCGGTATCCAGCGCGTGCGGCTGTCCATGCCGCTCGAGCGCAGCCGGTTGCCGGGCGAGGTGGCGTACGACCCGATCTCTCCCAGCGAAAGCGACGATTTGACGGGTGGCGGTGGGCAGGTGCCGATCCAGTATGGTGGCGAGAACAATGCCAACTTCGCGTCGTTCGGCGGTTTGGTCATGGCTGCACCGGACTACGCACGCGTGCTCGCTTCTTATTCGAGCCCCGCTCCGCCCACAAACACGAAGCTCAAGGACATGCTTGGCGCCGACTACGGGTCGGCGGCCGGTGCGTGGTTCACTTATCACAACGGAGCCCTGCCTGGGACGTACACCTTTATAGAACTGCGCGACGATGGGGTTTCGATCGTCGCGTTCTTCAATCGCGACCGCAGCGGGGACGGAACGTTCCCGTGGAAAGGGGAAAGTGTCGGGCTCGACACGGCGTTGAACGGCGTCGCTAACACGGCAGCGTGGCCTAATCACGACCTGTTTCCATCGGTGCTGACGCCGCCCATACCGCCCGGACCGGAAAAGCTGCACGTGTTTGCGGTTTGCGACGACACCTATGTGCGCGATGCGTCGTGGGAGCAGAACACAGCGGGTCGGTGGCTTGGCTGGTGGACGATGCGCCAGGGGCGCGCTATGAGCGGAAGCCCTGTCACGGCGGTCTCGCGCAAGCCGAACCAACTCGACGCGTTCGTCGTTGGCTTGGACGGACACATCTACACGGCGGCTTGGAAAGCGGGTGACTTCGTCGATCGTTGGAGCGGTTGGTGGCCCGTTCAGCAGAACGCTGCGGGGACCTGGATCGTGGTGTTGCCTGTGCCGGGCGCTGTGACCGCTGTATCGCGCGACCCGAACAAGCTGGACATCTTCGTGGTCGGCTCCGACGGCTTCATCTACACGGCGGCGTGGGATGCGGCGATCGCCGGAGGGTGGCGGGGCTGGTGGCGGATCTGGGGCTGCCAGACCCAGTCTGGAAGCACAGTCTCTGCAGTCACGCGCGATCCGAATAAGCTCGACATCTTTGTGGTCGCCAACGACGGCGGCATCTACACGGCCGCGTGGGACGCGGCAGTCGCCGGAGGGTGGCGAGGCTGGTGGCGCGTCGGCGACGCGGGGAGCTCGTGGGGAGGTACTGTCTCTGCAGTCGCGCGCGATCCGAATAAGCTCGACATCTTCGTGGTCGCTAACGACGGCTTCATCTACACGGCGGCGTGGGATGTGGCGATCGCCGGAGGGTGGCGGGGCTGGTGGCGGATCTGGGGCTGCCAGACCCAGTCTGGAAGCACAGTCTCTGCAGTCACGCGCGATCCGAATAAGCTCGACATCTTTGTGGTCGCTAACGACGGCTTCATCTACACGGCGGCGTGGGACGCGGCAGTCGCTGGAGGGTGGCGAGGCTGGTGGCGGGTCCTGTCCTGCCAGACCCGACCGGGAGGTACCGTCTCTACAGTTGCGCGCGATCCGAACAAGCTCGACATCTTTGTGGTCGCCAACGACGGCTTCATCTATACCGCGGCGTGGAGCGCGGCGATCGCCGGAGGGTGGCGAGGCTGGTGGCCCATCGGCGCGCAGGCTGCCAAACCGGGTACCGCTGTCGCGGTGCTGAGTCCGAAGTTCCTGGAGACCGAAATCACCAACCAGCCTTGGGTGTCGTTGTTGTTGACCTGAATGAATTTGGGCCAAATGTGAAAGCCAGCAGGATCAGTGCCCGTTCCAAAGCTTTCTGGGCCGTTTATCGAAGAAATGGGGTCAAATTAGGGTTGCATTGATTTGACGGACAGTGGGCTAAGGGTCAAAACCCGAGGAGGCCCACATGAAGACACAATTAAGGAAGCCGGCTCGCAACAAGGCGAGATACACTGAAGAGTACAAACAGGAGGCGCTGGAGCTATGGCGTAACAGTGGCCGCAGCGCAACCAAGGTGGCGGCGGAGTTAGGTATTCGAGCACCGTTGCTCTACCGTTGGGCGCGACCCAAGCGCCAAGCCAAACGGAGATGTTTCCCTTCGCTCAACATGACACCGTCATTGATGAGCTTATTTCAGATATTTATCGAACCACGCCACGGTCTGCTCCAGCCGGTCGACCTGGTGCTTGGGTTCGATGAACATATGGCCTTCACCGGGATACACGATCAGCTTTGTCGGTACGCCCAGTGTTTTTAGAGCGTGCCAGAATTCGTAGGACTGTGCCGCTGGACATTCCGCATCGCGCTCGCCGACGATAATGAGGGTGGGGGTCTTAACGTTTTTGATGAAGCGAATGGGCGAACTTTTTTCGTAAACGGCTGGATCGTCGTAAACGGACGCGCCGAAGAACGGGATCATCCATTGATCGATCAAATTCTGGCCATAGTAACTTTGCCAATTCGCAATCCCGGCACCAGCGACGGCAGCGTGGAAACGGTCAGTCTGCGTGACAGTCCACATCGTCATGAATCCACCGTAACTCCAACCGGTCACGCCGAGTCGGTTGGCATCAATTGGATATTTCTTTATCGCGGCGTCGATTCCTGCGAGGTCGTCGCGCAGATCACCGCCACCAAAATCCTGCACGTTTGCGCGGGTGAAATCTTCACCCCGGCCATAACTTCCACGCGGGTTGGGAAGAAGAACGTAATAACCGCGAGTGGAGAGCGCGGCGATGATCGCGCGCGACATTCCAAATGACGCCGGCCATTCTGAAGTGGTTACGCCAGATGGGCCGCCGTGGATGAGCATGACCATGGGATACTTTTTGCCCAACTCGATTTTTGCCGGCGGCACTAACCAGCCCTGGATGCTAACTCCTTCGTTTGTCCACTCGATGCTTTCAGCTTTACCCCAGTTTGCTTGCAAGCCGGCGTTGTTGTTCGTTAACTGGCGCCATTCGCCCAGTGGCCCAACGAAAACTTCCGGTGGCGAGTTGTAGGAGCTGCGAACCGCTGCGGCAAACTTTCCGTCTCTCGATAGGGCAAAGTTTGGAAAATTCCCAAATGCATGAATGCCCTCCGGGCCTTCCCAGATCGTCCGCGCCGAATTGTCCGTCAGGTTCAACTCGGAGATCGCGCTGCCGCCGCCGACGTACTCGACTAGCAGAATGCGATCAGGCGCCAGCCAGAAGAATGAATTAACCGACGTTTTTCGGTTCGACGTGCGATTTTTGATCTCGCGGCCGTCGGCGCTCATGGTGAAGAGGTCACCACCGTAAAATCCTTCGTCGCTCATTAAGCCTTCAATGAATGCGATCGATTTACCATTCCGCGACCAGCGCGGAACGGCGATCTGAAACCAGGGTTTGTAAATGGAGGTGGCGTTACCTTTCGCCGTGTCGACTGTGTAAATCTGCGCGATCCACCAATTGTTATCGCCGGGCCCTGGAGCTGCCGTTGCCACAAATGTTTTGTCGTCGGGCGACCAATCGAAATCGTAAATGTGAAGATCTGGCGGCGACACCTGGCGCAACTGCCCGCTCGAAAAGTCAATGACAGCAATGCGCTGATTGTGAATGGCCGTGTCGATTACCCCGCTCGTTGCCGGCGCGGCCATCAACGGGCCGCCGCCGCCCGCGCCTTCAATGTAGAGGAACGCAATTTGTTTTCCATCGTGCGACCAACGCGGCCGCGCCGCGTAGCCGTTTAGATTTGTAATTTTCGTGGGATCGGAACCATCAGCTTTTACTGTCCAGAGTTGCCGCTGCTCTTTCGGTCCGGCGCCTGAAAAAACAGCGAGCATTTTGGAATCGGGTGACCAGGCAGGTTCGAAGTCTGCTCTCGCGCCCGCCGCGGCGGGAATTTTCACCGCCGTTGCCGGTGCGCTGCCTGAAGTCTTGCGGATGTAGGTTTGATTGGATGGTGTTGCGGCAATGGACTGGACCCATGCCACGTTTGTGCCGTCGGGAGAGAGGGCAATGTCGCCATAGAGAACAGTTTTGCCTAACTGTTCAGTTAGCTGGGGTATGGTCTGAGCTGTTGATGTCATCGCAAACAAACCTGCCAGAAGAAGATGCTTCATGCTGTAATCCTGAGAAAGATTCAACTACGAATGAACACAAATGAACACTAACGAGAAGGCGCAAATTGATGTCTATTCGTCTTCATCAGTGCTTAGAAATCTCGAGCGAAATTTAGCTACGTAACCCTTTGGTAAAGCGGACGAGTTCTTCGGCGACTTGTTTGATTCGCTGGGTGATTTTTTTATCGCTGATGCGCGCGCCGTTGAAAGCATTGGATGTGGCAAACGCAAAACGCGGAATAATGACACAACGAAAATCAAGCATGAGACTGTTAGCGTACGCCATCACCGACATGTAACTGGCGTGGCCACCAGCGGCGCAAAGAAAGCCGACGATCTTGTCTTCCCACGCGCTTCCTGTGAGCTCGATCATGTTCTTGGTCGCCGCGGCGACATCGTAATTGTAAACCGGCGCCGCAATGAGAATTCCGTCAGCAGATTCAATCGCCGCGGCCAATCTTTTCGAGCCGGGCATCTCATAACATTTGTCGGCGTCGCAAAGCGGGAGATCCATTTCGCGAATGTCGATCCATTCGCAATCGGCCTTCTTTTTTTGCAAATGCGCGAAAGCGACGCGTCCCATGCGGCGGCTGTTGCTGTCGGGATTGCCACTGGTGCTGATTACAAGATGCTTCGGCATGCAGGAAGCGTAAAAGCAAACGCCTAACGCTCAACTCTGAACGCCGAACGTCGAATTCAGACGCTCGACGCGCGGTCGTAGGGGATGATGTTGTCCCACTCGTCTGCAGAAGAACGGGCGACGAATGCGACCACCGGTTCGGTATCGCTCATGTTGAACACTTCGTGAGGCACGCCGGGCTTGATATAAATGAAATCACCGGCTTCGTTTTCGATCGACTCCTTGCAGCCGGACCCAAATTCGTGGCGCACTTTTCCTTCGATGATGTAAAGGATCACTTCGAAGCCAACGTGAATGTGCGCATAGGCCACACCGCCCGGCGGTATCGTGGCAATGTTTGCTGACAGACTCTTCGTGCCCACGTTTTTGGCAGACATGCCTTGCTTGTAATGAATGCCATTCCAATTGCGTCGCGCGCCGCCGCCGCGAATGGTCAATATCCCGTCGTGATTTTCCACCGCGCCGGTATCGATGTGGTCTTTATCATCTTTCATGGCGATTGAGTATTGCGCGATCGACGTATCAGAGACTTCCAGGCGGAATCAACAGAATTGCCCGGTAGCAGCATAGTTCAATTCATTTAATTCAGTAAACTCTGTCTCCCGGGATACATGGAAATGGCAGCGGGCGAGTCTTCGATTAACGTAAAGAATGAATCAGAACGGATTGCCGAACATTGTTGAGCGCAAACGCATCGCTTCGCTGACCATTACGCCGCAGGCGTTGGCGTACGACAATGACTACCTTTGGTTAAGCTCGCGTGATCTGGGGACGCTTTACAAAATTCGTATGGACACATGGAAAGTCGCGCAGGAAATCGATCCGCCGGGAGTTGTCTGGGCTGCCGTCTCATCGGGCGACAGCGAAATGTGTTTTACGATTGGCAAAGGACTCAATGACGATCGCTACATCTATCGATATGGGACGAACGAAGGTTTCACCAAACTATTCGCATGTCCCGATTTCACCGGCTCCTACATTAGCTTCGACGGCAAACACCTCTACCTGAGTCAATGGTATGAAGAGCGGCTTCTGAAGTTCGACGCGCAGGGAAACATTCTTCGTGAGATTGATATCGGCGCGGAAATCTGCGGCCACACTTTTCTCAATGGCAGCATCTACGTGCTGCGTGGGCGCGAGAATAAGAACCAGCCTAACAAATCCGAAGAATGGCGAATCGCGCGGCTTGATCCGAAAGAGGAAAGTCCGCAACTGGAAGATCTCGCCGCGGTCCCGTTTGCTGCACGCTCACTCACGTTCGACGGCGAATACTTCTGGTCCAATCATCGTGCCGCGAACGAGACAATGTCGTTTTCGCTGACGAGTTAATCATTAGCTGTCATAACACCGGCACGGCATCGTTAGCCGCCCAGTTCTGCGTCTCGCGGACAGGTGACCAGGTGATCGTTGACCATCCCTGTGGCTTGCATCAACGCATAGCAAATCGTCGAACCGACGAATTTGAATCCGCGTCGGAACAGATCGCGGCTCATAGCGTCCGACTCCGTGGTGCGCGCGGGTACATCGGCCAACCTTCGCCAGTGATTCTGGATTGGCTTGCCGCCGACGAAGGTCCAGAGATAAGCGTCAAACGTTCCGAATTCCTTTTGCACAGCGAGAAACCTCTTCGCGTTCTCGATTGTAGCTGCGATTTTCAGACGGTTCCGCACGATGCCATCGTTGTGCAGCAATCGGCGCACATCGCGCGCGCCGTAACGGGCGATCTTTTCCGGGCGAAATCTGTCGAACGCTTTTCGATAGTTTTTGCGTTTTTTCAAAATAGTGGTCCAGCTGAGTCCTGCCTGTGCGCCTTCGAGAATCAGAAACTCGAAAAGCCCTCGATCGTCGTGCACCGGAACGCCCCATTCCTGGTCGTGATAAAGGATGGCCGGTTCGCTCGTAGCCCAGGGACAACGTGGCATGAGCTGAAACGCTATCCTATAACGCGAGCTGTAGCCATGGGGCGATCTTGCGTGTCGCGTTCTTGACAGATTTACCCTAACGCAAGGCGGGCGGACCAGTCGCGGTTGCGGATCGCACCGTGCTCCCGGCGATGGCGAGGATGACATCCGTCTTGGCGATCGACCCGACCAATTCTCTATCGTGGGAAACAACGGGCAGACGTTCTCCGTCGTGGTGGCTGAAACGCTCCAGCGCTTCAATCAGCGACGCCCCTGCACGCACGACTGGAAACGAATCGCGCAAAAGATCTCCCGCGATCACCACCTTTGCCAATTCAGGCGTGTTCAGATAGCTCTTGATATCGTGCAGAGAAACGGCGCCGATGAATCTGCCGTGATCGGTCACATAGACATAGTTGAAGTGCGTAGCGATAAATTTCTCGGCTATCTCGGAAAAGCCGGTGGTTGGTGAAATCGTCAGCGGATTTGGTTTCATCAAGTCCCGAACGTGCAATTCGGCCAACTGCTTCGCGTAATCGCCCGCGCCTTTACGTTTCAAAGCCTCGGCATAAATCGAGCGCTTCTCAATCCTAACCGACGTGTAATAGCCGACTACGCACGCGAGCATCAGCGGCAGGATGATCTGGTGGTCCAATGTGAGTTCGAAAATCATGACGATAGCCATGATCGGCGCGTGAGTTGCCGCGGCCAAAAACGCGCCCATCCCAACGATCGCGAACGCACTGGGGTTCACCGATGCCGAGCCGGTCACGTCCTGGGTCACAGTACCGAAAAGAAATCCCAGGCTTGCGCCGACGAAAAGTGTCGGCGTAAAAACTCCGCCCACCGCACCGGAGCCAAACGTCGCAGCCGTAGCCAGCACTTTGAAAATCAGAATGAGCGCGACCGTTTGCCAAAGCCATTGGCCGCCCAAAATCCCGTTCACCACGCTGTAACCGTTGCCGCACACCTCCGGATAGAACACCGCCAGCGCGCCTACAATTAGACCGCCAACGAACATCTTCACGTAAACTGGCGCTGAAATTTGTTCGACAAGTTTTTCGCTCGTTCGCAGCAGCCGGATGAACCAAGGCGCAACCAAACCGGAAACCAGACCAAGCAACAGGTACGGCCCAATCTCCCAGGCCCGAGTGAGCCGGAACAATGGGATTTGATAGAGCGGGCCCGGGCCGAGGAAGCCGCGCACCGTGAGCGTGGCAATAACAGACGCGAACACTAGCGGCCCGAAAATTTCCATCGCCATCGAACCGAGTACGATCTCGGCAACAAACACCGAGCCGGAAATTGGAGCGTTGTACGCGGAGGCGATTCCCGCGGCCGCACCGCAGGCGACGAGCAATCGCAGCCGCGGAGTTGTCCAGTGTTGGAACCGTCCTGCCAGCGATGCCACCATCGCGGCGAGTTGAACCAGCGGGCCTTCGCGTCCGATCGAACCGCCGGATGCGTTCGTGAAAAGTGCGGAGAGAGATTTTACCAAACTCTGACGCGCGGAAATCTTACCGTCGCCAAGAACGACTGCTTCCATGTAATCGGTCGTGGTGATCTGACCATGGAATCGCGAGCCGAACTGAATAATCGCTCCGGCGATGAGCCCGCCGATTGCCGGAACAACGAGGCGCGCCCAGAGGGGTAATCCGGTGAAGCTTTCAACGAGTCCCGGTACCTTGCTGCCTGTAAGGATTTTGTGAACGAAACTTGTGCCGACGCGATACCCGATCGAGCAAACGGCACCGCAAAACCCGATGATACCGGCCCAAATCAACGTGGCCTGAAGTTCCGTCGGCCGCATCCATTCCTGAAACCAAACCCAAAATTTGACGCGGCGCAGCGTTTGGAGATTCAGGCCGGTCGTCCGGGTGGTTGCGTTCGTGGCGTCCACAATTATCCACTGCGCCTGCCAGAGCAGACGTCAAGCGACATCATTTGCGCGGCTGTGGGAGGGCATCGGCAGCGTTGCCACACTTCGGCAGCGGCCGCTCACTCAGAGCGGCTCGAACCCGGCAAACATTTCCTCAGCTTCGGGCAAGGTTTTTAACGGAACGCAATCGCAGATCGCGAAGAATTTGTTCCACATCGCGAGGACGTTTGGATTTTCGTGCGCGGCATCGATCGCCTCATGCGATTTCCATTCCGACACTTCGATGATCGTCCCGTCGCGTGCGCGCATGATGATCGGCTCGCGATCGGTGACGAGATCTTCCTTGTGCAACGTCGGCACGCGACTGCGCACAAGTTTGAGAAGTTCCGTCTCGTTGCCAGGCTTCGGTCGATACGCCACAATCACAATCACGCCGCGCATAAGGTCAACATACTCGGAAGTCTCTCAGGAAAGCGGGAAACAGGAAATTCGTGACAGAGAATCAAAGCAAGCAGCTAACAAATTCCTCTACGACGTGGTTTTGCTATCGCCCGGCGCGAGCAGGTAACCGAAAAAATGACCGGCCAGCAGGAAGATAACGCCAGCTGCGCCGCATAAGGCACCATGTAACAGCCAGAAATGAGTGGCTGGCATTTTTTCCAGCAGGCCACCGATTGTGCCGACGAGATTGTTCGCGGCGAAAAAGGCCAAATAATAAATACCGATGATGGTGGCGGACAATGCAGCCGGCGCTACGCGAGCGTAGAGCGCAAGCGAGACGGGAAAGATGTTCGCAAATCCAATGCTATTGAGCACGTGAAACGTAATCAGCCACCCGATTGAAACTTTTGTTCCGAACTTCGCGGCGATCGCCGCGCCTGTTGCTAGGGACACGAATCCGGTTACGGCCACGAGGCTGCCGAGGCCGATTTTGGTTATTTCAGGTGGTTCGGGAAATTTTTTTGACCACAGTCGCCAGAACACGACCGAGGCACCAAGGAAACTTACCGAAATAATTGAGTCGAGCGTGACCAGCCATGTCGTTGGCATTTTCCTGCCGAAGAAAATCAAATCTGCGCTTTGCTCGGCCCACACGAGATAGGCATTGAAAATCTGCTGGTTGCCGATGATTGCGATCGTCAGCACCGGCAAAAGAAGGAGCAGCGCAACGATCGCCATTCTTTCGCGGTGCGTGAGACGCGGTTTGGCGGCGCGCTGGCTCTTAGCTGTCCTGCCGGAGTCGCCTCCCTCCGCTACAGCAGGCGAATCGGGAGGAAGCCATTTCCGGCCGGAAAGATAAATCGTGAGCCCGATCAACATGCCGATACCTGCCGCGCCAAAGCCATATTGCCATCCGTAAACTTCGCCGAGCGTGCCGGCGATAAGCGGCGAGATGATCACACCGGCGTTGATAAAGATGTAGTAAATCTGAAACGCATCCGCTCGCCGGTTGTCCCCCTTGGCGTAAAGGCCGCCGACCTGACTGGCAAGGTTTCCCTTGAAACAACCGACACCGATGAGAAGAGAAGTCAGCGCAATGAGAAAGGTGACGTCGAACGCTATTAGAAATTGGCCGGCTGCCATGAGCAGTGCCCCAATCGTGATCGTGCGCGTGCGGCCGAGAACGCGATCGGCCAGAAATCCGCCGCCAATCGGTGTCAGATAAACGAGGCCGGTGTAGAGGCCGAAGATCGCAGACGCGAGTGCCTGCACGGGAAGAGGTCCGCGATAAAGGAATTCGAGAAAGTGACGAAACGAAACAAACCCCGCCACGTGCTCGATGTGTCCGGGATGCAGCAACTGGTGAACCATGTAGAGAACGAGCAGCGATTGCATTCCGTAATAGGAAAAACGTTCCCACGCTTCAGTGAACGCGATATACCCAAGCCCGCGCGGATGGCCGAAGAAACTGCGATCCTCGGGGTTATGCATGGCCAGAGAATGTTGTTCCGAGACGGCTTTGGCAAGCCCTTCAGCTTGTTGTAGGGGCGCTTGTGTCAAGCGCCGAAAATTGAGGGCGGGCGTTTGGCACAAACGCCCCTACAACTAATTGCGAGATATTCGTTGGACATTACAGCGTTGCTTTTGCAGCTAAGACGGAAAAGATCACTACCCGATGGCAAGGTAGTGTGTTGTGATCATAATTGTTTTCGGTGTCTCCGGCGCTGGCAAGACGACAGTCGGGGAATTGCTCGCCCAAGAATTGGGTTGGCGTTTCCTTGAAGCCGATGATTTTCATCCGCCTGCGAATATTGAAAAGATGCGGAGCGGCCGGCCATTAAACGATGAAGACCGACGACCGTGGCTGAATAGTTTGCGCGAGCAGATTAAGCGGTCACTTGTTGCTGGAGAAAATGCCGTCCTTGCCTGTTCGGCGTTGAAACGAGCTTATCGCGATCGTTTGCGAGTAAATGAAAAAGTGAAGTTTGTGTTTCTTCACGGTGACTATGCGCTGGTCGAAAAACAACTTCGTAGCAGGCATGGTCATTTCATGAATCCGGACTTATTGCAGAGTCAGTTTGATGATCTGGAAGAACCGCAGCGGGATGAGGATGTGATAACGATTGAACTGGGACCCGCGCCGCAAGCGATGGTTGAGGAAATCGAGGCGAAATTGCATTTAACAAGCGGGAGTTAGGTCGATCCGATCGATTTCGAAACGCGCCAATGGTCGGCTGAAACCAACAGCATCAGCATCGCTGCCCCAACAGCACAAAACATCAACACGGCCCATCCAGTCACGAACGATCCGGTTCCAGCATGCAGATACCCGAACGCGTACGGTCCCGCAAAGCCGGCGGAATATGGCGGATTGCCATTCATAGCTGCCCACGGCGGGTTGTGTTATGCTCTTGCCATGGAAGCGACCGCTGTGGACATGGACGCCGTACGCGCTCTCATGCGCGACGTCGATCGCAGCTTGCTGCGCGAAAATCTGAAGCTGAGTTTCGAAGAACGCGCGCGAAAGCATTTGCGCGTGTTGCAATTCGTGGAAGAGCTGCGTCGCGCGGGCAAGAAGCTGCGACAAAACAGAGATGGCCGTTGATCTCGCGCAGATCATTCCTCCTCTAGTCAGAGCGCAGGTAGATTTTATCCTGTTTGGTGGAATGGCGGCGATTCTGCATGGAGCTGCGCGCGTCACGTTCAACTCTGTCTAGCGCCAACGGCGCTCTGTCATTTTGAGCCTGTGGCATCGCCCCAGGAAATTTGGTTATCCCCTTCGAAATAAGCGCTGAAAGCGCGATTCCAGGCTTCAGGCTTGGGTGGAGGTGAATCGCGCTTTCAGCGCTGGCGGTTTCTGGTTCCCGAAATCCTGGGTCGTTGCCCCAGGCTTGAGTTTGAATACGTGCCTTTGGCGCTAAGCACGTACCGGAGTGCCACTCTGCTGGGCGCACAGACTGCAAGTCTATGTTACCTGCGCTGGTTTTTTTCTCGCTGAGACGAGCTTGTTCACCAGCGTGTTTGTTCCCTTTTCCAAGAGCATGCCCCACGCGCTGAGAACGGCGAGGGTGGGGATGCAAATCAATAAGAACATCCAGATCGGCACTTCGCGGATGCGGAGTCCCAGCCAAATGACGTACGGTTGATGAATGAGATACAGGCCGTACGAATAAACGCCGACAAGACCAAACAATTTGGCAGGCGAGTTGAACAGCGAAATGACTCCGGCGATCCCGACGATCTCGAGCATGCAACACGCGCCCGTAGCAAAATCAACAAAGATGTAAGCATAAAGCCCGTGGTAGAGTTGCAGCGCCGCGGGATAAAGAATTAATCCGAGTACGAACCCGGCACCGCGAAGAAGGAACCACTCCAGACGCGCTGGTGACTGCGCATACCACATTGCGAGCGACATCCCGAGCGCAAATTCCGGCAAACGACAAATTGCGAACCCACCGAGGACCCACAACCCGTTTTGCGGCCAGAGCACGAGCAACACGTAACGCGCGAAAAATCCCGCACCGCACCCGATTAACAAAAACAGCCATGGCCCCGTGCGCCGCGCCGTCCAGAAGAGCAGGGGAAAGATTAAATAAAACTGAATTAGCATGGAGAAATACCACCATGCCGCGTTCAGGTACATGAAGTTCATCTCGATATCGATGAACCGGAGACCGAGCAGACTCAGGATGATTCGATCGTCCACCGGCTCCAGCGCCGCCACACAAGGCGACACGAGATAAACCAGGTGGGCTACCCAGTACATCGGGTAAAGCCGCAGGAACCGCGCCCAATACCACACTCCCCACCGAATTCCGCCCGCTTCAGTTCGACGCGCGGTCGATTGCATCAGCGTCCAACCACTCAGGATGATGAATACCCCAACCGCATGGAATCCGAGGCCGGATATTTTTAGCCATGCCAGTCGCAGGATCGTCAGCGCGCTCGTGGCGAGATTGCTCCAGTCAGCCGGCGGAAGCGCGCCATGTTCGAAGTAGGTGGAAAAAAAATGAAAATAGACAACAAAGAGAATCGCCAGCGCCTTTGAGATATCGATCCAAAGGAGCCGCTTCACGGCATGGGCTTAGCAGGAACCGCGCGTGCTGGTCAAGAGCAGCACGCGTTTTTGTGATGCAGGGCATCTTGTCAGCGACGTTCGGGGTTCCGCGTTCACCCCGCTGCGAATGCCATCGGCGCCGCCTAAAGGCGGAACTCCAAACTCGCGCACGCGATTTGTGCGTCACAGATACGTTGACGGAAGTGAAGCCACCCGCTAGAGCGGCAACATGTCTCGTACGAATATGCACGATCCCGCGCTTGAGCGCGGCCGCCTGCTCATCGTGATCGCGACAATTGTCATCAACATCGTCGCAGTTTCACTGTTAGCGCTGGCGCCGTGGTCGGACTGGCGCACGGGTGCCGCTCTTAATCTTGTCGATAATTGTTTGCTCATCGCGTTTACAGTCGTTAGGCGTGATGCATTGCTCGCGCGATTTCTTCTTTTCGGAATCGTAGTCGGATTCACGGAGCTTGCTGCTGATGCGTGGCTGGTCGATTACACGCGCACGCTCGATTACTCCATCGGTGGCGGCGCGATGATCTGGCATTCACCGCTCTGGATGCCGCTGGCCTGGGAAGTCGTGGCCGTGCAATTCGGGTATATCGGGCTGCGATTGTGGGAGCGGTTCGGTAAGAACGGCCTGCTAATGATCGGATTGCTCGGCGCCATCAACATTCCGTTCTATGAAGAGATGGCGCGCAGGATTCATTGGTGGCAATACAGCGGCTGCCGCATGATTTCGTCTACGCCGTGGTACATCATTCTCGGCGAATTCGGCATTGCGCTGGTGTTTACACTATTGGCCCGCAAGCTTCGCCGCGGCTCGTGGCGCGTCGCTCTTGTCGCTGGCATGATCGGCGGGTTGTCGATCTTTGCTTGCTACGCCGTTGCCTTTCTGATTACCGATCGAGTGACGGGATAGCGCAGTTCCGGGTTCAGCCAGGATGTGCCTGCTCCACTTCGGGGCTTTTGCAGAACCAGATAGCGACGGCGGAGACCAGCAGCGCAACGGTAACCACAAGGAATGCGTCGTTGAACGCCATAACAAATGCTTCGCGCCTAACAAGTGACTTGATCACTTCATATGATTGTGTGAGCGCGGTTGTCGCATCAAAACCTTTGTGGACGAAATTCTGCTGTAATGTGGCGAGTCGAGCCTGGGTCGCCGGTGAGTAAGCCGTAACCAGCTCGCCAATGCGAAAATCGTGAAATTGTTCGCGGCGCGTCACCAGTGTGGAAAGAATCGCGATACCAAAACTGCCTCCGATATTGCGAAAAATATTGAAAATGGCGGAACCGCTTCCGGCGTCTTGTGCTGCGAGCGTTGCCACTGCCAGGCCGGTTATCGGCACGATGGTAAAGGGCTGGCCGAATGCCCGAACGATATTGGCAAATCGGAGTTGATCGCCGCTGTAATCGAAACTCATGTGGATGTTCATGTAACAGCTTGCCGCGAAAACGAGGCAACCCCAGCAAACGAGCAGACGTTGATCGAATCGTTTCATTAAGAACGGCAGGAACGGGAAGATCAGAAACTGTGGCAAACCCACCCACACCAGCACTTCGCCAATTTGGAGCGGGCTGTAACCTTGAACGGTGCCGAGGTAAAGCGGGATTAGAAAAATGGTTCCGTAAAGCGCAAGGCCGAGTCCGAACGCGATGATGGATGTGAAGAGCAGGTTGCGACAGGCCAGCAAACGCAAATTCACGAAGGGTCTTTTTCTAACAAATTCGATGATGACAAAGAGCGGAATAAAAACAGCGGCGAGAATGGCACAGTTCCGAATGAAGGGGCTGCCGAACCAGTCCTTTCGCTGACCTTCTTCCAGCATGGCGACAAGTGAACCGAGCCCGATAGCCATACAGAAAATTCCCCACCAATCCCCACCGCGAAGCTGTTCGAGCTTCATGCTTTCTTTTTTAACGCCATACAGGATCGCGATCAGCATGAGCGCACCGGGAATGACGTTGACATAAAAATTCCATTCCCATCCGAAATGGTCGGTAAGCCAACCGCCGAGCGCGGGACCGATGGCGGGCGCAAGGGTAGCTGTCATACCGAACATCGCCTGACCAACTGGCAAAAGATTCTTCGGCATGGTGCTTACGATGACGGTGAGCGCCATGGGAATGAAAACGCCTCCCGTAAAGCCCTGGCCTGCGCGAAACACAATCATCTGACCGAGGCTCTTGGAGATGCCACAAAGCGCGCTGAACATCAGGAAAAGAAACACGTTTACGACCAGGTAGTAACGCACTGTAAAAACCTGGGCCAGCCAGGCAGTGAGGGCGATGGTGACGATCTCGCCTACCAGATAGGCAGTCGAAATCCATGAGCCTTCGTCGGGCGTGGCAGCGATGCCGCCGGAAATATCGCGCAACGACGAATTTGTGATCTGAATATCGAGCACGGCCATGAACGCGCCCAACATGGTACCGAATACGGCGACCCATTTCCGAAAATCCATGGTGCGATCGTCCCCCGGCATTTTTCGCGCCTTAGTTCCGTGTGTCGGTACGCAAATCGACTTTTGGTTCGCAGGATAACCCCGGCACGACGCGGCTTCGATATTTGCCTATATCGTCGAAGACGATTTTTACAGGAATCCGCTGGACAATTTTCGTAAAATTTCCGGTCGCATTATCCGGTGGAAGCAAAGCGAATGTTGATCCTGTGCCTGGCTGAAGGCTATCGATGTGCGCGCTGAATTTGTGATCGGGGATTGCATCGATTTTAACTTCGACATGTTGCCCCACACGCATTCGCGCTAACTGTGTTTCCTTGAAATTCCCCAGTACCCAGACATTGCGTTCTACTACGGCCATGAGCGCCTGGCCCGGCTGGATGCGCTCGCCGGTCTCCACTGTTTTGCTGGCGATTACGCCGTCGGCCGGAGCCTTGACGGTCGTATAAGAAAGTTGGAGTTCGGCGCTGGCTAATGCCGCTTCCGCGGCAATCAGATCAGCGGTCGCAGCGCCCATGGCTCCGTTCGCAGTTTTTAATGTCGCAGTGGCGTTATCGACCTCTTGCTTGGAGACTACTTTTTCGTGGCTCAGTTTGGTGATTCGATCATAATCACTTTGGGCGTGATCGAGATTCGCTCGGGCCTGGTCGGCAGCCGCTCGTCGTTGCAAGACCTGAGCGCGCGCCTGTTCCGCAGCGACCTTAAAGTCCCGTGGATCGAGCGTAACCAGAGTCTGACCGGCTTTGACCAATTGATTGTCATCGACATTGACGCTCTGCACCGTTCCTGCGACGCGCGCGCTGATTTCGTGTACGTGCGTCGTAGTGTAGGCATCATCTGTCGATACGAAGTTGCGGGAATGCAGCCAATACAGAAATACGCCAATCAAAAGAGCAGCGAACCAGGTGACGCCGATGACCAGCGTTTTTCTAGAAACATGAAATTTCCCGTTTTTGTCTTCGCCGTCCGCGGGTGCGTTCTCATCACTTTTGCGCTTGGCGCGATCCTCCGTTTTCGTTCCTGAGCTGCCGTTTTCATCCCAATCCGAAATCCGGCTTCCATCTCCCTCGCTTCTGTTTTTCTCCGTCCCCATGCTCTCACTATGTAAACGGTTCCGCCCCGGATTTTGGCTCCGTTTGCGGGCATCGGGGGGACTCGGTGAACTGCTTTGACGGCACCTGACATTGTTCCAACGGCACAAGCGGGTTTCAGTTTCACGCCTTGCTGAAAGCCTTTGGTGTCGAGACCCAAACGGGCATGATGGTTGTGCCTTCTGCCATTGCAGCGGGGGAGAGAAGTCAAAGGACAAGAAGAAACGCCCAACGCCCAACGCCCACGTCGAATGGGAAAGAGAAGAGGGGGTAGCGGCGGTTCACATGAACCGCCAGGGCGAATAAAAGTTGGGAAATTGCGGCCACGTTTTGGAGTGCGGCGCTGCTGTGCCGCTTTTTTTCGAGGCAATGATTGTGAGACAGACGAATTGCGCAGTTGAACCTTGAGTTTCAGTATTGTCCCGTGATTGAGAGTGTCCCAGAGCGCCTGAGCACCGGCGCACTCCAAAGCCTAAGCGCATACAGGGCGCTACACGGAGTTGCGGAACCAGAGTAGGTTGGCGAAGCATGGGCCGCATCGTTTCTCTCTTGCCGGCCGCGACTGAAATCGCCAGTGCGCTTGGATTGATGGAGCAGGTCGTCGGCGTTTCGCACGAGTGCGATTTTCCTGAAGAAGCGAATGAGCGGCCGCGTGTGACCCATTGTCCGATTCACCACGCAGGCCTAACCAGTCGCGACGTCGATGCATGGGTCCGGCGCGCTTTGCGCGAGAACGGCACAATTTACACCATCGACGAACCACTTCTGCATGAGCTTAGACCCGATGTGATTCTTACCCAGAAGTTATGCGACGTTTGCGCTGTCGGTTACGGTACCGTTGCAAAACTCGCGGAAACTTTACCGGATCCCCCGCGAGTGGTGAATCTTGAGCCTTCGAGTCTAAATGACATCTTCAATGACATTCGGCGTGTGGCCGAAACATGCGACATACCGGAGCGGGCCGAGAAATTGATCGTGAATTTGTCCGAACGTGTTGAGAACGTGCGCAAACGAGCATCGAAACTTTCGGAACGGCGGCGTTGTTTCCTGATGGAATGGGTTGATCCGCCATTTTGTTCCGGTCATTGGGGACCGGAACTGGTTGAGATCGCGGGCGGCTACGATTCGTTAGGCCGAAAGCATCAGCCGTCCGCGCAAATCGATTGGCAGCAAGTGTTGGACGCCCGTCCGGAAGTTATCGCGCTCGCACTTTGCGGTTACGATATCAACCGCTCCCGGCGCGATTACGAATTGCTGAAGCGGTTTCCTGAATTCGATTCAATGAGCGCTGCGCGCAGCGGCGAAATCTACGTCGTAAATGCCAGCGCCTACTTCTCGCGTCCCGGCCCTCGCATTGTCGACAGTCTTGAAATTCTCGCAGGAATCTTGCATCCGAGGGAATTTCCCGAGTTCGTTTCCTGTGGTCCGAACGATCCGCGTGTCGTGCGCGTCGGCTAACTATTTGCGGCCGACGCCCGTGATTTTCCAAAGCTTGTATGGCTCGCTGCGGGTAGATTTGCCGTTGTTGAATCGCGGCATGTTTTCGATTTGCGACACGGTCACGTAAAGCTCGCCATTCGGTCCCCAGCTTAACGTGTCTGGCCACATCAGTCGTTTATCTGCGATGACTTGCTCTCCGCGTCTGGTTGCGGGATTCCAATGCACGACGGCATTGTGTTCCAAGTCGGTCAGATAAAGGCTGCCGTCCGGCGCTTCAAGCATTCCATCAGGCGCCGGCGTCTGCCCAAGATTTTCCACTTTGGTTTCGAGATCTTGCTCGCTCAAATTTTCGTCGGTGAGAAAACGTGTTCTGATCCGGTAGAGCGTGTGAGCGGTGAGCGCGTGGAAATACAGATGGCCGCTTTTCACGTCGAGGGCGATGCCATCGGACGCGATCTGCGGCGGCGCTTTTTTCTGCTGGTCGATTAATTCCTTGCCGTCCACCACCAGCTTAAAGCCTTTTTCAGGCTGCGTAGATGGATGTCCATCGAGTAGTCGGCGTGCTTTCCCGTTTTTCAGGTTCACAACTACGATCGCACCTTTGCCGGAATCCGTGATAAATGCCATGCCCGACCCCGTATCGATCCGCACATCGTTGAGATAGTTTTTGTTCGGCGCGATGTCTTCGCCGAACGGGATCGTCTGTGCGACTTGATTTGTCCGCAGATCAATTTTCACCAGCTTGGGTCCACCCTTCACGATTCCCTGCATTTTCGGCGAAGCAGGATCAAGCACCCATAGATTATCCTGATCATCGACCACAACGCTTTGGACGCAGATAAAATGAGAACCGGGAGTACCGGCCGTATTCCACTCCTGGTTGGGAAACGGCTTGGGCTGACCGTTCACGATCTCTGCAACCGAAATCGGATGCTCATTCGCCCAGTAGGGGAAATTCACGAAAATGCGGCCGGACTTCGTCGAAACGCCGACGCCGGTTACTTGTTGGTCGGGAAAACTGGCCACTTCGTGCAACTCCGCGGCGGATGCGATTGCTGCATTAACCAAAACCGCGAGAACAAAACGGGTGCGCACAAAAAAAGATTCGCCGCTCGCGCCGGCATTGGATGACAATCAGCACTGGCGATCCGTAACTTCCATGGCGAAAAAACCACGATTCATTCCCGCGCCGGATATTGAGCGGCGTCTAGACGAGGAGTTAATCCAGCGTGCCTGGGAATTTTTTCAAATGATGCAGAGAAGGCGAACCATCCGCGACTTTTCTAATCGTCCGGTGCCGCGGGAGGTGATCGAACATTGCATCCGTGCTGCGGGGACGGCGCCGAGTGGCGCAAATCTGCAACCGTGGCATTTCGTGGCAGTGAACGACCCGAAAGTGAAGGACGAGATCCGCATCGCGGCTGAAGCAGAAGAGAAGGAGTTTTACGAGCATCGCGCACCGAAAGCGTGGCTGGAGGTGTTGGCAGCACTGGGCACCGATTGGCAAAAACCATTCCTGCAAGTTGCTCCATGGCTGATCGCGGTGTTCGCCCAGCCGTTCCGAATTCTTCCGGACGGAACACGGTCGCCGACGTATTATCCGCTTGAATCCGCTGGCATCGCTACCGGATTACTCGTGACGGCGCTGCATTCCTGTGGCCTGGCGGCTTTGACACATACGCCCAGTCCGATGGGATTCCTCAATCGGATTCTCGGTCGGCCATCGCATGAGAAAGCCTTTGTGCTTATGGTCGTCGGCCATCCCGCTGAAGACGCGCTCGTTCCTGACATCGCCCGCAAATCCCTCGAAGAAATCAGCTCGTTTGTCATCTAAAAATGCTGCGCAACGAATCTGAGTGAATCTACGGGATTCGTGGATGACCTTTGCCAATGCGAATCGGCGAGATGAATTGGATGATGGTGGAAGAATACCTCAAGCGCGACGATCGCGCGGTGTTGCCGCTGGGCTGCACGGAACAACATGCTTACTTGAGCTTGAGCACGGACAGCATTTTGGCCGAGCGACTAGCTGGTGAAGCAGCCGAACCGCTGGGCGTGCCGGTCTTTCCAGTGCTGGCGTACGGAATCACACCATACTTTCGTGCGTTTCCGGGCACGATCACGCTGCGTGTCGAAACCTACATTTCGATCCTGCGCGACATCCTCGACGCGATGGCAGAGCAAGGGTTCAGACGAATCCTGATCGTCAACGGCCACGGCGGCAATACGCCTGCTCGAGGATTCATCGGCGAATCGACGGCAGATCATCCCGGTATGCGAATCAAATTTCACAACTGGTGGAACGCGCCGAAAGTTTGGGCGGACGTGCAGGCAATTGATCCAGTCGCTTCGCATGCGTCGTGGATGGAAAATTTTCCGTGGACGCGCCTGACAAAGGTCAGCCTGCCTGCAGAACAGAAGCCGATGAGCGATTTGGATAAAGTGCGCAGGCTCGATCCAAAATCGTTGCGCGAATATCTCGAGGATGGCAATTACGGTGGTTTTTATCAGCGTGACGACGAGGAGATGATGAAGATGTGGCAGACCGCCGTGGAAGAAACACGCGCGTTGCTGAGCGAAGACTGGGATTAGAATAGGGAGTCGTTAGGCACGCTTTATGACGCAAGCTTGGGGTAAGGCTCGCAGCCGGCCACGTTTTGGAGTGCGGCGCTGTTGCGCCGCTTTTAGATTTAGAGCAGAGCGCGATTCGATGACCACAAGCTAACTTGTACCGCCAGGATATCAGCCAGGCTTGGCTGACTCGGCTGCCAAGCTGCCAGCTTGGCATCGGACGGACTCGACGTGGCCTTGGCGTGTTTGATTTCGGCAGCCTGGCAGGTGGCCGGCCGAGTCAGGCTGGCAGCCTGACTTCCACCTACGTTCGCCCAAAGACATCGCGCAATTCGTCCTTGGCGTGTTCGAGAACATGCTTCTGGTTTTTCGGCAGATTTTTCCCGGCGCGATTGATGTAAAAGTTCAGCATCGACATGGCCGATTGATAAGGCGTGCCCTTGCGTCGTTTGCTCCGTTCAGCGGAGCGTTTCAACGAGAGCGCGATCTTGCGGGGATCTTTTTCTTTAAAGACATCGCGATCGAGATCAAGAGCGTTGCTATGTTTCGTTACTCTCGCCGACCAGCGACGGCCACGAGCCTTTGATGATTTCTTTGGCGTCTTGCTCATCGGTCCCATCGTTCCGGTTAATATTGTAGGGCGGGCGCGTCGCCTGCCAAACCCATGCGGCAACCGAAGCGGTTGCCCTACAATCAGGCATCCTATAAAAGCAAAATGGATTAGACCCCGGCGCCCATGCGCGTTGCGTCGACGAATTCTTCCGTGTGATGATCGATCTGTCGGCCGCTGCGTCCAGCACTGCCGTGAATGTAAAGCGCGCCTCGCTCAACTTTCGCCGCGGCCGGCGGCGGCAGACTGATTTCGTATTTTGTCGGTTGCTGGTGATCGGCGAGTTGAAGGTCAGGGCGATAGACGCTGTTAAACTTCCAGATCATTCGCAGGAAATTGGTCTGTCCGCGAAGCAAGTGTCGCGTAACGATTCCGGCGCACTGCCGCAGAGCCGCCCAGCCAAGATGTTTCCGGG
Organism: Candidatus Udaeobacter sp.; assembly: GCA_036499375.1. GTDB lineage: Bacteria > Verrucomicrobiota > Verrucomicrobiia > Chthoniobacterales > UBA10450 > Udaeobacter. The sequence goes on from DASYDV010000065.1 coordinate 24,066, forward strand.
AGAGAACGCGCTGCGTTTCGACCAACTCCTTGTAAAATTCCGGAAGCGGCAACTTCGTCGGCAACACGGCATGCTGAATGTCAAAGAGGCGGTAATCGCGCGTGGTGAGGCGGCGCGATTCGGTGTGCCACGTTTCGGTGCCGGGATAAGGCGTGTTGATGCTGATGTTGACGACCTCGGGAATTTCCAAACACCAATCACGCACCACCTTGAAGCGCTCGCGATCCCACGACGGATCGGCGATGATGTTAACGGCCACCGTTATATCCAGCGAACGAGCATACTCCAGCGCCTCGAAATTTTTCGAGAGCGTCACGCGTTTGCGATAGCGTTTCAATCCTTCATCATCAATCGCTTCCAGCCCGAGAAACATGGTGTTTAGGCCAAGCCGTTTCCAGAGTTGGAACGCTTCCTTGTTCCGCAACAGCACGTCGCCCCGTGTCTCGAGATAGTAACGTTTCCGGATGCCGCGGCGCTCAATCGCTTCGCCGATCTGCATGCCGTGTTCGCCCTGGATGAACGCGACATCGTCTACGATGAAAATGCCGGGCTCGCGTATTTGCGCCAGCTCTTCGACGGCGCATTGCGGTGTTTTTACTCGATAGTTGCGTCCATAAAACGTCCATGCGCTGCAAAAGACGCAGTCCCACGGACAACCTCTGCTGAATTCGATGGAAGCGGCTGGGTCGAGCTGGCCGATAAAATATTTCCGACGATGCCGCACCAGATGACGCGCGGGCAGCAGGTCATCGAGTGAATTCACGAATGTTGGCGGCGGGCCGCGATGATCGAGTGTCACCACCCCGGGCACGTGTCTCAGGTCACGTCCATTTCGCTGGAGCGCCTCGAGCAGTCCCGTGATCGCCGTTTCGCCCTCTCCGGTCAACACACAATCGACAGCGCCTCCGGCGTGACGCAAAATTTCCTCGGGAATAAACGAAACGCTGTGGCCGCCAACGCAAATAAACGCATCCGGTAGCAGTTCGCGCGTGGCTCGTGCCAGATCAATTATTTCGGGAACGTTAGCAAGATAATTGCCGCAGAACGCGATCACATCCGGTCGCCAGTGTTGAACCGAGCGGAAGAAATCCTGTTGCGATTCGCATTGCAGATCGATCAATCGCACCGAGTGTCCGGCGCGTTCAGCGGCTGCGCCCACAAGCTCGAGCCCGAGCGGCTCCAACCGAAGGTAAATCTTCGAATACATTAAACAACTCGGATGGACTGCCAGAAACTTCATTTCTTCAGAAGTTCGCACGTTGTTAGAGCGACGCGCGTATTTTTCGGTAATGGACATTGATTGTCAGTTGCGAGCGAAATGGGATGTCAGCCAGCTTGGCTGACTCGGCCGCCAGGCTGCCAGCCTGGCGAAGCGGCGCTCACTGCAGGCTGGCAGCCCGCCCGCCGCGTCAGGCTGCCAGCCTGACATCCGATCGTCCGCATTCGACCTGATAATTTACCAACGCGTGCGTATTTTTCAAAGACGCGCAATCACGGCGAAACGGTTATTGGAACGCTCCGGTGCGATTCTTATGTTACAGCGGGAAGGAAACTTTTATGGCTGAGCAATCGAGCGAGCTTGAAGGACCTGATTTTGAAAAAGGCTGTGAGACCAACAAGGTGTCCGATGGAGAAATGCTCTTGGGACACGCATTCGGGGAACCAGTTCTTGTCGCGAGGCGCGGTGAAGAACTCTTCGCCATCGGCGCAACATGCACGCATTACGGTGGACCGTTGGCGAGAGGTCTGATGGTCGACTGCACCGTGCGCTGCCCGTGGCATCATGCGCGCTTCGATTTGCGCACAGGCGAAGCGATTGCAGCGCCCGCCTTAAATGACGTGGCATGTTATAAAATCGAGAAACGCGGCGAGCGATTTTTCGTGACTGGCAAGATCGATCGAAAACCGGATCGCAAACCGAAATTATTACCGGCGAGTGTTGTAATCGTGGGCGCGGGCGCAGCAGGCGGCGCAGCGGCTGAAATGTTGCGTCGTGAAGGGTACGAAGGCCCGGTTACGATGATCGGCGCAGATGAGTTTTTGCCATACGATCGGCCGAATCTTTCGAAAGATTATCTCGCCGGCAACGCGCCAGAAGAATGGATTCCGTTGCGGTCATCGGAATTCTATCGCGAACAAAAAATCGAGACCCATACGAACACAAACGTCAAGGCAATTGATCCAAAAGCGAAACAGATGACGTTGTCGGATGGCCGTTCGTTAGGTTATGACGCGCTATTGTTGGCGACCGGCGCCGAGCCTGTGCACCTTAAGATTCCCGGCGATGATCTGCAGCACGTTTGCTATTTGCGAACTCTGGATGACAGCCGGCGCATCATCGAAAAAGCGAAGAACGCAAAGCGCGCTATCGTCATCGGCGCAAGCTTCATCGGATTGGAAGTGGCATGGTCGCTGCGCGAGCGCAAGCTGGAGGTCGCTGTCGTCGGAAAAGAATCGCTGCCGCTCGAGAAAGTGCTGGGACGCGAGATGGGCAATCTGGTTCGCGAAACGCACGAAGCGCATGGCGTGAAATTTCATCTCGGTCGAACGCCCGTGGCAATTCACGAGCGCCATGTGGAGCTCGACGACGGAACGAAATTGGACTGCGATTTGGTTGTGATCGGAATCGGCGTCCGCCCAAATACAAAACTTGCCGAGCAAGCGGGGATCGCGACTGAAAACGGTGTGTTAGTAAACGAGTTTTTGGAGACAAACGTTCCTGGAATTTTTGCCGCAGGCGACATTGCGCGCTGGCCCGATCCGCGCGCGGGCCGCATTCGCGTGGAGCATTGGGTGGTGGCTCAGCGCCAGGGTCAAACCGTTGCCCGCAACATTCTCGGCGCACGCGAGCCCTTCGTGGTGCCGCCATTCTTCTGGAGCAATCATTTCGATTTGCACATCCATTACGTGGGTCATGGCAGCGCCGACGATCGCTTGAGTGTGTCCGGCGATTTGAAAGCGAAGGATGCTTCAGTGATTTTCCAGTCCGGCGGTAAGCTCTCTGCCGTGGCGAGCATCGGTCGCGACCGCGAAAATCTGCGGGCTGAGGTTGCGCTGGAACGCGGCGAAGAATTTCGACCGGCGTAAGATTCAGCCATCGGTTGGACTCATCGTCACAACTTTTCCGACACCGGTTTTCTCGACTAAACAATTAACAATCGACGGATAGTTCTTGTATTGGTTCGAGGTTCCCTTCACGCTCGCGCCGTCGTGAATGTGCAATCGGCGAACGCGGCGCTGGTGTTTGGGGACGTGGTGAAAGTGTTCAACCCGCAATCGCCGCAGGCTCGCGCGATTTTCGATCTGACGATGGTCGTCATTGTCGTGATGGTAGTCATTTTCGCTGTGGTCGTCGGCATCGTCATGTATGCGTTGCTTGGTTTCCCGCGCTGGCGCGAAGGCGAACGCGACCCTGAGCAGGGCGAGGGGAATAAGACACTCGAAATTGTATGGACGGCGATACCGCTTGCGATTGTCACGATTCTCTTTGTGCTATCGGCGCGAACCATGGGCATCTCAGATCCGCCGCCGCCGCCGAAGCCGGACATCGTGGTGATCGGTCATCAATGGTGGTGGGAAGCACGCTACACAAACTCGGGCGCTGTCGTGGCGAATGAAATTCATATTCCAGTGGGCAAACCAGTCGCGCTAAGACTGGATGCCGTGGACGTGCTGCACGAGTTTTGGGTGCCGGAGCTAGGGCGAAAAATCACAACGGTGCCCGGGCATCCGAATCATCTCTGGATTCAATCCGACAAGCCCGCGACGTATCTTGGCTTTTGCACAGAGTTTTGCGGGACTCAACACGCCTGGATGCATTTTCTGCTTGTCGCTCAGCCACAGGCGGAATTTGAAAAATGGCAACTGGCTCAACTTGCCCCCGGTCCTGCACCGTCGAGTGAGAACGCACAGAAAGGCCTCGCTCTTTTCGAGCAAATGAGCTGCGTAAACTGCCATACTATCAAAGGCACGAGCGCCTCCGCGCAGATCGGCCCGGACCTGACACATTTTGCCAGCCGGAAACAACTCGGCGCGGGCATCGCCGCAAACACGCCGGAGAATTTACGCCGATGGCTGCGCGATCCGCAACAGGTCAAAGTCGGGGCCAAGATGCCCAACTTCAAATTTACGGACGAACAAGTCACGCAACTCGCTGATTACATCGAAACGCTGAAATGAACGGGAACACGTCGATTACCGCCACAGTCGCGCACCTGTTAACGCCCGCGGAGCGACAGCATTGGAAACTGGCTTGGCTTTCGACTGTCGACCACAAGCGCATCGGCATTCTCTACATGCTGACCGGCTTGGTATTCTTCGTAATCGCCGGGATTGAAGCACTCTTGATCCGGTTACAGCTGATGGTGCCTAACAACACGCTGTTGGGTCCTGATACTTACAACTGGATGTTCACCATGCACGGCACGACGATGATTTTTCTCGTCGCCATGCCGGTGCTGTTCGGCATCATGAACTACATTCTGCCGCTGCAAATCGGCGCGCGCGACATGGCATTCCCGCGCCTGAACGCGCTGGGTGTGTGGCTGGTGCCATTCGGCGGTATCCTGTTGCACTTCAGTTTTCTCGCCGGTGGTCCGCCGGCTGTCGGCTGGTTCGCGTACACGCCACTGAGTGAAACGCCGTATTCATCGCAGCTTGGTGTCGATTACTGGGCGATATCGCTGTTTGTGCTCGGCATTGGCTCGGTAAGCGCGGGGATTAATTTCATCGTCACCGTCCTGACTCAGCGCGCACCGGGCATGACGCTACGCCGGCTCCCGTTGTTCACTTGGATGATTTTCTGCAATTCCTTCCTGGTGATTCTGGCGCTGCCCATTCTCAACGCGGGACTCGCGATGTTACTGATCGATCGATTGCTCCAGGGACAAATTTTTCTCCCGTTCGGCGGCGGCTCAGCCATCCTGTGGCAACATATTTTCTGGGCGTTCGGGCATCCGGAAGTTTACATCGTCGCGATTCCGGCATTTGCCATCCTATCGGAGGTGATCCCGGTTTTCTCGCGCAAACCGATCTTTGGCCACGAATTCGTCGCCGCTTCGACTGTGATCATCGTCTTTTTGAGTCTGCTCGTCTGGGCTCACCACATGTTCACTGTCGGGCTCGGACACACTATCGACCTGTTCTTTGTCGCGGCCAGCGTGCTGATCGCCGTTCCAACCGGGGTGAAGCTGTTCAACTGGAGCGCGACGATGGTCGGCGGCCGTGTGCGATTTACCACGCCGATGCTTTTCTGCGTCACAGCGCTGTTGCAATTCCTTATCGGTGGACTAACCGGCGTGAGTCACGCGGTCGCGCCGCTCGACTGGCAGACCAAGAATAGTTATTACCTCGTCGCACATTTTCACAACATTTTTGTCGGGCTGATCGTCTTCGCGATTCTGGGCGCAATTTATTATTGGTTTCCGAAAATGAGCGGTCGAATGATGTCGGAGCGCATCGGTAAGTGGGTGTTTTGGCTGATGACCATTGGCTTCAACCTGACGTTCATGATTCAACATGTGCTTGGGTTGGCTGGGATGCCTCGCCGAACGTTCACGTATCCAGATTTGCCGGGCTGGACTTGGATGAACATGGTCTCAACGATCGGTGCATTTTTCATGACCGCGGCGTCGATTCTGTTCGTGTGGGATTTGGTGATCAGTTTCTTCCGCGGAAAACCAGCAGGCGATAATCCGTGGAATGCCTGGACGCTCGAGTGGGCGACTACTTCACCGCCGCCTCACGAAAATTTCGATGCGCTCCCGCCGATCCACAGCCGACGTCCGCTCTGGGATTATGCGAACCCCGATCGTCCGGATCCAGTCGTGCCCGTGGGAGGAGCGATCGACACGTTTCGACCGGACAAGATCAAAGCCGGCGTAATCACGTTCATCATTTCCGAAGCAGGCTTCTTCGGGGTGCTGATCCTCGCGTACCTTCTTTACAATGCGACAGCGCAGAGCGGACCGGGCGCGCAACAACTCGACGTACTTAAGACAACCATCTTCAGCGTCTGCTTGTTTGCGAGCAGCTTTACGATCTGGCGATCTGAAGTGGGCCTGCGCGCAAATAAGCAAGGGAAAATGAAAGCGTGGCTCCTAGCGACGATTGTGCTTGGAGGCGTTTTCATTGTGGGGCAGGGATTGGAATACTGGAGTCTCTTTCAGAGCGGCGTGACCGTCGGCCTGGATCTTTTCGCCACAACATTTTTCACACTCACTGGCTTCCATGGACTGCACGTGTGCTTTGGTTTGCTTGCCCTGCTCGTCGTGCTTGGTGTGGCTCTCACCGGCTACTCCAAGAATGGCCATTTGCCCGCTCTCGGCGCAGTCGGTTACTACTGGCACTTCGTCGATGTGGTCTGGGTATTCGTGTTCTCAATCGTTTATCTCTGGCCTTTGCTCCGATGACTACGCAGCAATTTCTCACTTCAGCATGGACGTGGAATCCGGCGGTGCTCGTTTTCAGCGGCGTTGCGCTTGCGGCGTACGCGTGGGCGTTTGGGGTTAATCGCCGGATTGTGTTTCTGATTGCAGGACTCGGTGTGTTTGTCCTGACGTTGGTGTCACCGCTCAACGCGCTGGCAGAGGGCTATCTCTTTAGCGCGCACATGCTCCAACACATTTTATTGCTGCTGATTGTGCCCGCGTTGCTTTTGATGAGTTTGCCCCGCTGCATCTCGCTCGGTTCGCGCTCGTCGCTGCTGGCCAATCCGCTTGTCGGCTGGTTTGCGGGAGTTGGCGCAATGTGGTTGTGGCATGCGCGGCCTCTTTGCAATGCCGCAGTCTCGTCGCAGTTCGTTAACGTGCTGCAAATTTCTTCGCTCCTGTTGTTAGGCGGGATTTTCTGGCGGCAAATTCTCGCACCCCGTGAGGAGGAGCGGATTTCGCCGGCCGGCGCGGTGCTTTATCTTTTCAGCGCTTGCATGGCGTGCAGCGTTCTGGGAATTGTCATCACCTTCTCGCCGGTGAGCGTCTGTTCGATTTACGCGCAACCGCCCGCTGATTACCTCGGCATTCTAAACTTGATTCAGTCCGACTGGGGCATCACTCCCGACAAAGACCAGCAAATCGGCGGCCTGCTAATGTGGGTGCCAATGTGCTTGGTCTATCTGAGCGGGATTATTGCGCAACTTGCGCGCTGGTTCGCGCATCCCGTTGCAACCGCTCCAGTGACGGACAAAGCCTTATGACAGACGAAAAACAGACCAATGTTCCCGCAGGCTGGGAGCAGTTGCCACACGAAAGGTTGCCGCGCCCGAACTTTTTCCCTGCCGGGTTGGCGATGGGAATCACGTTCATTTTTTGGGGCCTGATTACCTCGTGGGTGATCCTCGCGGTGGGCATCGGTCTTTTCGCAGCATCACTTGCCGGATGGATCTACGAAATTCTACGTGAACGAAGTCACCGCTAATCATCCAGTCCCGGAGCGGTCGCTCACGCCTGAGGAGATTACTCGCCGGCGTTTCCTGGAAAAGGTGTGTTTCGGGCTCGCCGGTCTGTGCGCGGCTATTCTTGGCATTCCGCTCGTTGGTTTTGTTGTCGCGCCGATTTTTCGCAAGACGACTGGCAAATGGATTTCCGTTGGGAAAATCACCGACTTTCAAATCGGAAACACGATCAAGATTGATATTACCGATCCGTCACCGCTTCCATGGGCGGGGATCACGGCAAAAAGCGCGCTGTGGATTCGCCGCGTGAAGGAAGCGGAATTCATTGCGTTTTCGGTGAACTGCACACATCTGGGCTGCCCGGTCCGCTGGCTTCAAGACGCTGACCTATTCATGTGTCCGTGTCACGGCGGAGTTTATTATAACGATGGGACAGTCGCGGCCGGTCCCCCGCCAAAGCCGTTAATTCGTTACGACGTACGCACGGTAAACGGCCAGGTTGAAATCAAAACGATGGCCATTCCGATAACGACTACGTTATGAAACGATTCGTGGTTGGGGCGTGGCATTGGATTGATGACCGGCTCGGTATTTCCGATCTGATCGGGCCAAGCCTGAAACATCTGGTGCCACATGATGCACGCTGGTGGTACGTGTTCGGCAGCGCAACTCTGCTGGCGTTCATTGTGCAAGTGGTCACGGGTGTAGCTCTGGCGTTTTCCTATGTCCCTTCGTCTTCGCAGGCCTACGAGACACTCGAATTCATCACTAACCAGGCGCCCTTCGGCAGTTTCCTCCGGGGAATGCATTACTTTGGCGCTTCGGCCATGGTGCTGATGGTGGGCGCGCACATGGCGCAGACGTTTTTGTTTGGCTCCTACAAGTTCCCGCGCGAGATGAATTGGACGACCGGCGTACTGTTGCTCGGGTTCACATTGGCAATGGGATTCACCGGCCAACTGCTGCGTTGGGACCAAACCGCGACGTGGTCGGTCGTCGTCGCTGCGGAACAAGCCGGCCGTGTTCCAGTGATTGGGAATTTTCTGGCGCAATTCATTCTCGGCGGAACAACGATCGGCGGCGCGACGTTAAGTCGCTTCTTTGCGATCCACGTTTTCATCATGCCGGCGCTGTTGTTCGTTTTCATTGGCTTCCATTTATTGCTGGTATTGCGTCACGGAATCGCCGAGCCGCCTGTTACCGGCCAAGTCGTCGATCCGGCGACCTATCGAGTGGAATATGAAGAACGGATGCTCAAGACAGGTCGCCCGTTCTGGCCTGAAGGCGCGTGGCGCGATTTCGTTGTTGGTACGGGGTTGATCATAGTGATCGCGTTGCTTGCGTATTTTGCCGGACCGCCACCACTGGATAAACCGCCCGATCCGAGCATTCTCAACGCCGATCCGCGGCCCGACTGGTACCTTCTTTGGTATTTTGCGTTGCTGGCATTGATCCCGCCGCAGCTTGAAGGGTGGGTGATGATTCTTGGGCCCGTTCTGATTGGCGTTCTTTTGCTGGCGGCGCCGCTTCTCAACAACCGAGGCGAGCGCGCGCCATCCCGCCGGCCGTGGTCGATCGCGGTGGTGCTGCTTAGCGTCATCATGATTGGCTCGCTCTGGATCGAAGGAATACACTCGCCGTGGTCGCCGAACTTCGATCCTCCGCCGCTGCCGGAGAGAGTAGTTGGCGCAAGCAGTGGCCCTGTTTTTACCGGGGCAAAATTTTTTCACGACAAAGGTTGCCTCAATTGCCATCTGATCGACGGCTACGGCGGGCGTCGCGGCCCCGATCTCACCTATGTTGGTGACAAACTTTCCGAGAGCGACATCGTGATCCGCATCGTAAACGGCGGCGTGAACATGCCCGCCTTCGGCAAGATGCTCACTCCCGAGGAACTGGCGCAGATCACCGCTTTTGTCCAATCGCGCAAGCATCCCATGCCTGCTGGATTACAGGGCGCCGGTGTTCCCGGTCGGTAAAGTTTTGCGTTTACAGGCGGTCAGATACCGCCAATACGGCTACGCAGGGTGGTGACTATGCGTGGAGGTGTGTTTCAATCGTCTCGATCAACTCTGGAATGCTGATTGGCTTGGCGAGAACCGGATGTCCGTCGATCTGAAGCCCGCTCTTTGCCTCGCCTTTGGTGACAAGCCCCGTCAGAAAAATAATCGGCGTATTGTGCAATTCCTCATCCGCTTGGATTTGTTCCGCTACTTCGCCTCCATCGAGCCCTTGCATGGCTATATCGAGCAAAATCAGATCCGGTTTGAAACTTCGGGCAGTTTGATGGGCGTCGGTATCATGATTTTCCTCCAGCACCAGATATGGACCGGATCTTTCGAGAAGGATCTTTATAAGATGACTGTTGTTCGGATCGTCATCGACGACCAGAATGCGCCGCTTCGGTTTGGCCATCGGCTCGGGAACCGATTCCAGAGGACGCGAATCAATACCCGGCACCCGCGGGGAGAAATCTGGTTCGCGCAATTTCTTCATGATTCACGAATGCGCATGGCATTGCCTTAATTGTCACAAGTTGAGGGAACTAACAAGCCACGCTCCCAACAAACCCATGAGGACTCCGATCAGCGGACTTGAAACGGCGAACCAGAACGGAATCATTTCTCTAAACGGAATTGGATTCGCGCCTCACATTCTCGGTTTGAAAAATCATTTTCACACCCCCTCCCGCTTAATCTTCGAAGCGGCCGCTGCGATTGCGTGTGCGTCGGATTTTCGATTCCTACGTCTGAGCCGGTCAATGTTAATCTCTCCAGGACGATGTAGCCGCCTCGCTATGTCGAGGCGTTAACCTGGGTATCTCGCGTGGCACGGCGACAGAGCGCCGTGACTACAGAAAAAGTTGCGTCGCATGCCGAATCTGCATCGAACGTTTGTGCGTTCTCTCCACGGCGAGTCTCTGACCTGGTCTCCTGATTTACTCGTTAGCGTGTAAGACGGCCAACCTCTCAACCTGCCGTGAGCGCGTCCTCAGTATCATTCCAGAACTTGATCGCCGGATCGCACAAGTCGTGTTCGTAGGTCAGTGCACTCAGGCTTGCTGTGCCTAGCATGAGATATTTGCCGGTGAGCGGTTCGAGGCCAAGCCAGCGTACGGCGAACATTCGCAGGAAATGGCCGCTGGAAAAAATCAGCACGTTGCCTTTGATCGCGCGCGTACGAGCAATAACACGATCCGCCCGCACGGCTACATCTGCCGGCGATTCTCCATTGGGACAACCGTCGCGAAACAAGTCCCAATCGGGACGCTTCTTGCGAATCTCCGCTGTACGAACGCCTTCATAATCGCCGTAGTTCCACTCGACCAGATCAGGATCCACTTCGGCCACCGCTCCGAATCCTGCCAGTTCACAGGTTCGTTTGGCGCGCTGCAACGGGCTCGTTAGGATTTTCGCCAACACCAATCCGGCCAGTCGCTCGCGGAGGCGCTGAGCACTGCATTCGCCCTGTTGAGTCAGCGGCAAATCGGTGCGCCCCGTATGCCGGCCTTCGCGGCTCCACGTGGTTTCGCCGTGGCGCGCGAGATAGATCACTGGAAAAACGTTATTCGCCATTGCGTTTCAAGGACTGACGGCTTGGGCAGCCGTCACTCCTCGAGATGATCAGCCAGTTCGGTTCTCTTCACAAAACAGTTATCTCCCAGTTGCGCTTTTCCCACTGCTGCTCGCGCTTCCAAAAAAGTGTAAATAGAAACACTGAGCCGACTGCCCAGTCTGTGGTTGGAAAATCTGCGAACCAAAGATTGAGTCCGTCTTGATGGATGGTCTGCGACTCGTTAGTCCGCTGCCAATTATCCGCTGACCAGGTGATGCTCGCCTCTTCGGCGAGAATGATTCGCAAAATTTTGCCGCGAGACAGATTTCGTAGGGAATGACGCAGACTCCAGATTTCGTATCGGCTTTGCACCGGGTTCGCGACGTACCGTTGATACGCCGGCTCGACACGGTCGAAACAGACGCCGTCATGGCGGCTGCGCACGAGTGCGACGTATTCAGCGTGCGACCAACAGAGCGGCATTGCCGCGCCTGTCGGGCCGCCGCGTTTCATTCTCGCATGCGCCAGGTCGGGACCGTCCCAAATCTGTTCGGTCAGCATCCCGCCTTGATCGGAAAAATCTTCCATCGTGGCGATGAACATTTTTGGGTCGCGTCCGGCAGCCAGTTCGTAATGGCCGCGTTCGCCTGTCAAAATCGGCCAGCAGCGGCCTACGCCAGTTCCGTCGTATGCACTGCCGTCAGCCTTTTGTCCATAGCCATCGTGATTGTAACGACGCCAGCCCGGCCCCTGCGGTAAATCATGCTTAAGTACGCGATCGATCACTTCGATTGAGTCGCGCATAAGCGGACTGTCAGGCTCGCGAATACCGTAGCGAACCAGATGCAGGAAATCTCCGCCCACGACATTGCGCGCCGGATGCAAACCGCCGCCGTTGGCGATCTGAATCATTGTGGTATTCGGATCGGAATGCGGATCAGGCGCTTTAGGATCGGCAGTATTAATGCGGATGTAATGGCGAGGAATCCCTGCGACCAGCTCACCCTGTGTTGTCACCGTCCATTCTTCCACGTGCGCCGCGAGCCAGTCGGCGTATGTGAAAATAAAATCCGCCGCATCTGCTCTTCCATGTTCTTTCGCCCAATCGGCTGCGCAGGCGAGAGCGGCAATTACCACCGCTATCGTGGAAGGCGAGTAGCCGGAGTTTTCTTCCCAGCGGTCCTGTGCCGTCACCGGGCCGTGCAAAATCAGGCGCGCTGCGGCGCGCACGATCATCGTGCGAGGACTGAACAAGTCGAGCGCATCGTGTTTATGTAAACGCCACGCGAGCAGGATGGGCAGTGCAACCTGGTCAAGCTGCAACCCCGACCAATAAGCCGTTCCATCGATCCAGCTGTTTTGTGGAAAACGACCGTCCGGCCGCTGAATCGCTGCCAGCCAGATCAACGCGCGCAACGGCGTGCCTATTTGACCGGTGGCGAGGAGCGCTGTGGCACTGTGCACAAGGTCGCGCGTCCACACCAGATGATAGCCGCCCAGATCCAGATCGCCCTTCATTTCGCCCCAGGGAATACTCATCGATGCGACCATTGCGCCTTGAAAAACTTTGTCCTCATGCGCCAGCAGCACGCACCGGCTCAGTCGATAAACTCCACCGTCATCGCACGTATCGCCGCTGAAATCGAACTTGGGATCCACGACTGTACGCTGCCACTGACGAACATATCCTTCGTGTTTTAACTCAAACGGCTCGGCCAACGATTGAAACAACTTCGTGGCAGCGCTCTGGTAACTTCGACCAAGCGCAACGGCGATGGTAAATTCACCGCTATCCGGCAAATCGATTTCGCCGGTCAACGCGATGTTACCGTTGTCAGCGGACTGAAATTCCCAGTCCATCTTAAAATTGTGCATCAGGTCCTGCCAACCGTCGCTGAACCCGACGTAACCGACCGATCGCCGGGAGAACCCGCTGCTGCATGCCATGAGCAGGTGCACGTTCTCGCGCTGCGCATGGAGCAGTTTGTTATCGCCGATTTCACAACGCGATCCCGAGTTGCCGGCGCCAAAACCGCCGAGGTGCGGCGCCAGCAAGGCATAAAGCCGCAGCTTACCGCGCAAGGTTTCGTCCAGCACCTCAAGTTGCGCATGCACGAGCAAGACGGACCGGTGCGGATCCGTCAGCACGTGTTTGACCACACGATAACGGCCGCGCGGTTCGGAATTCGTTAGGCGATAAAAGAGGCAGTCGCGATCGGGATATTCAATCACGTGATCGAGGTCGCGTTTTTCTTCCTGGCAGAACGTTTCGCCGTCACTGATCAGGAACTGAAAATCGCGCGTGTTCGGTTTATCGACGTGCGGATAATAAAGTTCGTTCACGATACCGTGACTCAGCGTGAACCAGACGCGGCAACTGGTGTGATAGGCCGTGCCTACGCCCTCCTTCGCGCTCGAGGTCCAGCGCGGCTCGATCCCCGGCGCGCCAAAGGCCACTGAGTTGTCAGGCGAACTCATGTCCAAGCCTTAGACGAATGAAACCTGAACAGCAAGGAACCAAAAAACCACGGATGACACGGATCGCACGGATAAATAAAATGACGAAATCCGAATGCCGAATGACGAATGACGGAAAAATGCCTGCCAAGCCGTAGCCTTGCGAAGGCTGGACGAAGCTCAACTGATGTTTGGAAGCTGCGCGCGGTTTTAGATTCGGCACCGGATCGGTCTCGCCGGGTTGAATCTGTAGCCGCCAATAAGCCTGCCCTGAGCGAAGTCGAATGGCTATGTCGAGGCGTTCTCCCCGCAGATTTTGAACAGAAGGAAACGAAGTTAGAGAAGATTTGTTGGAGGGCGGGGCTCTGCGACGGCGCGCGTCTTCGCGACGGGAGGGTAGCGGGCTTGCAGGAGCTCGCCCTCCATTTGCCTCCTGAATCTTTGTTTCCTTCGTTAACTTCTGTTTCAGAACTTTCTTCTATTCGTGTCCATCGCGGTCAAAATTCTCTGCTGCCCATCGGTGTATCCGAGCCGATGGGATCGGCGAGACAGAAGGTAAAGGCGCGCAGGGTAGCGCCGAGCAAGGCGGGAGACGAGCGAGTTTCAACTCCGCAGTTTTCCCTACGCATTCCAATGCACCTAGGGATCCTCCGAGTTTTTCACACCAATTCACATAATCCCCTAGGGGGATTGTCACTAAAAAATAGGGGACATCCCCCTATGCCCAAAACACACAATTCTGTTTACAACCCGCTGCCGCCAACGAGAATGCGCGCTTATCTCGCACCCGGTTCATGGCAGCATGGGGAACTGGTGGCGGACGATGAGAATACGCCAAACACAAATGCTGCCCGTTCGCAACTCGCTGCGTGAGTTGCCCGCGTTCGGAGTTCCGCGTTCACGCGGCTCCGAGGAGAAACCGCCTAAAGGTGGAATTCCGGGCAGCGCCGCCCCGGCATCCCTGCTGCGCGCAATTACAAGAACTGCTCTGCCAGGTTTGGAGCCCCGCGTTCATGCGGCTCCTAGGAGAGACCGCCTAAAAGAGAACTCCGAGCTACTGATGTCACGGATGGGACATTCGAGCTTCGATCATTCTTTCGACATTCGACATTCGTCATTTCCCGTTATTTCCCCCCGAAGGTTCCCCCCACAACATTTCCCCGGGCGATCCCGCAACTGCGGGACCACTCGAATCAGTAACCTCCGTCATGGATGGCCATGGGAATGGTCCTCCCCACGGCCCATCTGGACGACGGAACGACCCACAACGCATCAATCAGCATCAAGTAACAGGAAGAAATAACCTTTAACCGGTATTCCCCCCAACCGGTTAATTGAGCGAGTGAGCGCCGAGGAGGTGAAAATCCTCCCGGCGCTTTGCTTCGCGATCTCCCGGTCGCTCACCCTTCGGGCTTCCCGTCCACCCGACGGCGTCCCCGCACGTCGTGTTCTCTTTGTACTGAAACCGCGGCCTACGTCCCGCAGTCGCAGGACCACGGCGCGGCAAGCGGATAACACGGATAAAAGAAATGACGAAGCACGAATGCAGAGTGACGAAGGAATGACGAAAATAGTTGCCGCGGCGACTGCTCCCCGGAATCGAGGAAAAGGGATTTCCGAGATAGAAGGTAAAGGCATGCAGAGTAGCGCCGAGCAAGGCGGGAGCCGAGCGAGTTTCAAATCCGTGCCATCCGTGGTTGTTTTTCCCTCTTTCCTTTAATTCGTGTGTATTCGTCTTGCGGCCCGCGGGATTCGTGGTTGGAATAAATAAGAGTTTCGGCGAGGCTGCCGAAATGTGCACGCGAGCCGCGTGCGCTCCCCAATCCGTGTTATCCGTGGTTCACTGTTCTCTCTCCAGAAATTCGTGTGTATTGGTGTCCATTCGTGGTTGAAATTCTGTTCATTCTGTTCGCTTGATTCAGTCCGCCGCGCGGATTAAGCGTGGCGTGGGCATATGTCTCGAACGAGCACGAGTGAAGTTTTGCGCGCGCATTGCGCGGCGATTGCGGAGGAGGAGGCCGTGTTGCGCGAAGGCGGCGGCAAGGCCGGTCACGAGCGTCAGCGCAAGATGGGACGTTTGCCCGTGCGCGAGAGGCTGCGCCATTTGCTCGACAAGGAGTCGCCGTTTTTCGAGACCGAGCTCTGGGCTGCGTACAAAATGTACGAGCAATGGGGAAAAATCCCCGCGGCGGGAGTCGTCACCGGTATCGGCGATGTCGAGGGCGTTTCGTGCATGATCGTCGCCAACGATGCCACCGTGAAAGCCGGCGCGTTTTTTCCGGCGACGACCAAGAAGGTCATCCGCGCGCAGCGGATCGCCTTCGAGTGCGCGCTGCCGCTCATTTACCTTGTGGATTCGGCCGGCGTGTTCCTGCCGATGCAGGATGAAATATTTCCGGATGAAGATGATTTCGGCCGGATCTTTCGCAATAACTCGGTGATTTCGGCGGCGGGCGTCCCGCAGTTTGCCGCGATCATGGGCAATTGCGTCGCAGGCGGCGCTTATCTCCCGGTTTTGTGCGACAAAATTTTGATGACGGAGGGGAGCGGCCTTTATCTCGCCGGGCCGTCTCTGGTGAAAGCGGCCATTGGTCAGATTGTCGATGCGGAAGACCTGGGTGGCGCGCGAATGCATTCGGAGATCAGCGGGACAGTGGACTTTTTCGAAAAAGACGACCCGTCTTGTATCAAGCGTCTTCGTTCGTTGGTGGCGCTCCTGCCCGAGGCGAGAGCGCTCGGCGCGGGTGGTAGGGCGCGACCGCCGGGCGCGCCGAGATCGCAGCCGCCGAAACCCGCGAAAAATCCGGACACAGTTTATGATCTGATCAGTTTCGATGGCCGGAAAAATTATGATGCGCGCGATCTGCTGGCTACGATCCTCGACGCGGACTCAATGGATGAATACAAGGCCGACTACGGCAAAACGCTTGTGACTGCCTATGCGCGCATCAATGGGCGACCCGTTGGCATTGTCGCCAATCAACGCGTGCAGGTTAGGACCAAAAAGGAAGGAATTCAGATGGGTGGCGTTATTTATTCCGATAGCGCGGATAAAGCGGCGCGCTTCGTTATGGATTGTAATCAGACGAATTTGCCGATCATTTTCTTCCAGGACGTCAGCGGATTCATGGTCGGGCGCGATGCGGAAGAGAGCGGAATCATTCGCAGCGGCGCGAAGCTGGTGAACGCGGTGAGCAATTCTGTCGTGCCAAAGATCACGGTGGTCACAGGCGGGTCATTCGGAGCCGGCAATTACGCCTTGTGCGGCAAAGCATACGACCCGCGATTTATCGTTGCCTGGCCGAACGCGCGTTATGCCGTGATGGGCGCCGCGCAAGCGTCGGACACGGTGTTTTCGATTCTCGCCAGGGCGCGCGAGCGCGGGGACAAGAAAGCGTCGCCGGAAGAACTCGAGGAATTGCGCCTGAACGTGAAACAAAGTTACGAAGAGCAAACCGACATTCGCTACGGCGCCGCTCGGGGCTGGGTGGACGCCATCATTCAACCGCACGAAACGCGCGGCGTGTTGATTCGCCTGTTGCAATACGTGTCGCGCCCGATGCCCAAAGCGCATTTCCACACCGGCGTGATCCAGGTGTAAATTCGTCATTCGGATTTCGTAATTCAAATCATGCCCGTCGTTTTGGTCGAAAAACAATCGCCGAAGGTAACGGTGTTAACTCTCAACCGGCCCGAGCGGCGGAACGCGCTTACGCTGGAGTTGCTCACCGAAATGTGTGCGGCCGTTAACGCCGCATCCGAACAGCCGGAGCAACGTGTTCTGATTTTGCGCGGAGCGGGCGCAGCGTTTTGCACCGGCCTGGATTTAAAAGAAGCGGCCGATCAAACGAAGGCGCACGCGACAGCGGAGATGGTGGCGAACACTTTAATCACCGTCAGCCAAACGCGTCTCGTTACCATTGCGGCGGTGCACGGCGCGGCGGTGGCGGGTGGAGCGGGCATTATGTCGGCATGCGATTTTGTGGTCGCGGCAGAGCGAACGAAGATCGGGTATCCCGAAGTGCGTCGCGGTCTGGTTGCCGGGCTAGTGATGACATTTCTGCGGCGCCAGGCAGGCGAACGAAACATGCGCGAGTTGTTGTTTAGCGCGGAATTAATCGACGCCGCGCGCGCGAAAGAAATCGGCCTGGTCAATCGCGTGGTTGCGCCAGGCGAGGTGATGAATGAAGCGCAAAAATTCGCCGCGTCGGTTTTGCAAGGCGCGCCCGGTGCGCTAGCGCAGACGAAACGGTTAGTGGAAGAACTTTGGTGGCATTCGGTAAAAGACGATGTGGATATCGCGCTGAAATATCACATGCAGGCGCGCGAATCGGACGAAGCGCGCGAAGGCATCGCCGCGTTCAATGAGAAGCGCAAACCGAATTGGGTAGAATAGCTGTAGCCGGCATCGTTGATCCCGGCTACAACACCAACGCGCAAAAGGTGGAACCGATTGTCCTCAATCGGTTGTCATCGGCTCGGTCAACGTGTTGATGACAACACGTTCCACCTTTTTGGATGGCGAGACGCCTGCCGGCCTCACAGCCAGGATGGCTTTGCTACGTTGCCTTCCCGAGATCAGTTACGCAGCCTGCGGCACGGGCGCTAAACCGCCAGCGGAGGGTCCTTGATATTGTGCGCTGCCGAAGCCAAGGATCGGGAAGAAAATAACCGCCAGCAAAAGCAAACCAATCCCAAAGCCTACTCCTTTCCCGAAACTCTTAGCCAGGTCGATGATAAGAATGATCAGGATTATGAAATTAACGAAAGGAATTAGCATTAAAAGAATCCACTACCACGGCCGCCCGACGATCTTGCACCAAACGTAGAGATTGTAGATCGGAATGATACATGCCCAGCCTGGCTGACCTGCCTTTGTAAAGATTTTCCACCAAGCTGCGATCATTAAGATCGTGAACGCCAGATAGAAAACCCAGAACAGAGGGCCGGGCGCCTGTCCTTGGCCTGAAGCAGAATATGAATAATCGACCTGTGCAAGAAAGCGCCGGCGTGAACAAAACGGTTTGCGTAACTGCGATGAGTAGGTTCATAGAGTTGAAGAGTTACGCGACGGTTTAAAAGACCGCTGCTCGCGCGGCAAGCATAATCTTTTGAGGAGTTTACGTTGGTGATAGGGAAGCCGCGCTGCCCTGCCATCTGCGATTCTGTAAGGTGGAACCGATTGTCCCTAATCGGTTGCCACACGGCTCGGACAACGTGTTGGGGACAACACGTTCCACCCTGTTGCTGCACGCTATTTGTGAATTTTCTTCTTGTGCTTCTCTTTGTGCTTTTTCTTCGCGGGCGTATACGTGGGGGTAGGCGACGGCGTACCCAAAACCTCTGGTGTCGCCGACGGCCGCACGCGCGGCTGGGCTAGTAAATCTTGATGAGTTGTCTTCAGTGCTTGCAACGCCAGTTTGAGTTCCGGAGTGGTGGCCAATGCTGACATCCGCCGGTAATAAACATCGTAGTAGGTTCGGAGCCGGTTTCGCTTTTCCAAATCCGTCCGCGCTGCGAGCGCATATTTTTTCGCCGCCTGCACCTCTGGATCATCGACGGTGCGATTTTTCAATTCTCGCCATAGCACGTGCACCTTGAGGGCATCGGCGTCCGTGCCCAGCGATTTCGGCTTAAAACTTTCGTCGAGCTGTTTCAGCTCCGGCAACTCGGGGCCATTCGGAGGAGGCGAGGGACTGGCATTCTCTTCTTCTTCCGGCGGACCTTGGTCGGGAAGGAGGTCCACAGATGGCGGTGCGGCTTCTTGTCCGTGCAGTACGAACGCGGCAATCAATAGCGCCATAAAAAAGATTAGTCCGTATAGTTTCAAGTGGAGCCAATGTAGTCGAATTTCCCGATGCGGGAAGGCGCTACCCGTGGTAAAGAACCCCGCGGCATTTCGGGGCGTAGCTTAGCTTGGTAGAGCGCGTGGTTTGGGACCACGAGGTCGGAGGTTCAAATCCTCTCGCCCCGATTTCAAGGAATGACGGCTTCCCAGCCGTCATACTCAGGTTGCGACGGCGGCCCAAGCCGTCGTTCCTTGTTGAAGGTTCAGCGCCCACGGAGTGGTCGCCCTACCTGACGTTCTACCCCAAATTTGGCGAAAGCCGTTTCTCGACTGCGGCCACTGGTTCATCTCGCCGGGTCGCGTAATCCATTGCCTGGTCGCGACCAATCTGGCCGACCCCGAAATATTTTGCTTCCGGATGGGAAAAATAAAGACCGCTCACGCTGGCGCCGGGATGCATCGCAAACGATTCCGTTAGTTTAATTCCGGCGTTCTTTTCCGCAGCGAGCAAATCGAACAGTGTTCGTTTCTCGATATGATCGGGACACGCCGGATAACCGGCAGCGGGCCGGATGCCGCGATATTTTTCCCGGATCAGATCGGCATTCGACAACTGTTCGTCGCGCCCAAACCCCCACGCGATGCGAGCTTTTTTATGCAGATACTCGGCGAACGCTTCCGCTAATCGATCTGCCAAAGCTTTGGTCATGATCGCGCTGTAGTCGTCGTGCTGACGTTTGAATTCCTCAGCGATCTCATCCGCGCCATGAATCGAGACCGCAAATCCGCCGAGATAATCGTGAAGTAGCGCATGCGTCTCGCTTGCATTTGCAGAGCTCGCAAGCCGGAGGCTCGCACTATTCTCCGGCGCAATGTAATCGCCCAGGCAGTGATTAAATTGTCCGGACGGTTTTTGCATTTGCTGGCGCAGAAAATAAAACGTCGCGATCTTTTCAGTACGGGCGTCGTCAGCGTAAACGTGGACATCGTCGCCGACGGCGTTTGCTGGCCAAAACGCATAAACGCCGCGCGGCACCAGGAGATTTTTCGCGGCGATTTGTTCAAGGAGTTGCTGCGCATCATCAAAAAGCTCGCGCGCTTGTTTGCCGATCTTCGGGTCGTCGAAAATCGCCGGATAACGTCCGCGCAATTCCCATGCGTGAAAGAACGGCGACCAATCGATGTATTCGATCAGATCACGAACCGTGATCGCGATGTTCCGGGGAGCGCGCGCGTCTCGCGTGCTGGTTTCGGCGTCGCGCCGAAACGGACTTTGATCTGCGGGGAAGTGCGCGAAGGCGGGGACACCTTCGCCAGCACGCGAGCCGCGTGCGCTCCCCGGATCACTTGAAACCACACCCACTCCCACAAACTCCGGTCTCGCCGGGACGTAGCTGTTCCAATCGATCGGCGTTCGGTTTGCGCGCGCCTGCTCGAGCGTCAGCAGCTTCTTCCCTTCAGTTTTTGCGGCGTGCTCCCGGCGCAAGCGCTCGTAATCTTCGCGCGTTTTCTTATCGAAGTCCGACTTGAGTCGCTCGTTGAGCAGCGTGTTGACTACGCCTACCGCGCGCGAGGCGTCGAGCACGTGCACGGTGCTGGCGTGATAATGCGGCGCGATCTTCACCGCAGTATGTGCCCGGCTGGTTGTAGCTCCGCCGATCAGGAGCGGCACACGAAATCCTTCCCGCTCCATCTCTTGCGCGACGTGAACCATCTCGTCGAGCGACGGCGTAATCAGCCCGCTTAAGCCGATCGCGTCCGCCTTTTTTTCCCGTGCTGTGTCCAGGATCTTCGCCACTGGCACCATCACGCCAAGATCGATGACGTCATAATTATTACATTGCAGAACCACGCCAACGATGTTTTTGCCGATATCGTGTACGTCGCCTTTAACCGTGGCCATTACGATGCGTCCCTGCGGTTTCGCATCAGCGGATTTTTCCGCTTCCATGAAGGGCATCAGGTACGCCACCGCTTTTTTCATTACACGCGCGCTTTTCACGACCTGCGGCAGAAACATTCTGCCCGAACCGAATAAGTCGCCGACCACGCTCATCCCGGCCATCAGCGGGCCTTCGATCACTTCGAGCGGCCGCTTGAATTGGCGACGCGCTTCCTCGGTGTCGGTGTCGATGTAATCGACGATGCCTTTGACCAACGCGTGTTTCAGGCGCTCATGCACAGGCTGCTTTCGCCACGTTTCATCGGCGACAGGGGTTTTGCCCTTTGCTTTTACCCGTTCGGCGAATTCAACGAGCCGTTCGGTTGCGTCATCGCGACGGTTTAACAGCACATCTTCGACGCGTTCCCGCAGCTCCGGTTCGATTTCTTCGTAAACTGCCAGTTGTCCGGCATTCACGATCCCCATGTCGAGCCCGGCGCGGATCGCGTGAAACAGAAAAGCGGCGTGCATCGCCTCGCGCACGGTGTTGTTGCCGCGAAACGAGAACGAAATATTACTGACCCCGCCGCTGACGCGCGCATCGGGAAGGTTTTGTTTGATCCAGCGCGTAGCTTCAATGAAATCGACTGCGTAATTGCGGTGCTCTTCCAAGCCGGTTGCAACGGTCAGGATGTTTGGATCGAAGATGATGTCGCTCGACGGAATCTCAGCCTTCTGGGTCAACAGTTCGTACGCGCGCGCGCAGATGTCGATTTTGCGTTGGAAATTGTCGGCCTGACCTTTCTCATCGAACGCCATCACGATGGTGGCCGCGCCGTATCGCCTGATCAATTGCGCGTGGCGCAGGAATTCTTCTTCGCCGTTTTTCAGGCTGATGGAGTTCACGACGGCTTTCCCTTGCACGCATTTGAGTCCAGCCTCGATGACGCTCCATTTTGAGCTGTCGATCACGATGGGGATGCGCGCGATTTCCGGTTCGCTGCCTATCAAGTGAAGAAAGCGAACCATGGCTGCTTCCGAATCAATCATCCCTTCGTCCATGTTCACATCGAGCAGGTTCGCACCGCCCTGTACCTGTTGACGCGCGACAGCCAGAGCGCCTTCGAAATCGTCTGCCAGGATTAGCTTCGAAAATTTTGGTGAGCCCGTGATGTTCGTGCGCTCGCCGACCACGGCGAAACCAAATTCGGGCGTGATTTTGAGCGGCTCGAGTCCGGACAACTGTAGGGCTCCGTCGCGCACGCGAGCGGACTGGGGAGCATACGCGTCCCGCGTGTTGGTCGTTGCGTCTCGCGACGACGAATTTTGACTGAGGGAAGTTCGCGAAGGCGGGACGTCTTCGCCAACACCCGGGACGGGTGTGCTCCCAGGAATTGCGCGTGCGCTCCCCGGATCGCGTCGTTCCACGCGTCGTGGCGGAAGATCGCGCACGGCATTTGCGATTGCGCGGATGTGTTCCGGAGTTGTGCCGCAGCAACCGCCCGCCAAATTCAGCCAGCCGTTTGCTGCCCAAGCCGCAACTTTTGGCGCGAACGTTTCCGCTGTTTCAGGAAATCCTGTGGGCGAAAGCGGATCGGGCAATCCCGCATTCGGATATGCGCCGACGTAAAATGGCGCGATGCGGGAAACCTCTTCGATGAAGGGTTCCATTTCATCCGGACCCAACGCGCAGTTCAAACCAAGGATGAGCGGTTGCGCGTGAGCAATGGAGATGAGGAACGCTTCCACGGTTTGGCCGCTAAGGTTCCGTCCGGATTTATCGATCACAGTGCCCGAGAGCATCAACGGCACGCTGCGTCCGGTTTTTTCGAACACATCACTGATCGCGAACAGCGCGGCCTTTCCGTTGAGAGTATCGAAAATAGTTTCGACAATGAGAAGATCTACACCTCCTTCGAGCAGCGCTTTCGCTTGATCGAAGTAAGTTTGGCGAAGTTGATCGAACGAGACAGCGCGGAACGCCGGATCGTTTACATCAGGTGAAATCGAACCGGCGACCGGAAGGGGACCCATTGCCCCGCCAACAAATCGCTGCCGTCCGGTTTCATTCGAGGCCCGATCGGCGACGCGGCGTGCGATTCTGGCCGCTCCAAAATTAATTTCCTGAACGAGTGCACGAAGATCTGCATCCTCCACTACGCGCTGAAAGAATTCCTGGTCTTTGCGGCCACGTGTGGGTTCGCTTTGAAATAGGAAATCATTCAGACCGATCGTTGTACCGCTGAATGTGTTGGTTTCGATGATGTCCGCGCCAGCGTCGAGATACTTGGAGTGAATCTCTTCAATGATTTGAGGCTGCGTTAGATCCAGGAGCTCGAGACTTCCCTGGAGATCTTTCCCTTTCCAATCGCGGAATCGTTTCCCTCGATAATCCACCTCGGACAATCGGTAGCTCTGGAGCATCGTGCCCATGGCGCCATCGAGCAGGACGATGCGTTCGCGCATCAACGATTCCAGAGGATGAAGCCCGTGGGTTGCCATAATGGTCTGGCAACTAAAAGGGCGTTCACCCTCGTGATCAAGTAACAAATTGACGCATCATGATGCGTAGATGCGTTCTCGGACTCAAGCTCGTGTTTATGCTCTTTCTCTTAATCAGGTTCGCAATGTTATTAACCACGAATAGACACGAATGTGGAAAGAACCAGAGACCATGGATTATCCGGAGCGGCTCCGGCGCAACCGAACGTAACTGAGGCTTCCAGCCTGAGAGGTCGCGCGGGCTTCCAGCCTGGCGTTTCTCGACCGGGCAGGGATGCCCGTTCGACGAAACAGGCAGGATGCCTATGTTACGTTGCCTGGGCTCCCCGGAAGATTGCCGTTTATGGCGCGATGCGATCGGTCAAAGTATCCGTGTGAAAATCGGTGTGATCACGCAAACTCGCCCACGGACTGTCTTTTTTGGTTGTGTTCGCGACGCTGTTTTTCTCGCCTTTGGCAAAATCATCCCACGAATTGTATCGGGCGATGGTAAGAAACGTCCAGTTGGCGCCTTCCAGATGCTGCATCAAGACGTTTCCGCCAGTCGTGTCGTTTGGCGCGCTTGGGACCTCGCTGAGCATCTTTTCTAGTTGGTCACGATGACCGGGAGCAGGGAGATAATGAGAGACAACGTAAACCGAGCCCGCTGTCGTGGACACTGAGTCCTTATCAATGCCCATGGCCCGCGAAAACTCCTCCCATGAAGGGCCGTTCACAAAAGTATCGGTGTGGCACGCGCTGAGGGCAAGTTTATCGGCGGGCACAGCCGCGCCCGCAGCTTGTACGGTCGCCTTCTGGCCGAGATGTGTAATGACCACATAATCCCATCCGTCGCCGTCCTGGTGACGAAGAACGATAAAATGGTCCGGCATCGGATTGCTCGGATCTGGTGTTTTCAGCCAATCGCCTAACTGCACCGCTTTGCCTAGCGCGCCCTTGGTGAAATGGACATGATAAACGTCAGTCCGTTTCCCGGCGCCGGCGACCGCTGCAGACTTTTCACCTGCGCCGGCTTTTGGCGAGCCCTGGCCATGAACGAACGTGGCCGGCAGCAAGCTAAACAATGTGATGGCAATAATAATGGTGATCGATTTCATGATGTTCTTTTCTGTTTCAGGTTGAACGCGACTTGGTTCGAGATCCTGTATCCGCTTCAGTAAACCGTAGTTGAGGCGCGTGTGCTTGGTTGATTTGATCGGCCACGTATGGTGGCCGGCATCTCAGATGTCAATGCTTATCTCAAGCAATTCCGAAGCAGAGGAATTCAACTCAGTACTGGATAAAAATGTCGTTGGGATAGCAGTACAACCAGCGCTCGCCCGGTTGAGCCGAGGCGATCACCGGATGTGCGCTGGCGTGCGCGTGTTTGGTGGCGTGTTTGTTCGACGAGCTATCGCAGCACAGCGTTACGCCGCATGTCTGGCATGTCCGCAGATGCACCCAGTAGCTACCGATCTTTACGCACTCTTCGCATTCGGGGCGTTTCGCTTGTTTAACCGAGTCGATCGCATCAAGATGAGAACAGCCGCGCGTGCCCATAATTTGTTTACTGTTCTGGTGTTTCGTTCTACGACACGTTGCGTCGCGACGCCAGGCTCATGTGGATGCCAGCGACGGCCATTCCGCCTTCGCCAACAGCCGCGGCGCAACGCTTAACTGATCCAGACCGCACATCGCCAGCTGCAAAAATTCCCGGGAGACTAGTTTCGAGTGGAGCGGGTTGCCGTTTGCTGGCGCGCCACGCTGGTGCTTCAACGACGTCCGAGCCGGTTTTGATAAATCCTTTCTCGTCCCTCTCGATTTCCGGGGGCAACCACTCTGTGCAAGGACGAGCGCCGATCATCGAAAAAACCGCCGGGGTTTTGACGGTTCGACGTTCGCTTGTGCGCGTGTTTTCCAATTCGACTTCCTCAAGCTTTTGGTCGCCAGACATCTTTCGAATCTCTGTTCGATAAAGGATTTCGATGTTCGGCTGCGCCTGAACGCGACGCGAAAGGTAGGCCGACATTTTTTTGGTAATGTCATCGCTACGGATGACGAGCAAGACTTTGGCGGCGCCATCAGAAAGAAACATCGCTGCTTGTCCGGCCGAGTTGCCGCTGCCGGCCACGATCACGGTTTCGTTGCGACAAATCTGGCCCTCAAGCGCTGTCGCTGCGTAGTACACGCCAACGCCTTCAAATCGCTCGCGATTCTCGGCCTGGAGTCGGCGATAATCAGCGCCGGTTGCGATCAGTACGGCTTTTGCTCGTAAAATTGCGGGACAACCTTCGATCTCAATGCACGCACGGTATTCGCCGTCGGTATTATAGCGAAGCGTAAGCGCCTGTGCGGGTGTCGAAAATTTCGCGCCGAAGCGGTAAGCCTGAAGCTGAGCCAGCCACGTTAAATCGCCCCCGCTAATTCCAGTCGGATGGCCAAAGAAATTCTCGATCAGCGAGGACGAGCCCGCCTGTCCGCCCGGCGCATAACTCTCCAGAACGACCGTCTTCAGGCCTTCCGATGCGGCATATACTGCCGCGCCAAGTCCGGCGGGCCCTGCGCCAACGATCGTTACATCCGACAAAATCTCCGTCTCGTCTTCAAACGCGAGCGGCCGAAGCAAACCAGCAATCCGCGCGACTTCGCGTAAGGACGGCTGGCGTAAGGGAGCGCCGGCGGGAGTAATCAGCACCGGCAGATCGCGAGTGGTGAGGTGAAGGCGCTTGCCCAACGCCTGACCCTGTTCGCTCTCGAATTCGATCAGACGATGCGGGATGTGGTTTTTATCCAAGAAATCGTCGAGCTGATGCCCCTCGCGCGCGCCACGCGCAGCGAGCACACGCAACCCCTCAAACTCGCGATCACGGCGCAACCTCCGTCGTCGCATGATCAACGCGTCCACGATTGTCTTGCTGACCCCTGGCAATTCGGCCAATGCGCGCCGGAGTTCAGCTGCCGGCACATCGAGGATCTCAGCTTCATCCGACATCACCCGCGCCGTCGCGAGCGCCGATGTCCCTTGCAACATCGCCACGTCGCCGATGAAATCGCGCTCGTGCGCAACGGCGAGTTCCTGTTCGGTGCTGTCGCGCTGCTCAACCACTTGTATTTCGCCGCGTAACACAACCGTTAGACCCATATCGCGCTGCCCGGCTTTGAACACAATATCTCCACGCTTTACGACACGGCGTTCTCCCAGTGGTTGAAGCAGCGAAAGCTGATGATCGTCCAGCTTGTGAAAGGCGACGCTTTCGGTATCGCGGTAAAACTGCGCGTCTTGTTCCTCGTCAGTCACATGTGTACTCTACGCGTCAGTCCGGAGAGTCAAAACTTGAAGGCTGCTAGCTGGCTGCGGGCAGC
Organism: Candidatus Udaeobacter sp.; assembly: GCA_036499375.1. GTDB lineage: Bacteria > Verrucomicrobiota > Verrucomicrobiia > Chthoniobacterales > UBA10450 > Udaeobacter. The sequence goes on from DASYDV010000065.1 coordinate 50,982, forward strand.
GCCGCGAATGGCTTGCCGAGGTTGCGCGCCGGAATGCCGTTTATCTTGTGGTTGCGAAACACGATACGCTGTGAAACGGACTGGATTTTCTGTCGTGCATTCATATTCGCACCATGCCAGATTGAAGTTAGGCTGTGAAGACAAACGGACTGCTTCGCGCACACGCCGCGTCCGGGCGCACAAGCGCGCGGATCATGCGCGATACCGGACTGCCAGGCGTCGGCAAAGTTCCGTGGGGATCGCATTTTTGTATTTTCTACGAAACCAAAAACGATTTGCTCGATATTTTGGTACCGTATTTCAAGACTGGTGTGGAGAATAACGAACTCTGCGTTTGCTACGGTGGAGCCTACGAATTCAATACGATTGCAGAAGCAAAACGAAGGTTGAGCAAGAAGCTGCCCGAGATTAACGAATTAGTCAGATCTGGCAAAGCCGAAATACTCGAACGGACAGACTGGTTCGCAGGAAACGGCAATATCAACATTCCGAAGACTGTCGATCGGTTTCAAAAGAAACTCGATTACGCGCTGCGGCGCGGCTTTACCGGCCTTCGATTTCACGGCAGTTCGGCGTGGCTTAAAGCTGGCTCGGGAGAAGGTCGTTTTCGTGACTACGAGCAAAAATTGGATCTCCTGCTTGCTAATCAGCCGGCGATTTGTGCGTGCACTTTTCCGCTGTTCTTGACTGGAGCAGAACAAATTCTCGATGCCGCGCGCACCCATCAGTTCGCGCTGACGGTCCGCCACGGGAAGTGGAAAAAAGTCGAGATTCGGGACAGCCACGACGCCCGCAGAGAAGCTTGGAAAGGCAAACTTCAACAATTGACCTTTCGGCAGCGCGAGATTTTGCAACTGATCGCTGAAGGAAAGAATACAAAACAAATTGCCGGGCTGCTTGGAATCAGCGTCAAGACGGTCGAAGCGCACCGGCTGCAGCTGATGCGTCGGTTGAAGATCCACAACGTGCCCGACCTTGTTCGCTTCGCGATCCGCACCGGCTTAGTTTCGGCCGAAGCCTAACCCGCCTGCGGTCGCCGCGGCGACCTACGGCGCGGCAGGCGAGATAAGTTCTCAGCGATATAGGCGGGACTTGATCAAGAGTCCTCCCTCTAAGGTTTTCCCTAATTGCGGCAGTGGCTTCGGTTTGCAACTTTGGCGGCGTGAAAACCGCAAAGTCCATTCAGCTGCCAGTGCAATTATCGGGCGGTTTTCCCGAACTTCGCCAGGCCACGCCCGTCACGGCGCGAGAGATTATCTCATAAAAGCCAGGCTCAAACGTCTGGGGCAGGCGGCCGAACACGCGCTCGATGAAAAAGGAAATCGCTGACAAGCGACGGAAATCGCAGGAAGAATTAGAGAGACTGAGGCGTCAGTGCGCCTTAATTCTAAACTTGGCCGGTGAGGGGATTTGCGGCCTCGACCTTGAGGGTAACATCACCTTCGCCAACCCGAAAGCGGGCGAGTTTCTAGGATATGAACCTGGTGAACTGCTGGGTAAATCGGCTCAAACTGTCTTCCACCATAGACGGAGCGACGGAAGCAAATACACACCCGAATGGAATCCGTTTTCCGACTGCCTGCGGGGCGCAGAAAAGCGCGGCAGGACTGATGTCTTCTGGCGAAAGGACGGCAGTTTGTTTTGCGTCGATTACGTCTGCGCGCCGATCAAAGATGAACAAGCGCGCATTACCGGGGCGATCGTCATGTTCAAAGATGTTACCGAACACGTCAGGGGCGAAGCCCTTCTGGAACTTCAGGAGCACAACTATCGCCTCCTCTTCGAAACTAATCCGAACGCGATGTGGATTTTCGAAACCGAAGGGCTACAAATTTTGGCAATAAACGAAGCGGCCGTTTCGCAATGCGGTTATTCCCGGGATGAGTTTCTTAAACTTACGCTGAAAGACTTATTCCCGCCCGAAGACCTGTCTAACCTGATGAAGTCAGTCTCATCGGCACCTTCGCCCGCATATTTCAGCGGCCAGTATCGATATGTTACGAAAGATGGGTCCCTGCTTTTCATCGAGGCTTATTCGGCCCCGATCATTTGGGAAGGCGTTCGCGCGGGGATAGTCGCCGCGATCGATACGACCGAGGGACAAAACGCGGAGAGACGGTTGCGCGAACAAGCGGACATCATCAATCGTGTGCACGACGCGGTCATTATGCGAGATTTTAAGACCGATTTGGTCATCTCTTGGAATAGCGGCGCGGAACGCATGTATGGTTGGAGCGCCACCGAAGCGATCGGGCGTTCGCTCGGGGAATTAATCTTTCCAGATTCAACGGATCGCGAGGTACTACTGGAACAACTTGGCGCAAAAGGGGAATTTCATGGCGAAATCAAACATCGGGCGAAAGATGGCAGGGAGGTAGTTGTCGATTCGCGCGTTACGCTCATTCGACACGATGACGGAACGCCACGGGCGGTGCTTGGCATAAATACCGACATTATCGAGAGGAGAAAACGCGGAAGGCGGTGACTGCGCGCAACGCCTGGAAAACATCGACATTCTGGCTAGCGGCGCAGCGCGTGAATCGAACAATGTTCTGCCGCCGATTTTTCCTTTTCGACGGTGGTTTACGCGCGAGTCAAAACAATCCAAATCGCAGCCGTACTCGGTGCTCTTTATGATTATGACACCGCCGTCCCGAAAATGTTCCCGATGATTGCCGTAGCCCCGATGTCGGGTGCATTTCGACCTGGTGTTTTAATCAGGAAAGCAGGAACGCAGTAGAAGATGTCTTTCGCGCGAAGCGCTTTGGAATGCGGCGGTGCTCCGCCGCTTTTCTCACAAGATTCCTGTGGCGCTTACGATAGCGAAAACACCACGTAAGCTGTGCTAATTGCGCCGCGAGAAATTACTGCGGGTGTTGCATGTTCCGAGTCGCAACGGCATAAATCTTGTCATGCCGGATCGAAGTTACGAATTCGTTCAAGTTGACGTATTCACGCAGACGCCGCTGGCCGGTAATCCGCTGGCGATCTTTCCCGATGCTCGAGGATTGAATGATGCCGAGATGCAGTCATTGGCCCGGGAAATGAATCTTTCGGAAACGACTTTCATTTTGCCGCGCGACCCCGCCACGGAAGATCGTGAAGGAAAGAAAGTACGCATCTTCACCGTCGAAACCGAATTGCCGTTTGCGGGGCATCCAACGCTCGGCACAGCGCTGTATCTGTACGCGTCGAACTCCGATCAAACAAGGCCCGCCGAGATCACACTTGATCTCAAAGCCGGAAAAATTCCGGTACGCTTCACTCCGAACTCGGAAAATGCCGGCCGTAATCGAATAGATGGACAGGTATTCGGTGAAATGCGCCAACGCGGTCCGGAATTCGGAACTCCGCTTTCGCGAGAAGAGGTCGCTCGCGTTATTGGAATCGCCGTCGACGAGATTGCTCCGGAATGGCCCGTTCAACCTGTCTCGACAGGGTTGACGTTTACGATCGTGCCATTCCGCAATCAAGTGATGCTTGCCAGTTTGAAGTTTAGTTACGCACAGGCGGCAGAATTTTTGAAGAAGACCGGCGCTGACTTTTTTTACTTTCTCTGTCCCGAACGGCGCGAAGGCCGACTTGAAGCTGGAGCTCGAATGTTTTTCTACGGTGGGGAAGACCCTGCCACGGGGTCGGCGGCCGGTTGCGCCGCCAGTTGGATGGTCCAACACGGAGTCGCAGAGAGTGATGAGCAGGTAGTGATCCGACAAGGCGTCGAATGCCGGCGCCCGAGTGAGATGTATGTGCGGGCAAGGCGGAAAGGGGACCAGGTTACGAATGTCCGCGTCGGCGGCTATGCTGTGGAAATATTGCGCGGAACAGTAGTGCTGTGAGTGATCGTGCTTATCGCGCGGTGCGGGAGGGTATAAAAGTTAAGGCCGGAGCGAGGAACCTGGCGAAGGATGTGGCGTTAACGTATCCACAAAAATGTCGGTAGTCCTTCAAGAACCCTGCGACGAAAACGTCGTTCGATCTGGCCCTGCGGGGGCGCCATGTTCGAAGACTCGCGGCCGTTGGATTCTCGCCGCAACGATTCTCGCTTCGAGCATGGCGTTTATCGATGGGACAGTTGTGAACGTGGCGTTGCCCACGCTGCAGACAAATCTCAACGCCACTGCCACGGATGTGCAATGGGTAGTCGAGTCTTATGCGCTTCTTCTCTCCGCATTGTTACTGGTCGGTGGCTCGTTAGGCGATCATTACGGACGCCGTCGCATCTTCTTGCTCGGTGTTGTGATTTTCGCCGCCGCATCCGGCCTGTGCGGTTTTGCCGCGAGCATTGGTCAATTAATCGAGGCGCGCGCGATTCAGGGATTCGGCGCGGCGCTTCTTGTGCCGGGCAGCCTTGCGATCATCAGCAATTCTTTCTCGGAGCAGGAACGCGGACGCGCAATCGGCGTATGGTCGGGCTTCAGCGCCATCACTACCGGAATCGGGCCGGTTCTCGGTGGATGGCTCATCGAGCATGTTTCGTGGCGCGCCGTGTTTTTCATCAATGTTCCGCTCGCAATTGTTGTGATATTGATCTCGCTCCGACACGTTGCGGAAAACTCGGACCGGGAAAGCACTCGCGTCGACTGGTTAGGCGCAACTTTGGCGGCGGTCGGCTTGGGCGCGCTGGTTTATGGTTTGATTGAATCGTCCCAGGTAGGTTTTAACGATCGCTCAGTAATCGTGGCGTTAACGGCAGGCGTTGTCGTTTTGATTCTGTTCTCGTTCGTCGAAGCTCGTCTTTCGCACCCAATGTTGCCGCTGACACTGTTTCATTCGCGCACATTCGCCGGAACGAATTTCTTAACGTTTCTGCTTTACGCTGCGCTCGGCGGAACACTTTTTTTCCTGCCATTGAATCTGATTCAGGTTCAGCGGTATTCACCGACTGCCACCGGCGCGGCGCTGTTGCCATTCATATTGATTATGTCTTTTCTTTCGCGTTGGTCTGGCGGCCTCGTCGCGCGTTACGGTCCAAGGCTTCCGCTCGTCGTTGGCCCACTGATAGCGGCAGTGGGATATTCGCTCTTCCTGGTGCCGGGAATTGGCGGCAATTACTGGATAAATTTTTTCCTGCCGGTGGTTGTGCTGGGATTAGGGATGGCCATCACCGTGGCACCGCTCACCACGACCGTGATGAGCGCAATCGCGCAAGACCGCGCCGGGATCGCATCAGGCGTAAACAACGCCGTGGCGCGAACGGCGAGCCTGATCGCGATTGCAGTGCTTGGAGTCCTGATGCTTCACGCGTTCAAAACCAATCTGGATCGCAGGCTGACCGCCGCGAATTTGCCGGCGTCAGTCGCGCAATCGCTGCGAACTCAATCCACCAAGCTCGCCGCCATCGATATTCCGAAAAATCTTAACCCGGGAACACAACAGCTGATCCGTCGGGCAATCGACGAATCTTTTGTGTCCGGGTTTCGGTCGGTCATGTTAATTGGCGCTGCACTCGCCGTTGCAAGCGCAGTCACTGCGCTGTTCTGGATTGGATCAACGCCGGGCGTTCGCAGCGCCGAGAAAGCTCGTGCCCTCGCGTCGAAGAAATCTTTCGCAAACGAACCGGAAATTTCGTGACCTACTCACTCGTGATTTACACCGTTCCGCTGTTCGAACAATTCATGCTTCGAGCAGTGCTCAAATTGAATCTAGAATCCTAGGAATTGTTTTTTTACTTACTCCTTTGGCAGCTTCTTCAATTAGCTTTGCAACGGCGCCCGGTTGCGACACATAAATCGCGTGGCTACCTGCCACTTCGACGACAGTTGAACCGGCGCGTTTGGACATGAAGAGCTGCGCTGGTGGTGGGATCATTTTGTCGTCGGTGGCGACCAAATACCAACTCGGCTTGGTCCTCCACGCTGCCTCAGTGATCGTGCCACCGAGAGCCTCGACGCCCACGGGACTTGAGAGTCAGCCCTGAACGCTGCTTTCTCAGGATCGACGTCGGCGGCAAATGAGGAAGCGAACTTGTCCTTGTCTAGAAACAGGAAGCCGTCCTGCGGGGGCAGTATCGGCGGGACGGGAGCGCCAGGCGGCGCACTCTTGATGATGGCGGAGACCGATTCGCCGTTATCCAAGGCAAATGCAGTGATATAAACAAGCCCCGCTACCTTTGGATCGTTGCCGGCTTCTGTGATCGAATGCCGCCCACGGCAACGACTTAAATGCAACCCGCAGCTCGCCCACGAAAAGCTCCGGCTGCTCCCAGTGCCCGCCTTTTCCGAGCTTATTATAATAGATAAGTTTGGGATACGCGCGACTTGAGATTACCACGGATATCGTCATGTGATTCGACTACTTAGTCTATTAGTGATTTTGTTTCCGCGCCAGAGCGCTGCCAACGCCAGACATGTCACGGTGACGAAGAGAAGATTGTCAGGGAGATCAAACCAATCGGCCACGAGGAGCATTGGTTTGTTTGCCAAAGAATGAATGCCAATGCAAAGCGCCAGATTATCGCTTCGCGCAAAAAGGACCGCCAACGCGACGCCCGTGGTGAATATCACCGGCAATTGAGCTAGCGCCGCGATCAGAGACGCGCCTCCGCTTAGCAGAAGCGGCAAGTGAATCAAAGCGAATAGACTTTGCGAGATGGCGAGCGCAATTGCTAACCTTTGAAACTTTTGCAGAAGCGTCGTTTCAAGTCGCCAGTAGATTTGGCGAAGCAGAACTCCTCGAAAGAGGATTTCCTTGAAAAGCGCGTTTCCAAAAAGCTGTGCCACTAACGCACCTAATGCGGCGGTTACGCCGAGCTTTGGCCATGCTCCGTCCTAACTCACCGATCCGGTTGCTGCCACTTGCCACGCCGCTTCCATCGCGTTCACCCCAATCCACACACTAATTGTCAACACGAGTGCAATAGGGACATCCCTGCTGCGCAGACCCAAATCTGTTAGCCGCAGGCCACCGAGAAAGCACAAGACAACTCCCACAACGACCGCAAGACAAATAAGATTGGCAACGAGAGTCGCGGTTACAAGCCCACCCGTTCGAGTGACCAATAGTTCCAGCGCACCGCTCGGAAACAAAACGAATACGAACGTCAGATTGAGCGCGACGTAAACGGCCAATGCGAGGCACAGAACCGAGAGGGAAACCTTCCTATTCGACTCAGCACGCTGTAACATGAGCGATTCGCGTCGAGCGCGATGCTTAACGGTATTACTCTGGGCCCGTTGGCTTCATTGACTGGTTAGGCCGCGCTCGGATTCGCTTTTGACTCATGGCATTTTGAATTCTTTCCAGCGCCGTTCCTGCTCGTCGGCTGGAACATCCTCGACGTGCGTGGCAACCCACCAAATGTTGCCGCAGGGGTCTTTGACGCCACCGTACCGTTCACCCGAAGGCAGCGTCATGATGGGAAAGACAGAAACTCCGCCTGAGTTGAGCGCGGAATGATAGACGGCGTCGCAATCTGGCACATACAGGTAAATTGACGTTGGCATCGGTCCAAACCGTGGGGTCGCATCGGCCAGCATTAGCATCGAGTCTCCAATTCGCATCGTGGCGTGCATGATTGCACCATCTGGCCGTTTTTGCTGGGAGAGCAACTCGCCATCGAACGCTGCGGAGATGAATTCAATCAACCGCGAAGCGCCTTGCGCGAATAAATAGGGAGTAATGGCGTGGAATCCGTCAGGAATTGGTTTCATGGACATTTGATTGCGGGCGAAGACGCGAAACCAGCGGCAGCAGATATAACCGCGCCGCGACATAGAAGATCGCCGTATTAGCAATCAGATTCAGAACTATAACGCGATCGAAAATGGCGGGCATTTAAACTCCGTTCGCCGGTTGCACGTCTTCCGTCACAAAAACTTCAGCAGCGCGTCCGTTGTCTCCTTCGGTTTTTCTTCAAGAATCCAGTGACCCGCATTTGGCAAAACAATGACCGTTGGATTGTCGGCCACGAGTTTTGCTTGTTCGCCCAGTTGCTTACCCAGGGACTTTTCGCCGCCGATCGATAGCACCGGCATGGTCAGTTTCGTTTGCGAAAGCCGGGCGAAATCTTGCGCCAGTTGCGGCCACGATGCGAAATAAGCCCAGGCGGCGTGCATCCGTCCGGGCTTCGAATATGCCTCGGTGTAGGTTTTGCGATCGGCTTCCGGAATCGAATGGTTTTTATCGGCGGCGAAGACGTTCCAGAAATATTCGAAGTAAGTGCGCTCGCGGCCTTTCACCAACTTTTCGGGATATTCACCGTTGAACCGAAAATGCCAGACATTCGGGGCGTTGTAGATCGGCTCCCATCCCGGCACGCCGGGAAGAAACGCATCCATCAACACCAGCTTCTCCGTCTCGTTAGGAAACTCCCTTGCGTAGGCATAAGCGACCATCAAACCGATGTCGTGACCGACCACGCGCGCCTTGTCGATTTTCAATGAACGAACGAGTTCGTGGATTTCTCTCGCCGCCGTGATCATGTCGATCCCCGGCTCGCGAAGACTTTCGGAGTTGTCCGGAATCGACGAGTCCCCGATGCCCGGGAGATCCGGCGCGATCACGGTGAACTTCTCTGCCAGCAATGGAATGAGCGGCCGCCACATTCGTGAAGTCTCCGCGAACCCGTGCAACAAAATCACTGTCGCCGGCCCGTGACCAGCGGTCAGGTAATGCAATTGCACATTGTCGATCTTCGCGTCGCGGGCCGCGATTTCCTGCGATGCGGCGATGATGGAACTCCCGAACAAGCCGAGTACGAGAAAAATGGCACTTCCCATTAGCTTCTTAATCCGATGGCAGTACGGTCCCATGGCGCCATTATGAACGCCGGAGCTACAAATGCGAGCGAGTTTAGCGCCAAACGTGTGCTCGTGACCGGCGGAACAAAAGGCGCGGGCAAAGCAATCGCCGATCGTTTCCGCCGTGGCGGAGCCACCGTGATCGTTACTGCGCGATTCGCGCCTGACGACAAGATCGATAATTTTATTCAAGCAGATTTGTCGACTTCGGCCGGCACAACGAAAGTCATCGGTGAAATCCTAAAGAAGTTTCGCGGGATTGACGTCATCGTTCACAACGTCGGCGGATCATCGGCGCCCAGCGGCGGATTCATCACCGTAACCGATGAGCTTTGGCAGCAGGCAATCGACGAGAATCTGTATCCCGCGGTGCGTTTGGATCGCGGACTCCTGCCTTCGATGATTGAGCGCGGCTCGGGCGTGATCATTCACATCTCGTCGATTCAACGAGCGCTGCCGCTTTACGATTCCACTCTCGCCTACGCCGCGGCGAAAGCGGCGCTCACCAATTACAGCAAAGCTTTATCGAATGAAGTGAGCCCGAGAGGAATTCGCGTTATCACCGTTTCTCCCGGCTTCATCGAGACCGACGCGGCCACGCGCATGATTCAGCGCATGGCCGATAAGGACAAAAGCGATTACGCCGCTGCTCGCGAAAGACTCATGCAAATGCTCGGCGGAATTCCGTTAGGTCGCCCAAACCAACCCCATGAAGTGGCCGAGCTCGTCGCATTTCTCGCGTCGGATAAAGCTTCTGCTATTACTGGGACTGAGTTCGTGATCGACGGCGGCACGATCCCAACGGTGTGAATCATGACCATCGACCTGTCGCCGATCGTTCAGAGTTACATCGACGCCAGCAACGCGCACGATGTGAAGTCGATTGTCTCTTGCTTTTCCGCAGACGCGGTGGTGCGGGATGAAAACGCAACGCACCGGGGTAAGATCGACATCGAACGCTGGATCGCGACCACAATTGAAAAATACAAATTCCGATTTGAACCGCTGAGTACTGAAACGCGCGACGGCGTCACTGTCGTTAGCGTTGCCGTTTCGGGAACCTTCCCTGGAAGCCCCGTTATTCTGGATTATCAGTTCGTCATCGACAGTGGAAAAATCTCGTCAATGGCGATCGATTCTTAATCGGCCTTTGTCGTTACCATAACTCCTCTTATTCCTGTTCGCGGATCGATTCGGCGAATGTTTTTCCGTACGGATAAAAAAGTTCCTTTCGTCCCTGCTGCCACGCCGTCTTCATTTCCGGCGTTGTAATATCCCAATCAGGGCGGCATTTCTTAAGTATCGCCCGCAGGTCCTGGCGCAAATCTTCCACCGTTGCTCGGCCGAAGAACCAGTAGCCCATGTAGATCTTATAAATCACTAGGTCCGGCTCGAGGACGATCGTGTGCGGAATCATCGGGTTGTGATCAGGATCGGTGTACTCGGGGATGTCGAGATCCTGTTGGACAACGCGCCGCGTGTCCGAGAGAAAAGGCCAGTGCGCGCCGACTCCTGTACGAAATTCGTTAGTCTCAGTGATATTGTCGGTGCTGATCGTGACGAGTCGGCAATAGCCAACTTCCATCTCTCGATGCAGTTGAAGCAGACCTTCGTGTTGGCGCCGGTCTTTCGGGCAAAACGCTCCGCGACTGAGAACCACGACCATCGGATCCTGCCCTTGCAAATCGGACAATTTCCGATGCTTGCCAGTGTGATCGGAAAGTTCGTAATCGGGAAATTTTACCCCGGGAACAATGTCAGAGCGCATGAAAGAACCTCCCTGTTGTCATAAACTAAGTATCAGGCTTCCAGAGACGTTTGCGAAAGTAAGCGCGCCAGCTCTCAGGGAGCCCGGCAAGCTCGCTGACACGATGCAGAAGGTCCTGGTTCGCGGCGTCTGCAGTATAGAGCTCAACAATGTCCGCAACGGTAACGCCGTTCTCTTCCGAGGCTACCAGTTCAATAGTATCACCGGCCGCGACTTCGCCTTCCTCAGCAACGGACAAGTAGAACCCATTGCGACCGCTGTGCAGAAAGCGTTTGATTATGTCTGGCCTGCCGAAGCGGATGCCGAGCTTGAAGCACGGCATGCGGGGTTGGGTCACAACGAACTCTGCCGAGCCCATGCGAAACCGGTCGCCAATGTGAACGGCTTTGTCTTCGAGGGCGCCTTCTGTCGTGAAGTTTTCGCCGAAGGCTCCCCAGCGCAGGTCCACACCGGGAAGTTCATCGCGCCAGAACGCATAGTGCTCCGATGGGTAAACATAAACCGCCTTGTCGACTCCTCCGTGTACTCTCAGGTCAGATTGTTGGTCGCCGTCTAAGTTAAGCTTTCTAACCGGCACCCGGCCCGCAACAGGCGATTTGAAAATCGATGTGCGAGCGGTCCGTCTGTTCCACTGCAGTTCCCGAGGAAATCCAACGTTTACGGACAGTAGCTTCACGGCCTAACGAGCCAGCTTTTGTATTACTAATAACTCAGTTAAATAGGGTGCACCGTCTCTACGTTTCGTTGCTGCGCCAACGGCCGGATCCCGTTTACCACCAGCCGCTGAAAGTGCTCGCTCGCGCGATGAGCATCGATAGCAGCTTTGTCCCGATAGACTTCCCACAAGGCAAACACGTTCGGCTTTTCGCTGCTTCGCCCGACCTGGAATTGAATCACCCCGGGCTCTTTAACCGAGGCGTCGCGCAGCTCCCGGAAAAAAGATTCCGCTGTGTCGGCATCCTTGGGAGCGAACGTGAAGTGGATTGAGGCGATGATGAAATCATTTTTGGTTTCCATGTTTTGGTCTTTGGTTTGTCTGAGTTTCGGTTTCTATCCTCCGATCTAAATTCACTTCCGTCTTAAGGTCCGAATATTCAAATTCTCGTGCTCACGTTTCCACACGCTGGCCAACGCCACCAGCCTTCGCAAACAATTCCGCGCTCAGCACGCCGCCTATGGAGAGCGAGTGAAGCGAATCATCCCGTTCATCCTTTGGTCCCGACGACTATTCTTGGTGAGAAGTCGGCCCCTGAATGACTTCCTTGGCCGCGCTCGCATTTGCCAAGCAGCCGGCCACTTGGGACGCGGAGCTGAGAGCCTCACCTGCGATCCACAGACTGGAGTTATGCCAAATGTAAGCTCTGACCTCGCGTCCCGACTCGCAAAACGTTAGCGCGCGGGCTGGCAAAGACAGGAACTCGTGATTTTCATGTCCGCCTTGGCCCATATCTTTTCAAACTTCGCTCTCGTTGCGGCGGATTCGTCGGCGTTCTTCTTTTGCCCGTCGAGGCTTTCGGCCAGGCCGTAGAGCGACCAGCCGTTATCCGGCAGCCGGGCGAGATCGTCGCGATAAACTTGCTCGGCCTCCGCGAATCTTCCGCACCGCATGAGAACCGCGCCTAACGAATGACGCGCCGGGATGAGCCAGCCCGGCGGCTCATCGTACTTGAGCGCGTCTTCCGCTGCCACCGCCGCGCGCAACTGCGCGATGCCATCGTCGATCTTGCCTTCCGCGACCAGGATCTCGCCTTCGACCATCGGAGTGACAACACCCAGAATCGTTTCGCAACTGTTGTTACCCCAGATAAAATCATCTTTCGGCACAAGCTTCGCGCGCTCGAGGTAAATCCTCTGTGCTTTGCGCGCCTTCGCTGACTCACGCCTGGCCGCGTAGGCAACCGCGCGAGCGGCATGATGAAACGCGCGCGTGAAAGGCATGTAGTCGGGATATTTATCCGGCTCCTTTAGGATTTCGTCCCAGCCTCCGAAACGAACCAATACCTCGAGCGGCATGGGCGCATATCCTTCCGCGACCACGGCGTTTTCCTTCAGGAAGCCCGGCGGAAATTCTGCCACCATGGCGCGAATCTGTTCCACGGCGAGCTTGCGCTGGCCGGTCATCATCGCCGCATAGGCGAGCATATGCCGGTTGTGCGCCGCGTAGAGCGGAATCAGACCTTTCGGCGGGCCCACGATCTGGCGATAACGCCGATCGGCTTCTACTGCATTGATGTTCGTGTCGACGGCTTGCTGCCATCGCCCGCAACGGATGTCGATATGTGATGGCATGTGCACCATGTGCGCGATACCCGGCTGCAGTGTGCGCAGACGTTCCGCGCAAGAGTTGGCGCGCTCCGGATGTGGCGAAGCTTCCACCGCGTGGATGTAGAGATGATTAGCGAAAGGATGTTTGGGATTGAGCTTTAGGACCGCATCGAGCGTGGCAAGGATTTCCTCGGTGCCGGCATTCGGTTGCCCCTGGGCCGTCCATTGATTCCACGGACGCAGGTCCATCATCGCTTCCGCGAAAAATGCGCCGACATCGGGATCGTCAAGGTGTGCCTGCCAGACTTTTCGCATCGCATCTGCGTAAGCCTGGTCGAGCGGAATACGATCTTCCGGTTGCGGATTGGCATAGCGATAACTCAACGCCTCGACCAGGTTGCGCTCGACGGGCGATCCGTGCTCCGCATTTTCCTGTGCGGCTTTCAATTCCTTCCACGCCAGCTCCGCCGCTGCTGGAGGGACGAGCGGAAAATTAATATGCGGACCGCAGGCCAGCGCGATGCCCCAGTGCGCCATTGCACATTTTGGATCCGCCTCGGCCGCGGCCTGGAATGAACGGATCGCTTCGCGGTGGTTAAAGCCGTGGTAGAAGGCGAGACCTTGGTTGAAATACCGCTGCGCCCGGCGCGAGTCGGTTGTGATCTTGCGTTTGTAACTCCCGAGCCCTTCGAAGAACGGCTCTTCTCTTGCCGTCACGATGCCGGCAATCGTCAGCGCCACCGCCAGCGTGAGCACTCCCCAGCTGCATCGGTTCGGTTTCATATCTGATCATCTCGTTGCGACCGGGCCCCGGACAAGGATTATCGAACGGATGAGCGACGATCGTGGCATCACCCAGCGTGACGCAGTACGATTGCGGCGGCGACGATCGCAACTAGGGACAACACAAAGGTGGAAGTTGTTTTCATCGCAACTCCAGTTGTGCGAGCGGACCCAACGTTCGCGGTTTCCTGGCGGAAAGTGTGAGAAGAAAGAAAGATGTAGGATGTTTCATTGCCGGTACCTGTGCTTAGTCATGTGCCGTCGCTCATGCAGAACCATTCTGCTCAATACAGAGCAGTCAACGCCTCGAGGCGATTGTCACCAGACGAACTCATTCGCTCGTGAGCGCTATTCGCGTTCGCGCTGCTAACGCTGGCACAAATTAACCGCAGAGCACACGGAGGCGACAGCGTCTATAATTCCCAGTTCCTAAGTTTAGTTCTTCTGCCCCGGTTCCATTTTTCAACTTCCGCGACGACCAAATCCGATCAATATTTCACCGCCCTGAAACAAGTTATGAGCAGCTTCTTCGAGGAATTGAAGCGGCGAAAAGTTTATCGCGTGGCCCTCGCCTATATCGTCGCGGGCTGGGCGCTCGCTCAAGGTCTTTCGCAAGTTCTTCCGGTCTTCAATATTTCCACTTCAGGAATCCGCGTCCTTATCGTGTTGTTGCTCATCGGTTTCCCGGTCGCCCTCGTCCTCTCCTGGGTATTCGACGTCACACCGCAAGGCATTAAGACGACGCCGGCCGTTGTTGATTCTAATTCCCGCCGGCGCCCCAACATCGCGATGCTTGCCGTGGCGGGGATAATAATTTCCGCGGTTGCGGGATTTTTCATCTTATCCCGCGCGGCAGCGCAGAAGATCGACAAGTCGATTGCAGTGCTGCCGTTTCAAAACCTGAGCGACGAGAAGGAAAATGCTTACTTCGCTGATGGCATTCAGGACGACATCCTTACGAACCTTTCGAAGATCGGTGATCTGAAGGTTATCTCGCGAATGTCCGTGATGTCTTATCGGGGCGATGGCGCCCGCAACGCCCGCGATATTAGCAAAGCGCTCGGCGTAGCCACCCTCCTCGAAGGCAGTGTCCGTCGCGCTGGCAATCGTGTTCGAGTGAGTGTGCAGTTGATCGACGCCGAAAATGACCGGCATCTTTGGGCCGAAGATTACGACCGCGACCTGACCAATGTCTTCGCCATTCAGACGGACCTCGCGCGAAAAATTGCCTCTGCCCTCCAAGCGAAACTTTCTCCGAATGAAAACGCACGGCTCGATCGTCGGCCGACGAGCGATTCAGATGCTTACCTCCTCTATGTTCAGGCACATGACTACGCAAACCGGCCCGATCGTCTCCGCGAGACTTCGTTAAGGGCCGAGGAGCTTTACGAAAAAGCGATCAAGCTCGATCCGAATTTTGCTCTCGCTTTTGCCGGTCTCTCGGTAGTCGAAAGCTGGATGTATCATAGTTACGAGCCAACTCCGGCCCGTCGGGAGAAAGCGCATTCTAATGCCGATGAAGCGTTGCGATTGCAATCGGACCTTCCGGAGGGACATCTCGCTCTCGGTTTCGCATATTATTATGGTGATCGCGATTATCAGCGCGCTCTCACCGAGTTCGAGATCGCAAAGCGTGACCTGCCAAACCAAGCCGATGCCTACTCGGCTATCGCTGCCATTCAACGGCGTCAGGGCAAGTGGGCTGAATCAAACGCCAATTTCGAAAAATCCGCTTCTCTCGATCCCAAAAACTCAAATGTTCTTTTTAATTTGGGCGTCAACTACATGGCTCAACGCGACTTCGAGACTGCTGACAAGATTCTTGATCGGGCAATTGCCGCGGACCCACAGTCGATTGGCGCACACGGAATGAAATCAGCCCTGGCCGTCGCATGGAAGGGCGACATCGGATTTGCCGAAAATCAATTGTCCCACGTACCTCCCGGATTCGATCCGGACGGCCTCGTTACGGCGGCGCGAATATGGGTTCTAACGCTGCAAAGGAAGTTTGCCGAGGCTCTTCAAGTGGCGCAGCAATTTCGCGGAGAGACGTTCATTTATCCAGAGAGAGGTCCTTGCCCGAAAGCTTTTCTGGAAGGAAGCCTTTATTTGCATCAGGGCGAAAAAGAAAAGGCACATGCGGCGTTCGAGCAGGCGCGAATTGTGGCGGAGCGACTGGTGCGTGACGCGCCTGACGATCCCGGTCGTCACGCGCAACTGGGCGCTGTGCTTGCCGGCTTGGGCAGGAAGGAAGACGCAATTAACGAAGGCAAGAAAGCGGTCGAATTGTTACCGGAATCTGAAGACGCTTTCGATGGACCTCAAGCGACCGAGGCCCTTGCGGAAATCTATGCCTGGGTCGGAGAAAACGACGAAGCACTTCGCCTCCTCGATCATTTACTCAGCGTGCCGAGTGGCCTGACCGTCTGGACGCTCAAACTCGATCCCACCTGGGATTCGTTGCGCGGAGATTCTCGCTTTCAGGCGTTGATCGACAAATACGCCGCGAAGCGCTAGGGCTTTCCTTGCGAGTTATGAAAAAAGCCTTTGAGCAACGGGCGCACAAAATTTCTTACCGATTTTTTGCACTTGACAGCATACCGACTGGTCTGTATTGATACGGCAATGAAAGCAACCCGGAACTCGGAGAGGACTCGCCGGCAGATTCTGCAGGCGGGTTTCGATGAATTCTACAAGAATGGATTCCAGGGTGCCAGCATCAACCGAATCGTCGAGAAGGCAGACACCACCAAGGGCGCGTTGTTTCATCACTTCCGCGGTAAGAACGATTTGGGCTACGCGGTGGTGAGGGAGGTTATTCACCCGCATCTGAAGGAACAGTGGGCGGACCCTCTCGCCAAGTCCACGGATCCGATTACCGATTTGAAGCGGCTGTTCCGTCGCTGTTGGAGAGACGAAATGGCCGACGGCCAACTGAGACAAGGCTGTCCGCTCAACAACCTGGCCCAGGAAATGTCGCCGCTTGATGAAAAATTCCGAAAATCCCTGGAGCAGGTCTATGTCGGCTGGCGAGACTGTCTCGCGGA
Organism: Candidatus Udaeobacter sp.; assembly: GCA_036499375.1. GTDB lineage: Bacteria > Verrucomicrobiota > Verrucomicrobiia > Chthoniobacterales > UBA10450 > Udaeobacter. The sequence goes on from DASYDV010000065.1 coordinate 67,583, forward strand.
CGCCTTCGCTCGCGGGATCAAGGCGGGCACGGTGAAAAAGAATGTTTCTCCCCGCAAGGTTGCGGCGTTTATTGTAGCGGCGCAGGCTGGGATCATCGGCACGGCCAAGAACGCGCAAAGCGAGGAACTGCTGAGACAAGCGAGCCGGGCCCTTTTTGATTATCTGGATAGTCTGCGGCCCTGAAATTGTTGTTTATGACCGCAACAATACCGACTGGTCGGTTTAATAAGGTTAGGTTATGAACTTCGTCGCCCTGAAAATGCTCACCGGGGACCCGGCCAAATATGTCGGCCCCATGTTTGTCGGTCAACAAATGGACGTTTTTATCGACGCCAACAATGAACAGTCTTCGCTCGATCGAAAGGTGTCGATGGCGCGGCCATCAGTGCACAGGGCGGGCTTCTCCTTTTGAAAAGATGAGACAAATCCAAACAGGAAACAAAACCATGAAAACTGAAGAGCACGCCGAAGCGACAGCCGTTTTCTTCCACAAACTCACCGCAGCGGTGGCGGAATTAAAAGAACAGCTCCAGCGCGATTACGAGCAGATGTATCCCGGCCTGGGCGAGCTCATTCGGATCGTGCTCGATGAAGAGGAAGCGAAGGCGTGGGAGTTGTCATTGTTCCCGCACCTTTTTCTGACCGATCTTGTGGAGGCGCACATCGCGACGCTCGGACTCGAGCCGGCGGAAACAAGGCACGACAACATCTTCGCGCCGTCGATTGACGCAGAGCTCACTCTTGCCGCGGCATGCTAACAATTTCCCAAACAACCAAATAACGAAAGGAACAAAATGAAGAACGGAAAACTGAATGGAAAAGTTGCGGTGGTGACCGGTGCCTCGAAAGGCATCGGCGCCGATATTGCCAAACAATTCGCCGCGGAAGGCGCGGCCGTTGTCGTCAACTATGCCTCATCAAAAGAAGGTGCCGATCGCGTGGTGGACGAAATCACAAAGCGCGGCGGCAAGGCCGTTGCCGTCCAGGCGAACGTCGCGATGAAAGCGGAAGTCGAACGGCTTTTTTCAGCAGCAAAAAAAGCCTTCGGCAAGATCGACATCCTTGTTAACAACGCTGGAGTTTACGAATTCTCATCGCTTGAACAGATCACCGAGGAACAGTTCCACAAACATTTCGACGTGAACGTTCTTGGCTTGCTCCTCGCCACACAGGAAGCAGTTAGACAATTCGATTCTGCCGGCGGCAGTATCATCAATATCAGTTCTGCTGTCACCTCGTTAACCCCACCGAGTTCGTCGGTTTATACGGGCACGAAGGGCGCGGTCGACGCGATTACCCGGACGCTGGCGAAGGAACTGGGATCGCGCAACATTCGTGTCAACGCCATTAACCCCGGCATGATCGAAACCGAAGGAGTGATAGCAGCCGGTTTCAACGAGGGCGAATTTCGCAAAGGAGTGGAAGCACAGACGCCGCTGGGACGGATCGGTCAACCGGACGACATCGCTCCGGCCGCCGTCTTCCTCGCCTCGTCGGACGCTCGATATATTACGGGCGAAACATTACGCGTTGCGGGCGGCCTTCGTTAATCGGGGCCGATGCCGCCTTCCTGCGAAGAGGAGGCCGGTATCGAAATAGAAGGGAGTTAATCGCGAAATTATTTGTCATCGGAGCGACCGGTCGGACCGGACGAGAAGTTCTTCAGCAAGCTTTGGTGAGAAATCATCAGGTGACAGCATGTGTTCGCTCGCCGGAAAACCTCACGTTGAAGGATGAACGACTGAACATTGTGAAGGGAAGTGCAACGGATGAAAACCAACTTGTTAACCCGATGCAAAATCACGACGCGGTGGTCTCTACGCTCGGCCCCCGAAAGCCTTTCCAACGAACGTCGTTACTCCACGACAGCGCGCTTGCGACCACTCGCGCCATGAAGCGTTCCGGAGTGAACCGCCTCGTCGTTCTTTCGGCCGCGGCGCATTTCCCCGGCATTCTCAATACGATCGTCAGATTTGTTTTGCGAAACCACATGCGCGATTCGCTGGCCATGGAAGAAATCGTGCGAGCCAGCGGTCTGGATTGGACGATCGCCCGGCCGCCACGTCTCACTCCGGACGATTACCTGACTTATCGAAGTCGTGAGGGTGCCGCTCCTAGGATGGCTTTCACTCTTTCCCGTAAAGCGGTTGCGGCGTTCATGCTCGACGCAATTGAGCAACGGAAACACTTTCACCGGATCGTCGGCATCGCGAAATAACCTGTCGGAGTTCTTTTGTGTACACCGCTTACATCATCGTCACTCTCCTGGCCGCTGCCGCGAATCTCTTTTCGGCCACGCTCGACTTCATCTGTTTCAAGCAGGTCCTGATCAACATGGCGAAAGCGGGCGTATCGGAATCGTGGATTACCGTGCTCAGGGATCCTCAAAGCCGCAGGCGCGATTGGATTGCTGGTCGGAATCGCCGTGCCGCAAATCGGTATCGCCGCGGCGGCCGGCCTCGTCCTGTTCTTCGTCGGTGCCATCATCACCCACTTGCGCGCGCGCGACTACTCATTCGGCCTTGCAGTCGTGTTCCTCCTGCTGGCGGTGGCTGCGCTCGTGTTACGGCTGGCCGCGTCGTGACCAGCGGGTTTCAATAAAGATGCCGAGTGCGTCGAACCGTTCGAAAAGGCGATCCCAGTATTTCAATAGTCTCCTATGGAAGCCGGGCGCTTGGATCGTGATCCAAGCATCCCGCGGCAAGTTTCGCCAGGGCCGCGACCCCCTCAATGTTTTGCAACAAGTCCGAAGGAATTTGATGTTGCCGCTGCAAATAGACCGGATCGTTATAAGTGACCCAGGCTTTTCCGCCGGCATCTTCCCAGATCAAAATCTTCAAAGGAAGGTCGATGGCGCTGTGCGGCGCGGCCAGCATCACGGGCGTGCCTGATTTTGGGTTTCCGAAAACCAGCAGCTTGGTTGGCGGCATTTTCATTCCGACCTTGGCGGCTTCTCCGCTGTGATCATCAGCGCGAACAGTGTAATTCCTTTTGCCTGAAGAGTCGCTTTGAGCTTTTCGACCGTTTCATCGACCGAGTGATTGCCAGGAATGTCGATCAGCCCGGAATTTTCGTCGGAAGCCATTGTTATTCCGACTATTTGCGGCGTGCCTGCTAACACAACGCCAAGTCTGAAAAATCACATAAACGTAACGTTGAAACGGGACGTGAAAGGGCCAAGAATGATTAGGGCTAATTCTGCCACGGGCGGCGAATCTCAATGTGTAACTTCAACTGAAAGGAAGTCATCATGCCATACGTAACTGCTGGAAAAGAAAACGGAGAGAACATCAACATCTATTTTAAAGATTGGGGCAGCGGACAGCCGATCGTGTTCAGTCACGGTTGGCCTCTCTCGGCGGACGATTGGGACGCGCAGATGCTGTTTTTCCTCAGCAAAGGTTTCCGCGTCATTGCGACTGATCGGCGCGGACATGGTCGCTCGACTCAAACCGGCGGCGGCCACGACATGGACCATTATGCCGACGATCTGAAGGCCGTCACCGATCATCTGAACCTGAAGGATGCGATTCACGTTGGCCATTCGACTGGCGGCGGCCAGGTGGTGCGTTACCTCGGCCGCCATGGCGATAAGAACGTGGCGAAGGCGGCGATCATCAGCGCCGTGCCGCCGCTGATGGTGAAGACCCCGGCCAATCCGTTAGGCCTGCCCAAATCGGCGTTCGACGATCTCCAGGCCCAACTCGCCGCCAACCGGGCCAAGTTCTATTACGACCTGCCCGCGGGCCCGTTCTATGGCTTCAACCGCCCCGGCGTGAAAACGATTGAGCCCGTTGTCTGGAATTGGTGGCGCCAGAGCATGATGGGCGGTGCAAAGGCGGCCTATGACGGCGTCGTCGCGTTCTCGCAAACCGATTTCACGGAAGATCTAAAAAAGATCAACATCCCGGTTCTGGTCATCCATAGCGAGGACGATCAGATCGTGCCCTATCAGGCCGCCGGTCCACTCTCAGCCAAGCTTCTCAAGAACGGCACGCTGAAGACGTACAAGGACTACCCACACGGCATGATCACGACGCAAGCCGACGTGATCAATGCCGACCTGCTCGCGTTTATCAAAGCGTAGTCATGAGCGCACAATTGATTTCGCGGCGACGTTTCGTTGCGTCCGCTGGTCTTGCAGCAACCGCCGCCTGCGTATCAGCCAGCTTGGAAATCGTTCGGCCAAGTATCCACGGCGAACGGCTGGTCTTTCACTCATGCCTAGGAATGTAATGAAAGGAACATAGAATCGCGAGTACTTACAAGACCGTTATTGTCACCGGCGCTTCCCAAGGCATTGGTGCCGGTATCGTTCGCGCGTTTCTGGAGCGGGGATACAACGTTGTTGGAACGGCGCGCCATGCTACCAAATCCAAAGAGCTTTCAGCTTCCGAGCACCTCGCTTTGGTCGACGGGGACATAGGTCAATTCGAGACGGCGCAGAAAACTGCGGAGCTGGCGATTAAGAGGTTCGGGTTCATCCATGCTTTGGTCTCGAACGCTGGCATTTACTTGGTGAAACGTTTCACCGAGTACACAAGGGACGATTTTCACGCGCTCGCGTCCACTAATCTGGAAGGCTTCATTTACATCGCACAGTTGACGGTTAAACAGATGCAGGCACAGAAATCGGGAGGCAGCATCGTCTGCATTACTGCGGCGCTAGCCGACAATCCGATTGCGGGCAGTCCAGCGTCGGTTGCGATGATGACGAAAGGCGGCTTGAACGCGGCCGTGAAAAGCCTGTCTTCTGAATACGCGAAAGAGCACATTCGATTCAATGCGGTCGCGCCGGGGGTCGTCAACAGCCCGCTTCACGCGGAAATTCCGCCGGAGTTACTGGCGAAGCTTACCCCAATGGCTTCGATCACGACGATCGAGGACGTTGCCGGCGCGGTCGTTTATCTGACGGAAGCTCACCAGATTACCGGAGAGGTGTTGCACGTGGATGGTGGTGCGCACGTTGGAAAATGGTAACGCCCGAAGACTCTCGCCCGGCCAGCGCCGAGCGGCGGCTCAAGGAACTCGGCATCAAGTTGCCGCCGCCGCCGGCGCCGTTCGGCACGTATGTGGAAGCAGTCCAGACAGGCAATCTGCTGTTTCTGACTGGGATGCTTCCAACCGAAGGCCGCGGGGCGAAATTCGTAGGACGCATCGGCGCGGAGCTCGATGTGGAAGAGGGGCGCAAGGCGGCTCACCTCGCCGCGCTGAATGTCCTCGCTGTCCTGAGAAAACATTTGGGATCGCTCGATAAAGTCACGCGCGTCATCAGGCTCGGTGTGTCAGTCGCCACGTCGGGAGATGTTCGCGATCAACCAAAAGTCGCTGATGCCGCTTCTGACCTACTCCAACAAATTTTCGGAAAAGAGAAGAACCCTTGCCGCTCGGTGTACGGCGTCGCAAGTCTTCCGCTCGGCGTCCCGGTCGAGCTGGAAATTATTTTTGAAGTAACGAACTAAGAAATGCTCCGCATGCAAAGAAATGCCGCAGCACAAATCGTGGCGGTGATGCTCGCCTCATCACAATTGCTCGCTCAAGGAAAGGAACACACCATGGAACAACCGACTCTTTATCGCACGATTCAGGTAGATGGGCTCTCCATCTTTTACAGAGAAGCCGGCCCGAAAGATGCGCCCACGCTTCTGCTTTTGCACGGACTTCCTTCTTCGTCGCGGATGTTTGAACCGCTCATTTCTCGGCTTTCCGATCGTTATCACTTAATCGCGCCGGATTATCCGGGCTTCGGTCACAGTGATTGGCCGGATCCGAAAAAGTTCGCCTACACGTTCGATCACATCTCGGAGATCATGAATCATTTCACGGAAGCGCTCGGGCTTTCGCACTGCACGCTTTACATGCAGGATTACGGCGTGCCGGTCGGTTTTCGAATGGCGCTGGCGCATCCGGAGCGCGTGGAAGCGCTCATCGTTCAAGACGGAGTTGCGCACAACGAAGGTCTCGGTGCGAACTGGAAAACGCGCCGCGAGTTTTGGAAGGATCGCGCGCCTAACGAGAGTGCGCTTCGCACCAATTTACTTTCATTGCAGACGACAAAGACGCGCCATGTCGGCGACGATCCGAACGTTGCGCTCTACGATCCTGATTTGTGGACAGACGAATTTTATTTTCTCAATCAAACGGGGCAGGCACAGATTCAAAGCGATCTGTTCTACGATTACCGAACGAACGTCGATGCCTATCCGAAGTGGCAAGCCTGGATGCAGAAGACGCGGCCAAAGCTTCTCATCATCTGGGGCAAACACGATCTCTCGTTCGATCTCGGCGAGCCGGAACGCTACCGCAAGGACGTGCCGAACGCGGAGGTCCATGTCCTCGACGCTGGTCATTTCGCATTGGACACTAAAGCCGGCGAAATTGCGGCGTTCGTCCGAGAATTCATGAAATAGCAACGTCTCGGGATATTTTGTCAACTAATCCACGACCAACGAAACAGAAGGAAACAACATGAAGATACTGATGGTACTAACTTCACACGATCAACTCGGCAACACCGGCCGCAAGACTGGTTTCTGGCTGGAAGAGTTTGCGGCGCCTTACTTCGTTTTCAGGGATGCCGGAGTCGAACTAACACTCGCGTCTCCGAAAGGCGGGCTGCCACCGCTAGATCCAAAGAGCGATCTGCCGGAAAATCAAACGCCGGCGATGACGCGCTTTAAGAAAGATAAGACGGCACAGGACGCTCTCGCTAACACAGTCAGGCTTTCGAGCGTGAAGTCGGAAGATTTCGACACCGTGTTCTATCCGGGGGGACACGGCCCGATGTGGGATCTGGCTGAAGACCCGGTTTCCATTGCTCTGCTCGAATCGTTTTACAACTCCGGCAAGCCAATCGCGCTGGTCTGCCACTCGCCTGGTGTGCTCCGTCATGTCACCTACAAAGGCGAACCTTTGGTAAAGGGGAAGCGCGTAACCGGCTTTACTAACGGTGAAGAGGAAGATGCGAAGCTCACCAAGGTCGTGCCGTTTTTAGTGGAGGATGAACTGCTGCGTCTAGGAGCGACCTTCGAGAAGCTCGCTAACTGGCAGCCGTTTTCCATAGTTGATGGCCGACTTGTTACCGGGCAGAATCCTGCGTCGTCGACCTCGGCAGCTCAGGCGCTTCTGAAAGTGATGAGTGGATCGGAGTCGTCAACGAACAGCGTACAAGTCGAACAGAAGAGCTACGAGATGCCCCCGCGGGAAGGATTCAGCGTCGCACATTTTCTCACCGTCGCTGATGTCGAGCGATCAGCTCGCTACTACGAAAAGGTCTTCGGCGCTCGTATTCTGACCATGGGTGACGGCAACGCACCTCCGTACCTTCAGCTTGCAAATATTTGGATGATTCTGAACGTCGGAGGTGGGCCGACCCCTGACAAGCCGTCGGTAACACTCAGCGTCCCCGACCCGGATAAGATCAACAGCTTTATGAATATCCGCGTTGCAGATATTCAAGCGTGCTATGAGTTATGGAAAAGTCGAGGAGCCGAGTTCATTACGGAGCCGATCCCCAAGTACGGCGAGATTCGCTGCTACATCCGCGATCCTGACGGTTATATTATCGAGGTCGGACAGAGCACCGACCTCACGTACGGTTAACGCTCGGCCGGATCGGATACGGCTTAAGAAACGCCAACAGAAGAAAGGTTGCGGGAAATTTCTGAAATGTTGGACTTAGAACTCGAGAGATGAACTCTTCCCGAACATCCGAATAACAATCCCACCACACATGAGAAAGAATATCACAATGAAACAAATCCGAACTTCAAAAGCATACGCACTGATTGTTTGCACGCTCATCGCCGCCGCTTGCGGCGTGGGCTTAACGATGGCCGCCGAGACGGAACCCAAGGAAGCGAAGGTGACGGAGCTCATGTCGAAAGACCTGACGGACCTTCCTGGAAAGGAAGGTCTGATGCTCATGGTTGAGTATCCTCCAGGTAGCTCGGACCCAATACATCGCCACAACGCACATGCGTTTATTTATGTGCTGGAAGGCTCGATCGTAATGCAGGTGAGGGGCGGGAAAGAAGTGACTCTGACACCTGGCCAGACCTTCTATGAAGGCCCTGAGGATGTTCACGTCGTCGGGCGAAACGCTAGCCAAACCAAACCAGCGAAATTCGTCGTGTTCTTCGTGAAGGACAAAGGCGCCCCGGTGCTGGTACCCACCAAATAAATCAAAGCTGCGAACATTTCGTTTGGAGGCAGCTCTTGAGTGAATAATCAGCCTCGCGTGGTAATCATCGGCGGCGGTTTTGGCGGACTCTGCGCGGCACGCGGGTTAGCCGGTGCTCCCGTCGGCGTGACACTGATCGACAAGCGCAACTACCATCTCTTCCGTCCCATGCTCTACCAGGTGGCGACCGGCTTGTTATCGGCCGACCAAATTTCCGGGCCGCTGCGATCGATCCTGAGTCGACAGGCCAATGTAGAGGTGCTGATGGACGAAGTCAGCGGCGTCGATACGGAAAAGCGCCTGGTTCGTCTGAAACAGCATTCAATCTCTTACGATTACCTAGTCCTGGCGACTGGGATTCAATACAACTATTTCGGACACGATGAGTGGCGGCGCGTGGCACCCGGGCTTGAATCGCTGGATGACGCCGATCTGATTCGCGGCAAGATCCTGCTTGCATTCGAGCGCGCCGAGGAAATGGCTGCGCTCGATCACGCCGATACAGAGGGAATACGGCAACTGCTCACCTTCGTGCTGGTCGGCGCGGGCACGGTGGGCGTGGAAATGGCGAGCACCCTGGCGGAGATGTCGCGGATGGCGTTGGCGCATGACTTTCGTCACATCGATCCGCGCCATGCGCAGATCCTCCTGTACGAGGCGGCACCGCGCGTGCTTCCGACATTTCCCGAAGATTTGTCGGCGAAGGCGCAGCGTCATCTCGAGAGCTTGGGCGTGAAGATTTACACGAACACGCGAGTGACCAGTGTGGATGCCGACGGAGTCGTGGTGGGCGGCCAGCGCGTTCGGTCGAGCACGGTGCTGTGGGGAGCCGGAGTGCTGGCCTCACCAGCGGGTCACTGGTTAGGCGCGGCGATGGATAAGTCGGGGAAAATCATCGTCGGCTCCGACCTGTCAGTGCCGGGTCATCCTGAGATTTTTGCAATTGGTGACACGGCGCACGTCGTTGCGCCTTCGCGGAATTTGCTGGGGATAAAGTCTAAGGAGCCAATGGTCATGCCGGGCGTTGCGCAGCCTGCCATTCAAGCAGGAAGGTACGTGGCAGCCCTGATTCGACGACGCGTGACGGGACAGCCGCCGCCGCCGCCATTCTGGTACTGGGACAAAGGCGATCTCGCCATCGCGGGGCGTACGTACGCGCTCGCCGATCTTCGCATGCTCCGCTTTACCGGATTTCCGGCGTGGGTTGTCTGGGCGGTCGTGCACATCTATTTCCTGATCGGGTTTGCGAACCGGTTCTTTGTCATGCTGCAATGGATGCTGGCGTTTCTGACCAAACGCCGGCAGGTGCGCGTCTTTCCGGGACAAGAACGAGCCGCAGAGGCTCCGTAGGACTCTGCTTTTGCCTACCGCATGAGCTAAGACATGATGAAGCAGTTTATGCCCGAAGAACAAAGAACCGGGCGCATCGTCGCCTTCTCCGAAGACCTGAAGAAGATCACGGTGTCGGTGCTCGTCATGCACGGCGATGGCGACCAAATCGTTCCCTATGCCGACTCAGCACCGCTATCGGCAAAGCTGCCGAAGAATGGCAGCTTGAAGACCTACAAAGGTTTTCCGCACTGCATGCCTACGACCGAGGCCGATACTATTAACGCCAATCTGCTCGCGTTCTTTAAAGCGTAACAACAAAAGGAGAAACGCCATGATTTCCATTCTGGCCTCTTGCTGTTCCGCTTCGATTCGCCTAACGCTTAGGCGATGAATTCGCCGGAGGAGCCTGTCGCATTTGGCGCACCGGGAATCGAGCCGCGCTGGACTTCAAGCGCGAAAGAAGGCGTCGGCACGGCGTATCACACCAGTTGCCGTGTCTGGTTCACGCTAAGCCACGGCATCGTGAACGAGATCTACTATCCGCATGTCGATAAACCTAACACGCGCGACTTTCAGTTTCTCATCAGCGACGGCGAAACGTTTTGCCACGAAGAAAAACGGGATCTCAATCACCTCGTCGAATACCCGGAACGCGATTGTGTTTTTTACCGCCTGACGAATTCCGAACCCAGCGGGCGCTACCGTCTGATAAAACACGTGCTCACTGATCCGCACCGGTCGGTCTTGCTTGTGCACACGAAGCTCGAAGTCTTCGATGAATCGCTACGCGGCAAGTTGCGCCTCTACGCGCTGCTGGCGCCGCATCTTGGGGGCTTTGGCGTCGGTAACTCCGGATGGTGTACTGAAATCGGCGATGACAAACTGATTCACGCGCAGCGGCAGAACGTTCACCTGCTCATGGCATGCAGCAGCGGTTTCTCTTGCCGATCCGTCGGCTACGTGGGCTTAAGCGATGGTTGGCGAGACCTCATGCACAATTTCAAAATGGACTGGGAATTTCGGGCAGCCGAGAACGGCAATATCGCTTTGACCGCGGAAATTGATCTACCCGACGACGGGCAATTCACAATCGCCGTTGCGCTTGGTCGAAGTTACCAGAGCGCAGCGACGAAGTTGTTCCAATCGTTGGCCGAGCCGTTTGAGTCAAAGCGCGAAGCGTATGTTCGTCAGTGGCAACGCGCCGTTGTGGATCCCAAATTCGACTTCAGCAGCGACACCTCGGATGGCGGCGGAATGTATCGGCTGAGTCGATGTGTATTGCTGGCGCATGAGGACAAGGTTTTTCAAGGCGCAATGGTCGCCTCGCTGAGCATTCCCTGGGGGGAAACCAAGAGCGATCAGGATCTCGGCGGCTATCATCTCGTGTGGACGCGCGACCTCGTGCACAGCGCGACCGCGCTTCTCGCCACCGGTCAGACCGGAACGCCGCTGCGCGCGTTGATCTGGCTGGCAGCGATTCAGCGGCCGGACGGCACGTTTCCGCAAAACAGCTGGATCGATGGAAGCGCCTATTGGTCCGGGTTGCAACTTGATCAGATCGCATTGCCAATCTTGCTGGCGTGCCGGTTGCACAAGCTTGGCGTGCTCGGCTTGTTCAGTCCTCACGCGATGAATGCGCGCGCCGCGGCGCGCCTGATTCTGCAGGGGCCGGTGACAGCACAGGACCGCTGGGAGGAAAACGCCGGCTACTCGCCTTCCACCCTCGCTGTGGTGATTGCCGCTCTCGCGTGCGCCGCGGACTGGGCAAAGGAATACGGCCTGACAAATGCCGCGGATTTTGTCTTTGCTTACGCCGACTGGCTGGCGGCGCACGTCGAAGATTGGACGGTCACGACGGCGGGCGAGTTGGTCGAAGGCATTCCTCGCCATTACATCCGCATCACTCCGACCGATCCAAATACGCCTGATCCGCACGCTGATCCCAATACAACGATGCTTCAAATCGCCAACGGCGGCGGTTTGCACCCCGCGCGGAACGTTGTCGGCGGCGACTTCCTTCGCCTGGTGCGGTTCGGCGTTCGCGACGTGAACGACCCGCTCGTGCGCGATTCAATCGAAGTGATCGATCGCGTGCTCAAACACGATCTGCCGCAGGGCCCGGGCTGGCGTCGTTACAATCACGACGGCTACGGCCAAAAAGATGACGGCAGCGCCTTCGACGGAACAGGCGTCGGGCGTTGCTGGCCGATTTTGACCGGCGAACGCGGTCATTACGAACTCGCCGCCGGTCGGGATCCAAAATCGTTCATCGCAACGATGGAAAATTTTTCGAATCAAGGCGGCATGATCACTGAACAGGTGTGGGACGACGACGATCTGCCGGATGGCCGCATGAAACGCGGCTACCCAACCGGCGCGGCGATGCCGCTTTGCTGGTCGCACGCCGAATATGTTTCTCTCGTGCGCAGTCGACACGATGGCATTTGCTTCGACCGCGTCGAGCCGGCGTACCAACGCTACGTCGTCAATCCAGTACAGAGTCGATACGAGATTTGGACTCTGCGTCATCCCCTGCGACATGTCCCACGCGGGAAAATTTTGCGAATCATTGTTGCGGCGGAAGCAACGATTCACTGGTCGGCGGACAACTGGGCGCGCACTGAGCAATCGGACACCGTCCATCAAGACGAACTCAATCTTTGGTACGCAGATTTTCCGACTTCAGAACTGTCTGCGGGCTCAGCGCTGGCATTCACATTTTTTTGGAAACGCGACCAGCGCTGGGAAAACCGCAACTGGCAGGTGCACGTGGAATAAGCCAAGCCGATACGGAGCTCGAGTCGAACTGCAATGCAACATCAGCTAGCGATCGACCTCGAGATTGAACGCCAGCTTGTGTGTCGGCTGATAAAGCTGCATGTCCTCGGCGCCTAAGCCGCCAATTCTCGCACTCGGTAACAAAGCGCGACCATGCCGCTCTTGTAAGTTTTCACCTCCGCCAGGTGTAGGGCGACGTCTCTGTCGAGCTTCTCGAAAAATGGGATTCCATCACCAATTAAGATCGGGAGGATCGAATAACGAACTTCATCGGCTAGTCCGAGACGAAGGCATTCGCCGGAGACTACACCGCCACCAACAAACCAGATGCTACGGAACGCAGGCCGCAGACGCCCACTCACGAACTGCGCGAGGTCGCCTGAATAGAACTCGACGCTGTCCCGGGTCCGCGGCAGCTCGCGATGAGTGAGGACGAAGGTCGGTTTGTCGCCATACGCCCAGCCCAACCCTTTCGCCTCAAAACTCAACGCGGTTTCATACGTTCGCGATCCCATGACGTAGCAGTCGATCGTCTTGAGGAACGCTTCGAGGGTTCCTGGGTCCATGGTGTCCCCGCCTGCGAATTCGTCCGGGGTTTCCATCCAGTCGACGCTCCCATCCTTTCGAGCGATGAAGCCATCGAGGCTTGCCACCATGTGGATCGTCACGTGAGATTCAGTGTTTGCCATCGTTTTCGCCCTGACATCGAATGAGAAGACTAACAGGGGTCAGTCTGTGAATCTTGGCAATTAACGCGATAAACCGTGAGTTATCTAAGTCGCCGCTTTAGGAGCGCTCATGCTTTTATCGTAGAACCCAGACCGGTCGAAGCAGCAAACGCGGCGCTTCCCGGCAGCGAGCATTGAGCAGGCATTTTTGATCCGGCGTGCGCGCGTCTCTCGCTGCTTGGCAGAGGTGATCCACTGGATCCAATCTCTGCGCGCGATGGGCGTGATCTCCGACCACAACGCCCGCGTCCTCGGAGGAGCGGCCGCGAGAGCCTTCCCCAAGTCTGCCGGGATAGTGGGTTCCGGTTCCTCTGTCGCCGGCGCGATCTCCAGCGTGACAATGTCGCCCGGCTCTGCGCCTGCAGCCTCGCGCATTTTCCGATCCACTTTGAGCCAGTGACTTTTTTGGCCGTCTGGCTTCAGCGCGGCTTGAAAAGGAACGCCATTGATGGTGCCTTCAACTGCCGTCATCCCGCGCGATGGGAGCTTCGCACTGGCGTTCCTTGGCAGGATGAGAAATGTCCAGGAGTCGGCGTTCTCTTTTTCAGCCGGCCGGAAGAGTTTCGCTTTGAAACGGATCGAGGTTTTGGTCATTTGCCTGGTAACACTAATCGAGTGCCGGCCGCGCAACAGTTGCTTTATGCGATAGCTTCTTTCAAACGAGCGCGCCAATAGATCAACCCGCCGATCAGAATGAATCCGAGCGCCCCGCCAATGACCTTTAACCGAAACAACAGAGAGTCTCCCATATCCGGGGGAGGGATGGTCGCGACAATCATCGCAAACAAGGTGACGATCATGCCGCTTAAGCCGGTGAGCCACCCGCCAATCGTTCCTCCGGGCGCCAGCACGACCTCACTGGAGTTCTGGCTGCCTCGACGATGAATCAAAAAGACGATGAACAAATAAACGTAGGGGATGAAGTAAATTAGAATCTGCGTGTCGAGCAGGATCAGATAAACGTCCTCGACGTTCGTGCCCTTCCCAAGCACCGAGAGCAACAGAAATATCGTCGCGAGGCTCGCTTGAACCAGGATCGCGACATACGGCGTGTGCCAGCGCGGATGTACCTCTCCGAAAGCTTTCGGGAAATAGCGATCCAGCCCGATAACGAACGCGACGCGCGCAGGTCCAATCAACCAGGCGCCCACGCTGCCGAGATTACCGATGGTGTAAAGCGCCGCGCAGAGTGGAGCGACCCACGCCAGCCCCGGGGAAATGTTATCGGCGCCGGCCTTGATCGCTTGTAGAAATCCTGAGACTACGTTGACATCCTTGTTCGGCAGGCGCCAGAGCACGGCTGCCGTTCCGAGAACGTAGGCGACGGCGATTAATGGCGCGGCGATGAAAATCGAGCGAGGCAGATTGCGTCGTGGATTTTCGACCTCGTCAGCCATTGTCGAGGCCAACTCGAGCCCCGCGAATGCGAACGCGATCGAAGCCAGCAGGTTCAAGGCTGGGAAATTGTTCAGATCGGGCTTTAAAGTCGCCAGACTGAGTTCATTGGCCGGCGGAGCGGTCATCGCGCCGTAAACGCCCAGCAAAATCAGAATGACCCCGGGGACGTAGGTGCCGATGCCGCCTGCGTTTTGCAACCATTTGCCCGTGCCCATGCCGACGATGTTTATCAGGACGGCAACCCAGAGCGTGCCGAGCGTTACCGGCAGTACAAAAGCCCAACTGTCACTCAGCCCGCTCCCACTTTTTCCGAAGATAAAAGTCGCGATGACTGCCGCTGAAATCAGCAGGTTCGGGTAATAGAGGACGTTGTTGATCCAGTAACACCACCCGCACAAAAACCCGTGACCTTCGCCCAGCGCGCGTTTCGTCCAGAAATAGATGCCGCCCTCCTTCGGAAACCGCGATGACAGTTCGATCACGGCGAATCCCTGCGGGATGAAGAAGAACACGGCGGCGATCAACCACATCAGCAACGACCCGGGACCGAATTTCGCCGTTGTCCCAAGATGTCTCAGACCAAGGACAGCGACCAGATTGAACAGGACCAGATCGCGCAGTTTGAGCGCGCGTACGAGACGCGGGGTGGTTTGTGTCGTCTCCTTGGTCATGGGTCTCGAGAAAAGGAAATGCACTACAGCAAATCAACCCGGAGATGAATGATGAAATCAACAAGACTGTCGTGTCTGCGCCCGTAAATCAGTTGCGAACTGCGCTGGCGAAGCGATCGACATAAATCCATTGCAGATCTTCGGCTGATTTCCCACCGCGGCTAGAGCGAACAGGCGATCACCTGAAAGAGAGGCGGCAATGCTGCATGCGCGCTCGACAGTTGAGCGCAACGCATCGATAAACGGATGATGAAACGATTCCTCGGCTTCGGGGTGGCTCTGGTTTTCGGTTTACTCGTTTCAGCTTGCTCGCGCAAACCCGCTCAGGCGCCCCCGAATGCGCCCGAAGTTTTGGTCACAACGGTAAAGCCGCGAGACGTGCCGCGTGTGTTGGAACGCGTGGCGACGCTGGATGGTTTCATCAACGCCAATATCCACGCGCAGGTACAGGGCTACATCATTTCGCGCGATTACAAGGAGGGCAGCGTCGTGAAAAAGGGCGATCTCCTTTTTCAAATTGATCCGCGCCCATTCGAAGCCGCGCTGGCGCAAGCCAAGGGAACTCTGGCAAAAGACCAGGCTAACCAGGCAAAAGCAGACGCGGATGAAAAGCGCGCGTTGGATTTGTTCAATAGGAAGGTGATCAGCGATCAGGAGCGAGATACGGCGATTGCCGCCGCCGGCTCCGGCAGGGCAAGTGTCCAAGCCGACGAAGCCGCCGTGGAACAGGCCCAGCTGAATCTTGGCTACACGAAAATTATCTCGCCTATCGACGGAGTCGCCGCCATTGCTAGCGCGCAGGTCGGCGATCTGGTCGGTCCCAGCACCGGAACATTGACGACAGTTTCACAACTCGATCCGATCAAAGCTGTCGTGACCGCCGGCGAAGGGCCGTTCACAGATTTTATCTCGCGTCACCCCGACCCAGATGAGCGCCAGCGCTACATTAACTCGCTCGCGTTCGATTTGATTCTCGGCAATGGCGAGACTTATCCGCACAAAGGAAAATTTTATGCCCTGGATCGCAATCTCGATCCAAAGACAGGCTCGATTCGCTACGAAGTCACATTTCCGAATCCCGGAAATATTCTGCGGCCGGGCCAATTCGGGAAAGTCCGGTTCGTCGCCGATATTAAAAAAGGCGCAATGGTGGTTCCGCAGGAAGCCGTGAACGAATTGCAGGGCAGCTTTCAAGTCGCGGTTGTCGATCAAAACAACAAAGTGAGCATTCATCCGGTGAAAATGGGCGAACGTATCGGCGCGCTCTGGGAAGTCACGGATGGTCTGAAGCCGGGCGAGCGCGTCGTCGTGGAGGGCATACAAAAAGCGCGCGAAGGATCGACAGTGGCGGTGAAAGAGTGGACACCGCCAGCGGGACAGCAAACCGCAGCTGACGGTTCGCCCGCACAAAAAAATCCCTGACCGACAATGTCAGAATTCTTTGTTCGACGGCCGATTGTCGCCATCGTCATCGCGATTCTGATGACGCTGATCGGCGGCGTCTGCATTCTGGCGTTGCCGATCGCGCAGTATCCGCAAATCGCGCCACCGGAGATTCAGGTGCAAACCCACTACACCGGCGCGGACGCGCTGACGATCGAGCAATCGGGCGCAGCGCCGATCGAGCAGCAGATGAGCGGCGTTGACAACATGAACTACATGTACTCGATCAACGCGAACAGCGGCGACCTTCGATTGATCGTCAATTTCGATGTCGCGACCGATCCGAACATCGATCAGGTCCTGACCCAGCTCCGAGTGGCGCAAGCGCAATCGCAATTGCCTGCCGACGTGAACAACTACGGCGTGACCGTTAAAAAATCGACCACCGCACCGCTGATGCTGGTCTCGCTCTATTCGCCGAAAGGCACCTACAATAACATTTTTCTCGCGAACTACGGTTACATTAACCTGTTCGATCAACTCACTCGCCTGCCCGGAATTGGAAACGTCCAGATTTTCGGCGCCGGCCAATACGCGATGCGCTTGTGGGTGAAGCCTGACCAACTCGCGAAGCTTGGCATCACTGTTCCGGACATCATCACTGCGGTGCAAAAGCAAAACAACGTGAATCCTGCCGGACAAGTGGGGGGCGAGCCGATTCCGAGCGGGCAGAAATTCACTTACACCGTTCGCGCGCAGGGACGATTGCAAACGCCGGAGGAATTCGGCGAAATCGTCGTTAGAGCAAATTCGGACGGCTCCTTCGTTCGCGTCAAAGACATCGCACGGATCGATCTCGGCGCGCAAACTTACAACTTAAAAGGCAGGCTAAACGGACAACCCGCGGCCATTCTCGCTTTGTATCAGTTGCCCGGCACCAACGCCGTCAAAGCCGCGCAAGCTGTGCGTAAGTTAATGACGGAAGCGAAGCAGCGGTTTCCCGCCGATATGGATTACGCCGTCTCGCTCGATCAGACCCTCTCAGTGACTGAAGGATTGCGCGACATCGTTAAAACGCTGTTCGAGGCCCTCGCGCTGGTCGTGCTCGTCGTATTCATTTTTTTGCAAGGCTGGCGCGCCACGCTGATTCCATTGTGCGCGGTTCCTGTGTCGTTGATCGGGACATTTGTGCTGTTCCCATTGTTCGGATTCACGATCAACTCGCTTTCTCTCTTTGGCTTGGTGCTCGCGATCGGTCTTGTGGTCGATGATGCGATCGTGGTTGTCGAAGCCGTCGAGCGTCACATCGAAGAAGGAATGGCGGCGCGCGAGGCAACATTGCAGGCGATGCGCGAAGTGTCGGCACCAGTCATCGGTATTGCGCTGGTGCTTTCGGCCGTCTTTATTCCGACCGCGTTTCTCCCGGGCATCACCGGCAGATTATATCAACAGTTCGCCCTGACGATTGCGATCTCAGTCATCTTCTCCGCGTTCAACGCGCTCTCACTCAGCCCTGCTCTTTCGGCGATGCTGCTGCGCCCACGCAAGAAAGCGCGCGGCCCATTGGGTTGGTTTTACGATCGATTCAATCGCATTTTCGGCAGCGCCACTCACGGATATGTAAACTGGTCACGGGCAGCGATTCGAAAAGCCGTGCTCAGCTTCGCGTTGCTCGCCGTCCTCGCGGTCGGCGCCGGTCTTTTCGGATCGCGATTGCCGAGTAGCTTTTTGCCGGAAGAAGATCAGGGCTACATTTTTCTCGCGCTCCAATTGCCGGACGCATCGTCGCTCGAGCGAACCGATCAGGTCTGTCACAAAATCGAAGATTTCCTGAGCAAAACGCCCGGTGTCCAGTACACGACCAGTGTCATCGGATTCAGTCTGCTGAGTCTGGTGCAAAATACCTACAGCGCCTTTTTCTTCGTGACCTTCAAGCCGTGGAGCGAGCGAACGAAACCGGAAGAAAAGTACGCGGCAATCAAGGCGCGAATAAATCAGTACCTCGGCAGTCTCAGTGAAGGTATCGCATTTGCGTTTCCACCACCGGCGATCCCCGGTGTCGGCACCTCTGGTGGATTTACATTTATGCTTGAAGACCGCGCGGGCAAAGACGTCGCGTTTCTGGCGCAGAACGTGAAGAAATTTTTAGAGGCAGCACACAAAAGACCCGAGCTCGGCACGTTGATTCCGACATTTTTGCCGAATGTTCCGCAGGTTTTCGTCAAGGTCGATCGCGACAAAGTCATCAAGCAGGGCATCGATCTCGCCTCGGTTTATCAAACGCTGCAGACATTCATGGGTGGATTCTTCGTGAACTACTTCAACCGATTCGGCCGGACCTGGCAGGTATACATAGAGGCGGAGGGCGAATATCGAACCAACGCGAAGAACGTCGGCCAGTTTTTTGTTCGCAACGCCAACGGCGACGCCGTGCCGCTCGACGCCATCTCGACTATCGAGAACACCTCGGGTCCGGAATTCACGGTGCGTTACAACGAATACCGCTCGGCTCAAATCAACGGTTCGGCCGCACCAGGCTACAGCTCGTACCAGGCGATGAACGCGCTCGAGGAAACTTTCCGACAAACCATGCCTAACGAGATGGGCTACGACTACCTGGGCTTGTCGTATCAGGAAAAAAAAGCGCAGCAAGGCGTCTCGCCGACTTTGGTTTTTGGCATGTCACTGCTTTTTGTTTTTCTGATCCTCGCCGCGCTCTACGAAAGCTGGTCGTTGCCATTCAGCGTGTTGCTAGGTACGCCGGTCGCAGTGTTCGGCGCATTCCTGACGCTTTGGTTGCGCGGGATGCAGAACAACGTTTACGTGCAAATCGGTCTCATCATGCTCATCGGTTTGGCCGCGAAGAACGCGATCCTTATCGTCGAATTCGCCAAGGATGAATACGAAAAGGGCAAACCGTTGCTCGATGCGGCGCTCGAAGGCGCGCGTTTGCGCTTACGCCCGATCTTGATGACCTCGTTTGCGTTCATCTTCGGCTGTTTGCCGCTCTGGTTTGCCAGTGGCTCCGGCGCGGTCGCTCGTCGCGTCCTTGGGTCGACCGTAATCGGCGGAATGATCGCCGCGTCCGGCATCGCGATCTTTCTAATCCCAGTGACGTTTTATGTTATCGAACGATTGTTCGCCGGTCACAAAGGCAAAACAGACGTGCCGGCAGAACCGAAATCAGCAACGTGATCGACAATCTTCCAAAACCGATCGCCATGTACATCGAGGGGGAGAACAGCGGCGACGTGAGTCTATTCGATCAATGTTTTGCCGAAGACGCCAGCGTGCGAGATGAGAGCGAGACACACGAAGGTTTGGCCGCGATCAAAGATTGGAAAGCGGAGACGAAAAGGAAGTATCAACACTCAGTCGAGCCACTGAGCATCGTCGAGCAAGACGGAAAGTTCAGGCTCACAAATCGACTCACCGGAAATTTTCCGGGAAGCCCGATCGAACTCGAATTCGTATTTGCGATCCGGGACGAGCGGATCGTTTCGCTGGAGGTCCGTTCGTGACCGGCAATCAAACATAACAGAGAGGAATCACTTCCCATCTGAATCGATTCAAACAGCAAGTCCTATGACTGCCGGTCGCAGCGGGAGGAGAGTCCTTCGATGAGTTCACCGTCCCTTGCTCGCTGGATTCCCGCCCTCAACTGGCTCCGCGCCTATAATGGCAGCTTGCTGCGCGGCGACGTTCTCGCCGGCATTACTCTTGCCGCATATCTCCTTCCCGCAGCATTGGGCGATGCGTCGCTCGCGAACTTGCCGCCGCAGGCGGGTCTTTACGCGTGTCTGTTCGGAGGGCTCATCTTCTGGATCTTTTGCGGCTCGCGCTACACCGTGGTTTCCGTTACTTCCGCCATTTCGCTGGTCATCGGCGCCTCGTTAGGCGAAATCACAGGTGGGAACACGATGCGTTTTGGCGCACTCGCGGCCGGCACGGCGTTATTGGTCTCGCTCATCGCCTTCGTGGCATGGCTGGCCAGAGCTGGAGTCCTGGTGCATTTCATCTCGGAGAGTGTCATGACCGGATTCAAATGTGGCGTTGCGCTCTTCCTTGCCAGCACACAACTACCGAAGCTCTTCGGATTTCATGCCGCTCATGGAAGCTTTTGGGGAAACACAGGCTTCTTCTTCAAACACCTCAACGAGACGAACACGACGTCATTCTTAGTCGGAGGAATTGCGCTCGTGCTGCTTATTGTTGGGAAAACTTTTTTAAAACACAAACCAGTCGCGGTCTTCGTTGTAATCGCAGGGATAATTGCTGCAACAACACTTTCGTTGGAGACGCGCGGCGTGAAACTAATTGGCGCCGTGCCCCAGGGAATACCTCCGCTGAAAGTTCCTGCTCTTTACTGGCGTGACCTGAACGAATTGCTTCCACTAGCCCTGGCTTGCTTTCTTCTCGGCGCGGTCGAAACGGCCGCGATTGGCCGAATGTTCGCCGCGAAGTACGGTGGACGATTCGATGCTAACCAGGAAAACCTGGCACTCGCTGCATCGAACCTGTTTGCTGGATTCGGTGGCGGCTTTCCAGTAAGCGGCGGCACATCGCAGTCGCTCGTCAATGAAGAGGGCGGCGCGAAGACACCGCTCTCTACCGCCCTCGCTGCGGTTTTTATCCTGGTGGCCGTGCTCTTTTTCTCCCATCTATTGAGCGCGTTGCCTCAACCGGTGCTCGCCGCCGTGGTTTTGGTCGCGATTGCAGGTTTGCTCAATCTTTCAACGTTGAAAGCACTTTGGCTTGACGATCGTTCTGAGTTTGTGGTGGCAATGGCAGCTTTCGCCGGCGTGCTCACCTTCGGTTTGCTTCGCGGCGTAATGCTCGGTGCGTTGATTTCGCTTGTGCAATTGGTGCGCGTTTCGTCGCGCCCACACGTTGCTTTTCTCGGACGAATTCCCGGCACACGCCGTTTCTCGGATCGCGACCGGCATGAAGACAACCAACTGATTCCAAACGTAATGATCTTCCGGCCTGAATCGCCCCTCATTTACTTTAACGTCGACAATGTAAGCGAGGCGATCCTGAGCCGTGTTCGTGGCGAGACGACACCGCCAAAGCTGGTAGTGGTCGACCTCTCAGCTGCATCGATCGTGGACATGCAGAGTGCGCACGCGCTTGCCAGCATGGCGGATGAACTCGGCGCCACGGGCATCCGTTTTCAAGCGGTGGAGCCGCGCTCGTCAGTGCGCGACCGGTTCCGCCATGAAGGCATCGACAGCAAATTGGGCGGAGTAAATCGTTTCACAAGCGTGGCCGATGTTATCGATCACTTTTTGGGCGAGTCTGTGCCGTCTGCAGAGGGGATCAAACCATCGCTTTAGATCTGCTGATTATTTCGCAACAAATAGAAGCCGTTAGCCGATTGTGACGTGACTTGCCTGGAAACGGATGTAATCGGAAGATCAAACACAACTGAAAGGAAGCATTATGACCACAAAAGATAAATCTACAGAGTCAGTTTACAGAGTGACGGAAGTAATCGGCACGAGCGCACAGTCCTGGGAGGATGCGGCAAAGACCGCCGTCCAGACCGCGGCGGGCACGCTGCGTGACCTGCGCGTTGCCGAGGTTGTGAAGTTGGATGTGAAGATCGAGGACGGCAAAGTGATCGAGTTCCGAACGCGCTTGCAGCTGTCCTTTAAGTACGAAAGCTAGTCCGGGCTGTACAACGGGCGCGGGCCGACAATGTTCACTCACGGCCCCTGAACACCGCTGAGAATTCCGCCAAGATGGCCCGTGACAGTGATCATCACTAAACCAAGCGCCATCAGCACGAAATAAGTCGTCCGCGGCGACTGGCCATTCATTCGCAACCGATAACGTATCCAAGACAGAAGCAGGATGATCGCCGCGGTGGCGATGGCAAAAGCGAGATGTATGCGCAGATTTCCTTTCAGTGTGGCGCCCTCGAGCTGCCATTGCCACGCTGCTAATCCGGTCGCGATGGTAAATGGAATGCTAATCGCGGCACCGAGAAGATTGAAATAGGCAACGGATGCAAGGGCCGGTTGTTTCCGCCATACCGCGAGAATCTCGAACACCGCGCTCGAGATAAATAGCGCGATCGGGAAATGGACAATGACAGGGTGCTGCGCATGAGGCGCCAGAATGGCGGATTTGAGATCGAACGGGTTGACCGCAATCAATGGATTCGCGATCACATTCATTTTTCGATCACGATTGTTCCGGTCATCTTCGGATGAACGGAACAAAAGTACTCGTAGGTGCCCGGCGCACCGGCGGTAATTGTAAACTGCTGATCGGTATCAAGCGCAGACGATTTCTGAAACTTCTTCCCGACGCTAACGACCGTGTGCGGCTCGTCGTCGCGATTGATCCAGGTTATTCTCTCGCCGGACTTTACCGTCAAGGTCTGCGGATTGAACGCAAAGTCTCTGATTTCGATTGTGTTTCTCTTGTTACCGGCACTCGCTGCGTCGTCTCCCAAGGCGGCGACGCAAAGATTGAGAATGACCAGAGTAGTTAACAGGATCGTCTTCTTATTTTTTTGAATAAACGCCATCATGATTTGTGTCCTCCTAGCTGAGGTTCGAATCGACGACAGCAAGGGCAGTTTTGCGTTGCTTATACTGAACGCTTGTTAGGCCAAGCATGCTGCGCAGCTTTCCCGCCGGTACTTTCAAAGGACCGGGCGATGGCGCGGTTCCTGGCGCAGGCTGCGGGAAAGCTGTGGACATCGCGGTGTGAAACGTCACGTTTCCTTCTACTTTCTGAAGGACTTGATGAATGTGACCGTTCAACACGGTGACCGAACCAAAGCGCTTCAAGTAGCCGAGCGCTCGCTCACTGTCGCTGGTCCCCCAGCCCCACTGTGGATAAACGGTCCAGAGCGGTATGTGGGCGAACACGACGATTGGCGTATCGGCGCCAAGTCCTTTCACGTCATCTTGCAGCCATTCAAGTTGCTCGTCGCCAAGTTGGCCTAGTCCACCGGCCTGAAGATTCAGCACGTTTACCAGGCCAATAAAATGAACGCCGTTCTTATTGAAGCTGTACCAGCCGGAGCCCTTAGCTTCGACGCTCTTCAGATAGCGTTCACGGTAAAGCTTTCCGCCATCGTTCAGCACATCGTGCTCGCCGGGAACATAGAAGACGTCTTTGGTTCGACAGCTCTTGAGTAACTGATCGAAAGTGTCGAACTCCTCCGGCTTGGACAATTGTGTGATGTCACCCGTGTGAATTAAAAACGACGGTGGCGTAGGCATCGCATTGATGCGATCGAGAGCAATCTTAAATGTCTCGGTCACGTCCTTGTTTGCGTCCTTGCTGAAGCCGATGTGGCTATCGCTGATTTGGAGGAAGCTTAGATCAGTCGCTGCGTGCACTGAGGTTCCGGCCTTTGCGATTTCGGCGAGGGTCCTTGACGCCAGGACGCCGCCGGTCACCGTCCAAAGCACGCCGGTGCCGGCCCAGGCCATGCATTTTAAAAATCCGCGGCGGTCGATCCCGTCGCGCTCGTGATCGTGGAGAATGTGATTGTGATTGTTCATATGTTACCTTTCTGACCACCATGACCAGCGCCCTGGGCT
Source organism: Candidatus Udaeobacter sp. (assembly GCA_036499375.1). GTDB lineage: Bacteria > Verrucomicrobiota > Verrucomicrobiia > Chthoniobacterales > UBA10450 > Udaeobacter. Next base: position 91,621 of record DASYDV010000065.1, read on the forward strand.
GATTATTCCCCGGAAAAAGAAATTCATGGCCCGGGGAATAAAATTCAGACTTTCGCAGTCTGGTTTCTAATGATTGAAGATAACGACACGTGTTCCGATTGACCGAATCCCCTCGCCTGAGCGAGTTCGAGAGGCAGGTATTGCCGCATCTCGACGCCGCTTACAACCTCGCGCGATTTCTCATGCGCAACGATCAGGACGCCGAGGACGTGGTACAGGAAGCTTCGCTGCGGGCCTTTCGTTTTTTCGGAACTTTTCGCGGCGAAAACAGTCGACCTTGGTTTTTGAAGATCGTTCGCAACACTGCCTTCACCGTTCTGAAAAAGAACCAACCTGCTGACATGAACGTTGTCTTTGATGAAGAATTGCACGGCGGACAAACGCCGGCGATGGATCCAAGTCTCGCGCTCGATCGCGCGCAAGATCGAAAAACGGTGTGCGCGGCGATTGAGCAACTGCCTCCTGAATTCCGGGAAGCGATCACGCTACGCGAATTGGAAGGAGCGTCTTACAAGGAAATCGCGGACGTCGCCGGCGTTCCGATCGGAACTGTCATGTCGCGCCTGGCCCGCGCTCGCCACCAACTTCAAATCATTCTTTCCGAACGAAAATGAACCACGACGATATCCTCGAACTGCTTCACGCCCACGCTGACGGGGAGCTTGATCTGGTAAACGCGCGCGAAGTCGAACAACATTTGCGCGGTTGTGACGCATGCCGCAGAGTCGAGGAACAGATTCTCGCGTTGCGCGAGGCGCTGACGAACGATGCGCCATCCTACCGTGCACCGGCGCGTTTGCGGCGGAACATCCGCGCAGCATTGCGAAGCGAAGCGAGAAGTGAACAGAAGCGTTTTTCTTTCTGGCCAATCCTCGCAACGGGCGCCGCGTTCGCCGCCCTCATTCTCGGTTTGGCGCTTTTCCAGACGACCCGCACATGGCGCGACCGCGCGATTGTCGATCAAGTTGTCGCCAATCACGTGCGTTCGCTTCTCGCTACCCATCTTGTTGATGTAGCGTCGTCCGATCAACACACGGTCAAACCGTGGTTCGACGGCAAAATCGACTTCGCGCCGGACGTGCACGATTTTTCGACGAGCGGATTCCCTCTCGTGGGCGGGCGGCTTGATTATCTCGATCGCAAAACGGTGGTCGCGCTTGTTTATCAGCGGAACAAACACCCGATTAACGTCTTCATTATGCCGGCAACTGGAGCCGGTGACAGCTCGCCGGTTGCGTCAACGCGACGGGGTTACAACGTGCTTTCGTGGACCCATCGGGAGATGGATTACTGGGCCGTGTCCGATCTGAACGCGACCGAACTGCGACAGTTGGTTGCACTTCTCTCACGCTGAAGAATCGCTACGATTTACGATTTTGCTCAATCAGAACCAGCAGAGATAGTGATCCGCGATGATTAAAGGCAGCGAAGTTCGAAAAGCAGATCATCGGATCGAGCCGCTTCTGATCGATCGCTGGTCGCCGCGTGCGATGTCGAGCGAAGAGATTTCGGAAGAGGAATTGATGCGACTCTTCGAAGCGGCGCGTTGGGCGCCGTCATCATTTAATGCTCAGCAATGGCGCGCGCTTTACGCGCGTCGTGGCACGGAACATTGGCAGACATTTTTCGATCTGCTCGTCGAAGCGAACAAAACTTGGGCAAAAAACGCCGCGGTGCTGGTAGTGTTCATTTCGCGAAAGTTTTTCGATCACAACGACGAACCGTCGGTGACGCATTCGTACGATGCCGGAGCAGCGTGGGAAAATTTTGCGCTGCAAGGCTTCCGCCAGGGGCTGGTGGTGCATGGCATGGAAGGATTCGATTACGAGCGCACGCGTAAAGACCTGCGGATACCAGACGAATTCCAAGTCGAAGCGATGGCGGCGGTCGGCCGACCGGGCCCGAAAGAATCGCTTCCTGAAAAATTGCAGGCCCGCGAAAGTCCAAACGATCGCCGCAAACTTTCCGAGAGCGTTTTCGAAGGGCCGTTTCGGACTAAATAGAAAAGCTGATTCATCCAAGGCATAAACGGCCGAGGACATTCTGGCCGACGTGAGGTTCGATCGAGGGTTGTTTCGGCAAGCTGCCGAAACCAACAGGCTGGCAGCCTGTGCTCCCCAGAAACAGACACGTTTCAGCGCCGCGACCCTTCAGAGAGTCACCGTTCCGCGCAGGATCTCTACGGCATAGCCGCCTACGGAGACGTTGGTAATGCGCGCGCCTTCGCGGGTTGCTCGGACGTACATTTCACTTGGGCGACGGCACTCGATTCCCTGGCGAATCAGCACCTGCTCATCGCTCTTTGCGACTTCGTGTTGAACCATCCAACTGGCCGCGCAGCCGGCCGCCGATCCTGTGGCAGGGTCTTCCCCGCCGTAGAAAAACATTCGAGCTCGAGCTTCTAGCCGGCCTTCCCGGCGTTGAGGGCAGAGAAAGTAGAAAAAGTTCGCGCCGGAATTCTTTAGAAATTCCGCTGCCTGAGCGTAATTAAACTTCAAATCGGACAGTGTCTGTTGATTGCGGAATGGGACGATCGTAAAGGTCAATCCTGTTGAGACGGCCTGTATGGGCCATTCCGAACAAATCTCGTCCACAGCAACGCCAATGACGCGAGCGACCTCGTCTCGAGAAAGTGTCGTTCCAAATTCGGGATCGCGTTGGCGCATTTCCCCGAACAGCTGACCGTCCACTCGATTACAACCTGCATTCTCTGAATTCGCATTGAAGCGCACCGGAATTTTCCCGGCTTTCAAATCGAGCGTGATCTGAGGAGATCTCTTTGAATCGGCCTGCGACGCATACAAATACAGTGCCGTGCCGAGTGTCGGATGTCCCGCAAAGGGCAACTCCTGCTCGACCGTGAAGATGCGGACTTTCTTTCCTTCGCGAGCTTCAGTGGCGGCATCGCGCGGCAGAATGAAAGTCGTCTCCGAGAGATTCATCTCCCGCGCCAAAGCTTGCATCTCGGCATCGGTTAATCCGCGACCGTCGGTGAAGATAGCCAGCGGATTACCCGCAAGCGGCGTCTGCGTGAATACGTCTAGCTGAACAAATTCGTGTGTGCGGCGCCACATATGCTTGGATGTTATACCGAGACAAGAAACATAGTCTTTCTCGCGATCACTTTGCTGATACCGCTTCTTTCGCGCACTGCCAGAACTTTTCTGCGGTTGGGCTGAGCCGTCCCTTTGGCGCGGCGATGCCGATCGAGATTGGCTTGGGCTCAGAGATGAGGCGCACGCGTTTCAGGCGGTTTCCAAAGCTGTAACCAAAAATCTCCGCACCAAAGGCGACGCCGGTCCCCGCCTCGACGATTTTTCTGATTATTTTTCTTGCATCCTATACGGATACTAATATAGTATCTAATTATGGCTTCTGTAAATACTCAGTTTTCGATTGCTGTTCATGTACTGGCAGCAATCGCAAATTACGAGACGACCTTTACGTCGGAAGTTCTGGCAGGCAGCGTGAATGCGAACCCGGTTTTCGTTAAGAGAATCCTTGTCAAACTCTCCAAGGCGAAGCTGGTCAAAACCACCGTGGGTAAATCCGGTGGCTATGACCTGGCTAGAAGCCCAAAGAGTATTTCCCTCTTAGACATCTACTCTGCGGTCAACCCTCCAAGTGCTTTTGCCATTCACACCTATGCCAAAAGCAAGGGCTGTATGGTGAGTTGTAACATCAAGGAAGTCATGGGCGAGGTGCTGGTTGGCGCTCAGAAGGCCGTCGAGAGTGATCTGAGGCGGACGACATTGGCGGACGTGGTGTCAAAAATCAGGAGCCGGACAGGTTAGCTATTTTTTTTGATCTGATTAGATACTTTTATAGTTACTAAACCGAAGAAAAGGAGAAATCGCATATGAAATGCGGATTTATTGGAGCAGGAGAGGTAGCACAGATATACGCCAAGCATTTTGTCCGGCATGGACACGAGGTAATTCTCAGTAACAGCAGAGGACCGGATTCGCTGATCGAACTCGCTCGCAGTATTGGCCCGAATGCCAGAGCGGGCACCGTGAAAGAGGCGGCGAAGCAGGACATCGTGATTTTGTGTGTTCGCTGGCATCAAGCAAAGCAAGCGCTCGCCGAGGTTTCTGACTGGAACGGGCGTATTCTCGTCGATGCGACGAATCGCCCTTTAGATGAGGACACCACGGGCAAGACTGCGAGCGAGGTCGTTGCGAGTTATGCCCCCGGAGCTCGCGTGGTCAAGGCACTCAATACAGTCGTGGTGGAATGGATTCAGGACTATTCAAACAAGAAGCCTAAAACTGTTCTATTTCTTTCAGGTGACGACACCGACGCAAAACGGAAACTAGCCCGCGCCCTTGAGGAAACAGGCTTTGTCCCGGTGGACATTGGCGGCCTGATCGATGGCGGAAAACTCCAGGAATTTGGAGCCCCGCTGAGTGGACTCCATCTGGATCTGATCAAGCGAATGGAATTTTGAATTCATTTTAACAACTACAACCATAAAAGGACGAAACATATGAGCAACAACAACGGGAAAAAATTGGCGGGAAAAATTGCGGTAATCACAGGTGGCAACAGCGGGATTGGCTTGGCCACAGCCAAGCGCTTCGTGGAAGAAGGTGCGCACGTCGTGATCACTGGCCGACGAGAGAAAGAGCTGAAAGAGGCCGCAGTCTTGATCGGGAGAAACGTCACGACGGTCGCGGGCGACATATCGCGCTTGGAGGATCTGGACCGGCTCTATGCCGTCGTTAAAGAGAAGCACGGTCACATCGACGTCCTCTTCGCAAACGCTGGCTGGGGTGAAGTCGCGCCGCTCGAAACGGCGACCGAGGCTCATTTCGACCAGACCTTCGACTTAAACGTGAAGGGAACGTTCTTCACAGCGCAGAAGGCCCTTCCCCTCTTCAAAGATGGCGGCTCGATCATTCTGAACTCTTCAGTCGCGAACGTAAGGGGAGATCCAGCGTTTACCGTTTACGCCGCGAGCAAGGCGGCCGTGCGCAGCTTCGCTCGCGGCTGGACGATGGAGCTAAAGAATCGCAAGATTCGTGTGAATTCGATGAGTCCTGGCCCAATCGAAACTCCGGCTTTGGAGAAGGCGGGCCTCACCGCTGAACAGGCAGAGCAGGCGGCAGCTCAGTTCGCCTCGCAAGTTCCGCTCGGCCGCAGAGGCAAGCCCGAGGAAATCGCTGCCGTCGTCGTGTTCCTTGCTTCCGATGAAAGTTCATACATCACCGGCGTGGATCTCGCCGTCGATGGAGGCATGGCGCAGGTCTAACGCGAAGAGGTTCCAAATGGTCGCCTTCAGGGGCTCGACCCAGGAGCCGCCTTCGCGCGAGGCTACGGCGCGCCAAGGAAATCAGCTTACGTTCGGCTAAAGAAAAGCCGGAAGTGACAAAAAGGTACCGGACCCCGTAGGTTCCGGGTGTTTTTGTAGGACAAAAATGATTTGTTAGGCAATTGCGATCGATTGGCGGATCATTTTTTCCATCTGCTTTCTGATCTTGGGTCGCGCTGCTCTCAGAACTTCCAGGAACGCAAGCACGGCGGGGTTGTCGGGAGACTTGCGCCACACAACGCACAAAGGAATTTGGGCCGACCTTGGGATGATTGAACGAATAACAAGCGGCCGTTTCAGACTTGCGACGCAACGAGGCACGATTGAGACGCAGAGCCCGCTCTCTACCAGAGTGAGGACCGTCGCCATAAAGTCCGGCTCATTTACGATCCGCGGCGAGAAGCCGGCTCGGCGGCAAACAGCAATGACTTCATCAAACAACGTCCGCGTACCTTTGCGATGGAACTGAACGAAGGGCTCGCCAGCGAGGCTTTTTAAACGCACTACTTTTTGCCCGGCCAGTCGGTGAATAGAGCACAGCGCAACCCCCAGTTCGTCAGTGTAAACGTTTTCTTCTTCAAATTCCGACCGTCGGTCCGGCGGAAGTTTTCTCGAGAACCCCAGGTCGATCCGGCCGTCGTCAAAGGCGGCGAGCTGCTGGTCCGGAGTCATTTCATAGAGCTGTAGTTGGACGTCAGGAAATTTCTGCCGATACGATTGCACAAGGGAAGGCAAAAACGGACCGGAGGCAGTGCCGAAAAATCCTATGCCCAAACTGCCGGTCTCCCCGCGTGCGGCGCGCCGCGCGAGCTGCGCTGCTTCAGTCGCATGACGCAAGATTTGCTCCGCTTCACGAAGGAAGACGGCTCCCGCGGTGGTAAGTTGAACTGTTCGCTTCGTCCGGTGGAGGAGCTTGATGCCAAGCTCATCTTCTAAGTCGAGTATGGTTTGGCTGATCGCAGGCTGGGCAACGTGCAGGCGGCGGGAGGCTTCACTGTAGTTCAAGTGATGAGCTACACCGACGAAGTACCGGAGATGTCGAAGCTCCATAATAGATGCTTATCGCGAAATCCGATTACTACAAGCGAATCATACGATTTCCGCGATGGCAAGAAAGGAGCGATAAAACCGGCAGACAAGTCAGAAATGAAAACGGATAACGGATCACACAGAGAACAAAGCTCGGGCTCCTGTCCTGAAGCGAAGCTATCCGTTAGAACCTATCCCGAGTTGCAGAGGCAGCTGCACAAAGACCTGCTTGCGCAGCACCCGGAATGGATCGAAACCGACGGCAACTGTCCTACCTGCGACGACTACGAACGTCGACTCGCTCAGCTGATTTCAATTTTCAAGTCCCAAAGCAAAATTACGTCGGGCAAAAAGGCAACTCGAGAAAAGGAGTAGAACTCGTATGAAGTTAATCGTTAATTCGTTAATCAAACAAAGAGGAGATTCCCATGCAACCACGTCAAGCTGACTACTTCACCGCGTATCACTACGTAAAGCTGACACGAGACGCCAACGGTGTTCTGATTGTTCAACTCCACACCGACGGTGGCCCGTGCATTATGACCGCGCAAACTCACACGGAGTTTGTCGAGGTCTTCTACAGGATTTCGCAGGATCGAGCGAACAAGATCGTAATCCTGACAGGTGCAGGTGGCGACTTCATCACGAGCGTCGAATGGTCGTCTTTCGGCGATGTCGCCGATCCCGGCGTTTGGAGCCAGGTTCACGACGAAGGCGTTCAGGTTTTGGAAAACATAGCCAACATACGTGTGCCGGTCATCGCGGCGATTGAGGGACGCGCGTATATTCACTCCGATTATGCGCTGCTCGCCAATGTGATTGTGGCTGCCGAGGGCGCGACCTTCCAGGACGTGGGCCACTATGCCGCTGGCGTTGCACCCGGTGACGGAATCTTTACTACATGGAGCTATCGGGCCGGCACAGGACGAGCAGAGGCGTTCCTCCTCAACCCGCAGCCGCTGCCGGCGCGTACTGCACAGGAATGGGGAGTCGTTGCCGAAGTTGTGCCGAATGGCAAGGCACTCGGTCGGGCGCAGGAATTAGCCGAGCTGTACCTGAAGGCCCCGGAAGTGACGCGTCGCAACACACGAGTGCACTTCATCCAACCATTGAAAGAGCGCATTGTGCGGGAAGTCGGCTACGGACTATCGCTCGAGGGAGCATCTTCAGCCGATCTTCTGAAGTCGATGCGAGGCACTGCGGCGGAGAGGACGAGAACAACATCATGAAGACACGGAATGGAGTGACCTGCTCATGGCTACCGATTCGTTAACTGCCCTCATCACCGGGGGAACAAGCGGGATAGGACGGGCCACAGCCAACAAACCGGCTCAGCTTGGCATCCATGTCATCGTCGTCGGTCGCAACACCGAACGCGGGGAAAAAACAGTTGCGGAGGTTCGGGCGGCGGGAGGAAAAGCCGATTTCATTTCTTCGGACTTGCGAGATGCCGCGAGCGCGCGTGAAGTCGCCAGAAAGGCGATCCAGCTCGGAAATGGCCATGTCGATATCCTGATCAACAACGCCGGGATTTATCCATTCGGCCCAACACACGAAATGACGGAAGAAATGTTTGAGCGCGTCTATTCACTCAATGTCAAGGCTCCGTACTTCCTCGTCGCGGAACTTGCTCCCCTGATGGCGAAGAGACGTAAAGGCGCAATAGTCAACCTATCCACAATGGCGGCTGATTACGGTGCGCCCGGGTTGAGTCTCTATGGTTCGAGCAAAGCCGCGATCAATCTACTGACGAAGGTATGGGCAGCAGAATATGGTCCAAGTGGTGTTCGTGTTAATGCCGTGAGCCCGGGACCAACGCGCACGGAGGGAACAGGCGCGATGGGCGAGGGTCTCGAGCAATTAGCGGCCCAAGCGCCGGCAGGCCGACCTGCTACAGCGGACGAAATCGCGGAGGCAGTTGTCTTTTTGGCCACTGAGCGTGCCAGTTTTATTTATGGAGCAAAACTCGCCGTCGATGGAGGGAGGACTGCGATATGAGCGAGGCCCCGCCGCTGATCCAGGCGATTAGCTTGTGCGTTCTCTACAATTCGTAAGTGTGCGCCGGCATGAGTCAGATTTGGATTGTGTTGAGTCACGCGTAAAGTTCGCAGGTGACTGACGACGAGCAAAACGAACAGTTCTATCGCGATACTGAAAGCATCGCGTTTCCGAAACTGAACGATCATCAGCTTTCGCTACTTGAGCCTTTGGGCGAACGCCGCGTGATGAAACGCGGCGACGTGCTGTTCAAGGCCGGACAACGTGATCTCGGACTGGCAATTGTTTTGCGCGGCGAACTTGAAGCGTTCGAGACGCGCGACGGCACCGAATATAACCTGGCTACCGCGCGCGAGCGTGAGTTCATGGGCGACGTATCGATGCTCCAGGGCACGTCGATCCTCGGTTCGTCCAGAGTCTCATCGGATGAGGCCGAGATACTGCACATTCCGGCGGCCGAACTTCGGCGCGCGTTGGCGGAAATTCCCGCCGTCAGCAAGACGATCGTCGATGCGTTAATCATGCGACGACGCCGGCTTAGTCGCGATCGCGAATTTGCGGGCATGCGTGTTCTGGCCAGCCGCCAAGCGCGCGATGGACATCAGCTCGATGATTTTCTCGACAAGAATCGCATCCCGCATCGGCTGGTAGAATTTGAGAGCGAACAGGGGCAGGCGGTGAGCGAACGTTTTCACCTAACGACTCGCGATTTGCCGGTCTTGATCACCCCGGCCGGTGCGCGCTTACGCAAGCCGTCGTTGCGCGAAGTTGCCCGGGAAGCCGGCTTGCTGCGGTCGCTCACGGAAGAAGATGAAACCGAAGTTCTCTGTGACCTCGCAATCGTTGGCGCTGGACCGGCTGGCCTCGCTGCAGCGGTTTACGCCGCGTCGGAGGGATTGAAGACGGTCGTTGTAGAAAGTTATGCGCCGGGCGGACAAGCCGGTTCCTCGTCACTCATTGAAAACTTCTTTGGATTCCCGACCGGAATCGGTGGCGGCGAATTAACCTGGCTCGCTCAGCTTCAGGCCTATCGATTCGGCGCGAAATTTTCCACACCAGCCGCGGCCCTCTCCCTGCAATACCACCCTGACGACGAGTACCGTGCATGCCTTGAGACGGAAGGTTGCGGTGCGGTGCTCCGCGCAAAAGCTGTCCTGATTACCACTGGCGCCGATTATCGCCGGCTCGAAGCCGACGGCCGCGAACAATTCGAAGGTGTCGGCGTTTATTATGCTGCCACCGCGCTGGAGGGTCAGCTTTGTCGCAACGAAACTGTTGTTGTCGCCGGCAGCGGCAACTCAGCCGGCCAGGCAGCGATGTTCCTTTCTGACGGCGCAGCGAAAGTATTACTTGTCGTTAGGGGAAACAACATTGCCAACAAGATGTCAGACTATCTTTCGCGTCGGGTGCAGGCCCACGAAAACATTGAGATTCTCTACAACACTGAGATCCGCAAAATGTCCGGCGGAAAAAAGCTGGAACAAATCGAACTGGAAAATACCAAAACGGGCGAGCGCCGAGTCGTTCGAACGCCGGCGGTGTTTTCCATGGTTGGCGCCCGCCCATGCACAGAGTGGTTGCCGGCGGAAATTGAGCGGGACGAAAAAGGATTCATCAAAACCGGAACTGCGGTCGCAGATGCTCCGGCGTGGAAAGCAAGCAAACATCAACCGACTCCGATGGAAACGAGTCTCCCCGGAATTTTCGCGGCGGGCGACGTCCGATCGGGATCAGTGAAGCGCTGTGCCGCGGCCGTCGGCGAAGGCGGAATGGCCGTTGCCGGAATCCACATGAGCCTGGCATCGCGACGCAACGCGTGACCCAGCATGCGCCCTCGCCGATCTGCTAGCGGTCGCGCTCACGGCTGCTCCGCCGTTAGCAGAGCAAACGCAATCATTGCTGCGGAAAGCAGCGCGATCACGGCGGTGACCAAAATCACAAGTCCACGATCGGCGCTGATTTTGCCTCGCTCAATGTCGCGATTTACGACGTGATAACGCCAGGCTGCCAGTACGGACAACGAGCCACCGAGAATCATCATCGCCACGCCTATTGGCAACGAAATTCCCGCACGATGTACCTGCGTCTGTGGGTGTCGTTGCATCGACAACTCGCGCAACCAGACACTGAATCTTGCCAACACAAACCCGAGACTGACGATTGCTATGCTCGTTCTAATCCACGCCAGAAAAGTCCGCTCATTGGCGAGGTATTCAGTGGCCCGCTTCGTTTCATCTATCGTCGCGCTCTGTTTTTGCTTTTGCATCTGCGCTGCTGTGTCACCAGATTTCTTCGAACAGCCAATTAACTTAGCAATGTGTGCCTCACGGCGATGCGCGCTATTTTAGAGAAAACTTTTTTGATGGAAAGACGCTTTTGACTCTGCGGTTTGCGTAACCGCTCGCGTCGAAATACGCTAGCTGCGTAATGGCTGACCGAGGCTGTTCTCATTTGGATGCGATTGCGATCGCTTCAATCAAGCAGCCGCAGCGCCGCGAATGCGAAGAATGCGTGAAGATCGGCAGCTACTGGGTGCATCTGCGGACGTGCCAGACATGTGGCGTCACGCTCTGTTGCGACAGCTCGCCGAATCAGCACGCAAGCAAACATGCGCACGCGACTACACATCCGGTGATCGCTTCTGCGCAGCCGAGCGAGCGTTGGTTATATTGCTATCCGGACGACGCGTTTTGCGAATATTGATTTCGCAAATATGTGGGCGCTGGTCCAGGAACCGTGTGACGAGAGCGTAATTCAATCTGCGCCGCAGACAGCGCCGTGCGCGAAATCGCGCGGGCCTTGGATCCTTGCCGCCACCATTCTCGCTACGAGCATGGCGTTCATCGATGGGACTGTTGTAAACGTCGCGTTGCCCGCTCTTCAGACGAACCTGAACGCCACTGCCGTGGACGTGCAATGGGTGATCGAAGCCTATTCACTCCTGCTCTCGGCGCTCCTGCTGGTGGGCGGTTCGCTCGGCGATCGTTACGGGCGTCGCCGAGTTTTTCTGATTGGGGTCATCCTATTCGCGTTAGCATCGGCGGCGTGCGGATTCGCGGCCAACATTCATCAACTCATCGCGGCCCGCGCGTTTCAGGGGCTTGGCGCGGCGCTCCTTGTTCCGGGCAGTCTCGCTATCATCAGCAGTTCGTTTTCAGAGGACCAACGCGGACGCGCCATCGGCACCTGGTCTGGCTTTAGCGCGATCACAACCGCGATCGGGCCGGTGATCGGCGGCTGGCTTATCGAACACGTATCATGGCGCGCAGTGTTCTTTATCAACATTCCGCTGGCGGTTTTGGTGATCATAATTTCCCTGTGGCGCGTGCCCGAAAGCTCTGATCCAGAAAGCGCCGGCCTCGACTGGTTAGGCGCAGCTTTGGCAGCACTGGGTTTGGGCTCGCTGGTTTACGGGTTGATCGAATCCTCGCGTCTCGGCTTCAACGATCGATCGGTGTTTGCGGCTCTCGCTGCCGCTGTCGTGCTTCTCGCCCTGTTTGTGATGACAGAGAGGCACGTTCCGAATCCGATGTTGCCGCTTTCGCTTTTCCGTTCACGAATATTTACGGGAACCAACCTCTTAACCTTTCTGCTCTACGCTCCGCTTGGTGGAACATTGTTTTTCCTGCCGCTGAATTTGATTCAAGTGCAGGATTACTCCGCGACTGCGGCGGGCGCGGCACTGTTGCCATTCATATTGATAATTTCTCTTCTGTCGCGCTGGTCTGGTGGACTCGTCACCAGTTATGGTCCGAAGCTTCCGCTTCTCATCGGTCCATTGACGGCCGCGTCAGGGTATTTGCTTTTTATGCTACCAACGGTCGGAGGCAGCTATTGGATAAATTTTTTTCCGGCGGTGGTTGTTCTCGGATTAGGCATGGCCATCAGCGTGGCGCCGCTTACCACGACGGTGATGGGTTCAGTCGCTGAACGCCGTGCCGGCATCGCCTCGGGCGTTAACAACGCAGTGGCCCGCACCGCAGGCCTCATCGCGATTGCCGTTCTCGGAATCGTGATGCTCCACGTTTTCAATCACGCGCTCGACCGGCGACTGGCGCAATCAAACCTGCCGGCATCAGTAACGCAGTCGTTGCAGACGCAGCGCACGAAGCTCGCCGCCATTGCGATTCCGGAAGATCAGGACGCCCCAATCCAGCAGCTGATTCGCCGCGCGATTGACGAATCTTTCGTCTCCGGATTCAGAGTGGTCATGGTGATCGGCGCTGCGCTCGCGCTCGCGAGTGCGGCCACCGCGCTGACGCTGATCACAAAAACGCCGCACTCTGATGGCATCCAAAGAACCTAGCGCGATTTTCACACATGTTGTAGCCACCGGCCTGTGGCCGGTCGACCTCGAGGCTACTTTTCACACCAAGGAAGACGGCGCACAGAGCCGTGGCTACAGCGGCTAAAGCCTTATTTAACG
>DASYDV010000066.1:0-97087 GCA_036499375.1 Candidatus Udaeobacter sp.
ACTGACGAAGCCAAAGATGCAGTTTTGCTGGCGCAAGTTCCGACAACGATGACCGTCAAACCGACCGAGGCGGCGGCCAAGGTTAAAGTTCAATATGGCGGCGAGCCGAAGTTTGAGCCAATAAAGGGAACATCGATGTCGTATGCTACGAACACCCAGGATAAAGTAATCAAGCTCGGAGACGTATATTACCTCTGCCTTCAGGGGGTGTGGTTCATGTCTCCTAATCCCAACGAACCATGGACGACGTGCACGTCGGTTCCGAAAGAGATCTACACGATTCCGCCGAGCTCGCCAGTCTATAACGTCACTTATGTCACACAGACGGCGAATCCAGACGGCACCGTTCAAGCCAGCTACACGGCGGGATATCTAGGCGGATTTATCCTGGGTGCGGCCACCGGGGCGATCATAGCAAATGGGAGTGGATACTGGTGGCCACCATACGCGTATGGAGCCTACTACTATCCTTATGCTGCGACGTACTGTGGCGGTTATTATTATGGCGGATATGGCTATCATTATGCCACGCCTTACTATAATTCCACTACGGGAGCTTACGGCTGGAAACAGACTGCTTATGGGCCATACGGATCAGCAACTCGCGGGGCCGCTTACAATCCTTACACGGGCACCTACGCGCGAGGCGGTTCCGTTTCCACCCCCTACGGCAGCAGAAGCGCCGCACAGGCCTATAACCCGTATACCGGAACTTATGCTCAGACCAGACAAGGTTCGAGTCCAACAGCTCAGTGGGGTAGCTCTTATGTGTCGAACGGAAACAAGAGCGCGACCATGGGTCATTACTCAACTGCGAACGGCACGGTAGCCGGGATTTCAGGGTCGCAAGGCGGAAAGGCCGCCGGCGCGAGCACGGCCTGGGGTAATACTGCGGCCGGTAAGACCGCCAGCGGCAATATGTACGCGGGGCACGATGGCAATGTTTACAAGAACACCGGCAACGGCTGGCAAAAATACGACAACGGAAGCTGGAATTCTGTGAACAAGCCGCAGCCGAACTGGCAAGGAGCGGAAAACAGCCAGCAACGGACAGGAAGCGAAAGTTCTGAGCAAAGGACGTCCGCGTCGACCAACTACAACCGAGGCAGCGAGAATAGCTACAACCGTTCGAATGCAAGCAGCTACAATCGATCCAGCGAAGGTGCATCTGAGCGATCTGGTGGAGGTGGCTTCGACCGCTCCAGCGGAGGTGGGTCTGGCGATTTAGACCGCGAAGCCCAGAATCGTCAGCGCGGTGGACAAGAGAGCCAACGCTTCCAGGATTTTCAGCGGGGCGGAGGCGATCGGTTCGGCGGAGGAGGATTCGGCGGTGGTCGCTTTGGCGGTAGTGGCGGGTTCAGAGGCCGACGATAAAAATTAATGCTTGGAATTTCCATATTTAATTTCTATAACCGTCGAATCATCAACCAAAACACGCCAAGCAAAAACATATGAAAAAACTATTAACACTTACAAATATCGCCGGTGCGATGGCAGCGGTAGCGCTATTGGCAGCATGCCAGACCACCGGGACCGGCCAGTCCGTCGTCGCGCAGAAAGAAGCCTTGCTCGCTCAGTCGGGTTTTAAGGTCATAACAGTCACGACCCCTCAGCAGCAACAGGCGGTCAGTGGCTTAGCCCAGGGCAGGTGTTCTGCGGTGAAATACCACGGAAAACTGTTCTATGTATTTCCCACTGGGACGAAGGATAAGATCTACGTCGGGAAACAAGCCCAATTCAACAGGTATAAAAACGCACTCGCGGCGCAGAAGGCCAGCCAGCCAGCCAGCCAACAGGGTCAGCCTGGTCAACAGCTGATAGCGGGACAGTCTCTGGAGCCCACGCTAGAGTCGGCCGGACCCCACAACATCGACGTCCAGCAATTCGATGGGTTTGGGCCGATGGGCACGGCGGCCATGGGAGATTGGTAAGCAGCGATATAAGGTGAGGGCAGCAGGCCGATAGCTGCTGCCCTCATCGATTCAGATCACCAAGGGGGCAAGACTCAAGGTTGGGGCGGGCTTGAGTCATTTTTGATCCGGCCCTCCTCACCTTGGGATTTCTCTCTTTGATTCCCCTCGTTCTCAGCGCTGAGCCTTGTTGGGCACTTCAGTGCAGTTTGTCCTGATTCAGTCTTTCTGTATCGGGCGCTTTGGGAACGCGAACCGGTTGGGAAGGGGCAGGTTCGCCTTGCGCATTCAATGGAAAATGCATGCGGTAAAGAGCGCCGAACATCGCCACCGAGTTATCGCTCCATAATCCACCGTGGCCCCAAATAATTTCCTTTGGCACGCGCACGATCCAGCATGGCACACGGGCGTTGCCAGTATAGACAAATTCCCAGCGCTGCCACTCTTCCTTTCCAGTAGGAGGGCGTGTCTCATCCGGATTGTAATCTGGACCGGTACAGAATTGCTTTTCGTGACCGTCGTTCTTCTCGCTGGTGAGAAAGGTTCGACCGCGCACGTTTTGACGAAGATTGGCTTCAAAGGCCCGATTCTCATTCGACTTGAGATCCGTCGGCGGTGCCGTTGCCCCCACTGGGACAACCTCAAAATTTACAAGATATTTATCGTTGCCTGGCGTGTGCGTTTGGAACTCGTTCTCCGATACTTTTTGTCCGCTGCTGCCGGGCACCGGAACCCGGTCCCAGTGGTAATGAAGATTTACCGTATTGGCGAGACCCTGTCCGATTGGGAAAAATTTTCCCGTCGCCTGATCGTTTTCCGATTGCAGAACGATGAGAAGGGGACGGTCTTCCCTCAACACAGCTCCCTGTTCGGCCCCGGGCGTCCTGCCCACATAAGCGCCCCGGGTCGCGTCATACTGATAAAGATAATCCAACTCCGACATCAACTGTCGGGTGCCGATGGCATTATCCGCCGGATTGAACGCCACCGCCATGTCCCAGGGACTGGCGTTACGCGCGCCCGTGCTACTGGCATCCAGGATGGAGTGAGAAATAGTATTGCTTAGAACCAATCCGCCAAAGGAGTGCCCCATCAGCACACAATGGTGGACCTTCTTGCCCGGCTCTCGAGCGGCCAACGCCAGTTCGTTAATAGTAGCGAGGCAGCTGTTTTGTGCCGCCACTTCACCGCCCGCCAATTTGCGGTTCCAAAATGTCAGCAAATTCAGGCCCGGCACGCTAAGATCCTTGCCACGCCACGCGACGTAAATACCGATCACATTAATCTTTCCCTGGGTGACCTCGGGAAGACGCGAGATCATATCAATGAAGTGTTCGAATTTGCAAACGTCACCGGAATTGGCGTCGTTCATCCAACCGTGGATGTAAACAAAAAGAAGGGGGCGTTGCGCCTGCCGAATCACGTCGATCGCAGCCGCGCGTTGTGACGTATCCAGGGCCGAGCCTTGGTCTCCGAATTCTATGAAAGCGAATTTGTAGCGGCCGTCAGTGGGGCCTCGCACCGAATTGAGCGGTTGGCCGGACACATTTGGATGATATGGCCCGTAGGCGGCGCAGGCTCCGATCAGAACCGAGAATGCCAAGGTAAATAGGCCGCTCCAGCAATTCGAACCGGACTTTCTCATTTGATCGACAAGCAGTTGGAACACTCTAGGCAATTAAAGGAAATGATAGCAAGGCTCGAATTTAAGTTCTATGGCCCTTTGGTCCCATATGCGAGGTTGGTTCTGACGATTTAAGGTCCAGTGTTGCCTGTGCGCCAAAGGCAGATTCAGGCTTCCTGCGGGACAACTAAAGAAGTAAACAGCTAACGAATATATGAAACAGTTCATGACCGTGCCAAAAATCATCGGGGCTGTGCTGGGTCTGGCTCTGGTTGGTGGATGCCAAACGGCATCAACCAATCAGGCAGAGCTTGCCGCATCCAGGACGGAGTTCTTGCTCGCGCAGTCGGGTTTCAAGGTAATCACGGTTACGACTCCCAAACAGCAACGGGCGATCAAGGGATTACCTCAGGGCAGAGTCTCCGCCGTAAAATACAACGGCAAATTGTTTTACGTGTTTCCTACTGCGACACAGGATAGGATCTACGTCGGGAAACAAAAACAATTCGAGGCTTATAAGAAAGCCGCCGTGGCACAGCAGACAAGCCAGCAGGCTCAGCCGGGCCAATCGACGATGAACCCCCCGCCGACGATGACATTTCAGGGCCATGGCCAGCAACAAATCGTTGCTGAGCAATTCGATGGCTTCGGTCCGATGGGCACGGCGCAGTTGGGAGATTGGTAAAACCAGCGGGCGTTGATCAGTTTGTTGCCTTAAGTCTGAAAAGGCGATGAGAACAGATTAGAATCGCCTTACCGCTATAAACTAGGCAGCCCAGAACGAGGGCTGCCCGTCGTTAGACAGGTCACGAGTTTCCGCAGGCCCACGCGATTTCGATCGCGATTCCCCGAACCACACAAGTTTCGCACTGGCATTGCCGGCGCTACAGTAGCAGTCGTCTCACCACGATTTTATCTATGGAGATTCACCAATTGCGTTATTTTGTCGCGGTAGCGGATGAGGGGAACTTTTCGCGCGCGGCCGCTAAGGTGCACGTGGCTCAGCCTTCACTCAGCCAGCAGATTCGAAAACTGGAAGCGGAAATCGGTCAACCCTTGTTCGATCGCCTGCCGCGATCAGTCGTTCTTACCGAAGCGGGTCGATGTTTCATCGATTACGCGCGCCAGATTTTGGCATCGATCGGAGATGCCCGTCGATGCGTGGATGAACTTCAAGGAACGATTACCGGCAAGCTGGCTGTCGGGGCGATTCCTACAATCGCGCCGTACGTCCTCCCGGAATTGGTAGTGAAATTCCAAAAAGATTATCCCGAAGTGACTTTGGAGCTCGTTGAGGACGTAACGGACGGAATCACGCGGCGCATCGACGCCGGCGAGTTGGACGTCGCGTTGGCATCCGCATGCCAGCAGAGTCCCACTCTGCGAAGAGAATCTTTGGGTAGCGAACCGTTGCTCGCGCTGGTGCCGGAAACAAATCCTCTCGCAACGAAGACGCTGATCGAACTGGATGATCTGAAGTCACAGCGGTTTCTGCTCCTTCACGAGATGCATTGCCTCTCCCAACAAGTGCATCACCTGCTCGAATCTCGTCGTCTTCGCCCGGAGATCGCGCTCGCCGGCAGCCAACTTACCACCATCGCGCGAATGGTCGCCGCTGGCGTCGGGATTTCAATCGCGCCCCAAATGATGTTGAAACATCAAGCCACCCCCGGATGTGTCAGTGTACCGTTTGCTCCGCCAGTGCCCGAGCGGGAACTGAATTTTCTCTGCAATCCGCTACGGTTTCAGACCAAAGCGGCTGCAGCTTTCCGTCGAGAGGCTGCCGCTGTATTGTCCGGCCAGGATCCGCCGGCGGCTGGCATCGCGTGAAACGGACTCTATCTCATCGTCTCCAGCGCCGTCGCCACCATCGATAACATTGGCCAGACTGCGAGAATCAGGATAACTCCAAACACGGCGAGCTCAGGCCCATAATGAGGTCGCGTCCTGTGCACATATCGTTCCTCGAGGAAGCGTGAAATACGCTGTCCAATCGGCATTCTATTTTCCATACATCAACCGGCCACAGCCCGAGCGGGGATTGAAAGACTTTATGCGTCTAGGCGCGATAGGTTTTGACTATCGTAGGGGAGTGCCAGTACAAGAAAGAAGGAGAAACTAAGAAACTGCCCTGGACTCCTTCGGCCCGAGCATTGTCCCCCGGCAATTTGAGACGCCGCAGTGGCACGCGAACTTTTTCTTGGCTGCTTTTGTGATTGGTTCATCGATTTCCAGCTGGTAATCGTAGAAGAGTTCATCGCCGGCCCGGATATCGCGGATTGCATAAATGAAGACGCGATCATCTTCCTCAACGGTTTCGCAGTTTGGGTCGCAAGAATGATTGATCCAGCGCGCGTCGTTGCCGCCGATCTCTGGATTAATGACTTCGCCGTTTTCCAATCCGAAGTTGAAAGTGTGTGGATCGTTTTCGTCATCGGGCGCATCTTCCCAGGCGACGCGTTCGCCCGTGTATTCGATGATGCGCGTACCTTCGGGAATCGCGCACGCCGCATAAACTCCCTGACCGTGCACACCGGACTGGCGAACCTCGATTTTAACGACTCGCTTTCGAGTTTTGATTTTCATCGCCGCAGCTGCGGGGTGTCGCGGTGCGCGCCCCAGACGCTGATTCCAGCCTCACCGAATCGGAAAGGAATCTTCAAACGCAAAACAACGTCAGCAATGAGCGGAGTAGAAAGCTTGTTAAAACCGCGAGATAATGATTCTGCTTTCATGCTGCGATGTTGCTCGCATTTGGCTACTTTGCAAAAAAAGGAATATCTCGGAGGTCAGCATTCAGAGGCCGGGGTTCGGATTGCTGATTTCCCCGAATTACCGGAATCAAACGTATGAAACAGTCGATGGTCCTGGTCTTTGCGGTTTTCGCGGCTGCAAGTTCGATCTCAGCCAGGCTGGGCGACACCGGTGATCAGATTGAAGATTCATACGGCGAAATCGTTCAGCGACGCCTCCGTGATGATGGGTTGGTAACCGTCGTTTACAAAAAAGATCGCTCTCTCTTTTTTGTTACGTTTGCTGAGGGCCGGAGTATTTCGGAAAGCTATTCGCACGTAAAGGGAAACGATCTTTCCGAGAGGGAAATCATGAGGTTTCTGAAGGCAAATTCCGCGCGCGGCACATGGAGGCCAGACAACGCTAGCACCACCCGGCGTTTCATACGCAGCGACGGCAAGGCAGAAGCTATTTATGCCTCTGTGAATGGCCGGCCAGCATTGACGGTGCGCGAACTTCATTCCGATCACCGCCGTGGCGACCAGCGATAATTTCAGACTCTGGTTCTGCGCGTTCGCAGAATTATTCCGGCCACAATTCCCCCGAGAAAGAAGCCTACGACCTGGATCAACACATAACTGACGGTGTAAACCCAGGGAAGCGGTGGCAGTTCCAGTAAGAAACCATTGGTTATTATCGCGGCGAAGACTCCATGTGATGCCTCCAATGGCTGCCGCAGTTTGACTCGAGTGCCGTCTCTCGTAAGGTTGGGCGCTCTCCTCCCGGTAAAGACTTTCCAATGGATAAGATTCGTAATATCGCCATTATCGCGCACGTCGATCACGGCAAGACGACGCTGGTCGACCAACTCTTGCGCCAATCGGGCACGTTTCGCTCCAGCCAAAAGGTTGAAGAGCGCGTGATGGACTCGATGGATCTCGAGCGTGAGAAAGGAATCACGATTCGAGCGAAGAACGCGGCGTTTCAGTGGAACGGTTATCGGATCAACATCGTCGATACACCGGGTCACGCCGACTTCGGCGGCGAAGTTGAGCGAATTATGAAAATGGTAGACGGCGCGCTCCTGGTGGTCGATGCGCACGACGGCCCACAGGCGCAGACGCGTTTTGTCTTGCGCAAGGCGCTGGAAAACGGGGTGAAGCCGGTTGTGGTTATCAACAAGATCGACAGGGAAAACGCACAGCCGCATCGCGCCGTGGACATGGTTTTCGATCTTTTCGTTGAGCTGAAAGCAACCGATGAGCAACTCGACTTCCCAATCGTGTATGCCAGCGCGAAGAACGGCTTTGCCAGACGCGAACTTTCCGAGAAGAACGACGATCTGACGCCGCTTTTTCAAGCGATCGTGCAACATGTGCCGCCGCCGAAAATCTCACCCGAGCCATTTTTTCAAATGCTCGTTTCAAATCTGGACTACAGCGATTATCTCGGGCGAATTGCGCTGGGCCGCATCGTCAGCGGTTGCGTGTCGGTTGGCGATTCTATCACTTGCATTCATGGTGAAGGGCGACGGGAGCGCAGTGTGGTCACAGCGCTGTTTACGTACGAGGGCTTGGAACAGGTCCAAATCAAGCGCGCAGCCGCGGGCGACATCGTTGGTCTCGCTGGATTTGAAGAGATCTATATCGGTGAAACGCTCGCCGACAGCGAAGAGCGCGAGCCGCTGCAATTTGTCGACATCGATCCGCCAACGATTCGCATGCACATTCTCGTAAACGATTCACCGTTTGCCGGGCGTGAAGGAAAATTTGTGACTGCGCGCAATATTCGGGAGCGCCTTACTCGCGAAACGCGGGGTAACGTCTCACTTCAAGTCAACGATACGGAAACAGCTGGCGCATTTGAGATCAATGCGCGCGGCGAGATGCAAATCGCGATTCTGGTCGAGCAAATGCGACGCGAAGGCTACGAAGTAATGGTCTCGCGTCCGGAAGTGATTTTTCATCGCGCAGAGGATGGCACCTTGCTTGAGCCGCTGGAAGACCTCTACCTCGATCTACCGAACGAAAATCTCGGCGACATTTTGCAGTCGGTTGCGAATCGCAAGGGCGCGGTTGTTAGCATGTCTCATCACGCGACGCGCGTTTCGATCGAAGCGATTATTCCGACTCGCGGTTTGATTGGCTTTGAGACCGATCTTGTAAATCTGACCCGTGGCGAAGGATTGATGAGTCATCTCTTTCGTGAATACGCGCCGTTCAAAGGTGAAATCGGAGGACGCGGTCGTGGCGTGATGGTGTCAATGGAATCGGGCGTTAGCACGGCCTATGCGCTGAACAACATTCAGGAACGCGGCCGGCTTTTCATCGGTCCACAGGAAGACGTCTATGCGGGAATGGTCGTCGGCGAAAACGCGCGACCGGAGGATTTGCCAGTTAATCCCTGCAAAGCAAAACATCTCACCAATATGCGGAGCCAGGGTGATGGCAAAGGGATTCAGCTCGAAGCGCCGCTGCAGATGAGCCTGGAACGCGCGATCGAATACATCGACATCGATGAATATGTGGAGGCAACGCCCAAATCATTGCGCTTGCGAAAGCGAATTCTCGACGCGACCGCCCGGAAGCGCGCCATGGTGATAGCTGCTTAAATCAGCTGATACTTGGGATTTTTTCGGTTTTTGATGGGCGACCGCCGCGTGAGCGGCAATTGACGAAGCGGCTTTTCATGCGATTAATCACGCGCGGTAGATTTCTCCCCTCGCTGGTTATTTCTCTTGCGAGGTGAATTGTTCGCAATTTCTCAGGTCTAAATAACTCCGCACAGGTATGGCGGGACATAGTAAATGGTCAAAGGTCAAACGCTTTAAGGGCGCGATCGACGCGAAGCGTGGCAAGATCTTCAGCAAATTATCGAAGGAAATCACCATCGCGGCAAAAACCGGCGGCGGCGATCCGAACGGCAACCCGCGCTTGCGCAGCGCGATACTGGCTGCGCGCGCGCAGAGCATGCCCAATGACAATGTCGAGCGCGCGATCAAACGCGGTATGGGCGAGGGCAAAGACGGCGAACAACTCGACGAGATCACCTACGAAGGTTACGGGCCGGGCGGTGTGGCTATCATTGTCGACGCGGCCACTGACAACAGAAACCGCACGGGAGCGGAGATCCGAAGAATTTTCACCCAGAACAACGGCAACCTCGCTTCGAGTGGCAGCGTTTCGTACATGTTCCACCGAAAAGGACAGCTTACCATTCCCCGGTCGAACATTGGTGAGGATCGGCTGCTGGAGGTCGCCTTGGAAGCGGGCGCGGAGGAGTTGACAACCGAGGAGGATCAATATGTTATTATCACTTCCCACGATCAGCTCTACGCCGTAGCTGAAGCGCTCAAGAACGCAGGAGTCAGTACCGATGGGCAAAGGTTTACGTTTATTCCCGATACTACAGTCGCGGTCAGGGACGAGACCGTGGCGCAACAGGTGCTGGGTCTGTGTGATGCGCTCGAAGAGGACGACGACGTGCAAAACGTCTATTCAAATCTAGACATTCCCGACGAACTGCTGGCCAGATTGCCGGCCTAAAAAACTTACTACTTACAGGAAACCTGTTACGGCGCTGCCCCCTATTGCAGCCCACACTCTTAACTTATGAACGAAGAAAAAGAAAACCAGCCTGCGCCGCTGGAAACTGGGTCCGCATCGCCGGAGCAACGGCATCAACGCCCGCGCCGGCGTTTCCCACGAAGGCGTTACCGTGGCGACCGCTTCAGGCGCGATAATTCCGAAGAGTCGCCAAATTCGTCTTCGACGACCGGCGATAACTCCGGCGCAAACGTCGCCGTCGAGACTCTTGATCGGCCTGCGGCGGCAGCCGGTCGCGAAGCCGCCGAAGCCGTCAGCGAGACGAGTGAATCGGCTCAGACGGAACCGGAATTTGGTGAGGGTATTATTGAAATTTCCGGCAAAGGGTTCGGCTTCCTGCGCGATCCGAAACGGAATTTTGTGCAGACGCCGCAGGATATTTTTGTCACTCCAGAAATCGTGCGCCGTTTTGCTTTGCGTGACGGCATGTGGATCAACGGCGAGATCCGGCGTGGCAGCCGTGGGCCCCAATTGACGAAGCTGATTACGATCAATGGTGAAGAGCCGACAAAATATCAGGGGCTAACGCCATTTGAAGAGTTAACCACGATTAATCCGAACAAACGGATCAAGCTCGAGACAGTGCCGGACCGTTACACCACGCGGATCATGGATTTGATGACCCCGCTCGGAATGGGACAGCGCGGCTTGATTGTCGCACCGCCGCGCACCGGCAAGACAACACTGTTACATCACATCGCCGAGGCGGTCGCAAAAAATCACCCGGAGATGATCCTGATCATTCTTCTGGTGGATGAACGCCCGGAGGAAGTGACGGATTTTCGCCGGTCGCACCCTACGGCGGAACTGATGGCCAGCTCCAATGACGCCGATATCAAAAGTCACACGCGTATTTCGCAATTGGCCATTGAGCGTGCCAAGCGCTTGGTCGAAGCCGGCAAACACGTGTTCATCCTTCTCGACTCCATCACGCGCACGGCTCGCGCGTTCAACAATGCAATGGGAGGCGGCGGCCGCACGATGAGCGGAGGCATTGATGCGCGTGCGATGGAAACTCCGCGGAAAATTTTCGCAGCCGCGCGGAACACCGAGGAAGCAGGTTCTCTTACCATCGTCGCCACGGCGCTGATTGAAACCGGCAGCCGCATGGACGAGCTGATCTTTCAGGAGTTCAAAGGCACTGGAAACATGGAGATGGTGCTCGACCGGAAAATCAGCGACCAGCGCATTTATCCGGCACTTGATATATTTTTGTCTGGAACGCGCCGAGAAGAGCTGCTGTTACAGGCGTGGGAACTGGAGAAAATTAATCTCATCAGGCGCGGTCTTGCCGGCCACAAACCAGAGGAAGCCATTCAGCGTCTCCTTATGTTTGTGAAAAAATTTCCGACCAACCATGAGATGCTGAAGAATATTCCGGGTTGAGCTTCTGACAGCATTTTCTGTAGCCGATTCGCTGTGCGAAGCGCGGCGCGAGGTGGGTTGCATTTACCCGTAAGGCGCATCTCACCGAGACGCGGCTACGGATTCTTGCTCACAATGTGCCGTTCGTAAACAGTGTGGATTGTCTCGCGAGCAACGGAACAATCGCGACGAAAGCTTTCGAGGCTGTCATAGCCTAACCGAATGGCCAGCTTGCGCTGTTCGGTCGCATCATTGGGAACGGTCGAGACGGCGTTGTTCTCATAACATCGCAAGACGGATTCGCATCGGCGCAGGAGTTTGTATGACTGCTTGAGCATTGTGGCTTCAGCATCATCGAAAACTCCGCGTGCTTGCAAGCCGTCTGCTGTGCGTTGCCAATTTGGTTCCCAAATCTTTTCGCGCATTTGCAATGCTTGAACGAGAAATTCCGCCTCGATAGTTCCGCCGCGTCCAGTCTTCAGATCGAGAAAATCCGAGCCGCTGCCTCGCTCCCGGCGAATGCGGCCGAGCATGCCGTCGATTTTAATCAGAAGCTCAGGGTCCTTGCCGGCCCGATACCAGGCGGATTTTGCAATTTCCATAAATTGATCTTGAGACGGCCCACTAATGGCGCGTGCGCGAGTGAGCGCCTGCATCTCCCATAATTGCGCCCGATTCGCGTAATAGCGCTGGAAGGCTTCGAGAGAAGAAACCAACGGACCGTTTTCTCCTTCGGGACGCAGCCTTGTGTCGAGCGCCCAGATGTTTCCCTCGACAGTTCGCTGCGCCATTGCGCTGGTGAGATTTTGCGCGGCGCGAGTGTCTTCGCCTACGAATACAACGTCCAGGTCCGCACCGTAACTGATGCCGCGCCCGCCAAATTTACCGAGCGCGATGATAGTCAATCCCTGGTCTCCCAGGAGACTGGCGGTAAAAACAAGACAAGCTTCAGCCAAATCAGAAAGTTCCGCGAATACGGCTGCCGAGTTGGCGAGTCCCATGATGTCGCGGAACATGATGCGCAGCAATTGTCGCTGTCGATACGCGCGGATCGGATCGAGATTGTTCGCATTGGCGCCTAACGAATCTAACCGGCGCAGGTTTTCGGCAACCGGCCGCGGTTCATCGAACAACGGGTCCCTGGTGATGTCTTCCAGAAGCTGCGGACGGCGAATCAGAAGCTCGCTGGCAAAACGGCTGGCATCAAACGTCTTTACGAGCAGCTCAAGAAGTTTCGGATTTGTGACGAGCAGCTCGAAGAGCAAACTGCGCAGACCGTAGGCCTCTACAAACCGAAGAAACTGGTTCAGAGTCGCGTCGGGGTCCGCGGCTTGTGCCATCCGTTCGAGCAACATCGGGCGTAGCTTTTGAAAGATCTGGCGCGTTCGCGGCGCGACATGAAAACTCGTGGCGCCTCGTTCCAGATCTCTTAGCGTTTTTTCTGCTCGATTCGGATCGGTGAAAATCTCCAGATTGGATTCGGCCGGTTTCGCCAGCGTTCCAGAAATGATTCTCCTGAAAACGGGGCGGACCGATCCCATCCGGCTTTGCAGTGCCGCAGCAAAATCGGTGATGGAAGAAAAGCGAAGGCTTCGTGCGAGACGGAGCAGTGATTCCGGCTCGTCTGGAACAGTGTGAGTCTGTTGTTCGGCTTCAATCTGTAAACGGTGTTCAACGCGGCGCAGGAATCGATACGCGTTGTCCAACGCCAGAACTTCATCGTTCGGAAGTAAATCCAGTTGTCGCAACGCGTAGAGTGCCTTGAGCATGTTTACTTCCTGCAGAAACGGATGACGCGCGCCATGGATAAGCTGCAGGGTTTGCGCGATGAATTCGATCTCTCGAATTCCGCCGCGTCCAAGTTTTACGTCGCGCTCGACTTTTTCCATTCCGACAACGTCGCGTTCGATGCGATGCTTGATATTCGCAATCTCGTCCAGCAGATCTGGGGTTGCGCTTTTTGGATAAATGAACGGCTGATGTAGCCTCAGGAAGTCGTAAGCCAACTCGCGGCTGCCGGCGATTCCGCGCGCCTTGATGAGCGCAATCCGCTCCCACGTCTCGCCGAATCCGGCGTAATAGTTTTCCATGCTTTCGAGGGACCGAGCCAAGGGTCCTGCCGAGCCTTCCGGACGCAAACGCAGATCCACTCGAAAGAGCGAGCCCGCAGGATCGCGAGTCGAAAATGTTTTGAGAATCTTGTTTCCCACCCGATTGAAGAATTCGTGATACGAAATGTGGGGCGTGAGCTGGCCTTCTTCGCTGTAGACAAAAAGAAGGTCGACGTCCGAGCTGTGATTTAGTTCGCCGCCGCCGAGTTTACCCAGTCCCAGGATGGCAAACTCCGCTTTTGGCGAGCCGTAGCGTTGTCGGAGTTCGAAGTCCCAATATTCAAACACGCGGCGGACGCAAATCTCTGCGATATATGAAAGTTCACCGGTCGTTTCCTCCAGCGGGGCTACTCCGGCCAGTTCGCGTAAAGCAACCCGGGTCATCTCGCGCCCTTTCCAAAACCGCAGTGGCCCAAAACTCTGATTGGCGGCAGCGTCGCCTCCCACGGCGTGTAATCCGGCGAGCATTTCCGCGGGTCCCCGCGAGGCGAGGCACACTTCCGGCTGACAAAGCCACAGGAGCGTTTCAGGGTCCCGCGTCAACCGCGTCACGCAAATGCTCGAGACCGCCAGAAGATGCAGCAGTGCCGCTTCACCCAGCGGAAATTGTTCGACCACATTTGCGAGCGGCACCGCCGTTTGCGACCAGTTTTCTCCGAGTTGAATCAGAGCTGTTTCGACCTGTGGCGGATTGAGCGATGCAGCGGCTTTCGCGCGAACCCAGGAGTTACCACGCTCCATTTGATGGAACATGATGCCGATTCGTCCGAAAGACCAGTTATCGCAGCGCGGGGTTCGCGCAGCGTTTCAGGTTTCACTCACAGTGACTCAAAACCAAAGGTCTAAGTGATTCGTTACGACGCAGCAGGGGCTAGCACGCGGAGGGCTTTTTCGTGCATTTGAAAGTCCACGGGGCAATTGCCGGCCAATTCGCCGTCAAGCTCAACGGGAACGTCCTGCTCGCTCCTCACGCGAAGGCGGCGAGTCTGAAAATATTCAATTTCCGGAACACGGATGTCAGAGCTGAATATAACGTCATGGAGGTATTTAATTATCTCGAGGTAACCCAATCGCTTGAACACAACCACATCAAGCAATCCATCATCAATGACCGCTTGCTTGAAAAACGGGAAAGGTCCGCCATACAAACGCCCGTTTCCGATTAGGACAAACGATCCTTCACACGTAGACGCATTCTCCGATTCAATAAAAAGCTTTGGTGGTTGGCGTGCCGCAATTTGTGCTGCGGAGATGAGATAACTGAGCGGGCCAAGGCTGCGTTTGAACGCAAAACTAGTCTCCTTGACAGCTTGTGCGTCGAGCCCAACTCCACCTAGTTGGACAAAGTATTTTTTATTAGCACTTGGTAGATCCACGAGACGGATCTTTCCGGCCTCAATAATATCCCGGCAAAGTTGGAGATCGTTCGACGGAAGACCGAGCTCCATTGCGAAAACATTGATTGTTCCAATAGGAAGTATGCCCAGCGCCGCATTGCTCCCGCCGATTCCATTCGCCACTTGATTAACGGTTCCGTCGCCGCCCGCTGCAACGATACGTCTGAAACCTTCCTCGACCGCGCGTCTCGTGAGCTCTTCTGCTTCGCCTGCGTTCGAGGTAACGCGGATAGGCCAACCGCCAACCACGGACTCGACGCGGTCCTGCCAATCTCGAATGGTGTCAAAACTTCCGGCCCGCGGGTTGAGAATTACAAGTGTGTCAGTCACGCTAGAAGGTAGTCAGAGGCTTTGGTCTTTGCTTCAAACTGCGGCTGCGTAACATCTCAGGGTGCGGAAATTGCTCCGGCTGATACTTTTTGTCTTGGGGGCATTGATTGCGCTCGCCGCGGTTCTTTTAATTGGCGTGAACCTGTATGTGCAATCCCAGGGGGCACAAGCAAAGATTCAGCACGAATTGAGTCGAAGCCTCGGTGTTCCGCTCAAAATTCGCAGGATGAGCGTTACTCCCTGGGGCGGACTTGAACTGAGCGGCATCACGATCCCGCAACCCTCCTCAGTCGGTACGAAGCATTTTCTTGAGGCCAAAACGTTCCAGCTTCGAGTTCGTTTCGTCTCGCTTTTTTCGCGACGGCTCGTGATCAAGGAAGTCTCGCTCATCCAACCAAGGATTATTTGGCCACAAGACAGCGAGGGGAAATGGCGTCTGCCGGGTGCGAAAAAAACGCGGTCCCACGCTGTTCCGACAAAGCAAGCTGAGGCGATCTCGCAGCCGGAACCTGACGGGAATGTTCAAACATATGCATCTCCTCCCGTAACGTTGACAACT
This sequence comes from Candidatus Udaeobacter sp., assembly GCA_036499375.1. Taxonomy (GTDB): domain Bacteria; phylum Verrucomicrobiota; class Verrucomicrobiia; order Chthoniobacterales; family UBA10450; genus Udaeobacter. Next base: position 15,635 of record DASYDV010000066.1, read on the forward strand.
GTTGCTCCACCCTCGTCCAGGGCAAGCGGTAACGGCGAACGGCAACGTCGGGAGCCGAGGCTGACCGTTGCTCCGGAAGTTCGACGAGTCAGTGTTAAGGACGGCGATTTTACTTTCCTCGATCAGGCCGGAAGACTCATCGCGAGTTTCACAGGAGTGGATTTTCGAACCAACATTCGCAGCGCGCTGGCGCTTCACGGAGATGCAATGGTGACCAGAATTTCATTGCGAGACCGTTTTTTCCTGGACCAACTGCGTTCGCCGCTCCGCTACGAGCCCGACGTGCTTGAGCTTTCCAAAATTTCGGCGCGGGTCGCACACGGCGAGGTCGACGGCTATTTTGCCATTCAGCCAGAGGCAGAAGATTCACCATTCACCACGAGAGTAAACTTTCACGATGTGCTTGCCGAGCAGATTGTCGAAAATGCCCGTGGTCCCAAAGGAATGGTGAAAGGCAAGTTGGAAGGAAGCTTCCAAGCCTCCGGGAAAGCCAGCGACCCGGAGGCGCTAATTGGAAAAGGCGAGATTTTCCTGCGCGATGGCCGTGTCCAACAATACAAGTTACTGGTGTTGCTTGGGCAGATTCTCCAAATTGAAGAACTCCAGGAGCTCAATCTGGAGCAAGCAGAGGCAAAATATCATTTGAACCCCGGGTTGGTCACCATTGACGAACTTATACTGCGTTCGCCAAACGTTTGGCTCACCGCATCGGGTACAGTCTCGTTTGACGGCACACTTCAACTCAAATCGCGGCTGGCGATCAACGACAGAATTCGTGGCCAGCTTTTCAAAGCAATTCGCGACAATTTTCGTCCGATTGATGAACCGGGCTATTCTGCCATCGACTTTGAGGTCGGCGGCACTGTTGACAAGCCGATTACAAATCTCGTTGAGCAGGTGGTCGGCCGAGACATCAGCAGCATGCTCAACAGCTTTTTTGGCGGAAAAAAGGATCGAACAAAAAAGAAAAAGAAACTCGCTAAGGATAAGATGACCGCTGCGCCGTCGCCCCCAGCTTCTCCGGAATCAGCGCTGCCTGAAGCTACCACAACCCCAACTCCGGCCATGTCGCCATGAGGGTGATCGCCGGCAGCGCCGGCGGGGTCCGCCTCGCAGTTCCAAGGCGCGGTGTGCGCCCCACGATGGATCGGGTCAAAGCCGCCATTTTTTCCAGCCTGGGGGACGCAATCCTCGGCGCGCGAGTGCTCGATCTTTTCGCCGGAACAGGCGCGCTTGGGATCGAAGCACTCAGCCGCGGAGCGGCCTCTGTCGTTTTCGTTGAGGATGACCGCCAATCGGCGGACTTAATCGAGAAGAATCTTGCGAAGACGAAATTGAAAGGGCGAGTTCGAAACCAGGACGTTTTCGATTTTCTTCGGCGAGTATACGACGCCGACAAATTTCAAATCATTTTTGCTGACCCGCCGTACGAAAAAACGAAGCACAGCGAGAGTCACACCGAGAAGCTCTTGAACAACAAACGCCTGTCACAACTGCTGGAGCCACAGGGTATTTTCGTTTTTGAAAAGCGACCGAGTGAAGCGGTCCCTGAAAACCAACTGTGGCACGTCATTCGGCAGAAAACTTATGGCGCAACCGAGGTCCTCTTTCTGAGCCACTCCGCAATCCGCGATGCGCAATCCGCAACTCCGACAGTAAGTCGCGAGCACGCGAAGAATTTCGGTGTTGCATGATCCGCTTCATCTACAACCTGTTTTGGCCGATCGGCCTCTTGTTCTTTTTGCCGCGTTATCTAGGCAAAATGATTCGCCGCGGCGGCTACCGGGAAAAATTTTGGCAACGATTCGGGATTTACGACCGGGAGACCCGCGATCGGCTCTCGAAGGAAAGGTTAACATGGCTGCACGCCGTGAGCGTCGGCGAAATAAATATAGCGCTCAGACTGGCGAATGCGTTGCGAGCACTCGAACCGGATTTGCATTGCGCCTTGACCACGACCACGACAACGGGATTCGCCTTGGGGCGCAAGAACGCGCCGCCTTGGATTGAAGTCATGTACACGCCGCTGGATTATTGGCCAATCATGCGCCGCGCATTTTCGGTGATTCGGCCGGCGCGGATCGTTCTGATCGAAGCAGAGATTTGGCCCAATCTCGCCGCCGCAGCGCACACGCGCGGTATTCCGCTTGCGCTGGTCAACGCTCGGCTGTCTCCGCGCTCGGAGCGACGCTATCGCCGGTTTCGTTTTCTTGTCGCGCCAATGTTCCGGCTTCTTGATTTTGTGTGTGTACCAGAACAACACGACATCGGGCGATGGGCAGCGCTCGGAATCCCGCAAAACCGAATCCGTGTGACCGGCAACATCAAATTCGACACTGACGTTCAGGCACAAAGCCAATCTGTAGCACCGTCCCTGCGGGACCTTTTGCCTTCCGTGAACTCGGAGTCGCCCGTTCTCTTTGGCGGCAGCACGCATCGTGGAGAAGAAGAAATGCTGGCCAGAGTTTTTCTGCAGCTGCGTCAGCAATTTCCGGCGTTACGCCTGTTCATTGCGCCGCGTCACGTCGAGCGGATGCAAGAAATCCGCGCAAGATTGAGTGCTTTTCCATTCCGTGTCGACCTCGTGAGTGAAGCGCTTGCGCGTGGAGGAGGCGATGCGGATTGCCTGCTCCTCGACACGACGGGCGAACTTCAACGCTGGTACCGCATCGCAACCGTCGTGTTCGTCGGAAAGAGCCTCACCGCGCACGGGGGACAAAATCCGGTTGAACCAATTTTGGCCGGTAATCCTATCGTGTTTGGTCCGCACATGGAAAATTTCGCAACGCTTTCCAAGACACTGGTGTCAAACCACGGAGCAATTCAGGTTGGCGATACTGACTCGTTGGAGCGTACTGTTGCCGAGCTTCTCCGCGACAGTCGTCGGCGCGAGCGTCTCGTGCAAAATGCCCGTGTGGCCTTGAGCGCGCATCAGGGCGCAACGGTGCGCACAGCCAGGCTGATTCAGGAGCTTACAGCCTGCAAGTGAGCCAGCTTGCTGGAGTGGTGCGACATGTCCACGCAGTCTAAATCTGATCGCATTTCACCTTGCGCCGAATGATGGTAATTCCGATAGTCCCCGACCGGCAGTTGCCGGATGACCCTATCGTCTAGAGGCCTAGGACACCGCCCTTTCACGGCGGTAACACGGGTTCGAATCCCGTTAGGGTCGCTTAATTCATTACTGATGAGTTACGCATCGTTCTTTTGGAAATAAGAACGGTATTAAAAATCCATCTGTCGAAATCAAAGACGTTTTAGATGCTCCTGAGATTCGATCGTTCGGTCAAGATTGGAAGATTTCCTTTTTCTCCACACAGGGTTTTTCCTGTGCAATACCTTTTATCTGTTCGAAAAGGAGGCCGGGCTCTTCCCGGCGGCCTGGACTTGGCGCACCGTACGTTAGGGATACGCGGTGCGATGTCCGAGATTTCCTCGAATTTTGTGATCGACTAAATGCCTAAACTGGACGATGCAGACAACGGCTGGGCGGCGTTAGATTGTGACTCGCGTTATGATGACGTTGGGTAGTGTCATCGAGACGCACTACCGGGCAGGCGATTCAAAGAGTGGTAATCCGTTTGTTCGCATTAGGTCACGCACGCGATCAAACGGCTTTTCGGCTTGCTCTCTCCAGGACTCGTCGCTAAAACGTTACTACGAAATATTTGAGGACGTGGTTAAGCATGAAGTCACAAATCGTAAACATCAATGTAGTTCGATCCGCTTGGCGTCGAGTCAAAAAGGACATAAAGGACGCCATAATTCGTGATCTGAAGCCAGTAAAAGACGTCAAAGGTGGCGGCGGGGTTGCGGGCAAATCCAAACCCACCAAAGGCGGCACTGACACCACGGGCACCACTCGTAGCCACTAATAAGGCTTACCAAGTTTTGCGTTGTCCACATGGTGCCGTGATTCGCGTTTGCATGCAGGCCGGCAACGTCATCGGAACACACGAGCAAAGTTGGGAGAGCTCAAGAGTGGTGGGCGAGAAGCGGGACAAAGAGCAGCCGCCAACACGGCGAAGTGTGACGACCATTTGCACATTACCGCTTTGACTCTCGCTGCTTACTGGTTGTCGAGAACAGTTCGCGCTGTGCTGGTTTGCTCACTTCAAGGTGGGCGCTCACTTTCTGGATTTGCGACGCCTGCTCTTTCAAGCTTGTGGTGGGGCTTGAATTTGCTTTGCCTGCCGTGCGGCAGTTGCCTCGAACTATTCTGCCGGCTTCCTGTTGTGCCACCGCGGACTCCAGCCATTCGCTCACCGCCCCAACGCTTGAGTAATCGTGAGTTTCCGCAATGGAGCGGAACCGGATCAAATTAGGATACTACCTGGCAAGGATAGCGAAACGTCTTCAAAATCGGCGCTGAGCGGTGTACGTAAAAAACCGCACCGCGGCATCGAACCAAGGTGCGGCTCTTTGAGCCTTATTAATCTTGGTTACCGGGGCGTTGGACGGCGGGCAAAGTTACCCCCCTGTTAACGCCGTGCCACTAACGCTGACGTCTGTTCTGACACCGCCCTTGGCGTCTTTCGATGCTTTCAAGTCACGGACTTTGATGGGTTTCTTTTTCTTGTCTTGCTTATTTTGCATGTTTAGCTCTCTCTTATTCGGTTGTTTGTTGCTGGTGCTGTGTCGTTGTAAAAGCGCACCGCGCCGGGTCGAACCACGGTGCAGCTTTCTAAGCTTATTGACTTTCGGAGCCGCCCTTCTGAGCACAGCCGCCCGCGATGACTGGGGGGAACCGCCGCCATTTTGGTTTATTGGGTTGTCTTGCTGAGAAGGTGCGGAAGAGATTAATAAAAACCGCACCGCGGGGTCGAACCAGGGTACGGCTCTTTAACCTTATGTATTCGGGTTGCCGGGGCGGGTGACGCCGCGGCCGGGGCCGGTGACGCCGTGGCCGGGGCCGGTTACCACGACACCACCTTTGGCGTCTTTTGATGGCTTGAGGTCACGGACTTTGATCTGTTTTTTGGTTTTCTTGTTCTTGTCTTGCATGTTTCTTATTTTCCCTTTGTCGGGTTGTTTGTTGTTTGTCTTGTGTCAGTGACACCGAACAGCAATTGATGCCCGCCCGTAACGTCCTGTTTTGGAATCAGGTCATCCAGACGAATCAATTTTTCTTTCCTGCGCTTAGGCTTTTGGCTTCCTGACTCTCCGGCGGGCGCATTTTTTTTGTTCTTCGATGCACTCACTTTGGTTCGTTATGTTATCAGCATCCGTGCCAAGTCCGCGCAAGACTTGGTTGAATAAGATCGGTCACCTTATTCGCCACTCAACGAGAAGCACTTGTGTAGCATTTCCAGACCGCGAATCAGCGCACCTCTGGGACAGTTAGAGCGGACGGTCGGGCTGATTTTAAGTCCACGTGGACTCATTTCAAAACAAATCGTGCTTCATTTCTTAGCCACCTCTCGCAAATAACGTGCGAGGGTCGAACGGGAAATACCAAGCAATTTTGCCGCCCGTCGCTGATTCCGATTTGCTTGCTCATAGACGAATTGAACGTGCCTTTTCATGGCCCCGTCCAGAGAAAGGTCGATATCAGGATCATGCTCTTTATTATTGCTGCTGAACGCGGAAATCGATTTGCCTGTTTCGGGAAGAAAAGCTCGATCGGAGTTTAAATCAGGGGGAAAGACGACATGCTCGGGCAGGATCACCGAACCATTACAAAACAAAGTCATAGTGCGCACCGTGTGGCTTAACTCGCGAAGGTTTCCCCGCCATTCATGATGCAGCAGCTTCTGCATCGCTTCGGGATGAATGGCGTCGATGTTTTTCCCCTCCTTTAATCCAGCCGCCTTCAATTCCGCCGCAATCAACGCTGGCAATTCCTCCAGTCGCTCGCGCAGTGGAGGAATGAGCAATGTGAGGCCATTGAGACGCTGATAAAGATCTTCCCTGAATTTTCCATGCCCTACTCGCTCCCGCAGGGAACAGTTCGACGCACAGATGATCCGCGCATTGGATGTAAGCATTCGTTCGGAACCGAGCCGCTCAAATTCGCCGTATTCGAGAACGCGCAGGATTTTCACCTGGGCCAGGGAACTCATTTCGGAGATTTCATCCAAAAAAATCGTGCCACGATCGGCGAGTTCGAATTTTCCTTTAATGCTTTGTTGCGCACCAGTAAAAGCGCCGCGTTCGTGACCGAACAATTGACTCTCGAGCAGTGTGTCGCTGATTGCCGAAGCATTAAAGGCAATGAATGGCCCTCGTGCCCTCATTGACGAGTTATGGATCGCATGGGCCAGCAAGGTCTTGCCGGTGCCGGTCTCTCCAAGCAGGACCACGGGAACGTCAGACTTCGCGGCGAGCGCCGCCAATTGCAGGCAACGCTCCATGGCGGGGTTGCTCGTAGTAAGGTCTTCGAGCCTTAGTCTGGATGGTGATTCTTGCACCTGAAATTATTGCCTGATGCTCTCGCGCAACTGCCGAATTGGTTCAAATGCATATTCGATCATCGTCCGACCACCGATGATAATGTGCGCTTCTCCTCTCATCCCAACGCGCAGGGGCAAGCTTTGTCCCGCGCGCGTAGAGATCTCCGAACGATCAAGTGAGGCCAGCGCGATGAAGTACGAGCCATCGCTGGAAGTGACAGCTGAGGGGCTGATCCAGTCGAGCTTTCCTGCCACCGTGCCATAGCGCTGGTATGGAAAAGCTTGAAAAAAATACCGGACGCGCTGCGCGACGGCGAGTTTTGGAAGACCGGCTTGGTTCAACGTCATTCGAGCGCGTGGTTTAGCATCCTTCCGCGCAAGCTGGCAAAGCACCTGGCCCTGCTGCACAACGCTGCCCGCTGTGCGCTCATCCATGGAAATGATCACGCCCTCATAGGGACTCCGAACTGTCAGTAAGTTTTGGTTGGCATTTTTCAAGTCGGCTTTTAAAGCGCCGATGCGCATCTTTAACTTTTCAATTTCGGACTGCTGCTCGGCGCGTTGGCGAATATGCTCCGTTTCCATTCTCTCACGGTCGAGATTCACCTGCTGCAAGGTCCTTTGGGCGACGCTCAAATCTTTTTCCGAACCGGCTAAGTCGAGCTTCAGTTTTACAAGGTCGATTTCGGATTCGCCGCCGAGCTTGGCTAGTTTCTCCATGCGCGTAACCAGCTCCCGGCTCGTGCTGGCATGGTTCTCACGAAATTTTATCTCGCTTTTTGCCTGTTCAATCTCTGCGTTTTTGATCCCAAGTTGCGGGGCATAGGCAGTCTCATATCGAGCGAGGCTTTCTTCTTTGCTGTGTAAGTCCTCCGTGAGCGTCCGGAACTGAGTATCCAAACCGCGAATCTCGTCCGAACGCAACACAAACAATTCCTCATCAGCTTTCACAGGTTGACCTTCGTCCACTCCAACATGGCTAATGATAGCTCGCACGGGCGATTGAATTGGATCGGTGCCGGCAGCGGGAACCAACACGAACGGACAGCTTACCGTCTCGGGCAATCGCATCACGATAGCTATCAGCAGCGCGAATAAAAATGCTGCCAGCAATATCCAGGCCGTCGAGCGGATGATCCAAGGCGGCGGCTCCTGTGGCAACATTTCGGATTCCACATCGAGTGAGCCGCGTTCGGTTAATTGTGAACCCATGGAGGTGCTGGTTTAGACTCCCAATTGCTGGCTTGAGAGATAATAATACAAGCCGCGCTGTGCCATCAGCTGATCGTGAGTTCCAATCTCGGCAACACTTCCCTGTTCCAGCACCACGATAGAGTGTGCTTCACGAATCGTACTTAACCGATGCGCGATCACAATGGTCGTGCGGCCTGCCATTAATCGACTGAGATTTTCCTGAATCGCGCGTTCCGATTCTGTATCAAGCGCGCTGGTCGCCTCGTCGAAAATCAAAACCGGCGGATTATTGTAGATCGCCCGAGCAATGGCGATGCGCTGTTTTTGGCCGCCCGAGAGAGACAGACCGGATTCGCCAATTTTTGTTTCGTAACCGAGCGGCAAGCGCATGATGAAGTCGTGCGCGGCTGCCACCTGAGCGGCAGCAAGCACGCGATCGAGGTCCGGCTCCGGGTCGCCAAATGAGATGTTCCGCGCGATCGTTTCGTTAAACATGTGGTTTTCCTGAAGCACTGTGCCGACGTGCCGGCGCACATCCCGATAATTGAGCGTCTTTAGATCGACATGATCGAAAAAGATCGCCCCTTCCGTGGGTTCCAGCAGGCCGGCAATTAACTTGACGAGAGTCGTTTTCCCACAGCCGCTCCGGCCCACGAATGCCACCATCCGCCCCGGCGCCAGATCCATTGTGATATTTTTCAAAATATCAGGCGCTTCGGGTCCGCCGTATTTGAAGGTGACTCCGCGCAGCTCAACGCGCCCTTCGAGACTGTGAACCGGCGCCAGCCGGGAGCGATCATGACCTTGCTCCGGTTCCTGTTCGAAAATGTCGTTCAATCGATTCAGCAGCACAGCGGCCTGTTGCATGTTGTCCCAAACCCCAAGGGCTCGCAAAATTCCGGCATACGCCATTGCAGTCAGTGAGCTAAATGCGACAAAGCCACCCACACTCAAGCGCCCCTGTATGACTTGCGTAGCCCCGACCCAGAGAAAAATCGCAGTAGAGAGAAGACCGATGGTCTGAAGGAGGCTATCCCACGACATTACGATGAACGTCGCCTTGAACAGTTTTTGTGAGACCGAGATAAATTCGTTCAGCATTGTGTCGCGAAATGCGCTCTCGGCCGACGCTGCTTTCACTGCTTCAATCCCCTTAATGGCATCGATCTGATGGGAGCTGTATTTGCCCTGGCTTTCCTCGACGCCGTGATACAAGGGGCGAAGGACCTTCACCGAAAAAATCATCAGCCCGACATAAAGAGGCGTGGTCGCCAGAAATGCGATGGTAAGCAGCGGGCTGTACATCGCCATTAAAATGACTGCGCCCACGAGAAAGACTGCTGCCAGCAACGCGCCAACTCCTTGTTGCACGGCAAACTGCCGAACCTGCCTGGCACCTTCCAGGCGGCGTTGAATGTCGCCTGTCCGGCGACTGGTGAAATAGCTCATCGGCAGGGAAAGCAGTTTTCGACTCAAAAAATCGAGAACCGCCGTATCGACTCGGACGGCCGCAAAGGCCAGCAAATATTCCTGAGCGAGGGTGGAGACTTGCACGAAGACGATCACTGCCAACATGCCGAGCAGGATTATCTTCAACAGGCCGATGTCGTTTTCGACTATGACCTTGTCCACGACCATTTGGGTGAACACAGGGAAGAGCAGTTGAAGAAAACTCACTGCGACAGCCAATCCCAATACCTGGAGCAGAATCACCTTAAAGCGCGCGAGAAACGGAAGCACCCAGACCAGTGTTGGCTTGCTCTCCGGAGCTTGTTCAAATGCCGGCGTGTAATCGAACAGCGCTGCGTAGCCCGTCCACTTCTCTTCAAATTCGCGACGTGGAAGTTTCCGCAAACCACTCCCGGGGTCAGCCACGCGGACAAACTGTTGGTCCACGTCGTAAAGAACGATCCAATGATTGCCTTCCCAATGCACTATTGCCGGCAGCGGCATGACCGGGAGATTGCGCAGTGAAATTTTCAACGCGCGCGCTGCCAGCCCTAACTCGTTTGCAGCGCGAGAAAGCGCTTTCAGACTCGTGCCGTCCGTCGCCGTGTGACAGAGTTGCCGAATGCGCGCCAGGCTCACTTTCCGACCAAAGTGGCGACAGATCATCCCGAGGCTCGCTGCACCACAGTCCATCTCGTCGATTTGTGTGATGTGCTCGATCTTGCGTATGCGCTTGCCGCGTTTGCGGAACAGGCCCTTCTCGTCAGCAAAAGGGGCTCCTTTGTCTTGGGTTTCAGCGGAGTGTTCCCCATCGAGCTCCACTTTGTTCTGCACCTGCGTTTCCGCAGGTAACAGTTCAGTCGTAAAATCGAGCGGAATCCGTGCTTCGGTTTTTACCTGATAAGCTGCGAGCCGCTCGCTCAACAGCTTGTCGAATTCGGGAAATCGGCGACGCAAATCCCGCACCGACTGGGGTTCAAGCGCTAACAATTGGCAGTCCGAAAATGCTTCAACCGACGCTGCGCGCGGCGATCCATTCAGGATCGACAGCTCACCAAAAAAATCTCCTTCTCGATAAAACGCGAGATTGCGTACCTGCCCATCGACGCCCGCGAAAGCGCGGGCCCGCCCTTTTTCGATTATGTAGAGAGGTCCAGCATCATCTCCTTCATGAATGATCAGATTACCTTTTTCAAATGTGAGGGGCTTTAACCTGTCAATTACATTGCGTAGGACGGGCGTCGGAAGGCGGCCGAAATTGCTGAATTGGTAGAGGAAGCTTTGCAAGGCGCGATTGCGACCAGTTCTCTCGACGTATTGCTTTAACTCGGGCACGCGGCGCGCGAGCTGCAGAAAATCCTCCCGATCAATTCGCAGGACATCTACCGCCGTGCTGCAGCGCACTGTCGCGTTCCGGGTTCCACCTTCAGCCAATGCGGCTTCCCCGAATGAGTCGCCTGGTTTTAGAACCCCCAAGGGGATTTCTCCGCCCTCGGGTTTTACCTTCAGCGCGCGAGCGCGTCCCCGCGTCACGACGTAAAATGAATTAGCCGGATCGCCCTGTTTTACGATCACGTCGCCAAATTCATAATGTTCTTCTTCAAGCAGTGTCTCAAGCGCGCCGAAATGTTCATCGGAAACAAAGCGAAACACCGATGAGCGCCGCAGGATTTCGCTGTCTTGTATCTTCACTCCGGTGGAACAGGGATCCCAAGCCGTCGCTGGGTGTACTTGCTAGTGAGCTCGGAAAAATGTCGATCTAGCAGTCGTTGATCGATCCGTGATTTGACGCTTGGATCGTCCGGCTGCGGCTCGATCTTTTTAATGATGCGACATAGCTCGAATCCGTCTCGCCGCGCGATCGGTTCGAGCACGTCCCCGGCTGATACGCTTAGGAATCTATGCTGGGCATCAACGGGAAGGTCTTCCAATACAAAATCAGTGCGTCGGTACGGATAACGCCCTTCAGCCGCAACTTCCTCCATCGAAATGCCGTCTTCACGCACGCAAAATAGCGCTTCCTGGACTGCGTCGTGCGATTCCACTTCGACCACTTCAGTTTCGAATCGCGTTAGAGGCAATCGTAAAGCCATCAATTCACGTTGACGCGCTTCAGGGACGAGCAGCGTATTGCAATGCTTCCGGTACGCTGCCTCAATGGTAAGCATTTCATCAAACCATTTCGAATCACGTTGCAGTTTCTCCAGCCAATTCGCCAGTTGCGCCGATTCAATGCCATTCCGATGCAAGAATTTTCGCTTCTCGGCGAGGATCGCATCTGGAGCTGGTTCCTGTCCGGCGCAAAGTGCGGCCAGGCGCCACATTAAATCACTGATCATTCGGTCCAGTTCTCCGGACAGAATCAATTCCGCGAGGAACAACTGGCGCAATTCGACCGGCGCGGAATGATATTCTATTTCATCCGGAACAACCTCTTCATGAAGCGTATTGGCATAATATTTCCGGGCAAAATAGTCCGTGAAATCATCAAACGTGAGGCCTCGATCCGCCAGCCATCTTTCCGTTTCCTCCGCCGTAATCAAATCGTATTCGTAACGGAAAGCCTCCGCTGCACTGGAAATAGCGGCGTCGTCTAAATCCAGGTCTAGTTCATCCGCGCGTTTTTCAGCTTCGACCTCATCGAGAAATTCCTTCCATTTTATGTCCAGTTCGCCCCGAAAAATGACCGCGTCGATTGCGTCATGCGCCGTATATTCCTGATCACCGCACGCGCAAACAATCAGATCGCCATGTGAAACTGACTCTGTGCCCGGCATCGAAATGACCTTTCTACATCCTTTTGAGAAGAAAGTCGAGGCGTGTCGCGATGCGCCTCTGCAACGAAGATCGAATAAAGTGGTTCAGCGTGGAGCGACGTAAAAATGCAATCTGGCGAGATCGAAATGTGAAAATAATTGTTTGCCGGAGAAAAGGCGCGCAACAAGCTGGTTGATTGCTTTTCGGACAGTCGAACTGCGTAATCTTGCGCGAGTTGTGCAAACTCGCCGATTTGAATTTTCCATCGTAACGCGCAGCCTAGCGCATATTTGTGTCGGGTTTGCGCAACATCGCGAGCCTTCGAGAGTGGGTTCGAATCCCGTTAGGAGCGCACTGGCTGATGCTGGTGATCGCCGGCGTCTTGTTCGCGTTGGTCGCGAAATTTGTGGATCTCAGGCCGGTGGTGGATGAAAACTTTTTCTTTTCAACCAGCGATCCCGGCATCCAGCAGACGAAGAAGATTGAGCATCAGTTTCCGTCCCAGCCGGAAGTGATTCTGACGGTGTCGTCGCGGGATATTTCTTCGTCGCGATATCTGGGTCGAATTCAAAAACTCACGCAGCGGGTCCGGACCATCGGCGGAGTGAGCGCGGTCAAAAGCCTGGCAGAGGGACCGAAAAGCTTCGAAGACGCGATCAAGAGCCCTTTTTGGAGCCGGTTGTTGATCGCGCCCGACCGGAAGGCCAGCAACGTGATCATTTTTATGAAAGGGAGGCATACGGAAAGGCCGATCCGCAAGCTTGAGCAAATCGTGCATGAGCTGGATGCGCGCGATTTCCGGATTCATATCGCAGGCCCGCCGTACGTGGTGGAAATGCTTCGGCGCAGTTTGGAACATGATTTTCACTACTTCACGCTGACGGCGATCGTTCTGTTTGGCTTGACGATGGCGGCGTTGTTCCGGTCCGTCCGGTTGTTCGTGGGGATGCTTTGCACCTGCGCGAGCGCCGTCTTGTTGACGCTGCTGCTGCAATCGCTCCTCGGCGACAAGATCGGCATCCTCACGGTCAACCTTGGCACCATCGTGTTCATCGTGGCGTTATCGCACCTTATTTACATGGCGTTCAACTGGCAGACGCTGGCTGATCGAGCGCATCGCCTCGGAAAAGAGTCGCCTGATCTGGCGCTGGATGCGTGGCGGATGACGTTTCCGCCTTCGCTCTGGTCGATGGTTTGTGCCTCATTAGGCTTTGCCAGTTTGCTGATCGTGCAGGCCAAACCTCTGCGCGAGTTGGGATTTGGAGGCGTGCTCGGTAGCGTCGTCGCGTTCGCGTGTGCGTATTTGATGTATCCGTCGTTCCTGCGCTGGGCCGTGCCGCGCAAAACCAAACTCGTCGAGGTAGAACCCACGCACGCATTTTGGTCGCGCCGTTTTGCGCTGCTGTCGCTGGGCGTCATTGTGCTGGGAGTCGTTTTGGGATTTGGCCTCCCGAAAGTGAACACCGATCCGAGCCTGCTCGATTACTTCAAGCCAGGCACGGAATTGCGCGACGGGCTGGAATATGTGGATCGCACCGGTGGCTCGAACCCGCTGACGTTAGTGGTCTCTGCATCGAACGGGAGCAGATTGAACACCGACGAGGCTTATCAAAAGATGTGGCGGCTCCATGGCGCGCTGGAGAATGAAAAAGATGTCGGGACTGTGATTTCGCTGCCGACACTTCTGGCCGAAGGCGATCGCACGCCGTTCTCGTTTCTCATTAGCTACGAAAAAATGATGGAGATCATGTCGCAACCGAAGTACGCGCGCGTAGCCAAAAGTTTTGTGAGTGAAGACCGAAGAGAAACGGTGTTCACGCTACGGATGGTCGAGGCACACCGTACCAAGTACCGTGTCGATGTTGTCAACGATCTTCGCGCCGTCTGCGCAAGTACGGATTTAAGGTGAATCTCGTTGGCGGCATTTATTATTTGCAAGGACGCCTCGCGAAGCTCGTCGCTGAGAGCTTGGTGACGGGCTTGTTCTGGCTGAATCTGTTATTCGTCGTAATTGCGTGGATCGTTGCGCGGTCCGTGCGCGGCGCGCTGGCCATGATCGCCAGCCTGATGCTTGTGCCTCTATCGATGTTGGGCGGCATCGGCTGGTTTCATGTGCCTGTGGACGTCATCTCGGCGCCAGCCACAAACATTTGCATCGGCATAGCGATTGATTCGATGATCCATCTCGTCTTTGGCGTACGGCGCGCTCAACGCGACGGAAAAAAAGGCTGGGCCGCCTGGGTTGCCGGACGCGAAGAACAATGGCGCGGCATCGTTTATTCCGACGTGATCTTTGCTGTTGGATTCGCGATCTTCGCCCTCTCGGATTTTCCGCCCACGCAGCGGTTCGGCCTCGTAATCCTCTTTGGCTTGATCATTGATATCCTGGCAAACCTGTTTGTCCTGCCGCTGCTCGGCGGCGCTCCGTTGAAAAAGCGCGATTGAGGATGCGCCTGCAATGCAATAGTTTGAAGGCCCATGCAGGCCACGTTTTACCAATCGGAAACTGAGCAGCCGCATCCGGGGCGAGCGCGGGCGATCATCAACGCGCATCCCGAAGTTCGCCAACTGATGGTGCGGAATCCGTGGACTGCGCTGATCGCTCTCTCGATCGTGGCCATGCAAACGGCCATCGCGTTTGGAATGGGGCACTTGGGGTTCGGTTACTGGTGGCTGAGTCTGCTTATAGCTTTTTGCATCGGCGCGTTCGGCAATCATGCTAACTACGTCATCATTCATGACGCGACGCATAACCTGATTTTCCGGAACAAAAGCTGGAACAAAATGGTTGCGATCATAGCCGATCTTCCAAACCTCGCTCCGGGCGCGATGGGCTTTCGCGTTTTTCATTTGAAGCACCATTCGCACCAGGGCGACTACAACTGGGACGCGGACCTAGCGAACCATTGGGAGGCGCGCCTGGTGGGCAACTCATGGTATCGGAAAGCGATCTGGCTGATGCTCTTCCCGTTTTTTCAGGTAACGCGCCCGCCGCGACTGAAAGCAATCAAGATGTGGGACCGCTGGTTTTCCATTAACCTGGCGTGCGCGGTCGCGTACGATGTGGCGATCGTTTATTTTTGTGGCTGGCCCGGGTTTCTTTATCTCGTGTTCGCGTTTTTCTTTTCCATTGGGCTACATCCGGTAGGGGCGCGCTGGGTCCAGGAGCATTACACCTACGATTTTGACCAGGAGACGTTTAGTTATTATGGACCTATCAATTGGCTTGCACTGAACATGGGGTATCACAACGAGCACCACGATTTGCCGTCTATCCCATGGAACAATCTGCCGAAGTTGCGTGCCATGGCGCCGGAGTTTTATAACAATCTGAAGTATCACTCTTCTTGGAGCCGCCTGCTCTTCCAGTTCGTTTTTGACAGGCGATACAGTCTGTATTCGCGAGTGGAGCGAATGAGACTACTTGAGAGCGCACAGCCTAACGGAGGTGGATCGGGTTATCTTCAAGCCGATGTTTATTTACCGAAGGCGCAAGATGAAATTCCAGGCGACGGAGCCGCAATTGTCAACGCGTTGCGGAGTCGCCGCGCCGACCGTTCCACCTTGAGCGACTCCCTCGACGAAGGCACGTCGTTTCTTGATCTGAGCGCCCGGCCCATTAGGTTTTAGCCATGGCAGAGCGTCTCTACGTCTCGAACAAGAACGAAACTGTCCGGATGTTCGAGAGCGATTTCATGGAGTTTTTTTCCCGGGTGCATCCGGTCATTCCGCTGATTTTGTACCTCCCAGTTATTGGCTACATGCTTTACGTAGCTCTGTGGCAACGCCAATTGTCGGTCGTTGCGGCAACAGCGCTGTTTTTACTCGGCGTTTTGCTCTGGACGCTGATCGAGTACTTGATCCACCGTTACGTGTTTCATTACGAACCCAAAACTCGTTTGGGCAAACGATTACATTATGTGATTCACGGCGTGCATCACGATTATCCCAATGATGCGCGACGGCTCGTTATGCCGCCAGTCATAAGCATCCCGCTCGCGTTTCTTTTCTATGGTCTATTCTTTTTGGTTTTTGGAAGCCTTACCCCGGCCGTGTTCGGCGGATTGGTTTTCGGCTATGTCTGCTATGACATGCTCCATTACTCAACGCACCATCTCGCCATGAAACGCGGCGCGTGGCTCTGGCTAAAGCAGTATCATCTTCGCCATCATTTCAAGGACGATCACCTTGGATACGGCATCAGCTCGCCGCTTTGGGATTATGTTTTCCGGACGACGCGAAAATAGCGCCGTGCGAAATCGGGCGAACGGGTGATTTGCGGACGCCGTGTAGGCAAGGCCAGCATTGCAGCAAAAGTCTTGTCCTAAACCCGAAACTCGCTAAATTGGCTGCCCCGACACGGAACCGCTGCGGCGGAGAACTTCGTAAGGAATTTGTGAATCACAAAAACGCTCAACTTTGCTGGGACATACCGTCCGCAGGGACGGCAACGAGCGAAAGACGGTGTATCTTGGGATGAATCAGAACCCGGCAAAACTCAGTCTGAGTAATTTTCTGGCACAGGAGACGAATGATCCGCTCGAGGCGCCGCCCGGATTCACTCATTGGATGCGCCAAGCCAAGTTCGCGGTGGAACTTTATGAACCGGAACTGCTCGCCAGCGCCGATGCGCGCACCACTATCGATTACAACGGCCGGCCGCGCTCGGTAATCAACCTTTGTTCCTACAATTATCTCGGCCTGGCGAATCATCCCGAAGTCATCGCCGCAGCGCAGGCGGCGTTAAAGACGCACGGTCTCGGCGCATGCGGTTCGCCGATGCTTTCCGGCATGACGGACCTGCACCGCGAGCTTGAGCGGCAGGTGGCGAAGTTCCTCAACCGCGAGGACGCCATGCTTTTTAACAGCGGATTTGGCGGCGCGCTCGGAACCATCTCCGGTTTGCTGCGCAAAAACGACGTAGCCATCCTGGATAATCGCTCGCATTTGAGTTTGCGTGACGGCGCGGCGCTTTCGCGATGTCGCGCGGACAAATTCGAGCACAACGATCCGGCATCGCTCGACAAGGCGCTGGCGCGCAAACAGGGTCGCCGCCAACTCGTGGTGATGGAAGGAATTTATTCCATGGACGGCGATTTCGGGAACCTGCCGGCGCTGCTCGATATCGCAGAGTCGCACGGCGCGAGTGTTTTCGTCGATGAAGCGCACTCAATGCTCGCTTGCGGCGAACACGGTCGCGGCGCCGCGGAAAAATTCGGTGTGGAAGATCGTATACCGCTTGTTTACGGAACATTTTCAAAGGCCTTTGGCGCGCTGGGCGGATTTGTGGCCGGCTCGAAGAAGACCCTTCGTTACCTGCGTTTTTACGCGCACCCGTATGTTTATTCGTGCGCTTTGCCGCCCGTGGTAGTGGCGGCGATTTTGAAAGCGCTGGAAATCGGAACGCGCGAGCCGGAGTTGCGGGCAAAACTTTGGGAGAACGCCGATTACTTTCACACGCAACTTCGCAACGTCGGCATCGATACCGGAGGGTCGACAACGTACATTATGCCACTGGTAATCGGCGACCGGGAACGCATGTATCGGTTAGGCCACGAATTGCGACGGCGTGGTTTGTGGGTTGCGCCGGTGGATTACCCAGCGGTGCCGCAAAACAAGATTTGTTTCCGTGCTTGCGTGACTGCTAAACATACCCGCGCCGATCTCGATGAAGCGCTCAATATTCTCGATGACACCCTCAAAGCGGATTCGAAAATCAAGGCGACCACCTTCCGGTTGCGCTGCAAAATGACTGAGCTGGCGGTGAGGATGAGTTCGTAATGCCGGCACAGATTATTCACACGGCAGCCCCCAAGATCGAATCGACTTTCAAAGCGCGCGAAGTCGAGGGGTTCCTGGATCTTCATTTTTATCGGCCGATAGGCTTTCGCTTAGCTCAGGTTTTCGCGCGGCTAAAGTTCAAACCGTCGGGCGTCAGTCTGTTGGCGGGCATCTGTGGCGTTATTGCCGGGCATCTTTATTTTTACCGCGTTCTCGGCATCAACATTGCGGGCATGGTGCTCCATGTTTGCTCGAATACCCTCGATAACGCGGATGGTCAGCTCGCCCGCTTAACGCATCAGGAAAGCCGCAAAGGACGCATCGTTGACAGCGTTGCCGATCATCTGGTGTTCCTTAGCATTTATCTGTATTTAACGCTTCGTTATGTATTCGAAGGGGCCTCGCCGGCGATCTGGTTTCTCGCACTCGGGGCAGGGATCAGTCATGCATTACAAGGGGCTGCGGCTGATTATTACCGTAGTACGTATCTCTATTTCACAGGTGCCGCGCGCACTGAATTACATTCATCTTCTGAATTGCGCCTGGATTACCAAAAATTGAATTGGAAACAAAACTCGTGGGATAAACTTCTTCTCGCCCTTTATTCAAACTTCACGTTCCAGCAGGAAATCCTCGCGCCGCATCTGAAAGAGCTGCGCGAAAACGTGAACGCAGCGTTCCACGGTCAAATCCCCGGTTGGTTGCAACAGCGCTATCGGGATTTGGCCGGCGAGACTCTCAGGTGGTGGCGACTTTTGATGACGAATACGCGTATGCTGGTTTTATTTGTCCTGCTGTTTATCGGCCAGCCGGTTTACTACTTTTGGTTCGAACTGATCCCGCTGAACTTACTGTTCGGATATCTGATTATCCGTCAGGAGAAAATGGCGCATTCCCTACTCTGTCATGTCGAGCGAAGTCGAGACATCCCAATGAGTTAATCTTTAAGTTGCGCCACGGGATTCCTCGACTCCGCTCGGAATGACGTGCAAGTGCTGCCTTCTAACTGTTGAATATCGAAGTTTCAGAGGTGAAGTCGCGCCGCGAGCGTGATGCGTTCATCAAATTCCCCTGGCAAATTTATGCCAATGATCCGGCGTGGGTGCCGCCGCTGATCATCGAGCGCAAAGAATTTCTAAATCGGAACCGGCATCCGTTCTACAAGCATGGCGACGCCGCGCTGTTTCTGGCCAGGAAAAACGGCGAGATCGTGGGTCGAATCATGGCCAGCGATGATCCGAACTATAATGCGCTGCATCAGGCAAACGTCGGTTGCTTCGGCCTGTTCGAATCTATCGCAGATCGCGACGTAGCCGACGCACTCTTTGGAGCCGCGGCGAGTTGGCTTCGACGAAAGGGCCGAACGGAGATTATGGGTCCGATTGATTATTCCATCAATTACGTCTGCGGCCTGTTAATCGAAGGATTCCAGTTTCCGCCCACAATCCTGACCGCGCATAATCCACCGTATTACCGAGAGCTAATAGAAAGCTGCGGTTTTACCAAAGCCAAAGATTGGTACGCCTGGTGGTTTGCCGATCCGTCCAAGGCTGTCACGCAACTGCGACGGCTGGCAGCGCGCGTGCAAAAGCGCTGGTCTGTCGCGATTCGTCCGGCGAATTTGAGAGACCTGCGCGGCGAAAGCCGACGGCTACGCGAAATTTTTAATCAGGCCTGGGCAAAGAACTGGGGTTTTGTGCCTTTCACCGAAGCGGAGATGGACTTCATGACCAAGGAACTGAAACCGTTGATTGTGCCGGAGTTTGCCTGGGTCGCCGAGATCGGCAATGAGCCTGTCGGATTCATATTGTGTTTGCCGGACATCAACGTTGTGTTGCGCGATCTCAACGGTCGCCTCACTCGTTTCGGTCTGCCGATCGGGTTGATTAAACTGTTGCGCTACAAAAGGCGTGTCCGGAAAGGGCGCCTCATCGCTCTCGGCGTAGTCGAAAAATATCGCCGCGCCGGGCTGGCCGAGATGCTCGTGCTGCACATCATAGAGGAAGCGATGATCAAGCGCGGCATCACCGGCGAATTGAGCATGACGCTTGAAGACAATTTCATGATCAATCGTTTTTTGGAAGCGATCGGAGCGAATCGCTACAAGACGTATCGAATTTACCGCAAACAGTTACCCTGCTGACAACGACTGCCAAATGAACCTACGGCCGCCGGGGCTTCGTAAAACGGCGCTTCGTCTTGCTGGTCGGCCGTCAAATCACGAATGCGCTCGGGCCCGCGACGCCCTATCCTTGACACCCGACTTGCCAGCATCCCCGCCACTTCCCGGCCGGCGTATTGCAGGGGATGGCTCACGGCCAGTGAGGCTTGTGCCGTGCAGTAAACGCCGCATCTCGCCTGGCAATCCTTCTTCCGGTTGTAGCCCAGCAAATCTTCCCGCGTGATCTCGAGAATGTGCCTCTCGGTTCGCACCTGACTGCAGAGCCAGAACTTGCCGGTCGATGAGACGAAGAAATATTTATAACCCGCGATGCAGGTCCATTCGACCGGTTCCTGTCGCAGCATCTTCTTTTGGTAAGCGAAAAGGTTCCAGCTCGAGTGAATCTTCTCGCCGCTGCGCTTCAGTTTCTCCTGGTACTCGAGAAAGCGGAGCAGCGGCTCGGTCGCACTTGCATCGCGCAAGGCACGTTCGTGCACGAGATCGTCGTGGACCACGCGCGCATGGACCGGGATGCCCAAGTCGAGGCAAGTGTCTATCACCTGTCCCATCTCATCGAGCGTCTCTTTGAAAAGAACGCCACTGACGTTCAGCTTGATCTTCGAATCTTTGAACCAGTCGAGCTTGTGCACGATCGACTTCATCGCTTTGCGTGTGCTCGCGATCGGCGTCATCCGGTCCACGGAGATTTGCAGTTCAGCGAGGCCCGCTCCTTCAAGGTCCGCGAGCAGCTCGCGGTTCAGGAGAAACCCGTTTGTGGACATGCTCACTTTGCAAAAACCGAGGGATTTTGCGTAACGGACTACTTCCACAATGTCCGGATGCTTGAGCGGTTCGCCCCCCTGCAGACCGAGGCGCATGACGTCGAGCTTCCGAATGTGGTCCATCCACTTCTTGAGATCAGCCAGGGCCGGATGCGGAATCGAGTTGTTGAACTCGTTGCAATAATGGCAATCCAGGTTGCACTGTTCGGTCACGTACAGGTGCGCAGCCCACGGTTTGGTGTCAAAAACGCGAAGGACCTGCTGGAGATCGAGCATTCGTTCCCCTATCACATTCATAGACGCGGTGTCAAGCAACCAGGCTAGTTCCTAACCCTGCTGGAAGCGATCGGCTCAGACAAAGGAGAAGGCGTGTCGAATCTAGCGGGGTGCACTCTGAGTTCGGAAGGCCCACAGTGCCCAGGCCACGCGTGCCAGGTCAACGGCAGCCGTGACGGCTTCCTACTAGGCGAGGAGTTTGAAGACTCCGGACACAGTGCCTAGGATAAGCCCGAGCGCGAGAATCCAGACGTAAATATTCCGCCGTCGGCCCACGAGCCTTACAAAACGCTCAAACGCTTCAGAGTCGTCGACGAGTTTGCCGATAGTGAAATTAACGCTTCCTTTGGCAAAAACGTCGATGCCTTCAGCCACGAGCAACAGAAGCAAAACCGAAGGCGCGTGGCAGTTGGCCGGAAACCTGAAAATGCCAGGCAATGGCAATTTACCATGACACTTGGAATAATACATCGAACCAATGCTTGATTTTCCCGCTCCTCGTTGTCTGCACCTATTATGAATGTTCGGGCAACGACATTGCAAAACAGCGCTGCAAGACATATCGAAGCTTGAAGAGAACACTGACCTGATGAGCAAGCCCCAAGACGGTTTCGTTTCACGGTTTTTGAACCGGCCGATTTCCCGTCGGATAACGAGCGTTCTACTCAAATTTCCCATCCATCCCAGCACGTGGACAATATCGATCTGTGGTTTGCCGTTAATCGCGTGTGTATTTTTGCTACGCGGCGATTACGTGAGCATCGTCATCGGCGCGGCCATTTTTCAGGTGTTTAGTATTCTTGATGGTTGCGATGGCGAAATCGCGCGTGCCAAGAACTTGGAATCAAAGCTCGGGGAACGATTGGATTACTTTTGCGATTTTATCGCAAGCCTTCTTTACGTTCTCAGTCTCGGCTTGGGGCTTCATCGCTCAAGAGAAGGAGCTGTGTGTGCTGTCCTGATTACGGCAAACGAGTTATTCCTGCGACTCGGCAAGAACAAAATGGCGGTTGGTTCGTCTGGGTTGCATAAATCGTTTTACGCGAGACACCGTGCAATGATCGGGCACTCCGGCTTACTGAATCTAGGCGAACGATTTGTGTGGTGGCTCTTTCAGTTAACAAAACGTGACATGGCAATCCTCGTTTTTCTTTTGCTTGCGCTACTCGGCCTGGCTGATTGGATCCTTAATCTTTGGACGATTGTCGCCGGCGCGAGCCTGATCCTCAGCGCAATCGCCGTGATCAGGGCGGGTAATGGTGGCGGCGATATTGTAACGCGCGAGCCGCGATCGTAATCGCCCGCAGGCGCCAAGCTCCGCAGTGATGAGCCATCCTAGGTCAGCGCGCTTAGCATCCCTTTGGCCATCTGTCTCTCTGCATGTTGCAGCATTTGCGGGGTGTCCACGTCTTGCCACCAGCTTTCGCCAATATCTATGGCACGGACTTTATTGTCGCGGGCCATCAACCGAACTCCATCAGCGAGGCTGCAATCACTCTGGCCGCTGCCGGACTTCGCTCGTTCGAGATAGTCGAAGATTTCGAGTGGGCAAATAAACAGCCCGATATCAATGGCATCGTAATCGCGCAGTTTTTTCCCGATGTCGGTGACTCTGTTTCCCCGTGTTCGGACTTTCATCGCGTCTTCCAAATCGAAGATGGAATCGAGTTTCTGGTCTACCCCGATGTTAAGGAAATCGGAATCGAAAGAATCGAGCAGACAATCGACGACGGCAGCGTCGAAAAGATGGTCACTCATCGTGAGGAGAAAGGGTTTGCTGAGGTGGCCAGCGGCGGCAAGAAGCGAGATGCCATTCTGTTTTTGCCAGTCGCGGTTTTCGATGAAGGAGGCGCTGAGGACGGAAGGAATCAATCGCTTGACCTGCTCGATCATGCGCTCGCTTTCGTAGCCGACCACAAAGTTGACGCTTGTGATCCCTGCGCGGATCAGGGTATCTAACGCGTACGAAATCAACGGACGGCCAAGCACTGGGACGAACGGCTTTAGGAAATTCTTATCCGAACCGCGCAGGTCCGCCTGCCCGACGTAGCCTTGGCGAAGGCGGGAGCCCTTGCCGGCCATCAAGATGACCGCTTCAGAGATAGCAGTCATATCTGGTAATACCTCTTCAATCCCCACAACCGCACCCGTTGCGGAAGAAATCTGAAAATCAGAGGCGCAATTTTTGATTGGAATGCATCGCCAACTGTTATACGCGGCGGCGGCTGAACAGCGCTGACTAATCTGAGAACATGTTGTGCGACCAGATCCGGGGGTGGCGCGCCTTTCATGTTGCGCTCGACGACTTCCCAAGTCCTCGCGACTTTTACGTCGTAGCGGGGATTAGCCTTGGTGCTCTTGATCACGCCCTGGTTAAATTCCGTGCGGATATCGGCCGGCTGAAGATCCACAACGTGCACGCGGGAGTTGCCGAGCTCGAGCTGGATCGACATGGTAAAAGATGCCATGGCCGCTTTCGCGGCGTTGTAAGCCGCCATGAACGGCACTGGAAGTCGGGAAGCTAACGAAGTGACGTTAATGACCAAACCTTCGCCACGTGCCTGCATGTGGCGCAGTGCGAGCTGTATCAATTGGATTTGGCCGAAAACCAGAATTTGAAACTGGCTCGCAATCGTTTCCATGGGAAGAAACTCAGCAGGATCAAAGTGACCGGCCCCGGCATTGTTGATCACAACGTCGAAGTAACTAGCTTCCGCAAGCGCGGCATTGAATGCCCGCTCAATGGAAAGCGGATCGACCAAATCAAGGCAGACCGGATGCCATCGCGGCATTTTGGGGATCCGTTCCAAATTGCGCGATGTGCCCCAGACCTCGTGATCGTGCGCCACAAGTAATTTAGCAATGGCGAGACCAATGCCAGAACTGGCACCAGTGAGAAAGACCCGCTTCATCACAATAGTTTGGTCGAGCGCCTGTGGTGTAACCATCCAACGCCGAAAATTGCGAGGAAGACAAGACCGGCCATGACTTGTCCAGCGATCCCATCCAGAAACAAACGACACATCAACGCTGGGACAATAGCTATGATTGCGGTAAGGATCGGTGGACGGATGCTACTCCACGGATTGCGCCATCGAAAGACCAGCCGCAGCACGCCGTAACGCAAGATCCCTTGGATTGCGTAGGGCAGCAGGATGCCAAACGCCGCGCCGGTCACTCCGAATCGAGGAATCAGCCAGAGATTTGCGCCGAATGCTATGGCGCAGGTGACCGAAGAATTTAGCAGGTTCAAGTGCGGACGTTGCACCATGATTACGGTCTCACCTAACGACACAAACGCGTTCGTGGCACAAGCGATTCCGACGATCCCCAGCCAGGCGCCGCCTTGCATGAACGCTGGACCGTAGATCAGTAAGATCACTGATCCGGCGAGTGTCATGACGGCGACCAGTGGTAAAAGAATCCAAAGCATCCACTCGGCTAGACGAGCATAGGTGGCGGCGGCGCGTTGCTGATCGCCGGTTGCAGTCATGCCGGCAACGACTGGGGCAAAGATCGGATTGAACGCTTGGTTGACCTTGCGCAGGCCGCTCGCAAGCCCAACCGTGGCACTATAAACGCCAACCGTGGCGAGGGTCACCCCCGGAGCGCGGCCGATGAACCATCCCAGCATGATCACGTCCAGCCGCAGGATGAACGCGTTAAGCATCTGATAAACGCTGATGGGAGCGCCGTAGGCGAGCAATGGTTTTGCTTCGGTCCAAATGGAGACGGCGTCGCGCGCTGTCAAACCGCTGAAGAGTCTTGAGGCAAATATAAGTGCGACAATTCCCGAAGCCGCGGTTCCGGAAACGGCGGCCACCTCCGGCGCGAACTTTGTGAATCCAAAGCCGAGCGCGATCAAGAGCGCCAGCGTCGTGATGGCAGGCTCTGTCATGCCTCGCGAGTAGATGTCGTGCTTCATCACCTTCATGCCGCGCGAGATGGAAGTACAAACGCGGTACAAAGCGATCCCCGGCAGCGCGCAGAGCACAAAGGATAGCGCGGACAGCATCTCGCGCGGAAATTGCAATCGATCGCCAAACATTTGCAGGGCCGTGATGCCGATGGCGGCGACGAGAGTCGACTGGGCTAGAACCAGAACAACGGCTGCCCGATACAGCGCGCGACTGCGCGCGAGATTGCCGGTCGCTTGCGAACGGGCGATAAAAGTCGTAGTGGCGTTGTCGAGTCCGAAGACCGCAATTTTGCTGGCCAGATCGGTATTCGCCCAGGCAACCGAAAACGTTCCCAAGGCAGCCGGTCCGAGGAGTCGCGCCACGAGAAAGATAAAGACGCCGCGAAAATTCGACGCCAACATCGCGATCGTGTTCAAGAAGGCGCCGCGCTTGAGTTCTACTCCGGTCTCGTCTACGCGCGCCGGCGCATCCGTTGCAGACGGTGGAACGTCTAGCGTGCCTCCAGCGATGCTCACAGATTCCTCGCGAAGCGGGGGATGGGCTTGTGCGATTTCAAGGTTATATGTCATGGAAAAGAACGCCTCGGTTCATCTTTCAGCGAAACTCGATGTAACGGAACTCAACATCAGGATTCGAGGTCATATATAGTCGGCGACGCTACAATCGACTGCTCGGACCGCCAAAATTTTTTCGCAAAGATTAGCCGCTTTGCACACAATCTGCCTTACATTCGCGATCCTAAGAAGCATCTAGAAAATGGATCTTCCCGCAGGCGTTCCGACTTTGCAACGGGCCGATCGTTGGATCGGTGTTCCGCTTTGCGCAATTCTAACCCTTTTCACAAAAATTTTTCGATCGACCCGGCCATCCGGGCCACGCCAAGTTCGGCGCATTCTCTTCGTTAAGTTCGCGGAGCAAGGCTCCACCGTTCTCGCTTATCCTGCAATTCGTCGTGCAACCGAGATGGTCGGACGTGAGAACGTCTACTTCGTCGTATTCGAAGACAATCGCTTCATTCTCGACGCCATGGAAATTGTTCCCGAGGAGAATGTAATAACGATTCCGACACAAAGTCTATTTGGACTAGCGGCTGGTGCGCTGCAAGCGGTGCTTCACGCCCGGAAAATCGGCATCGACGCGGTCGTTGATCTGGAATTCCTGACACGCTTTTCCGCCATTCTGACGTTTACAACCGGCGCTAAATCGCGTGTTGGGTTTCATACTTTTTTTGGCGATGGACCGTACCGCGGCGATTTAATGACGCACCGCCTTTTATACAATCCTCATCTCCATACAAGTCAGATGTTCGAAGCGATGGTTGCAGCATTAACCCGCGACCCCGCTGTGCTTCCGACGTTCGACTTTACGCCTTCTGCAGATCAGACACTCCCCAGATTTCGGGCCTCCCCGTCCGAAGTTGCTGAAATCGATGCCCTGCTCCAGCGCGAAAATCCTCGCATCGGTTCTGCGGCGCTCATCCTGCTCAACCCGAACGCAAGCGACTTGCTGCCGTTGAGGCGGTGGCCGGCGCTGCGTTATGTCGAACTGGCGCGTCGGCTGCTCGAACGCTATCCGGACTTGTTTATCGGATTTACCGGTTCTCCGGCAGAAGCCGGGCCCAATAACCGGCTTGCAGATGAGGTCGGTTCGAGCCGTGTCATTCCGCTAGCCGGAAAAACCACTCTGCGGCAATTACTCGTGCTTTATACGCGCAGTGAGATTTTGGTGACGAATGACAGTGGACCGGCTCATTTCGCCTCGATGACGCCGATTCGCGTCGTCACCTTGTTTGGACCGGAAACGCCCGCGCTTTTTGCCGCGCGATCGCCAAACGCGACCGCCATATGGGCAGGCATCGCGTGCAGCCCGTGCGTGAACGCTTACAACAATCGGCAATCGGTCTGCCGCAACAACGTTTGCATGCAAGCAATAACAGTTAAGGATGTTTTTGAAAAAGTTACGGGTATTTACGATTCTCTTAAGCCGAGGACACCCGGAAATTAATTTGCACAACGATCGGTGTGCCAACTCATAGATCGCAACGATTTTGCTTAGCCGCGCTTGGGATTATCCTCCTCACGATTGCGGTTCGCCTCCCGTCCCTTGTACATCCATTCCCGATTGATGACGAGAAGGGATATTGTGTAATAGCGAACGAGATCGTCGACGGAGGCCATCCCTACATTGACGCGGTGGATCGCAAGCCCCCGCTGCTCTACTGGACCTATGCGGCGCTCTTCAAAGTCGCGGGACAGTACAATTGGATGGCGCTACACATACTTTCGCTGATCTGGACGCTGGCCACGATGGCCGGGCTATACGTTATCGGTAAACAACTGTTCGATCGCGAAACCGGCGTAATCGCCGCGCTCTTGTACAGCGTGTTTCAAGCTTGGGCCAGCTATAAAAACCTGGCGTTCAACGGCGAGATGGTTATGAACCTGGCGATCGTCTGGGCATGGGCGATCGGGCTCCGTTGTAGTTCATTGCGGCTGCGACCAGAACTCTTCCTGGCGGGCGCGCTCCTTTGCGCAGGCTTCTTGCTCAAACAGCCTGCCGCCATAGCAGCGGTCCCGCTCGGCACCTATTTACTCCTCCCGAGCTATCGAGCTAGCCGCTGTTTGACGCCAAAGAATTCGATCTTTCAGGCAACTGTGCTCACGGTAGGATTTTTCGCAGCCCTCGGTGTTGTAACGTTCGTCCTTTGGAAACAAGGCATCCTCCATGACGCGTTCTACTGGACGATTGCCGATCACGACATTCCACATGTGTTTTGGCAGAAGGGAATTGTGACTACGCTGGCCTTCGTTGCGGCCTGTTTGCCTTTGGTAATCGGAGCGATAATGTCGTGCCGGGATAAGAGTAAGATTTGGGCTGGGAGAACGGCAGAACGAACAGCGCTCCTCGGGTTGCTTGCTGCCTCGATGATCGGCGTTGCAGCGGGCGCGCGCTTTTACGAGCACTATTACATCCAACTGATTCCGCCCTTTGCTTTGCTGGCCGCGCCGTACTACGCGCAGCTTTGGACCGAAAGGATGCGACCACCGCACTGGTTGTTACGACCTTCTATCACGTACGCCTGGATGGCGCTCACCATTGTTGCCTTTTCGATCTCGCACTGGCTAGGGCTGGCTGCGCAGCGCAAACCGTTGGAGACGGAACGCTATTTGCTCGACCATCCTGCTTCGAACGACAGGATTTTCGTCTGGGGCCACAAAACCAGAATTTATCTCAATGCACGACGACGTCCTGCTTGTCGCTATATCTTAACGTTTCCACTCACGGGATCAGTGTTCGGCGGACCGGTCCCGGGTTTGGATACCCGCAGCCGGATTTTGCCCGGCGCCTGGACCACGCTCCAACAAGATTTTAAGAAGCATCCCCCTGCTTACATTGTCGATCTTTACTCCGAGCCCGGCGCATTATATCCAGTACGAGACTTTCCAATTCTGGCCAAACTTTTGCAGGAACGCTACCAGCCCGTCGCGCACACCGCTGAAGGCGTGATTTATCGGATGCGCTAGGCTTGGCCAACCGTCGCGCAATTTCACGCGTGCATTAATTTTGTAAGTCGCGGCCATCCGGTCAGTGCCTGGCATTGCTCTGTCCGTTTGGACTCAGCAGAGATTGAGCTTGAGTGAATTGCGCCGCGGGTAACTAGCCCGTAAGCTGAATCTTCGCGATTAACGGCATGAAGCTCCTGGACAAGATCGGCCGCGAATTTTCCGGCTATAACATTTTGGAGTCGGGCAGTCGGCTTTTCGACCGGAAACCGCTGCAGTGCAGTCTTTATGTCACCGATCGTTGCAATCTGGATTGTGCTTATTGCACTGAGTACGACAACAGCCGGCCGCATCCGAGTCTCGGCGATTTGAAGAAATGGATACGGAAGATTCGCGAGCTTGGCACAATGCGGATCGCTCTGGTCGGCGGCGAACCGCTTGTGCATCCGGCTATTGTCGAAATCGTTCGCTACTGCCGCGAACTGGGCTTTGCCACCAGCTTGACCACTAACGGTTTCCTCCTTACACGTGAGCTCGTTGGACGATTGGAGGATGCCGGCCTGCAGGTCATGCAGATCAGTGTTGATCGAATGACGCCGAGTCCGATCACGAAAAAGTCATTTAAGACCGTCTTGCCCAAGCTCGATTATTTCCGTGATTCAAAAATCAGCCTCCATATCACCGGCGTGATTTGTGCCGACACGCTGCCCGAAGCGCAAGCCGTGCTTGAGACCGGTTTGTCGCGAGGAATCCCCACAGAAGTTCGGCTCGTGCATGCAGACCCATTGAATCGGTTTCGCGTCGATCGCGGGCCGCGCGAAGAGCTCGAGCGTTTCATCGATTCGATGATCCAACGAAAGCGGCATGGGGAAAAGATTCATACCAGCGAGGCCATCCTTAATTACCAACGCAGTCTCCTCCGCGGCGAGCACGTCGAGTGGACGTGTGCGGCCGGCTACAAATTATTCTTCGTCTCCGCGCAGGGAAAATTCTGGGTTTGCAGCATGGTGCACACCGACAAGCACATCATGGACGTGAACTTGGATGATCTCTACGCCAACTACCGCAAGAAATCGTGCCAGGACGGTTGCGGTGTTTACTGCGCTGTGAGTGCCTCCCTTCTCGTGGAGAAGCCCATCGCGGTGCTCGGCAGGGAAATTATCGCGCGGGCAAAGCGTGTACCCTCGATGTTTCACACTTCTTCAAGTCCGCGTATCGACGATCCGAAATCGCGGGGCATTACAAACCCAGATGGAACGCACGAGATGAACGACAGCACTGACGGCGGCCCAGCCGCAGATGATCGCATAACTTTGCGGGAAAGCGTTTAGCAAGAAGCCGCACGCGAGTATCCAAACATAGATGTTTCTTCGGGCCGCGATCAGCCGGAAAGCACGGTCGAACGGGGCAACGTCATCCAGCAGGCGACCTTTCACCATCTTTGCCCAGCGCTTTGCGGATTCAGCTAGTAAGTGCGATGCGATGAGCAAAGCGAGAAAATAGAACGCGTTCGGAAACTGGCCGCTTCGCCACAAATGAAAAGCGATCGCCACCCACCATGAGTTCTCGACCAAATAATCGAGGTGATGCTCCCATTTGCCACGTTCGGTCGTTTCAATTTTGACGCGCGACTGCTTCCCGTCCAGTCCATCGACGATGCCAAATATAAGAGCAGCAAGTATTCCGAGCCCGACCCAGCCAAGTGCGAATGCCGCGGTCGCGCTGCATCCGATAATGAAACCTCCAAGCGTAATTTGGTTCGGCGTGATGGGTGTTTTACAGAGAAGTGTGATGATTCGCGTTTCGATCGGCGCGTGAAGGTAAGCCGGCAAGTCGAGCGTTCCATTTTGGGCGGAATTGAGAATGATGCGTTCAGCCAGGCGCCGGTCCTGCTCCCGCGGCGCAAAAAAGCAAAGTGGCCGTACATGCCGACGCATGGTGACGATGTAATCATCTTGTTTCGCGGCGTCGACGACGTCGATCTTGCCGTGATCGATCTTTCTTATCAGTTCGTTAAGAAACGGCGCTGCTGGTGGAAGAGCAAAAAGAAACTCCCTGGTGATCAATGCTGGACCACATGGATTTCGAATCAGACTTCGCGCCACTTCTGGTGGATTTGAATCGACGAGTGCGACGGGTGAATTGCTAGCACAGAGGGCGGCGAGCAGTCGGGCGTCACAATAGATATTTGCTGGCACGATTAGGAAGCGCTCTGCCGTTTGTTCCAAAAGCAGTTGGACGGTAAGAGGTTCCCTCGCGGTCGACACAAGCTGGGTAGTCAATTGCTCCCGCGCCCATGAGCGCTTAGCCAAAGCAGCTTCAACGATTTCCGGCGTGCTCGAAAAAATGATGGCGCGCCGAAATCCCAGTCGCTGCAGAATGCGGAGCAAACGTTCAAGCAAGTTGATGCCGCACAATTCGGTCAGCGCTCCGGGTGCATCCGCGATTAAGATTGGCAGGATGTTTTCCATCCCTTTGAGGTTAACGATGCCGTCGCGCCATGCCAACTTTGAGCGGCGCTTCAGTCTCCGTTCGTACAGCGACTGTTAAGCACAGGGGCTCAAGAAATCGACCGGCGAGTGGCGCCCCGCTGGCTGGCGATAACGCTGCCGTCTTTCATTTCGTGGATCCAATCGCACGCTTCGGCAATCGCCGGATTGTGCGTGGCCAGTAAAAGGGCTTTCCCGCGTTTGTGCACCAGATTTCGCAGCAAGTCGAAAGCGCGCTCGGAGTTCGCGGTATCGAGATTGCCTGTGGGTTCGTCGGCTAGAATAACTTTTGGATCGTTGGCGAGCGCGCGGGCGATGGCCACGCGTTGCTGTTCGCCCCCGGAAAGATGGCGACTTTGCCTCCGCAACTTGTCTCCCAAGCCTACCCCATCGAGAAGATCGGCCGCGCGCTCGCGCATCTGCCCATCGGAAAGCTGGCCGAGCTTGCGCATCGGAATCATCACGTTTTCCTGCGAAGTAAAATCTTCCATCAAAAAATGGAACTGGAAAATGAACCCGATGAACTGGCTCCTTTTAAATGCCAACTCGTCATCGCTCAGGGCCGACATCGATTCCGATTCGATTGAGACATGGCCGGCATCTGGCACATCGAGCAGCCCGAGAACGTAGAGCAACGAGCTTTTGCCGCAGCCGGAAGGACCCACAACGGCGTGGACGCTTCCGGTCTCGATGTCTAGTGACACGCCACGGAGCGCGTGCACGCGTTCCTCTGCTTCGCCCAGATATCGTTCGATTCCCTCACAACTAAGACAGTTTTCGGCGTTCATCTCGACCCTCGAATGGTAACAACGGGCGCCAATTCAGCCGCGCGACGGGCGGGAACATAGCTGGCGATGAAAACAGCCAGGAGCGCGAGTAGCGTCGCGAAGACGTAATGGCGCCAGTCCCATGTGACCAAAAAGTAATTTGTGTACAGCAAGCCGCGGAGCCGAATGGGAATATGCGACACACCCCAGGTCATCAATGCGCCGAGCGCACATCCGAGAAATGATCCGGCCGCAGCGATCAGCGCGCCTTGCCACAGAAAAATCGACGAAATATCGATGCGGCGATAACCCATGGAACGCAAAATGGCGATCTCCTTAATTTTCGCGAGCACAGACATCGTCAGCACATTGAAAATACCGAAACCGGCCAGCAAAATGATGAGCGAAACGGTAATCGCAACGGACATTCTCAAAGTCAGAAAGAGTTGCAGCGTGCTTTCCTCGCGTTGCTGCCAGCTTAGAGCACTGTGTTGGAACAGTGTTTCGAATCGACTGGCCAACTCCGGCGCACGATCCCGGTCGCGCAGTCTGTATATGATCATCGATGCGCCCGAAGGTTGTTGCAGCAGGGCCTGTGCGACCCTGGCATGCGAATAAACGCGGGTTGAATCAATAGAGCCGATTCCTGCGCGGGCGATCGCGGCAACCGTGAATCGCCAGTATTCGCCGTTAGGCGCCAGCAATTGCACCGTGTCCCCGACGCCAGCCTGAAGCAGCTCCGCCAGCCGCGAACCGACAATAATCGAGCCGGTATTATTCCGAAAGTCATCAAAGTTGCCTTCAATCAACTGGTGAAGAATATCGGTGGTTCGTGCGTGCAGGGCGGGGTCGATCCCGTAAAGATCGACAGTCGCGTTCTCAAATCCCGAGCGCGCGTTGACCGTTCCGCGCAGGACTGGTGAACAGGAAACCACGTCGGGAAATTGCCTGCTTACCCGCATAATCTCATTGGGATTAGTGATGCCTTCAAAGTAGAGACGACGGCCCATCGGTTCCTTAGCGCCTTTTGCTGCCACCATCAGCGGTTCGTAGCGGGGCCGGAAACGCGATCTGAGAACCAGCGCGCCGTTGGCTCCGATATTGGAGTCGATGAAATAGCGAGCGAAGCCCTGGGTCTGCGCTTGGGTACAAACGAAGATGGCGACGCCGAATACAACACCACTAAGGCTCAGAAGCAGCGCGCGCTTGCGATGCGTCAAAAAACGCAGAGCAATATAAAGCGGCGGGGTCATGGCGCCGTCGGAGGAGGCGGCAACGTAGTCATGCGCTGGCGCACCGGTTGACCCGTGTGAAACTTGTCCTGGTCGGAAAGGATTACACGATCACCTTCCGCCAGGCCATTAAGCGCTTCGGAAAAATCCAAAGTGCGAAATCCCACTTTGACCGTTCGTGGCTGCACAATTCCGCCGTTCACCACCAACGCTTGATCCACAAGCAGCGCCCGCGTTGGCACTAGCAAGGCGTTTTCGTGGACGCCGGTGATGATATTCATTTCACCTGTCATTCCGACCATCAAATTATCGGGAGGATCATTCATCTCCAGTACCACGGTGTAGCGTTGAGTGGTTGGATCGGCAGCTGGCTGAACCGATGTGACGCTCGCCGTGAACGTGCGCGTGCGGTAGGCGTACAATTGCACTTTGGCTTTCATCCCGGGCTTCACCTCCCCCACGTCTTCCTCGTTGACTTCGCCACGCACGTAGGTCTTGCGCGAAGAAACAGTGAAAAGCTCGTTGCCGTCTGAGACCAGTTCACCGTCGATCGTCTGAACGTTTGTGAGAATACCGTCGATCGGCGAACGCACTTCGGCATTCTTCATCTCGGCTTCCAATTTTTTCGTTGTTTCCTCCAGCGAATTGAGATTTCGATCCCGTTCGATGCGTTCTGTTTCCACCGCGCCACGCAATCGGTTGGCTTCGCTTTTCGCCTTCTGGTACTCGACTGCCGGCACGTTGCCTGAACCCACTACTTTTTCGAGCCGTTGCAGATTGTCCTCCGCCGCTTTAAGCAACTCCGAAGAGGGCAGCGGAAGCGCCGCTCGGTCGTTGGCAGCCTGCAAATCGGCACGCGCCTGTTTCAATTGGCGTGACGTTTCCTGGTCCGCGATCGTCGCCAGCAATTGGCCTTTTTCGACGTTCTTCCCGATCGCGCCGCGACCCGCGGAGAAATCTTCCGCCAGCCGGATGAAACCATCATTTTGCGCGCGCACTCGCACCACAAATGCCGGCTCGATCCTCACGGTTCCGTAAACTGCTGAGATGGCTGTACCGCGACGCACCGTCGCCACTTCCGCCACCGGCATGAGAAGAAAATATGTCAGCGCGAAAAGGAACACGAGCGACAGTCCGCCCAGTGCCAGGATTGTTTTCGATTTCGGCAATTTCAATTTTGAAGAACTAGTGTGCCGTTCGCGGCTCTTCTTTGCAATAACCTCGTGGCTAGCCGTTGCGGTTGTGGTTCCAACTTGCTCGTAGATGTTCGAGGGCATTATTGCCAAGACACCTGCCGCGAAGATTCTGTTCGACCGTTGAACGATTCGCGGTGGAATTCAAACGGGCGCAAAGCTGTCGCCCTACTACTGGATCGATCGTAAAGCGTTGATGCAGAGCAGATGTAACGCTTCAACGCTCAGCAAATCACTTGCCCTGGATGCGCGAGCCCTGAGATTCGTCTGAAAATTGGAAATAACGGCCAGTGGCATGGTCCCATTCCGCGAGTGCGAGATTGTGCTGATAAAGAGCGTCCAGTAAACCGCTCTTGGTTTTCAAAAAGGCGTTTTGAGTAATGCGGTACTCAAGCGGCGAGACAAGACCACTGGCGACATTTTCCCGGACTGTTTGGGCGCCTTCCTCTGCGGCAATGGAGGCATCTGCGAGCGATGTTTCGCGAGCGTCGATTGCCTGAAGGTTGTTAGCGATCCGCGAGAGTTCGCGGCTGACATTTGTTTCCAGCTTTCGACATGTCAGTTCGTTTTCTTCCCGTGCCGCACGCGCTTTCAACACTGCGCCGCCTACTTTGCCGTTATCAATCACCCGCCACGTGTATGCCGCTGTTTCAACAGCCTCCGATCCGATGAAATCCTGCGTCTTGCTCGTTGAATCCTGACGATGAATCCCTGTGATGGGAACGTACTCGCCGCGAATGTTTCCCACAACTGCAGGATAATAGCCAGCAGCGATGATCCGTTGGTCTTGATTGGCAGCGTCCACAAAAAGGCGCGCGAGTTTGAGATCGGCCCTTCGTTGCAGCGCGGCCGCCGTTTCCGACGCTAAATCGACACGCATCGGAACGAACTCCAGCTTGCCTTCCGGTTCGGGCAACGATGATCGTGCAGGATCGATCGCCATGGCGTCTGCCAATTTCAATTGCGCGTCTCGATATGCGCGATGGGCGCTCTCAATTTGCCGGACCAGCTGATCGGCCTCGACAGTTGCACTGGTGAACGCGCTCTTATTGGCCAATCCCGCTTCGAACCGATTCTTTTGGGTCGCGACATTCTCTTCCAGCTTCTGTCGTTGTTCGTCTCTAATGGATTCAAGCGACCGATTGTAAAGTGCCGCGTAAAAAGCCAGTCGCGCCGCGTGCAACTGCTCTACAACGGTCACATTCAATTGTTGTTGGGCGATTAGCACTTCAATGTCTCCACGTCTAAGCGACGGGGGAACAGCCATATCGAACAAAGTCTGTGTAAGCCAGCCGCGTCCGATCCCAAAGCCTTTTACTCCGTTTTCACCCGAACGGTGACCTGCCTGAACGCCAGCCGGTACACCCACCCGGAAATCAGGCAAGATGACGGAGCGAAAAACCAGCCGCTTTCCGGCAGCTTGCTCCAGCCCAGCTTTGGCTTCCTGGATAGCAGGATTTTTTTCCAGGGTGGTTTTCAGAACATCGTCCAAGGTAACCGCGCAAGCGCCGTTCAACATCGAGGAGTAGAGGACGACACCGAATAGAGCCAATGCTGGTAGGGCGCGACCGCCGGGCGCGCCGCGATAGTCCGTCAGAGATGTGTAATGTCGCTTCATCGCTGACTCATTTTTTGCGGTGGATTTGCTATGTCGGCAGCATGCGCCCCGTTGCGATTTTCGGTCTTTGCATCCTTGAAGTCCGAGCCGAAATTCAGCGCGTCCGCTGAACTGCCGCAGGCGCGTGCAAGCCGAGCAAGAGCCACATTGTGCAGATAGATAGCGCTTAGTCTTGTTGTGCGCGTCCGGGTCACGTCTGATGCCGCTTGTAGTACGTCGAGTTGGGTTCCCAATCCTGCAGCGAAATTGCCTTTGGCCATATCGAGCGCTTCATCCGCCGTTTGCACGTTTCGTGTTTCATTTTCCAGGACGCGTTCGGCTTGTTGAAGATCGAAAAATGCGCCGCGCACTTCCGAGGCAACGCTCCGCCGCGCTGCTGCGAGCGCTTGCACTGCTGCCTCGCGCCGGGCGCGGGTCGCTTGCATACGTCCTTTCGTCGCGAACCCGTCGAAGATGTTCCAGGTAGCATTTATCCCTACCACACCACCGTAGTTGAATTCGGGACCGACATCCGGATCTCGCTCGCTGTAAACTTCATATCCCGAGAAAGCGCGCACGTGTGGAAGCGTCGCGCTCCGGTCAAGAACGTGCTGACGGTCCTCGATCTGGATATCTTTCTCTCGGGCTTTGATTGCCGGGCGATTCGCGTCAGCCCGTGCCAGGCAATCGTTTAAGTCCGGATGATTAGGCCGGTACTGTAATTCGCCCGAAATCTCAAAAGGCGGACTCTGCGCTCCTGGAGGAACATCGATCCCGAGAAGTTCGGCCAGGTGCAGATAGGAATTTTTCAACTCGGTTTGCGTGTCAAAAAGTTCTGGCCGCTCGTTGGCGAGCGCCACCTCGGCCCGCTGCACGTTAAGCTTACCGACGATACCAGCCGTAAAATTTTGCTGCTGGCTTTTCAGTTCTTCGTCTAGCACCCGCACGGAATCCTCGCGCACGTGGACTTTCGCCCGGTTCAGCAGCAGTTCGTTGAACGCGATGCGCACTTCCATGATGGCGCGGCTGGTCGTTTCCTGAAGGTCATAATTTGCCTTGGCGATGTTCAACTGCGCGATTGCTACCTGACTGCTGACTGCTCCGCCGGTATAGAGATTCTGTTCAAGCTTCACAATGGCGTTGTAATCTTCCTGGCGAAGGTTGGTCTCGCTCTGAGTCTGCCGTTTATCGTACAGCCCGTTGGAGGACAGCGATGGAAGGTATCCCGAACGCGCTTCAATGAAACCGCCGCGCGCTGCCATAACTTTTTTGCGCGCGATGAGGACGTCGGGATTGCGTTTTTGGACAAGGACGACTGCCTGTTCGAGGGTATAAACGGGCGCCGCGTCAAGTGGCTTCGAAGAAGAGGACAAAGCGGCAACGATCAGGATACTGATGGCCGCAAACTTCGAAGGCATTTGGTTTATCTCCTTGTAACGGGCCCCTTTGCACTGGGATTGGCCGTGACTTTTGCCTTTATATCAGTTCTTGCAAGCGGAGGCGATATAATACAAATTCGCGGCTTGCAATCGCGAACTGGTTCGGGCTATAGGCAGGCACGATTATCGCGATTGACGCGGCCTAACTTGTGGCTTGCTCCGAAACATGTAAATCAAGTAGTTTTTCCGTGTTAACGATTTTGAAATGAGAAAAATAAGAATCGCCATTGTCGGCATCGGCAACTGTGCCAGCTCCCTTGTCCAGGGAATCAGTTTTTATGACGGCCCCTCGGTTAACGGCACAGGCATCGGCCTGATGCACCGCCAGATCGGCGGCTATCGCCCCGCTGATGTTGAGGTGGTGGCGGCCTTTGATATTGACCGGCGCAAGGTCGGCTTGGACGTCAGTAGAGCTATCTTCTCGCCGCCGAATTGCACCAAAGTCTTTTGCGACAAGATCAAGCTCACTGGCGCGATCGTGAAAATGGGTTGCGTTTTGGATGGCTACGCTCCGCATATGGCCGATCAGGACCCCCTGCGCTCATTCCTTCCTCTGGAAAAGGAATCGACTCGCGAAGAAATCATCGATGAATTGAAAAATTCCTCCGCGGAACTGATGGTCAACTATCTCCCCGTCGGCTCCGAGCAGGCGACCCGTTTCTATGCCGGCTGCGCGCTTGAAGCGGGCTTGGGTTTTGTCAACAACATCCCGGTTTTCATAGCGAGCGACCCTGCATGGGCGAAGCGTTTTGCCGATAAGAATCTACCCGTTATCGGCGACGATATTAAGGCCCAAATGGGGGCCACAATCTTGCATCGGACACTTGTCGATCTCTTTCGCAAGCGTGGCGTCAAACTGGTGCGCACTTATCAGTTGAACACCGGCGGCAACACTGATTTTTTGAACATGCTCAATCGCACACGGCTGGCATCGAAGAAAACGTCTAAGACAGAAGCTGTGCAATCTGTGATTGGCGATCGTCTGGCGGACGAAAACATTCATATCGGCCCAAGCGACTACGTGCCCTGGCAGCTTGACAACAAGATTGCGTTCATCCGCGTCGAAGGCCGGTTGTTCGGGGATGTGCCGATGGAAATCGACGTGAAACTTTCCGTGGAAGATTCGCCGAACTCAGCCGGCGTCGCCATCGACGCCATCCGCTGCTGCAAACTTGCGCTCGATCGCGGAATTGGCGGCGTCTTACATTCCGCCTCCGCCTTTTTCTCGAAGCATCCGCCTGTTCAAATGACCGACGACGAAGCCTTTCGCTGTGTCGAGCAATTCATCCGCGGCGACCGAGAGAGTTAGTCAGCACGAGCGTAACGAGGAACCCTGGCCGCCTTTGTTCGTGGTTTTGTTGTGCCGTCAAAAGCCATCGACGGCATTCGACTGGATTTCATTTTCCAGTTGCGCGGGCGGAAGTTGTTCCAGCCGGCGCCATTCCATTTGCAGTTCCTCGGCAGAATAGAGCAGCAAATGGCCAAGCGCCGTCGAGAATAAGCCGGCTTCTACTTCGAGGCCTGTAATCTCCGTGACCGCCTTCCAATAAGCGGCTAGCTGTGGCCGGTAAGTTTCGCGAAAGATTTCGACGTCGCTGGCGGAAACATCGTTCGTTTTCCAATCAAGCAGAAGACACCGGCCAGCTTTGCGGTTAATCATGATCGAATCGATCAAGCCTTCAAGCACGCTGCGATCGTTTCTGCGCCACGAAAATGGAAACTCCGCATGAAACAACGTTTCATCGCTCGCAAGAAAACGGGCGATGGTAGCGTCGTTGAACAAATTCTGGCGCGTGGCGTTCCAATCTTTCAGCGCGGCTTTCGCGTCGGGAGAAATCGGCAATTCTTTTTCGAATAACTTTTGTGCGGAATCGATTCCACCTTTCCAATCCAGGCCTTGGAAAAATTTGTGCCACCATCGGCCGTAGAGGGTGGCCAGAGTATCGAGCCGCGAGCGCGTTCGCATGTCTGCCGGAATTCCCGAATCGAGCGCGCTAGGTGTGATCTTTCGCACGAATTCCGAAGCGCGTTTCGTAGCGCGCTTCAGTTCGCTAGAACTTAACGGCTCGATTTCAGCGCCATTTTTCTGTGACGCGTGTTCTACCATCGGCGAAGGTTCGAGGACTTCATCGATCGTGCTGCTGTGTTGATCGAATTCGTTCGAGTAAAAATCCTTATCGCGAATCAGCCGTCGAAGTTGTGCTGTCCTCGGCAGTTTGCCCTCGCTATTGCAGAAGATTTCCTGATCGAGCACAACGACGAGCGTGTGGCGCGCCCGCGTTGTTGCGACATAAAGAAGGCGTTCAAGTTCCTGCTGTTGGGCACGCTCGATCGCGTCTTTCAGTTCCTTCGGTTTATCTTCTTTGGCGAACGCGATAATCAGTTCGCCGTCCACAGGCGATTTTACGAGATTAGGATAACGCGGCGATGGCGGCCGCAGCTCGCGCGCGAGGAATGGCACGATCACCGCCTGCCATTCAGACCCTTTTGCCTTATGTGAAGTGATGAGTTGGATCGCGTTGTCGTCAGCGGAAAAACGGACGGCTCGTGGCGAGGCGAAATCGTTGCGTAACTGTTCGGCGAACCCGGCCAGGATCATTCCATTCGCTTCTGCTTCCGCTGCTTGTGCGACCAAGGCATCAAGTTCGCGCGCTAGATCGCCAAACTCCGTCGCGGGCAATAGAAGCAAACGCTCGCGCAATTGCGTTTGCTCGATGATCAAAGTAACGGCGTCAAATAACGCCAGACCTTCAGCGCGTTGGCGAATTTCTGCGAGTGTCCGCAAAACCGAGGAAATTCTTCCACTCGCCAACACAATCTCGTCAATGCGAAATCTCGCTTTTTGCCCTTCGGAAAAGACGGCAAGATCGTGATCGGACGCGCCGAAGATCTCGCGAAGCACGCCCACGATTTCGTAAGCATTGAGCGGAGCGGTCATGATCGTAAGGAGCGCGGTCAGCCACGCATAAGCCGGGCTGTCCCCTTTAACATCGCGCTCAGATTGGATCGCCACCGGCAAACCAATGCGACGTAACGCTGCAGCCATTGTTTGCAGCCAGGCTTTGCGCGGACAAAGGATCGCCACCTCCCGCCATGAATCGGCTGAAAGTTTTTTCAGCCCTGCGTTCTTGATCCATCGTGCAAGATATTCCGCTTCGATACGTGCCTTTTGGTAGTCCTTGAGTTTTTTTCCTTCCGGCAACAGTTCTTTCGCGACAAGCGGGACACGAATGACTTTCCCGGGAAGAATCTTCGGCCGCGGTTGCAATTCTACGAAGCGCACCTGTCCGTGCTTATTATTCAAAATCTCGCGGAAAGTTTCGTTCACGAAATCGAGCTGCTTTTGGTCCAGCCGAAATGTGACGGCGAATTCCAGGCTCTCACCGTTCTTGTCGGAAATGAGCGCTTCATGAACTGCTCGGTAATAATTCAAGTCCGCGCGCTGCCAGTAAATCGATTGCTGGAAATCGCCGACCATGCAGAAGTGCCCCGGCCGGGGACCTAAATGTCGATCTTGCAACCAAAGTCCCTTCGCTTCCGGCGGGCGCGTCGCTTCCAGCAACACGGAAAATTGCAGCGGCTCAGTGT
Source organism: Candidatus Udaeobacter sp. (assembly GCA_036499375.1). GTDB lineage: Bacteria > Verrucomicrobiota > Verrucomicrobiia > Chthoniobacterales > UBA10450 > Udaeobacter. The sequence continues at coordinate 56,155 of DASYDV010000066.1, forward strand.
CCTGTGCTTCGTCGAGGATGACACGAAAGTTTTCTTCGCGAATTCTCTGCGCGGCGACGGAATGTTGCAGCAACTCTTCGGCGAGCGCGATTTGATCTCCGTAAGTGACCAGTCCGTGGTCGAGTCGGAAATTGAGATAATCACGTTGCACCTCTCCTGCGACACAAGTGGCGGCATCGCAGATCCATTGTCGCAGCGGCGCAAATTTTTCCTGCCAGAGCTGTGTGAACCTGGCGTTAGGCGCGGTGAAACAAACCGGCCAGCGCAAGTACTCCCAATCGCCGGCGTGACGTATCTCCCAATCGCGCAATTCTGTCTTCGATTTGCTGATGTTTTCGTTTCCCTTATCCGATTGTGAGTAGACCTCCGCGAAATCCAGAGGCGGACATGACGATAGCGGGGGCGCGCGTAACGCAACTGAGCCCGCGCGTCGCCCCAACTCCATCAGGTTGCGCACCTGCACGAAACGCAGAAGCATGGCCCGGTCTTTTTCACCTAACGACCTGCCAATTCGAGTTTGGTTTTGTGCAAACTCCTGCCACAGGTCGTCGTCGTCTTCGACCAGTTCCAGCGGCGCAGGCAGACCCAGATAATGACCGAAGTCGGTCAGGAGTTTCATGCAAAACGAATGGATTGTGCCGAAGAAGGCGCGGTTGAATGCAGTCTGCACTTTCTGTCGCAAATTTTCCTCGAGCAGAGCTTGCCGCGTGCGCTGTTGCATTTCGTCCGCCGCACGATTGGTGAAAGTGACAACGACCAGACGCGGCAAAATTTCCGCAGCGTTCGGTGAACGCGCGATCGACAAAATGCGCTGCGTGATCGCAGTGGTTTTACCCGAACCGGCCGATGCGACTACCGAAAAATTGCGATCCAGTTCGCCGGCAAAACGAGCGCGTACATATTCGTCGCGCGGCTTCACCATGTTTCCCATTCCTCTTTCTCAAGCACGAGCGCGGGATGCGTCAGCGCCCATTTATCTTCCAAAATGTCGTTATCGATCGGCAACGTCGCGAGCGGGTACGGCGTGCTGTAACCGAACGCCGGACGGATTTCACCTTTCATCCCGAAGATGCCGGTGCGCTGCATTCCCGCAAGATCGGCGAAGACGTCGGTATGCGGTGCGAGATCGACAACCGACAATTGTGGCGCGATGTTTTTAACCCTGAGCGAAACAATGCTCACGCTCACTTCGGCGGCGCCGAGCTCGCGGATGGCCAGGGCGTAAAGACCGAGCTGTAACGTTGTGCCTTTGACCAAACTGTCATGCAGATCGGAGTTCTTCAGTTCCTTGTCCGAACCGGTTTTGTAATCGACAATCCAGATCTTTTCTCCGGCGAAACTGCACGCGTCATTTTCCGCGAGCGCTAAATCGATCTGCCCGTGCAGCTCAAGCTTCACGCCATCGGCGATTTTCACCGCACCTTCGCGACCCACGGCCAACTCCGTCGCGATCCAATTCCACCCTTTCGCGCCTGCGATTTTGGCGCCGAGATGGCGCGCGAGATAACGCGCGTTCAACCAGGCCGAGCTCCACCAATCAGGGACGACTTTGCCTGCCAAGCCGCAAAGACGCCGAAGTGCCGCACTTCGCTCGTCCGCGGCAAACCGGATGCGCTCGTCGATCTTTGTCAGGGTCGGAAACGCCAAGAAAATCTTTCCGTCCCGCGCTTCGATAATAGTAGCCAGCCAGTGATGCACCCATTTACCGGTTGTCGCCGGCCACGGATTCGCGGAATCCTCCGGTGCCTCCACGCCGAGATAACGTTTCATCCAAATCATCGCTGGCGAAGAAACCATTCGTTCGAGATCGCTCACACTCAGCGTCGGCACTCGTCGATACGACCCGTCCGGCCGCAACGCGAAATCATATTCGCCGGCAGGTTTAGAGGAGTCGCGGCGCGCATTGAATGCGATCAGGGTTTGCTGCAGATCCGTCGCCACCCCGGCTGGCCTCGGCAACAGCGCAGTGCTGCGTTGGAGATTTTTCAACGTCCCTTGGGTGAGCGGCTCACCCCGTGTTTTGAGATAAAGCTTGGTGAAACATTCACTCGGATTCCAGAAGCGCTCCGGCGTATCTTCCTGGACCAGACTGGCCGTGAGCGTCACGCCTTCACTGGTCGATTCGAGGAGCGCATCGAATTGCCGCAACGCGGTCGCGCGCTGTTCGCTGGGCCCGAGATAGAGCGAATGGTTTTCGCGCACACTCGTGTGGCCTTCGCCCTGGCTTCCCTGGCCCGCTGCACGCTGGTTGAGCTGTTGCATGCTGTCATTGAAAGCACGAATTTCTTCGGCGCGTGCGAACTCTGCACCCGCTGGCGGCGGCCACGCCCCTTCGTTCCAGCCGGCAAGGATCAGGTGCGACCATTCCTGATTTTGCGCGCGCGCCACTGTGAGCAATTGCACGCGTGCATATGGATGATCGCCTGCCGCTGAGCGCGCGGCGTCTGACGTCGCGGCAGTTTCTTCCAGCCATCGCAAAAAAAACGCGCGTGAAAATTTCACATCGAAACGCTGCAACCAATCATGCGCCACGTTTGCGAGCTCGAGGGCGTGTTGCTTCCACGCAAGATGCGCAAGCGCAGCGTGAGTTTGTTCGAGGAACTGCGCGAAAGTGGCGTGCGCAGGAAGAAACGGCAGCGCGCGCAGAGCTTCGGCCGCCGCCTGAGATTTGTCGTCCACGCGAGCGGCACAGAATTCGCGCAGCAGTTCGAGGTCGTCCAGCAATACCTCCTTGTAACTTTCGTGCAGTACGTTTTCGAAAACTTGCCGGCTGATTTTGCGGGATACGACCGTCGGGTCGGGCAACGCATTTAGAAAACGTAGAAAAGAATTAAGTCGTGGCGCCCGTTGCAATTCGATCCAAGCCTGCCACTCCGCCGACTCGAAAATCCCTGGCTCAATGTGGCCGAACCCGTCGTTATGCGGGATTTCAAGCCGTTCCAGCGAGCTCGCGACCAGTCGCGGCAAAGCCCCGCCGCTCGGAAAAATCACGCCCAGCCGCGTGCATTTCTCATCTGCCAAATAACGAACGCATTGTCGCGTGATCGCTTCGGCTTGTTCGGAAAAGTTTGTGCCGGTCAGAAAATCGAAACGCTTTGCTGTTGCCGCTCCTCCGCGCATTTCCATTTCGCTGAAAAGCGAATCGCCGAACGCGGTGGTCGCTGTCGTTCTCGACACGCGTTGTGCTTCGCCACAGACTTCTTCCCAGGAGCCAATCCAGCAAAGATCGACATCGGAAAAGTTTTCTCGAGGTTCTTCGAGCACGATCGTGGCGTTTTTTGCCAGTTCGACCGCGGTGCGCAGGAGAAACCATTCCGCCCAATGGGTTCCGTCGAATCCGCTGATAAGCACATGGGAAAATTCTCGCCTGCCAAGTGCAAGCTGTTGCAAACGACTTCGGTCACTTTCGCCGCGAAGTGCAAAACCGCATTTTTTCACCAGCTCGTTAAAACGTTGAACCACTGGCGCAAACGACCGCAGCCCGAGTTCGTCGAATTTCCAACCGGCAATTTCGAGGCGATCCAACGCGCGCAACAGTAGCGCGGGTGCCCGTGCAATGGCTTTAGCAGCAAGCGCTTCAGATTCGTCAGGCCGATCTTCCATTTCGCTGGCTGCGATTGCGAGAAGCAAACGCAGAAGTTCAGGATTGGCAGTCGGCGTCGCATCATCCCGCTCGAGCAGCACACGTAAACTCGACGGTGTTACAAACTGCAAACCCAAATGTGACGAGCCTTTCCCAATTAAGCGCGCCCTAATGTCGTCAGCCTGTCCGCGCGTTGGAACGATCACCAGCGAAGGCAGCTCGCATTGCCACGCTCCGGGCAAAACCTGATCGAACCAGGGAGCGATCACATCCTCCCAGGCTTCCTGCAGGGATGGCACAACAAGCAGACGCGGTCGCGATCGTTTCACAGGTTACGGGTCCTACACAGCGTCCTTTTGTCACCAGCGCGTCGTGTGAATCCCTCGCGATCGAGCCGCTCCAGCAACGGCACTATCACGCGTCGGGAACTTCCAAGCGCCTGTCGCAGATCGCTTACGGTCGCCGGTCCGTTTTTGGAAATGAAATCAGCGATTCCCGATTTCATACGCTCGAAATTCTCGCGCAACAAAAAGCCATCTGCACCTACTTCAATCACTTCTCCGCGTTCGATTAGAAACCGGAGAACAAGCTGCGCGTCTCGATTCGGTTCGATCTCGCGTCGTGGCGGTGGATCGAACGGGTTCTTTGAGAGCGCTTGGCGAAGGCGTTGCGTAACGGTTTGAAGATGTGGCGGCAGCATCGGTTGATGGGAGCCGCGCGCAATGATTGATCCGTTGCGGGTAAAATTCTTGGCGCACAAATCCGCCAGTAACAGTTCAACGACATGGGACTCGTGAATGCGCAAAGCCGAGCGCAGCTCATTAAGATCGAGACCGGCGCGCTCGGGCCTTTGTTGGTGCGCTTCGTCAATCAATGCAATCGCCTCGGCGCGGAGTTTCTGCCAGAACTCACGATCCGCCGCGATGTCTTGGCCGAAAATAATCTCGCCGTGCTGCTGCAAGCGGGTGAGCGCCTCAGAAATTTCGTCCGCACTGAACTGTGATTTGCTGAGAAGATTTTCTCGGAGCGCGAATCCGCGTCGCGCGATTGTGGCGCGAACCCAGAAATCGATGTCATCGTGTGTGAGAGCGCTTGCCAGGGACTCGCGCAGGGTGACACCGCGAAACTTTTCTTTCTCACCGTCTGGATCCAGCACAATTCCGCCACCGATAGTGTGTTGCTCCGATGGATCGCGAATGACAAACCGGTCGCCGAAAAACGCAACGATTGGTGCGGCGAGCCTTAACTGAGCAATTTTTTTTTGACCTGTTCCGAGAGCACCCTTTTCAAGGAACGTAATCCTCGCCGCAACCCGCGATGTTCCGTGATGAAAATACAGCGACGATCCGTGTTTGAGCGCACGTGCAGCAGGATCTTCATGATCAAGCCGCGACGATTTTTCTACAGAAACAACGAGAGTGGAACATGGTTCCCCAAGCCCACGAACCGTTACGACGTCGCCCCGTTTGATCTGATTGACGGGAATATCAGGCAGATTGATCGCGGTGCGCATTCCCGGCTGGGCAACTTCCAACTCAAGACCGTGACTTTGAATAGACCGAATACGGGTCTCCAAATTGATCGGATAAATCATGAGCTGCTGCCCGCGCCGCAATACTCCGCCAGTTAGTGTACCAGTCACGATCGTACCGATCCCTCGCAGGGTGAACACCCGATCCACGAACAACCGTGGTTTGCTGATGTCGTGATGCGGCTTCACTGAACTCAGTTCCGTAGAAAGCGTGGCTGCCAGGTGCTCAACGCCTGTTCCAGTCCGGACAGAAGTGGGAACAATCGGCGAGTCAGCGAAAGGTGTGCCGGTGAGTTGTTCACGAATTTGATTAGTGACGACGTCGATTCGGCCCAGGTCGCTCTTGGCGAGCGCAATCACAGCGCGTTGCACACCGAGATAATTTAGGATTTGCAAATGCTCTTCGGTTTGCGGCATCCAACCGTCGTCCGCGGCAACTACAAACAGCGCTAAATCGATTGAGCCAACGCCCGCGATCATGTTCCGCACGAAATCTTCGTGCCCGGGGACATCAACCACGCCGGCGTGAATTTTGTCGCCGTTTGGCGCGGTTAAGTTCAATGCGGCAAAACCAAGATCGATTGTGATCTGCCGTTTTCTTTCCTCCGGCAGACGATCGGGATCGGTTCCGGTCAATGCTTTGACCAGCGCGCTCTTGCCATGATCAACATGGCCTGCTGTGGCGATGATGAAATGACGGGTTGTCACTTCGTGCACGCGTCGCGAATTGCTTTGATCACCAGATCATCCTGCTGAGGAAAAATTGTGCGTAGATCGAGTTTGACGCGGCCGTCTGCAATGTAGCCGATCACCGGCGGATTCGACGCGCGCAGAATCGCTGCAAACTCGGCCACCGACGAATTCGCCGGCACGATATCGATCGTTAATGAGGGCACGTTTGAGTTTGGCAGGGTGCCACCGCCTGCCTTCGCTCTGCCGCGGCCGATTTCTATGATTACTGCCAATCCCTGCAAGCTCGAAGAAATCGCTACCGCACGAGCGCGCAATGCATCTTCTGAAATCTTCAAAGCTGCGAGCGGCGGCAGTTCGTCGATCCTTTGATTGAGATGGAGATCTACAGTCGTCTCTAACGCGGCGAGACAGAGCTTGTCGCAGCGGAAAGCCCGAAATAATGGTTCGCGTTTCAGCGCGGTGACGAATCGTTTTCTCCCAACGATGATTCCTGCCTGGGGGCCGCCGAACAGTTTATCGCCGCTGAAGCAAACGAGGTCGGCCCCTGCCTTTAACGCTTCGGACGCGGTCGGCTCGTGCTCGGCAATTCCCAATGATTCAGTAACGATCATAGCGCCGCTGCCGAGATCCTCGACAAACGCGATCCGCTGTTTCCTCGCGAGCGCGCTAATTTCCTTAGAAGAAGGCGATGCGACAAAACCGCTCATGAAAAAATTGCTGCGGTGCACTTTGAGAATCATCGCCGTCTCTGGTCCGATGGCGTTCGCATAGTCTTCGAGCGTTGTCTTGTTGGTTGCGCCGATCTCACGCAATTTTGCGCCGCTCGCTTCGAGAATTTCGCCGATCCGAAATCCCCCGCCTATTTGGATTACTTCGCCGCGCGAGATCACCACCTCCGGCGCGCCCTCGCCATAGCGGGCAGGCTGTGGTCGCCCCCTAACACGGTTTGTGAAATGATTGACGATAAGGACCAGCGCCGCTGCGCAGTTGTTCACGACTGTTGCCGCTTCTGCTTTACAGAGCAGTGCCAGCGCACGTTCGACATAGCCGCCGCGCTGGCCGCGTTCGCCTGTCGCAAGATCGTATTCGAGATTCGAATAACCTAAGCCGACTTTGTTTAGTGCGTGAATGGCTTCGCTCGCGAGCGGGGCGCGCCCGAAATTTGTGTGAATGACGATTCCGGTTCCGTTGATGACCAGTTGAAGTCTGCTGGCGCGAAGTTGATCGAGCGAATGGCGGATATGAGCGACAATCGACTCCAACTTGGGGACGTCCCTGTCCGCGCGAATTTGTGAAAGCTTCCGGCGGACAAGCTCGACAACGAAAGGCCGCGGCAAATCGCACTCGCGAAGCGCATCGAGAATTTTCGAGACGGCGGGAATTTGCCGTCGCACGCGTGACTTTACCCGGTCATGCATATCAATGAGCGTCGGCGGCGTTGCGGTCTGATCTTTCCGATCACCGCGGCAGACGGCGTGTCGGCCCTTCGCAATACTCTGAGCACCTTCTCAAGATTGGCTTCCGGAACGCATAGCAGCAATCCGCCGCTGGTTTGCGCGTCTGTTAAAAGAATTCTGCGGTTGTCATTCGTTCGCTCCCAATCCACAAGCACCGTAGTCGCATTGAGGTTGTCCCGGCTCCCTTGAGGAACGCAGCCCAGGTCAATGAGTTCGCCGACCTCGTCGCTGATCATTGGCACAGCGGTCGGATCAATCTCAGCGGATACGCCACTGGCGCGGCACAGTGAGATCAAATGTCCGATGAGACCATAGCCGGTGATATCGGTAGCGGCGCAGACCAGCCCCAACTCAGCAAGTTCGGCACCGACCGTGTTGATCTGCGACATGATGGCCACGACGTTTTTCTGCAGCGCGCGCGAAGCTATTCCGCGTTTAATCGCCGTTGTGGCGATACCGGTGCCCAGCGGCTTTGTCAGCATGAGCAAATCCCCCGGACGCGCATTTGCGTTTGTCGTGACGTGCCGAACATCAACGAGTCCTGTAACCGCGAGCCCATAGATCGGTTCGGGATTGCGAATTGAATGGCCGCCGATGATTACGCAGCCGACTTCCGCCGCTTTGGCGAGTCCGCCGCGCAAAATCGAAGAAACTACTCTTGGCCTCACGAGATCAGCCGGGAATCCGACGATGTTAAGTGCCGTCAACGGGCGTCCCCCCATGGCGAAAATGTCGGACAGCGAGTTGGCCGCTGCGATCTGACCGTAAGAAAACGGGTCGTCGACAATCGGCGTGAAGAAATCAACCGTCTGTACCAGTGCGCGATTCCGGTCCAGCCGATACACGCCGGCGTCGTCGAATGTTTTCGAGCTGACAAGCACGTTGCGGTTTAACGACATTGGAAGCTGCGGCAAAACTTGTCGCAGGGCCTGTTGGCTCAATTTGGAAGCTCACCCCGCGCAGGATGAGAGTGAGGTCAGTTTGCGGATTTGCTCACGGGACATGGTGGTTCACCTCCTTTCAGTTCGTTTGTCATTCCGAGCGAAGTCGATGAATCCCGATGAGTTACCTCTGAGTACGGCCAGGAGATCCTTCGACTTCGCTTCGCTTCGCTCTGGATGACGCGAGAAGAAGAGGCGGAGAGGATAGGAATCGAACCTACCTCGCCACTTGCGTGACGACGACGATTTTGAAGACCGCGAGGGCCACCAGGCACCCTTCACTCTCCCGGACAAAGAAAACGTCCGACGCTCAACTGGGATAAATCGCGAGCGGCCGTCCAAGGTCAAACGCCCAGTTGTCTGAATTGAGCGTTGAGCGTTGAGCGTTGGGCGCTGGGCGTTGAAAAAGCTCGATGCCCAAATCCGCATCGCGTTCGCTCGGCTGCGCGCTATAAAAAATGAAGTCGCTGCGCTATTTGCCTTTTTTAATCGCCTTGACGATCTCGTCGAAGTCTGGCCATTCGCCAGACTGAAGTTTGGAATGGAGCAGTTTGCCATTGGTGCGAACTTCGAAGGCGCCGCCGCTCGAAGGAATTAGCGTCAGCGATTTGATACGCTCGCCAAGTTCGAGAATTTTAGCCGCCAAACTGACGGCCTTCGGCGTGTAGTTTCAAACGACGCAATATTCGATTGATATCTCGGTTTTCACCGAACAAAGCTCCTTTCCAACAGGAAAGTATCGATGCGGTTCGAAAGGGTCAAGCGCTGCAGAGGCAGCTGTGTCAGCCGCGGTTGTTCGTGAAGACTTGACACCAGCGCCTGTTTAATCTCAAAAGGAAGTGTGCCGCAGCCCGCTCCAGCAAGCTGCGGCAGCTCCACTTCAGCAACCACGGAAACAGCCGCGATTTTTCAGCTCTGAGGGCGCTAACCCTCAAGATGTTAAAAGGCGAAATTGAGACCGCTGCGCAACATTCCGAAATTATTCCTGGGCCCATCGATCACGCCAAAACTCAAATCGTTAGTCCAACCGAAATGGCGCGCGAACCGAAATTCGAGACCGGCGCCAAATTGGCAGAGAAATTTGGTTTCACTGCCGAAATGTTCGGTCTGCGCGTTGACGGCGAACGCGTCCGGCGGGCCCTGGGTGTGAAGGGTGTCCCTTTCGCCGCCCCCGAAAATCGCCCCCGCACCAGCCCATGCATAAGGCGCTAAACGCGTGCACGGAATTGGATACCGCAACGTAAGTGTGCCAAGGACAGCACCGACGGTATGATCGTGATTGATTCTTCGGTGACTAAATATCGGGACCGCCTGGTCCTCGAAAATATCGAAACCAGGCTTGGAAGCGTCCAGCGCAAATCCCTCAACACCGACACCAGCATAGCGACAGAAGAAATATTTTATGTCCCCGCCGCCACCCCAGGCGTGATCGCCGCCAATGTAGCGGTCATAGGTGCCAAGCACGGGACCGCCTTCGCTGGTGCTTTGAACGATGTCGACCAGCGAAGGATTAGGAGCGAACTCGGTGTTGGTGAACGCATAAGTCCCCCAGAGGCTAACATTCCATTCGCGATTGCCATACCATTCCGGACACGGCGGGACGTACGCGACCTGCTTCATTTCTTTTCCTGAATCCTTTCCGTAACGGCTGTAGGCAGCGTCGGTGTAATAACGGAAGCGGCTGGAGACTGGCGCTTCGGCTTCGGCGCGTTCGCCGCCAAAGAGCCAGGAGAAGGCCACAAAGACATCGGCAACCGGAGCACCCGCGGTGCAACCGAACAAGGGCGAGATGTCCAGGCGAGTTTGCGTTGTCGGTTTCCACGCGACGGTTGGGCCGATGGTGAAACTGTGCAACGGATCGCCGCGTGTATCTTTGACCGTCAAATTCCTATATTCCATCTCTAAACCGACTTTCAAACGCTCGTTAGGCAGGAGAACCGGAGTCATTAACGCCTGTGAGAAGCCCCATTCGCGGCCGCGATCGCCGGTGTTCTCTTTTTCAAAGAACCAGTTCATTGCCCACTCGACGTGCTCGCCGAAATCCTGAGCTAGGAGCAAACGAACTTCGTAGGCATCGGGAACCTTCGGCGGTCCGCTCTCTTCCTCTTCTTCTCCTCCTCCCGGAGGTGGTGGAACTTCTTCGTGTCTAATAGTGCCGACGCCGAATTTGTATTCGGCGAAGATTGTCGGATTGAGCGGAATCTTATTCCAATCAGCCAAAGCCCAGCGCGCCTCCAGACTCACGCTCCTTGCGCCGCCACCACCATTAAATCGTTCCCACTGAGATTCCGCCGCTACATTAAGACGCCAGGGCAGACCCATTTCGACTTCCTGGGTGAAAAGATAATCAGGTGGCCCGTGGCGGAACCCCTGACCCTCAAAAAGTTCGCCGAAGAAGAATGCCCATGGGGGCAACACGTAGGCATTTACGGCGTTGGAGAAACGGCTACGCGAAAACTCGGGCGGCGCACCGTACGCGCTGGGCACTTCTTCGAACGCGCTGGGCACTCCCGGGGCCGTGACGACGACCGGCTGCTCGGTAGGAGCTTGCGCACGAACTGAACGATTAAGAGCAGGGCCAACAAAGCAGACCACTGCGATCATGAGCACGGAGTGTGAGAACGTTTGTCGAAGAAAGTGAACTTTACGCATGGCCGAAATTGAGGTTAAAGTTAGATGTTGGCGTCGATCATTACAGGATTGTCATTCTTGGCAAGACAAAATTTGATTAACTTTGTGAAAAGACGGCACGAAATCAGTCGGCTTCACGTCAGGGAAGAAGCGGCCGCAGCCCGCTCCACCGGACTGCGGCCTATCCACTTCAGCAACCGCGGAGGCTTCAATTCCGCGGATATCAGCTTCTTTAGAAACGCAATCATTACAGAATTGTAATGATTAGCAAGACAAATTTTTGCACGACCTTCCGAGGCCGGAGGAACGAAAGTATAAATGTGAAAACGACAAGAGCAGTGCTGGCAGCAGTGGTCGGCTTCGGCCTTACATGCAGTGCGGCCGCGCAACTTAGAGAGCAACCCGGAGAAGCGGTCGACCTAAAGTCACTCCCTACCGCTGTCCAACAGACAATCGATCAAAAGGCAGCTGGGGGAGAGATCGTTCAGGTAAAACGGGAAGACGACGCGAATGGCAAATGGAATTATGAGGTCGTCGTCAGAACGAACGGAAAAGAGTCGGGCTTCGAGGTCGACCCAAACGGGAAATTCCTGAGAGAACGCACGGAAGTCAAAAAATAATCGGAAACAGACAAGCCGAACCACCGTCGCTGTCGAACATTGGAATCGCGGTTCCAGCCGCTTCCTCGATTCCCAGCGCATGTTTCATATCAGATAATCGCGAGCAACTGCAAGAGCGATCCCAGCATGGCGCGTGTGCTGCGGCCGAAACTGTTGCCACACTAGTGCAGCAGGTTCGCGGTGCGTCTTTTTGGCTAAACGCTGATCTTACGAGTGACTCTTCGCGATCGTGAACATCGCTGCGGGCTGCGGAGCATAGCTTTCCGGATAATGCAAGTCACATCCGAAGCGAATATCCAGGACCGCTGCGTTGGTAGGCGTGTTGGGAACTGTCCAGAGGAAGGATGTATTCCTCGGGTCAAGAAACGTGATCCACATGGAAAACGACCTGCCGCCATCCAGCGATAGCCAAGCCTCGCTCTCACATCCCGCCAAGGGGATGTTAGGGAGCCTGTGCTGCCACTCGACCATGATCTTCTGCCCAGCGTAGAGAACCTGTCCCGTCACTGGCGAAGTCAGCTTAACGGCGTACGTACCTTGAGCATTCAACTTCGCAGGAGCGAAAGCAAATGCCACCGCAACCATTATCAAAACAAATCCGCGAATTTTCATTTTTGACTTCCTCCGTATGATTAGTGAATTCCGACCCTAATCGAAACGCTGTCAAAGGATTTTAGCATTACTTTTTCGTAATCCGTCTCGCGACTGAGAGATGCCGTGCTGCGGTGATTTCTATTTCTGCGGAAGCGGGAATATCAACCTGACCGTTGTCCCGTGACCACGTTGGCTCTGAATAGTGGCTGATCCGCCGTGGAGATCGACAATTGATTTTACCAAGGCCAAACCGAGGCCTGCGCCATCGGAACCGCGCGACGATTCGACACGATAAAATCGATCGAAAACGCGAGGCAAATGTTCTGGAGCTATTCCGCAGCCGTTATCGCTGATGGCGACTTCAAAATCAGTCTCACGTTGGCGAAGCGCGATTTGAATTGAACCATTCTCCGGAGTAAAGCGCAGCGCGTTATCGAGGAGATTTCCCACGGCCCGTTCAAATAAGTCAGGGTCGGCGTAAATTTGCCCGTCGCCGCTGCAGCTAATAGTAACGTGATGATCGTCCGCGACCGTTTGATAAAACGCTGCAATTTTTTCAACTGCCGCACGCGCATCAAATTGCTTGCCCGCGATCGGTTCGCGCGCTGCATCTACGCGGGCGACAAAAAGCAAATTGTCCACGATCCTGGAGAGCCGTTCGCATTCGGCGACCGCGGATTCGATGGTCTCCCGATACTCGGCAGCCGTGCGATCCCGCGTGAGAGCAACCTGTGCCTCGCCCAGCATATTGGCGATGGGCGTTCGCAGCTCGTGCGCGAGGTCGGCAGAGAATTGCGAGAGCCGCGTAAAAGAATCGTCGAGTCGCGTAAGCATCTGGTCGAAAGCCACCGCGAGCGGTTGAAGCTCGCGCGGCCATCCCTTGGAACCGATGCGCTCCTTCAATTGGTCCGGCCCAATACGTCGGAGCGATTGCGTCATTTGTCGCAGCGGCTGCAATCCGCGGCGCGTGACGATGATCGCAATTAGAGCCGATGCGAGAACGCCGCCTAAGAGGACCACGACGAACAAGACGGCGAAGTTCCTTTCGACTTGCTCGTCACTTGATCGATCCTGCGCCATCTGGAGCGTGTAGGTTTGGCCATTGAAATGCTCGTTGAACGCCACCAAGGAAAACAGCTTCGCTGCGGTGCGATAATCATGGCGATCGCGAACGGCTTCCGCTGGTTCTCGTGCGGTGGGAAAAATCTGTGTTGGAATCAACCGATCCATTCCCGGTGTTTCCGCGACAATGCGGCCTTGTGAGTCGAGCATCCTGACCGAGTAAGCAATATGTCCACCGGCGGGATGGCCCCTCAACTCTCCGGCGAAAGCCTCGGGTCCGTTCTCGCGGAGATCCGCGGTCAACGCAAAGATCTTGTCAGCCAGAACCGCGTTATCCTCGGCTAGCGCGTGACGCACAACTATCGAATAAAAGACGCCGAGTCCGCAGGCGAGCAACAGCGTTGCCGCCAGCGTAAACAGGATAATTAGCTGGAAGGCAATGGAACGCGGCTTGATTGCTCGGCGTGTCATGTTGAGCGAAGCGAAACAGCTCGGGCTCTTTTCGTGGAATCGGCCGAGAAAATAATTAGAGATTCTTCGCTCCGCTCAGAATGAGATGACAAGATCGTTTTACGTTGTGCGCCATTCAGTGCGCTTTGAGAACATAACCGACGCCGCGGATGGTGTGAATTAGCTTGGTCTTGAACGGGTCGTCCACTTTTGCGCGCAACCGGCGAACCACCACATCGACGACGTTGGTGTCAGTCGTGAATCCGACCTCCCAAACGTGCTCTGCAATTTCGGCGCGCGACACGACGGCCCCGGCCGAGCGAACCAAATGCGCAAGCAGGAGAAATTCCTTCGGCGTGACGTTGAGCGGAACTCCAGAGCGCGTTGCCTTGTGCCGCCGCATGTCGAGTTCCAAATCGTCGATGCGCAGATGTTCTGGTTGACGCTGGGGCGCTCGGCGCAACACCGAGCGGACACGGGCGAGTAATTCTGGAAACGCGAACGGTTTGACCAGATAATCGTCTGCACCTAGCTCGAGTCCTTTTACGCGATCGCGGACGCTATCGCGGGCGGTGAGAAACAAAATAGGTGTGCGGACTTCATCGCGCCGCAGTTCTGCGACCACATCCCAACCGTCCTTGTGCGGCAGCATGATGTCGACGATCAGAAGATCAAATTTGGTCGCACGCGCCTGTTCCAAGCCGGTTTCGCCATCAGCCGCGACATCGACAGCAAAGCCGGCTTCCCCCAATCCTTTGGCCAGAAAAGCTGCGGTCTTCTTTTCGTCCTCGATCACCAAGATCCGCGGAGGGTTCATATCTCCTGTGCGGCCCAGCGCCTATGAGGCCGATTGGGCTTGAGACGGCGGGACGGCGATCATCAGCCCGGCGATGAGAAACGTGATGGCCGCTGAGAACAAGCAATAGCGGCAGTACGCATGCAGCAGAAACGCCTGCACGTACAGCAGCCATAACGTCGCCAGGAACATCATACACACGATTAAAGCGAGGAGTTTCCCCGCCCGTGCGTACCCGAATGCTGCAAATGTGGCAAACGTAAAGGCGCTGAAGTACGCCAGCGCGCCCATCAAAGCCACCGGAATTCCTTTCACCTTCGCATACGAACTGCCTAATACCCGAAAACAATCCGGTGATCCCCCGCAACTGAGTGTTTCCCCAGTTAACGCCTGGACGGTTAAATAAGTTGCATCCGCCAGACCGGCCACAGCAACAATGGCGACGGCCATGTAAAGAATTGTGCGAAATCGCGACACGGTCATGATTGGAATGACGAATGACGAAGGACGAATGACAAATAAACGAAAGAAATGTCGATATCCGAATGCCGAATAATGAAAGAAGTTCCAAGCTCGAATGCCCCAGAAGCCGTGGCATTGTTGTTCGTCATTCCTTCGAGCTTCGTCATTTGGATTTCGTCGTTGCCGCGCGTCTGATATTCGCGTGATTTGCCGGGGCTGATAAGAAATCAGGTACCATTCTTTGATTTTTCTTCCAGCGCGGCGTTGATCGCGGCGCGGACGCCTTCAGGGTTCTTTTCTTTCGGTTCGATCGCGCGGTTATTGATGAACAGGGTTGGAGTGACTTTTACGCCCAGGGAATCAGCAAGCGCATGGTCTGAATCGATTCGTTCCCTGACTTTATCGCTGTCCATATCCGTTTTAAATTGATCCACATCGAGCCCAATCGCTCCAGCGTACGATTCGAACAATCCACGCGCGTTCGAGGCGTTGCTCCAGAGTGATTGCTCCCGATACAGCGTATCGTACATTTGCCAAAACTTGCCCTGGAGTCCGGCAGCTTCGGCGGCCTGCGCGGCTTCGTGAGCGTGCTCGTGAGCAGGGAGTGGAAAATTCCGGAAAACCACGCGCAATCGTGAATCGTATTCTTTCAGCAACTCCTGAACAAATCCGGCAAATTGTCCGCACGGTGGACACTGGAAATCGCCGAACTCTTCCAACGTAACCGGGGCCTCGGGGTTACCCCGGACGTGCGCGGAGGTTTCGCTGCTTGCGGGGACACCCTCGCTCTCGGGAATGTCCTTAACCTGCGTCCGCTTTGCGCGATAAAGGATCGCGCCGCTCCCAAACGTGGCCAGTGCGACCGCGACGACAATTACAAACGGCAGGTAGCGTTTCATGAAACTCGTGCGAGAGCGAAAAGTTTCGGCGCAACGGCTGAATCGTCAAGTCAGGACCCGGTGTAATCACGAATGCACACGAAGAGGGAGAAAAGATTCGCGGCAGCCAATTCTTTGTTTTGTGAATTAGAGCTTTTTGATATTCGGATTTGTTTTGAATCTCGATATTCGGATTTCGGGTTTCGTTCGAACTTGGTCATTGTTGACTGGCACGTAGCCGCGGAAGTAGATTGGTCAATGCGGTTGCTCAGATTCTCGATCATTTTGGGGCTTCTTATTATGGCTGGTTGCGCGTCTTTCGGGCAAACTCCTTCTGGGGCAGAATCAGGTATTGAAGGAGCGATCACGATTACACCAGCTAAGCCGGGGCCGATTAGAGCTGACGCTCCCGGATCGAAACCACTGACGAATACGACGTTCGTAGTAGAAAACAAAAATGGCGAGGCGACGTCTTTTACCACCGATGACAAGGGGCGTTTTCGCGTGTCGTTGCCGCCCGGTCATTACAAAGTCCTCCTTAAGGGAAGAAAAACCAGTATCGGCCGCTTCGGCCCATTTGAGGTGGACGTTGCGCCGGCCAAAATGACCAGCGTCCAGTGGGAATGCGACTCGGGGATTCGATAATTGCTGCGCCATAGCGGGATTCAACACTCGTTTGGAGTTCCGCGTTCACGCGGTTCTGATGGACGGGCCGCCTAAAGGCGGAACTCCAAACCAAGCGCCCGCGAGCGAGCGGCGAACCGAGGAGGCGTTACGCAGGCGGCGGGTACACAGTGAGCTCCCAGAAAACGCGCAGCCGGGACCTTTCGACCCCGGCTGCGGTAGAGAGCTATCAACTATGGGCTATCCCTTATCAGCCGATATTACGGGCGCGGACGCGGCGTGGGGCGAGGCCTTGGTGTCGGCGAAACCCTCGGTGGTGCTGTTGCCGTAGGCGTTGCGGTGGCCGTGGCCGTAGCGGTTGGCGTCGCCGTTGCAGGCGCTGTTGCCGTTGCGGTAGCCGTTGCCGTGGGTGTCGCACTTGGGCTAGCCGTAGGCGTCGGCGAAGGACTGCAGCTTTGCAGGATGTAGCTTTGCCCGCCAGTTGCGGCACCACCGGAGCCGCTGCAGAAGTACTGGTCGAAGGCGCTGGTGTCCTGCTGCACGCCCGCGGTCGCGCTGGTATTGCCGCTCGCTACCGTGCCGTAGATTACGTCGAAACGACTCTGCCCTTCGTACAACCTCAGCTCGAAGTTGGCCTGCGTGGTTGGGTCGGCGAAATAGACCGCACGGTATTCGATGTCGAAGATACGATTGGGCGCAGTACCCTCCACTGCGGTGAAAATGCCGCAGTTCCCGCCGGGATAACCCGCGCAGCCCGTTTGCGCATCGGTACGGAGATCGTCCCAATAAGGGAAGACGATGTAGGTGCGGCTTGTATCAGGCAGGCAGGTGTTGGTGAAGATCGAGAGAGGACTCACAAATTGGAAGGTGCCATTGGAGTCCACATTCGCCGAGGTATACGTCTGGTCATACAGAGTATAGGAGAAGGGCAACGTGACAGGCGTTGTGCCATCGTCAATGTGATTGCCGGTATCCGTCGTGCCTGGCACGATACTGCCACCTATCTGCTGTATGTCGTAATGGTTTTGAGGCGGGCAACCCTCGACCGTGTACGTCCCTGTGAAGGCCGCATTACCATTGCATCCATTAGCAGTGATCGATCCCGCGCCAATGCTCGCCGTCACGCTGCCTCCGAAGGTGAAGTGTACGGTGAACGTAGCTGTGCTTC
The DNA here is from genome assembly GCA_036499375.1 of Candidatus Udaeobacter sp. Lineage (GTDB taxonomy): Bacteria > Verrucomicrobiota > Verrucomicrobiia > Chthoniobacterales > UBA10450 > Udaeobacter. The sequence goes on from DASYDV010000066.1 coordinate 73,645, forward strand.
CATTGACCGACACAGCGGTTACGCTGCCGCCAGCATTGCCGGTCAGAGTGAGATCGCTCGTGTCGACTGACCCTGGATCAATAGCCTGGTTGAAGTTCACGTCATATTGGTAGTCGCCCGGTGCCGGCGGTGAGAACGTGCCCCCATCAGGCGGGTTAGTAGAAGTAACCTGTAGCGGCATTAGGGCGTAACAGAACGTGCACATGAACTCGAAGTTCGGCATGCCATCCGAAATACGATTAAATGCGCCAGCCGGGATATGCATCGTCTGCACGCCCTGCGTTGTCACCGGCGAGGTGTTGAAGTGGAAGGTGATCTGCGTATTGGGCGGGTTTCCGCCTAACGTAAATGAGTTCGCCGCAATCCCGTTCACCGTGAAATCGGTTGCCTGGACAGTTGTGGGATCCACCGCGTCGCTCAGGTTAATAACGAAATCTGTCGACTGCGTATCGACGACGGCGTTGCAAGCCGGGTCGGAGGTGGTCACCGAAAAACCTACCAGCTCCCTGTCGGTGAAGGCATCCTGCTGCGAAGAGCCGGCGATGGGCACGCGCCCGTCCGCCCACGAAGAGACGTGCTTCGTGAGGATCGCCGAGCCGTAGTCGTAATCGCCGACGTAGCTCCCCACGATGTTCGGGTCATTTTGCGCAGGCAGTGGGCTGATCACGTCCGAGAAGGTGTCGTCAGGCAGCCAGCTTACCCCGCCATCGTTGGACTTGCGCCCCCACATCTGGTAACAAGGAGAGGTCGGGCTACCGTAAACGCAGTCGGAGCTGGTGGTTCCGCGCGCGTCATACCACCCCGCAAAGAGGGTGCCACCCGGGCTAACCGAGAGGTTAGGCTGCCAATTAGGACGGTTCGTCGTATCGGTGTTCAGCTTGAACGGCGTACCGAAGGTGTGACCGCCATCCGTCGAACGGATGTAATAGGCGTCGGCAGGATCGCCCCCGGTGCCTTGCTGGTCATAGACCAGGTGAACAATGCCGTTATGTGCGGCAGGCTCACCCCAGCCCTCGTGACGCCAGTAGCAGCCGTTAGTGGTAAACATCCCGGCGAAGTAACCCGAAGAACATACACCCGGTCCCGGGAAAGGCGTGCCGACGTATGTGTTGCTCCAGGTGGCTCCGCCGTCGGTTGACTTGTATAGGTAGTTGGTGTCGTTGTGGGGGAAGCCTCCGCCGCCTTCGTCCATGCCGGCGATGTAGACGTCGCCTGTGACGTCGTCGCCGGTAAGCTGGACGTTCCGGATGAAGCTATTGTTGACGTCGATGGGCGAGCTCCAAGTGGCGCCGCCGTCGGTGGAGTGCGTCACGCGGATCTGCTGGCTCTGACCGAAGTCATTCCAAGAAACATACATTGTACCGTAGTGCGGCGAGGATGGGTTGTTGTCCGCCCAACCAGACTCTCGGTCGTCACTACTGCCGGCGTGAACGCAGAAATGGGTCCAACTGTTCGGGTCCGTGGGAGTGGTGGACTTGTAACCGCCGAGGGTGCAACCCGCGTTCGCGTCGATCCAGACGGTCAACCAGGTGCCGCTTGGTCTGTGGTATAGAAGAACCGGGTCGCCAAAGGTATTGGCAAAGGGGCTGCAACCGCTGCCATTGGTCAAGCGAGTGAAAGTCATTCCGCCGTCGGTGGAAAACGATGCGGCAGAGAAGTTGCTGCCTGCGGCGCATCGGGAGTCATTGTAGGCGACACCAATCTCGTTGAGGTTATCCGGGTTAGCCGTACTGTATGTCTCCGACTGAATAATGTTCGGAGAGGTTTCCGTGCCCGTGACCAAGTCAACATCCGCGGCGCCATACGCGAGAGGGACTGGCAGCAGTGTTTGGGCAAGCTTGACTAAGGCGTTGCCAGGGGCGGCTGAACCTCCCTCTTCCTCGCCGCAGGCAATCATGATGAGTCCAGCCCGCATGCTCTCCATCTTGTCGATGCCAAGCTCGTGAATCTTCGAACAGTCAAATCCAGGAGGAAGTCCTGGGACGTCGACAATTGCGTGCTTTTGCTGCGCTTTTGAAGAACTGGCAGCACTTGCGGAGAACGTGCCAAGGCTAGCCAGCGCCAGAAAGACGCCGGCCAGGACAACGAAGAGTCCAATTAAGACACGGAGATTGAAGAAGGCTGAACGTGAAGCGGATTTCTTTTTCATGAATGGTTATTGATGCGGATGGAGTTTGAGTGTGAGACGTCGTTTGTAGCTAAAACAGCAGAAACGAGTCAACACTTTTTTCACTGAGTGTTGGCCCGGGGTTTTACCGGATGAATGAAAACCTGGCAAGCCTTTTTTTATCTTTTTTGCGGATTACCCCGACGAACGGGGAATTTCCAACTCCAGAAAATGGGGCTTCTGAAAGACAAACTGGCGGCCTTCGCGCGAACGGGAAGAGCTTGTTCTTTTTGGTAACAACAGTTACTTTTTCATCCCGCAGCCGCGGGACTTTTGGAGTGAGTGCGTGTCCTCGCGGCGTTCGCCAAAGCGCCTGCAGGTGGAACACGTTGTCGTCAACGCGGAGATGCGGCTTTGCCGCCTGATATTTGCGCTTTTGGCGATGGCATCGTCCCGCCGCGGCGGGACGATTCATCTTTGATTTCGTCGCGCCTCCGGTCCGACTTATCCGTGTAATCCGCGGTTCTCTGTCCTCTGTCTATTGACTAGCTCGGGTAGCTTTGAACGTACCGTGCTTGGATGGCCGGTCTCCCACCAGCGGGGAAAGTTCCACTTCACCCGTGATTAAATCCGCGGTTTCAAATTTTCCTTTGCACATCAATATGCCCGCATCGCGTCCGACGTTGCCGATTGGAAATTCCACCGGGCCCGAAAACGTTACCGACTTTCCTTCGCCCATGCTCCACTTTGCCTCCGAAGGTTTGGTGTTTCCCCATGCTTTCGCACTCGGGTCCGTCAGCACGAAAGTGCCTTTGCCGTCCGGTTGCGCATCAAAACGCAGTGAACGCTGACGGCCCGCGCCGAAGCTAACGTCAATGTTCCATGTTCCAGTCATATTGGGAGACTGTGCCGTGGCCAGGGGCACGGCGCATACCTGGGCGAGCAGGCACAGTATAAACAGTCGCGCGCGCATGAAGAAAGTAACCACGAATGAACACCAATGAACACTAATAATTCGCGTGGATCCTTTTATTCGCGGCTTTTTACCGTCACTCGCTTCTGGGTGGTTTTGAGGTAAATTCGCCATCTCTGTGAAAAGTGGGTGCGTAAGCCGGGAATTGAAAACGGCGGGAGTTGTAGCCACGGCGCCGCGTCGCCGTGCCGGGTCTGATGCAACGTCTGCTCAGCGCCTCGACATCCCGACCAGGTCGGGACTGCAACAAAAAACCGGCATCCGCAAATCAAAGACCAGTCGGTGGCGCGCGGCGGCGCTGATCGTACTGAACTTGTTCATGATCGCGCACATCGTGCAGTGGCGAACGATGGGCAAAACAGTTTCTCCAATTGAGCCTTCGGAGACGATGTATACACTGCAACAGGGATTCGTTAATGCCGGTTTCATTTTTTTCACTCTCGCGATTGTAGCGACGCTGATCTTCGGGCGTTTCATTTGTGGCTGGGGTTGTCACATTCTCGCGTTACAGGATTTGTGCGGATGGCTATTGAAGAAAATGCGGCTTCACCCAAAGCCGTTCCGGTCTCGCCTGCTGGTATACGTCCCGCTCTTGGCCGCGCTCTACATGTTTGTCTGGCCGACGGCCTATCGCTTGTTTTCTAAGCCGGGACATGAACCGATCATTCCGAATTTCACCAATCATCTGGTGACGACAAATTTTTGGCTAACGTTCCCTTCGGTTGCCGTGGCTATCCCGTTTCTGTTCATCTGCGGTTTCGTGACGGTGTATTTTTTGGGACAAAAGGGCTTTTGCACTTATGCCTGTCCCTACGGCGGTTTCTTTGGCCTTGCCGACAAGTTCTCGCCGGGAAAAATTCGTGTCACGCCCGCGTGCAATCAGTGCGGTCACTGCACGGCTACCTGCACCTCGAACGTTCTCGTGCATGCCGAAGTGAAGCAGTACGGGATGGTGGTCGACCCGGGCTGCATGAAATGCATGGATTGCGTCAGCGTTTGCCCGAACGACGCACTCTATTTCGGCTTCGGCAAGCCAACGCTCGTCGCTCCGAAATCAAGTGCGATCAAAAGGACGTATTCGCTCACCTGGCCTGAAGAAATCGTCGGTGCACTGGTTTTTTTGGGAAGTTTCCTCGCTGTTCGCGGCGTTTACGCTTTGGTTCCGTTTCTGATGGCGCTCGGTTACGCTGCAGTCACAACATTTCTCACTCTGAAATTGTGGCGACTGATTCGAGCGAGGGAATTATCCTTTTACCGCTTCAATTTAAAGTCCTCGGGTAAAGTGCATAAGGCCGGCTCGGCATTTGCGATTCTCGCCTGCGCCTGGATTGGCTTAAACGCGCACTGCGGCTGGGTACGCTATCACGAATTTTTTGGAAACGTCGCGTTTCAGAAAATTCAGTTACCGGACGAAGTGGCGCTGGCTCAGGCCGATCCTTCTCGCTGGCTTAGTCCCGGTGACCGGGAAAACATTCTCCGGGGAAGAGAACACTATCTGACTGCTTCAAGAACCGGTTTATTTATAAACAGCGAAGCGCTGCCGAAGCTGGCGTGGTTTGAATATTTGTTAGGCGACGCTGAACAGTCCGTGCGTACGCTCGGCAAGGCCGCAGCTTATCAAAAAGATGAGAGCAAAGCTTTAAGTCTCTACTATCGTGGGGCGATCCTGAATCGTCTGGGCCGGTATGATGAGGCGCGAGCCACTCTGGATGAAGCGTTGGCTGCACGAGATGATTTGATTCTCGCTCGCCAGGAGAAAGGCGAATCACTTTGGCAACTCGGTCGAAGGGACGAAGCTGTTTCGGTTTGGACCGATGCTGTGAAACGCAACGCGCAACTGGCATTGACCAACAACGAGCTGGCTGGCGTGGCACGCGCAGCAGGTAGGCTTGACGAAGCTGACCTCTACGAAAAACAAGCCGACCAGTTTACCCCCAGTAACGGGCTGTATCATTGGGTGCTCGGCCGCAGACTTCAGGATCTGGGCATGATTGAGCTGGCGGAGAAACATTTGAAAGAAGCAAAGCGGCTTGGAGTCGGCAACGGAACACCTGACGGCCGCTAAGGCATTTGCGAGGTGGAACGCGTTGTCCTCAACGCGTTGTAGAATTGGCGCGGCGGTGCCGCCTGATATCTGCGCCTTCGGCGGTCAATTTGGCATCGTCTTTCGCCACGGCGAATCTCCGATGGGAGAAGCCGATTCACCTTAGCAGTAACAATGTCTTACGCAGGCTACGATCGATTACTAGTTGGGCAGCTATCTTTCTCTCTTCGCGCGTTGCTGAATGCGATCGTCGCACCGGCTAGGCGCCGACTCGACGCATATGAGTCATAACGAAACAAGCAAGCCGAACCAGCGTCGATCTGCCGCTGCGCGATATCCTGGGAATCACTGATCACTTCTCACTGATTACCGGGATCATCGCCTCGGCGCAGGAGTTGGACGCGGCCTGGGAGTGGGCATAGATCTCGGAGCTGTGTATTCAATGGTCAGCAGAGGCGGGCTGGCACTCTCCCGAGTATCGAACCGCTTCGACGTCATGGTTGGCTTCTCGTCTCCTAATACCAACCAGCCGAAGTTGCTGGCTGAATTATCCAGCCAATCCTGTACATCCGCTACCATTTGCGGTGAGTTCCACGTGTATTGTCCAACAGGACCAACCAACTGGCTCGCGCTCACCGTGGCGGAAAAATCGCCCCCTTCGTTGGTCCAAAATATTGTGTCGAAGAAACGATGCCTCCACGTGGCATCGTTAGGAGTAGCCGGCGCTCCGTCGCCTTCCTCTCCGGTTGCCTGCGAAGTTCCTTCACCCCAGTCGGCGAGCAGCTTGTGCAGCTCGACCGGATAGGCGACACTAATAGGGGCTCTGGACATATTCATGCTAAGGCTAACGCCTGTGATCGTTGAGCCGGCTGGAATGCTTCCAGCTATGTCGAATGCTAATACCCCGCGGCGAAGTTCACCCATGGCCGTCTTGCCCGCGAAGAAATGAAAGCCAAGGGCATTGCTTTCGTCGCCATCGGCGGGATCGTACTCATAGAGAGTGTTGTCCTTGCTTGGAGTGATGTTAATGATCGCGGCGCTCACCGAACTTACGAGGTTACAGCCAAGCGCAATCGCGAATGTTAATGCTAGTAATGTCTTCATTTTCATTGGATTTAAGAAAGCTGATAACTGAGTGGTCTCAACCCGGCCGCGGTGCGGGACTGGGGCGAGGCCTGGGGGCTGGGCTGGATCTTGGTGTCGGGGTAGGCCGTGGGGTGGAAGTCGATGTCGGTGTAGCAGTCGCAGTCGGCGTCGGACTTGGAGGCGGAGTGACTGTTGCAGTGGCAATTGCAGTAGCTGTCGCCGTCGGCGTCGGGCTCGGCGTACCTGCCGGAGCCAGAGTCCATCCACCAGTAGCGGGAGCCCCTGTACCGTTACAAAAGTCCTCAGTAAAGCAGGTGTCCTCTCTCTGCACTCCAGCCGTGGCGCTGGTATTGCCGCTGGCCACCGTACCGTAGATCACATCGAACCGGCTCTGCCCCTCATAGACCCTCAGCTCGAAATTGGCCATGTCAGTCGGACTGGCGAAATAGACAGCGCGCCATTCGATGTTGAAAACCCGATTGGGCGCAGTACCAGAAACCGACGTGTAAACACCGCAGGTCCCGCCGGGATACGCAGCGCAGCCGCTGTTTGCGTCGGTACGAAGGTCATCCCAATAGGGGTAAACGGTGTAGTTGTGGTCGGCCCAGGGCAAACAGACGTTGGTAAAGGCCGAATCCGTCGTGACGAACTGCGCATTTCCATTAGACGACACATTGACGCCAGTAAAGCTCTGGTCATATAAAGTAAAAGAGAACGGCATGGAGATGAAGGTGGTACCATCGTCCGCGTGATTGCCGCTGTCCGTCGAGCCTGGTACGATGCTGCCGCCTATCTGAACTATGGTAAGACCGGCACAAGGTGATGGCGTCGGAATCGGTGTAGGCGTTGGCGTCGGCGTTGGACTCGCTGTAGGGGTCGGCGTAGGCGACGGTGTCGGGACACTCCCAGGAGCCTCAATCAGAGCCGGCATGGGCGCGCCGGTCTTAAAGAAGCCAACGGTCGCATCGGTAGGATTCGGAGCTTGGTCCGCATCAAATCGGAAGTTATACAGCGTGCCGAAGCGAATCGCGTTCGCGTTTTGATTCTGCGCAAAAGTTTCGGTGTTCCAGGTGATGGAGCTTGCGTCCTGAGTAACATTCCACGGGGTGCTGCTGTATCCGGCATCGCCCTGCGTGCCGTCGTTCGCCCAGCCGGGCTGCTGAATCGGCGCATGAAACCCGATGTTAGACACGTTTACTCCCGGTCCAAGCGGTACGGTGAAAGACTGGATCGCGCGATCGAGGTTTTGGTTATAGAGCGCGTATTCATAGTGCCATACACCAGTAGTCGGGTTTGTCACCTTGAATCCCATGAACCAGATGCCGTCGTTTCCTGGATCAGGCTCAGCCCGAATCACTGTCGCGTCAGTCCACGCGAAGATAGCTGCCTGCTCGCGCACAGTGGCCGCTGCGCTACTGAAACTAAAAGGTTGGTTGACTCCGCTGACGTTGTAGCGGCGATACGAAGCGTCGTTGTACATGTTGCACTCACCGGGATGAGTTTGGCACCAGGTGTATTCATGCGGCACAATGTACTCCGCCTCAGCAAAATACGTTGCTCCGACGTTCAGCGATGTGTTCAAGTCGTTAACGTCAACCAGAATTCGGTGAGAGGTCACGTCGTGATGGTGGCCGCTGTGATTGTTCGCTGTCGAACCCGGGAAACTTCCAGTAAATGGATTGACCCACGCGCGCGAACCGATTCCGTCCTGGCCGCCGTTCAAACCGGAGCCGTATGCATCGGAGCAACCGGAGCCAAGATGGCTGCCGCCTACGCCGTTGCATCCAAAGCCGCATGTGTTTGACGATGCCGCTGCGAATGCATGTTTGCCCCAAGACTGGCCAATTTGCTCGAATTGCTCGGTGTTGTCAGCGCCGCCACTCATTCGGTAAAGGTTCTGTGGGATAAAGGGATGGTCATTGTTCGGCAATGCCAACCAGTCCACGTCGACTGTTCCTTTGTTGCAAGCATCTGTCCCCAAAGCGAGGCCCACGCGGCCGTTGACGGCGCCGTTCTCTAACTGGTCCAAGCCAATCAGATCGCCTACGATAACGTCAGGTCCCGGGACAGTGCCGACATCGGGTTGGTTCAATGCTGGCAAGGTTGCAGATTTCACATTGCCGTTCGCGTCGAGGCGGTTGATCTCCACTGGTTGCATCGCGGCGCCGATCGAAATTTCGCCCGCAACCGTACCAGCCTCTGACGGGCGGCCAAGGGACTCCGCGAATTCTTGCGAGACTACGAGCCGCCCACCGCTGATGCTAAGGAACTGCGCCTTGGCTTGATAATCGTACTGCTGTCCTTCGACCTTAAAAAAAGTGAATCCCGTTCTGGCGTCACGCACCGCCAAATCGTACGGCGCGTCGGGAGAAAGTTTTTCGATAACGAGCTGTTTGAGAGAGGCGGCGAGCGCAGCGGGAAGTTGGGGAACCGGTTGGGCTTCGGCGACGAGTGCCATTGAGCCCGGCTCAGGGCCGCGCAACTGGTCGTTGAAAACCAGAATAGGGAAAGAGGAATTGGCAGCGGCGACAAAATGCACTGTCGTGGGTCTTACCGCTACGGGGCTGATTCCGTTCAAGCGGTCAAGATCGAGTTCGATCGTGATACTGCCGCTTTGGACAATCATTTTTTGAAATGTGCCGATCCCGCCTTCGTCAGAACTACGGCGGGCAGGCTCGCTCGCTCCGTTGTTTTGTTTGGATTGGGCCTTGGCCGCCGTAGCCGCTCGACTCGCCGTAGCTTCATGCGAAGGCTGGTTGGCGGAGGCGGCTGCGTAATTTCCTGAGCTATTCCCGAGAAACAGAAGCAGGAGCAGGGCGATACCGGTAGACGTTATTTTTGACATTGTATTAAACCCCCTCTGAGTGCGGCGAACCTGGCTGAAGCGTGAGTAAACTTCATTTTTTCTCATGTACTCACCGCAAACGCCAAGAACATTTTTCAAAAAGTTTTCTGCGCGCGTGAAGATTGAGGCGGTGTCGCCGACAAATGTCCAGTTTAGTCCTGACCCTGTAGTGGCAGGCGTGCCGCCTGCAAACTTATCGCGTTGCAGCCGACACGGCTGCCTCTACAGAAGGGTGGATTTTCTGCCAATGTACTGAGGAGTCGTCGCGGCGACCGCTCCGCGTTGTAGCCAAAGGTGGATCGGCTTCTCCGATCGGAGATTCGCCGTGGCGAAAGACGAATGCCAAATGAATCGCCGACTCGTCCGCCGTAGCCTTGGCGAAGGCGGAAGGCGCAAATTATCAGGCGGCAAAGGCGCATCGCTTTAAGGCGTTGAGCCGCCTTCGCAAGGCAAAGGCGTGCCCGGGGATAACGCGTTCCACCTGGTGCGCTCCCTGCCCGGCCCTACGGACGCGGTGCGGGCGTAGGCCGCCGTCTCCGCGGGGGACTGGGCCTCGGTGTCGGGGTCGGCCGTGGAGTAGATGTTGGTGTTGGGCTAGCGGTCGCTGTAGGTGTTGCGGTAGCAGTGGCTGTTGGTGTCGACGTTGGCGTAGCTGTAGCAGTGGCAGTAGGTGTAGGTGTAAATGTGGCTGTTGAAGTCGGTGTCGGTGTCGATGTCGACGTGGGGGTGGCCGTGGCAGTTGCGGTTGGACTGGGACTGGCTGTAGGTGTAGGACTTGGGGTGCCACCGCCCATTGGCGCCTGGATGGCAACCATCATCGGGGAACCTGTCTTGAAGAAGCCCACTGTTGCGCTGGTAGCTTGCGGTGGCTGATCGGCATCAAACCGGAAGTTATACAATGTGCCCCAGCGAATCGCATTGGCGTTCTGATTTTGTGCAAACGTTTCCGTGTTCCAAGTAATAGAGCTCGCGCCCTGGGTAACGTTCCACGGTGTGCTGCTATAACCCTGGTTGTTAAATGTACCATCGTTTGCCCAGCCGGGTTCCTGTGGCGGCGCGTGAAAGTCGATGTTGCTGATGTTAACCCCAGGTCCAAAAGCCACGCTGAAAGATTGAATTCCGCGGTCGAGGTTCTCATCATAAACGGCGTATTCGTAATGCCACACACCGGCACTTGGGTTAGTCACTTTGTAACCCATAAACCAAATCCCGTCGTTGCCTGGATCGGGTTCGGCTTGGTTGATTGTCGCGCCGGTCCAGGCCATGATGGCCGGCTGCATCTGCACCGTTGGGTTAACAGGTGAGAAATTGAAATTGGTTGGGCCTCCGCTCACAGTAAACTGACGGTAGGAGACATTGTTGTACATGTTGCATTGCCCGGGATGCGACTGACACCACGTGTACTCATGCGGAGTGACGTATTGACCTTCCGCAAAATAGATCGCTCCAGAGTTGAGCGTCGTGTCCAGATCGCTGACCTCAACCCGGATCCGGTGGGATACGCCGTCGTGGTTGTGGCCATTATGGTTATCGACAACGTTCCCGGAGGGGAAGGAGCCAGAGAATGGGTTTACCCAGGCGCGCGACCCGAGACCGGTCTGACCCGCGTTTAAACCGGAGCTGTAAAGATCGGAACAACCCGAGCCGAGATGATCGCCACCTACACCGTTACAGCCGAAGCCACAAGTGTTCGACGATGCTGCCGCGAAGGTATGTTTCAACCACGATTGCCCAATCTGTTCAAACCGGTCGTTGTTGTTGGCGGCGCTACTCATGCGATACATGTTCTGCGGAACCACGGGATGATCGTTGTTCGGTAATGCAAACCAATCTGCGTTCTCGGTCCCTCTGTTGCAGGAATCTGTTCCTACCGCCAGGCCAACTTGAGTTCCAGCATGGCCATATTCTGCCATTTCGGGCAGGTTTCCAACGATGACATCCGGGCCGGGTTGAGTGCCAACTGCTGGCTGCCGTAACGCCGGCATCATCATTGATCGCAGCTCGCCATTGACAACATGGTCGATCTCGATCGGTTGCACCGCGGCGCCGATGGAGATTGTTCCGGCTACCGCACTCGCGTCTGATGGTCTGCCGAGCGCGTTGGCAAACTCCTTTGAAACAAGCAGGTTTCCGCCAGTAATGCTTAAAGACTGTGCATTCGGATCGTAATCGTACTGATGGCCTTCAATGTTAAAGAAAGTGAATCCAGTTTTGCCGTCGCGCACAGCGAGATCGAACGCCACCTCTGGAGGAAGTTTCTCGACGACAAGCTTGCTGAGAGATTCGCGGAGCGGCATTGGCAAACCATAGCCGGCGGCATTGACCCCGGCCGATGGGCTCAGCGCCATCGAGCCCGGCTCTGGCCCGCGTAACAGATCGTTAAAAACCAAAATCGTGAAGAAGGAATTGGCTGCGGCATCGAAACGCATTGTCACTGGTCTTGCCCCAATGGATCTGATTCCGTTCAGCCCATTGAGATCGAGGTTCATCGTGACGCTGCCGTTTTCGACAATCATTTTTTGAAACGTGCCGGTTGGCGCGTCAAAAGTCTTCTGATTGGATTGGGCCTTGGCCGCCGTAGCCGTGGCGGAGGCGGCTGCGTAATTCCATGAGCTATACCCAAGAAATAGAAGTAGCAGCAGAGCGAAACCGGTAAGCGTTATTTTTGACATTGTATTAAACCCTCGGGTTGCGCTGAAACCTGGCTAAAGTTTGAGCGAGCGTCATTTTTCTCACGTGTCAGCGGTAGAAGCAAAGAAAGATTTCTTTTAAGCTTCTCATGCGAGGTGACGATGATGCGCGCCGCGCGACCCCGGGCCGCTAAGAGTCGAGCGAAGCGTTTTGGTTGTTGCTCTAATTCGGGAAGATCACGGTTACATCACCGGAGCACGTCTGCGTGCCAGCTTCGCACACCCGATACACGTATTGAGCCTGGCCGGTGTCACCGGTGGAATCATCATACTGTCCATCGTTCGTCGTTGTCACGATCAGCACGCTATTGCGGTAGACGTCAACGTTGGCCGAGGTCGCCCCCCTCCACTTGAGACGCACCGTATTTATTCCGTGTATCTTTTTCTTCTGGGCGCGGAGCATGATCGGTCCCGGAGTAGGTGTTGGAGTAGCAGTAGGCGTCGGAGTAGCAGTAGGCGTCGGAGTAGCGGTAGGCGTCGGAGTGGGTGTCGCCCCTCCTGCCGGCGCTTGGATGGCAATCATCATGGGCGAACCCGTTTTGAAAAAACCGACCGTCGCATCGGTTTCTTGCGGCGGTTGATCGGCGTCGAACCGGAAATTATATAATGTGCCCCAGCGAATCGCGTTGGCGTTCTGGTTCTGCGCAAACGTTTCCGTATTCCAAGTTATGGAATCGACAGCCTGAGTAACAGTCCATGGGGTGCTGCTGTAACCTTGATTGTTTTGCGTGCCGTCGTTTGCCCAACCAGGCTCCTGAGGCGGTGCGTGGAAGTCGATGTTACTGATGTTCGCTTCCGGTCCTAACGGTACGCTAAAGGATTGGACGGCGCGATCGAGGTTCTCGTTATACAGAGCGTATTCGTAGTGCCACACTCCCGGACTGGGGTTGCTCACCTTGTACCCCATAAACCAAATCCCGTCGTTACCTGGATTGGGTTCGACCTGGCTGACTGTCGCGCCAGCCCAGGCCATAATGGCTGGCTGCGTCCGCACCGTGCTGCCAACGGCTGAAAATGTGAAGTTAGTCGGGCCGCCGCTAACCGAGAACTGGCGATAGGAAACGTTGTTGTACATGTTGCATTGCCCGGGATGCGACTGACACCACGAGTATTCGTGCGGAATGACATACTGGCCTTCGGCGAAATAGGTCGCACCTTGATTAAGGGTTGTGTTCAGATCATCGGTCTCAACCCTGATTCGGTGCGATACGCCGTCATGCGAGTGACCGGCATGATTATTTGGAGGCGTCTGTGAATCGCCCCGAGGGAAAGCTCCGGTGAATGGATTAGCCCAGGCGCGCGAGCCCAGGCCGCTTTGGCCCGAGTTTAAACTGGCGGTGTACAAATCAGAGCAGCCTGAGCCAAGATGACTGCCCGCGACACCGTTGCATCCAAAGCCGCAGTCGTTCGCCGAGGCTGCTGCGAAGGCATGTTTCATCCACGACTGGCCAATTTGTTCGAAGCGTTCGTCGTTACCGGTGCCGCCGCTCATACGGTAGAGGTTCATCGGAATGATTGGGTGATCGTTGCTTGGCAATGCAAACCAATCCACGTCCACCTGTCCGTTGTTGCAAGAATCGGTGCCCACTGCCAGGCCAACCTGAGTGCCGGCACTGCCAAATTGCTGGATGCTGGGCAGGTCCCCCACGATGACATCCGGTCCTGGTTCTGTCCCCACTGCCGGCATCCGTACCCCCCGTAGGGAGCCATTGACGATGTTATCAACCTCGATCGGCTGCATCGCAGCGCCGATGGAGATTTTGCCGACCGTTGCACCAGCGTCCGATGGCCGGCCGAGCGCGTTGGCAAACTCCTTTGAAACAAGCAGGTTCCCGCCAGTGATACTCAGAGACTGTCCAATAGGATCGTAGTTGTACTGATGTCCTTCAATGTTGAAAAAGGTGAATCCCGTTTTGCCGTCGCGCACAGCGAGATCGAACGCCGCTTCGGAAGGAAGTTTCTCGACGACAAGCTGCTTGAGAGATCCGGCGAGCACGGGGGGAAACGCGAGAACCGGTCGGTCTTGTGGGACCAGCTCGATCGAGCCCGGCTGCGGCCCGCGTAACAGATCGTTAAAAACCAGAATCGGGAAAAACGAGTTGCTTGCGGTGGCGAAACGCAGTGTGACGGGTCTCGTGATCAACGCGTCGCTTCCGTTCAATCCGTTGACATCGAGGTTCATCGTCACGGCTCCGTTTTCGATGATCATCTTTTGAAGCGTGCCGGTTGGCGCGTCAGAAATGCTCTGTTTGGATTGGGCTGCGTAATTCCTTGAGCTATACCCAAGGAATAGAAGAAGCAGCAGAGCGAAACCGTTAAGCGTTATCTTTGACATTGTATTGAACCCTCTGATTGCGGTGGAGCTGGATGAAAAGTGAGTAAACCTCCTTTTTCTCACGTAACCACGTCAGAAGCCAAGAAGATTCTCTGAAAAGTTTCTTACGATTCCGGCCTGTGCTGTAGTGATAGGGTCGCCACGGGCGAGTCCGTCCGAATGGCGGACGTAGCGCCTGCACAAACCTCCTGTCGCGGCCGACACGGCTGCCTCCACAGAAAAGAACAGATGATTTTTGCGAATGTGTTCCGCGTTTACGCTCATCCCCCGAAGGCGCAAATATCCGCTGGCAGCGCCGGAGTTACCCAACGCGTTGGCGAATCGCCGGAGCGGCCGTTCTACCTTTCAAAGGTGGATCGGCTTCTCCGAAGACGATGCCAGATGAATCGTCGAAAGCGCAAATTATCAGGCCTTGCGAACGCGTTGAGGACAACGCGTTCCACCTACGGGCGCTCGCTGTCCGGAGCTAAGGGCGAGGCGCTGGAGTTGGGCGAGGTCTGCGTGGCGGGCTAGACCTTGGCGTCGGAGTAGGGCGCGGAGTGACGGTAGGTGTAGCTGTAGCTGTCGCTGTAGGAGTCACAGTCGCCGTGGCGGTTGCAGTAGGTGTTACCGTCGGAGTCGGCGTTGCGCCGCCAGCAGGTCCCTGGATCGCAACCATCATCGGCGAACCGGTCTTGAAGAAACCGGCCGTAGCATTGGCTGATTGTGGCGGCTGATCGGCGTCGAACCGGAAATTATATAATGTGCCCCAGCGAATCGCATTCGCGTTTTGATTCTGCGCAAAAGTCTCCGTGCTCCAGGTAATGGAGGTTGCGTCCTGAGTAACATCCCACGGCGTGCTGCTGTAACCCTGATTATTTTGCGTGCCATCATTTGCCCAACCAGGCTCCTGCGGCGGCGCGTGAAAGCCTATGTTACTTATAGTCGTGCCGAAGCCCAGTGGAACGCTGAAGGATTGAATCGCGCGATCGAGGTTCTCATTGTACAGAGCGTACTCATAGTGCCAAACCCCGGGACCTGGGTTTGTGACCTTGTAGGCCATAAACCAGATGCCATCGTTTCCCGGGTCGGGCTCTAATTGGTTTACCGAGGCGCCACTGTCCGCCCAAGCCGAGATGGCAGGCCTCCTCCAAATCGTGTTGCCAAGAGGAGAAAAACTGAAGCTCGTTGTCCCGCTCACCTGGAACTGGCGATAGGAGACGTTGTTATACATGTTGCACTGACCGGGATGCGACTGGCACCAGGCGTATTCGTGCGGGGTGACATACTGACCTTCGGCGAAGTAGGTCGCGCCTTGGTTAATGGTTTGGTTTAGATCATCAATCTCAACCCGAACCCGGTGCGACACGCCATCGTGCGTGTGCCCACTGTGATTGTTGGCAGTAGATGGAAAAGCGCCGGTGAATGGGTTGACCCAGGCACGTGAGCCGATCCCGGTTTGGCCGCCGTTTAGGCTGGCAGAATAGGGGTCTGAACAGCCCGACCCCAGATGAGGGCCGCCCACGCCGTTGCAGCCGAAGCTGCAGGCGTCCAGTGTCAACGCTGTGAACGCGTGTTTAAGCCAGGATTGACCGATTTGTTCGAACCGCTCGTTATTGTTTGCGCCTCCGCTCATTCGATACAGATTTTGCGGAATCACGGGGTGATCGGTCTGCGGCAAAGCGAACCAATCCAAGTCTTCGGTGCCTGCGTTACACGAAGTTGTCCCGACCGCCAGACCGACCTGCGTGCCCGAACTGCCGAACTGCTGCATGGCTGGCAGATCGCCGACAATCACATCGGGGCCGGGCGTCGACCCGACCAGCGGTTGACGAAGCGCCGGCATCACCACAGATTTGGTTTCGCCGTTGACGACTCTCTGGACCTCCACCGGTTGCATTGCGGCGCCGATTGAGATGCTGCCAACATTGGCGCCGGCATCCGATGCCCGGCCCAACGCCTTCGCAAATTCAGCTGAAATTAAAAGCCGCCCACCTTGAACGTGCAGCAACTGCGCGGTCGCATCGTAGTCGTATTGGTGCCCTTCGACATTGAAAAATGTGAGACCGGTCCTGGCGTCGCGCACAGTGAGATCGAAGGCTGCGTCGGACGAAAGTTTCTCCACCACCAGCCGCTTGAGAGATGCAGCCAATGTGGCGGGAAGCGCGCTATACCCGGGGGCGTTGGCCCCGGTTACCGAGACAAGCGCGATCGAGCCGGGTTCAGGACCACGCAACTGATCGTTCAAAACGAGAATGGGAAAAAACGAGTTCGTCGCAGCTACAAACTGCAACGTGACGGGTCTCGTCGTCAGCTCATCGCTTCCGTCCAATCCGTTCAGATCGAGAGTCAGAGTCACGCTGCCGTTTTCGACGATCATTCTCTGAAGTGTTCCGGTCAGCGTCCCGGAAGCGTCTTGTTTCGGTTGCGCGGCGTGAGTTCCAGAGCTGTTTGCGAAAAACAGAACTGACATCAGCGCGAGGCCGGTACGGGTTATCTTTGACATTGTGCGTATCCTCCTGGTTATGGTGAAGCGGTCGGAGTTTGAGTGGTAAGTTCTCTCACGCGCTCATGGCATAAGCAAAAAGTTTTTTGAAAAGCTGCCGCCACACACCAGGTTCAACGCCGTTGAAGAGAACAGGTTTCACCTTTCGCGCACGGTTATCTCACCCATCGCAACCCAACGAAATTTATGGGCGCGGCGCGGGTGTGGGGCGAGGCCTTGCCGTAGGTTGAGACCTCGGTGTTGGAGTGGGCCGCGGAGTACCAGTCGGCGTTGCGCTAGCCGTCGCTGTTGCCGTCGGGGTCGGCGTTGTGCTAGGCGACACTGTCGGCGTAGCTGTTGCCGTTGGGGTTGGTGTTGGCGTCGTATCTGACATGAACGGAGCCATGACATCGACAGTAACTGGCGAGCCGGTCTTAAAGAAACCGATATTGGCAGTGCTGCCGACCGGCGGTGCGCTCGAATCAAACCGGAAATTGTACATTGTGCCCCAGCGAATCGCGTTGGCGTTTTGATTCTCGGCAAAGGTTTCGCAGTTCCACATGGCAGAGTTCGAAAAAGGCGGAGGCCCATTCAAAGTGAAAGTCCAGGGAGTGCTGCTATAACCAGCGTCTCCCAGGGTGCCATCATGTGCCCAGCCGGGATGCTGAGGCGGCGCATGAAATCCGACGTTGTCCAGCGGCGCAGGAAAACCTGGAAAAACGACTTCGAAGGATTGGACGGAGCGATCAAGGTTCATGTTAAAGATGGCGTACTCATAGTGCCATACGCCGGCGGTTGGGCCTGTTACTTTGTAACCGACAAAGAACATCCCATCATTACCCGGATCGGGCTCAACTTGATTGACTGTGGCGCCCGTAGCCACCCAGGCCTGGATAGCCGGTTGCATCTGGACGGTGGAACCGACTGGTGAAAAATTGAAAAATGTAGGGCCGCCGCTAACCGAGAACTGACGATAGGAGAAATTGTTAAACATGTTGCACTCTGTGGGGTGCGACTGGCACCAGGTGTATTCATGCGGGCTGATGTAAGCGGCTTCGCCAAAATAGCTGGCGCCCGGATTTCCCGCTGGCATTACATCACTCGTTTCCACCAGGATCCGGTGCGACACACCGTCGTGAACATGACCGCTGTGGTCGTTGGCGTTGGACGGGAAAGATCCAGTGAAAGGATTGATCCATGCGCGCGAGCCGATGCTGTTCTGGTCGCCGTTCAGCCCCGACACGTACGGGTCGGAACAGCCAGGACAGAGATGGCTGCCCGTTTGGCAGCCACTGGTGTTACAAGTGCCGCAAACGGAGTCTTCCAACGCCAGGAAGGTGTGTTTCATCCATGACTGGCCGATTTGTTCGAAGCGCTCGTCGTTAGTCACGCCTCCGCTCATGCGATAGAGATTCTGCGGAACGACTGGATGGTCGGTTTGAGGCAACGCAAACCAATCGACCGGCTGGTCGCCGTTGTTGCAGGAGTCTGTCCCAATAGCGAACCCAACCTGGGTCCCGACGGGAGCGTCAAATTGCGCCACGTCCTCGACATTTCCAACAATAACATCCGGGCCGGGCACGAGGTTGGGCACTCCGGAGCTGAAGGCATGCTGCATGGGCGGCATGACCGTCGATTTGGTTTCGCCGCTAACAAGGTGATCGATTTGAATCGGTCGCATCGCCGCGCCGATAGAAATTGTTCCGGCCCATGAACCAGCCTCCCACGGAACACCCAGTACGTTGGCAAACTGCTTTGAAAGGAGCAATCTGCCGCCCGTGATGGTAAGCGACTGCGCAGCCGCATCGTAATCATATTGGTGTCCTTCAATATTGAAAAAGGTGAACCCTGTATTGCTATCGCGCACTGCAAGCTCGAATCCCTGGCCCGAAGGAAGTTTTACAAATGCGAGCCGCTTAATAGACGCCCTTAATGCCGCAGGCAGATTGTAGCCGGGGGGGTTGACTCCGCCCGAAGAGGAGTCTTGCAAAGCCAGCGCGATCGAACCCGGCTGAAGCCCGCGTAACACATCGTTAAACACCAGAACAGGGAAGAAAGAATTGGCAGCCGCAGTGAAGCGCAACATGACCGGCCTTGCCACCAGAGAATTGTTTCCATTCAATGCATTTAAGTCGACTTCCATCGCGACGCTCCCGTTTTCCACAATCATCTTTTGAAGTGTTCCAGTCTGGCCATAGGCATTCTGGTTTTTCTTTGTCGCGGAATTAGGCGAGGCCAGGTCGCGCGAGGCGAACAGCAGAATTACCGGAACCACGAAAACGGTGAGAGTTACTTTCAGCTTTGACATTGTGTGATGAATTCCTCCGTAGCCCCGGTTTTACCGAAGTTGGCGGCGCGATGTCAAAGCTTTTCTCTCGAAACAACCTGCAGCGGCGGTCTATGACCGCCGAATAGGCACAGGCCGCAGCAATTCTGTCACTTCCTACCTTCCACCAGCGCGGCCGCTTCGCGATCCAGCGCGGCGAAATCGATCTTGCGAGGTTGCAGGTAAAATTCGTCGATCACAATTTGGACCAGCGCCGCAGCAGGCACAGCGAGAAACACTCCCAGCAACCCGAACAATTCCGCAGTCGCAAGCGTGAAAAACAAAATGTTTACCGGATGCAATCGCATTTCTTTGCCGAGCACGCCTGGCACCAGAACATTCAGCTCAATCTGGTAAACCAGCACGATTACCCCGAGTGCCAACCAGAACTTTGTCGCGCCCATGCTCAACGCGACCAGCAAAATGGGAATGGAAACCAGAAAGGCGCCGATATTGGGCAGAAACTCACCGAAAAACGCCAACACGCCGAAGATGAGCGCCGGTTGCACCCCGATTAACCAAAGTAGCAGGCCGATCGAAAAACCGGTGATTACGCCATTAATGGCGACCCCGCGCGCCCAGGCAGTCATCTGTCGCATCATGCGCGCGAGAGTTCGATGTGCTTGCACGCGGTAACGATCGGGCACTAGTGCCAGATACGCGGCCACGAGAGGACGCGGATTAGCGAGCACAAAGACCAGCAACAGGATGGCGAGTATGATGCTGGCGACACCACCAACCAAGCCAAGCGTCGATCTGAGCAGGATATTGCCGATCGTTGCGGCGGCCGCAGCAACTTTGCTGGCGATCTCATCATTGCGCGGTAACGCTTCGCGAACCGCCGGATAGTTTTGCGTGAGGGATTCGATCCGGGTTTGAATGTTTTGCGCGAGTTTGGGTGCGCTCCGCAATAGTTCCTGCATCTGGTTCGTTAACGGGGGAATCGCAAATACGACGATCGTAGTAGTCAGAGCGATGAGCGCGAGCATCAGCAGTATCACGCTCACGAAGCGCGGGAGGTGATGTTTGTGCAGCCAGACCACGATCGGGTTGAGCACCATTGCGATAAGCAATACCAGCGCGAACAGCAGGATCACCGGCTGCAGTGCGCGCAAAATTAACCACACGATAAACAGGAAGAAGATCAGCCAGACGATCCGCCAGGCACCGTGATAACTCAGCGGTGCACACGGGTTCTCGTGATGCGTTTCCTTCATGACCAGAGAGCGACGGCTTCTTAGCCGCCGTGTTCCTTGCTTTTATAATCACGAATGGACACGAATGGACACTAATTTCGTTGATGCCGATCTTTTCTGCCTACGATGCGCTCCAACAGATCGAAACGGTCCTGTCCGGGAATGGCCGATCCCAGTTACAACACCGATCACTTCGGATTAATCGGCTACGGTCGCGGTCGCGGAGTGGGGCGCGGCCTGGGGGTAGGAGTAACCCTGGGCGCGGCTGTTGGCGTAGGCGTGGCCGTCGGCGTTGCGGTTGGAGTTGAAGTCGGACTTGGTGTGGGCGTCGGCGTCGGCGCTTCGAGCACCATCGTATACGCATGCACGTCCCCATTGTAAACGCCTGTACCGACGATGACGTCGTCCTCGCTAATTCCGTCTGCCGAAGACGAAGTGTTCATCGAGAGGTCCCAGCCTGAGTTCGGAGGAATTAAATCCGCAAGACGATAGGTGGTTGTTCCATCATAAAGAAACGGAATCGCGAAAGCCGACGAGTCGGTGCCCACCACCCAGCCGGCCGAATTTACCGCACGCGCGGATCCTTCGCTGGTGCCCGTGGCGAGTGGGATTCCGACTATTCCGCCTTGATCCGACCAGATAAACGGCAAACCCGAGCCCTGGTTCAGCATACTCGAGCCAACCACGTAACCGCTATTACTCACGGCGAACGCAAGCGCGCCATTGAACCCTGGCAATGCGCCGACCTCGAAGGCCATGCTCTGCCCGATGTCATAGACGATGCCAACGTTGCGCGCCGCGTTCTGAGGATCGATGCCCTGGCCGACGATCCGGCCAGAATCGTTGATGCCGAAGGCGGTCAGGAAGTAACTTCCGCCCGTTGTCGTTTGCGTGATGACCGTCGCGGTGCCGCCGCTGTAGATTACGCCGCGCTGCAAGCTTCCGGCGTCCACCGAGCCGACCGCAACCGTTGAAGCGTTCACCGAGTTCGCATCACCAAGCGTTTCGCCGGCAGGCAACGGCAACTGCGAAACCACGCCATTCTGCCAAATCACCGGCAACCGGCTGGTGCCGAAAAGTGTTGATGCGGCCGTACCCACGACGATGCCGCTATCATTGGCGCTGTTGGAAACGGCGTAACTGAGGCCGGCGAGATTGGGCAACCCAACGATGCCGCCTTGGAGAGTCCAGGTAAATGCCTGGCTCCCGCCGGTGTGTATAGACCGGCCCACGGCAATTCCTCCATGCGACACACCGAATCCCTGCGAAGCCGTATCGCCGACATCCACCACGCCGATGTCGTAAATTTGATATTGAGGAGTAGTCGCGACCGCTGGCGTAAACGCGACAAGACATAGCAGTGCCGCGGCACCGGCGACGGATCTTATATCGAACGTGATTCTGATTTTCATCGAGCTTCTACTAACCACGAATCTGCCTTCGCGCCAACCACCAATTTTGCTTCGCCGTGGCTCAGCCTCGCAAAAATCCCTTATACCGTCACCTACGGCGTGATAGATCACACTAGTGATGAGAATGACGAAGCGCGAATGGCGAATGACGAAGGAATGACGAAGTCAAAAGGATGAAAGCCGTATCAATCCGATTTACCAGTCAGCATTCACTATTCTTCATCCTGGCGCCGGGCGCGGCGGCGGAGTAGGGCGAGGCCTCGGACTGGGGTGCAGTCGTGGCACCGGAGTGGGTCGTGGTGTCGCTGACGGAGTAGGCGTCCCTGTTGGCGTTGCGGTGGAACTCGGGCTTGGCGTAGCAGTCGGAGTGGTTGTATGGCTTGCTGTTGGCGTGGCAGTCGGAGTCGGAGTCGGAGTATGTGTAGGTGTTGCTGTGGGACTCGGCGTTGCTGTTGGCGTTGGACCAGATTGCACTTCAAAGGAGCCTTTGTCGATGCGACCGTTCACGATCCGATTAAAGCCCGGGCCGCGCTGGTCGAAGAAAGGCGGCGGAGTAAAGTTCGGGTCGCCTGCATCAATGGCCGGGCTGCCGGGCAACAGCGCATGCGTGAATGTCGGGCCGCCGTTGTCCTGCAATGGACCTAGCAGCGCATCGGTGTTGATCTGATCGCCAGGACCGATCAGGAAGCCACCGCCATCATCGCTGCTGAGGTTGTAGCCGAATGACGTAACTATACCGCCGGTATTGGAGATATTCGCCCCCGAGTCGCCAGCTTGCAGGACGGTGTTTCCAATTTCCAGTATTTGGGTGTTGACGATGCCTCCACCGAAACCGACGGCGGAGTTACCGCTAAGCGTACTGTTCGTGATCGCAAACGCTCCAATGTTGAAGATGCCGCCGCCGGAACTGGCTGAATTGCCGCTGAATGTGCTGTTAGTGATGGTCAGCATGCCTCCACCGGAATTGTAGATGCCACCGCCATTGGCAGCCATGTTGTCGCTAAAGGTGGTATTAGCGACGGTCAGCATTCCACCATTGAAAATGCCGGCGCCAAGCCCGGCCGTGTTGCCGCTTATAGTACAATTGCTAATCGTCATTGTTCCGCCGTCCTCATTATCAACGCCGGCGCCGTCCGCACCGACATGGCCATTCCTGATCGTGAAGCCGGAAAGCGTGACGGTTTCAGCTGACAGCGTCTGGAACACGCGGCTGCCCATGTTGCCATCAACGGCCAGCACGTCAGCACCTGCGCCGTTGATCGTCACGCTGTGGGTTACCAATAAGGCGCCGCTGGTGAGAGTGATGACGCCCGAAACGCCCGTCGCGTCAATCGTATCACCATCGGTGGCAATGGCGAGCGCCTGCCGCAATGAGCCCGGGCCACTGTCATTAGTGTTACTGACTATGATGGTCGTCGCGTTTGCGGAGATTGCCAGAGCGCAGGCCAAGCTTAACCGGGTTCCCACGGCCCTAAATTTAGTCACGCTTCTTATACCGTAGAATTGCACGGGAATTGCAACTATTTAAAAGTAACGTGGTTGTCACTTTCATAGGCTCTCTTCGCATATCGCGGGCAAAATCTACTTCCCCTGATCTTCATGTTCATTCGCCTGCACGCCGAAGCAGACGAAGGGCGGTGTTAATTCGCGATTTTCTGTATAGATTGCGCAGCCATGTCATTTAATCATTTCGGACTTTCACCTGAAGTCGTGCGCGGTACCCAGGCGATGGGATTCGCGGAGCCAACGCCGATCCAGCTTCGCGCGTTTCCGATTGTTCTCGGTGGAAAGGATTTAATCGGCACCGCACAAACCGGCACGGGCAAGACCGCGGCGTTTGCTTTGCCAATCCTGACGCTACTGGCAAAGCATGGCGGTTTCCGATGTCTGGTGCTCGAGCCCACGCGCGAACTGGCCGCGCAAGTGGAGACGGCGTTTCGTGATTATGGGCGGTTCACCGATCTG
>DASYDV010000067.1:0-23306 GCA_036499375.1 Candidatus Udaeobacter sp.
CGCCCGCGAATGGCGCCAGATATTGATTAGTCGCCGTGTCGGATGCAGGCGCGGAGATGATTGTCGTGTAAGGCATGGCGCCTTCTCTCTCGAGAACATCGAGTACTCGCGCCACGTTGGAATTTTTCTGACCAACTGCGACGTAAATGCAGTAGAGCGGCCGATAATTGGTGTCTTTCGCGTCTTCTGCTGCTTTGTTAAGGCGCGCCTGGCTGATAATCGTATCGATAGCGATCGTCGTTTTGCCAGTAGCGCGGTCCCCGATAATCAGCTCACGCTGGCCGCGACCAATCGGAATCATCGCGTCAATAGGCATAATGCCGGTTTGGACCGGTTGATTCACGCTGCGTCGCTTGATCACGCCCGGCGCAATTTTTTCCAGCGGATAAAATGTTTCCGTTTTGATCGGTCCCTTGTCATCGAGTGGCTGGCCGAGCGTGTTTACCACGCGGCCCAGCAGCGCTTTGCCAACGGGAACGGAAAGGAGTCGACCTGTCGTTTTAACTTCGTCGCCCTCCGAAACCTTCGTCGTCTCGCCCAGCAGAATGGCGCCGACTTCAGTTTCTTCGAGGTTCAGTGCGAGACCGTACACGCCGTTCGGAAATTCGATCATTTCGTTGAGCATCACGTCGCTCAGGCCCTCGATGCGCGCGACGCCGTCGCCCGTTTCCCGCACAACGCCCACGTTGCTCTTGGTCGTTGTTGTCTTTAGCCCTTCAATTTTCGATTCGATCTCTTCGAGTATGGTGCTCATGGATTATTTTTTGATTAAAGTTCGTGTTCAAGCCGTTCGAGGCGATTGCGAACGCTTCCGTCCCAGACATCATTTCCGACGCGGATCCGCATTCCGCCAAGAAGTTGGGGATCAACGTGAAATTCAGTTGAGAGGTCGTTGCCATACTTGCTTTTCAGATTGGCAACAATCTCCGAACGTATCGCCGGATCCACCTCACTCGAAGCTTCTACCGTAGCGTGACGTTTCTCCAACTCTAGCCGGAGTAAACGCCTGTAGTTTTTTAGCACGTTAATGTAGTTGCGGGGCTTTTTTGCAATAAGCGAATCGACCAGCGAGGAGATCCTGCCAGGGTCAAGCTGACCATCAGTGAAACTTGCCTGAAGCATCTTGCGCGAGAGTTGACGAATTTCCTTGTTGAGCTTCATCAGGCTACTTCTCGAGCTGCTTCTTCCTGCAAGCGCCGCTGATCTTCCGGAGTCAACACTTTCCCAGTAACTTTCGCCGTTGTCTCGACTACGAGCCGCCCGAGCTCTCGCTTTAATGATTCCATCGTGCGATCGTGCTCGATCGCTGCGGCCTCACGCGCTTTGGCGATGATCTGCTCGGCTGCCGTAATAGCCTCCTGCTGCTTGCGCTCCGACAAATGGGCGGCGCTTTCACGCGCTTCATCGATCATTTTCTGCCCGTCCGCATTGGCCTTCGCGACAATTTCCTGGTAACGCTTCTCTGCTTCAGCGAGCTGCTTCTTGATTTTTTCGGCGTTGATCTGCCCTTCCTCAATTGTGCGCCGGCGTTCTTCCAAGATGGCAAGGATGGGCTTATAGGCGAAGCGTTGCAAAAGGTATGCAACAATGCAGAAGCTAATAACCTGCGACAGAAACAGCTTCCAATTCCAGCCGAAGGTTTCAGCTGTTTCGCGCAAGATGTCGGTAATGCCTCCGCTGCTGGCGGCAATTATCAGGTTCATAAACTAAGTTTCGGGCGCAACATAGATTGCCTCCCCGCTACAAATTAGTGAACGAGATACAGCGCGTAGAAAACGATGGCCTCGGTCAAGGCGATGGCCAGAATCCCGTGCACAAGCACTTGCGTAAAAGCGCCGGGATTACGACCGACCGCGGTGGTCATTCCCAAGCCGGTCAAGCCGATTCCGATTCCGACGCCCATCGCGGCAAGCCCGACGTGAATGCTTCCGCCCAGTTCTGCTAGTATTGGTAGTATCATATTTTTCTTGGTTGTTTTGCGATCTCGTCACGAGATCGTCAAAAAATCAGTGTGCATGCTCCGGTCCCTCCTGGTGCTCTGCAATTAACATTGTAAAAACCGCAGTTAGCAACATGAAAACTAGCGCCTGTACAAATCCAACGAGCACCTCGAGAAAATAAAATGGAATCGGCAGGATGGGAGAAAGCCATGGATTCATAGTGGACATCGCTTCGAGAATGCTTTCGCCCGCATAAATATTCCCGAACAATCGGAAACTGAGCGCGATCGGTCGAAATATGATCGAGATCACTTCGAGCCATCCAACGGCGAAAAAGACGACGACCATCAGGATCTTCACGATACCGGTCGTCTCACCTTTTGGGCCAAATAAATGTTTCAAGAATCCGCCGACACCGTTGGCTTGGATCGCCCATACAAACCACATGACGAAGAAAACTGCCGACATCGCGGTCGTCATGTTCAGATCCGCGTTGCCACCGCGTAGCAACGGCCGATCGACATGGAAATTTCCTGAACCGTCGTAGTGACCCCAGCCGATTGTTCCGATTCCCGGAATTAGTCCGAACCAGTTCACGAACAGAATAAAAATGAAAATCGTGGCAAAAAACCAAAATCCTTTGGCCACCAGATCACGGCCGATGATGTTCTCCAGGAAATTGTGCAAACCCTCAACCAACCACTCCCAAAAATTTTGAATCCCGCTTGGGATCGCCTTAACCCGTCGGGTTGCGATTTGCGAAAAAATAATGATGCCGGCGGCGACGAGCCATGTCACCAGCATCGAGTTTGTAATTCCGAAGCCGCCGAATTGAACAAGCATCTGCGGTTTTAACGACACGCCCGCGTGCTTGGTCGGGCCCGCTTCCGCTGCAAAAGTCGACGTAGCGAGCATTGCGCTGGCGGCCAACGCCAGGATCGACACCAATAAACAACGATTGCGCATTTTGTAATTACAGCTGCAGCCAGCATCGGGTGGTGCCGACCTAACCGGTGTCACCGTCCCGGCTACAACTTGAACGCGCATATCAAAGCGCGTTTTGTTGCAATGACAAACAAAATTCCTCGAGCTGCGGCTTTATTTGGCCGGCAAGCCCTCGACCAGTCGCGGAGCAATGCGTGCGATTGGCCTTGCATCCACTTTTTTACCGAAACCATTCATCGTAATCGCTTCTTCGTAAAACGATTCCAGGTGGTCAATCTGCGTTTCCTGTTCGAATCGTTCTTTCACCGTAGTGTGCGCACGCACTCCCATCTCCTTCAACAAGACCGGAGAACTTGCGACTAACTGCAACGCATTCGCTAATGCAACGTGATCCTCCTCCGCTACGAGAAAGCCGGTGCGGCCGTGATCGACCGCTTCAGGAATTCCACCATGACGCGTTGCAACGACCGGCAACCCTGTTGCCATTGCTTCTAACACCGAGTTCGGTACGCCTTCCTGGTCTTGGTTTGGCGATATTTCACTCGGATGTAAAAACAGGTGTGAACTGGCATAAAGTTCCCGCAGCTTCGGTTGCGATAGAAACCCGAGAAAATGCACGTCCCTGGCAACACCGAGTCCACCGGCAAGCATCTCCAACTCCGGCTGCAATGGTCCTTTACCGGCGATGAAAAGCTCCGCGCCTGGATAATCCTTCTTAAAGATTGCAAACGCGCGCAAACTGCTTGCGACACCCTTCTTCGGGATCAATCGGCAGGCCTGGACGACTTTCCATTTGCCGTCCCGCGGCGGTTCTCTGTCGAACAATGGGAACTGATTGAGCGGGATGCCTGTCCGATTAATGCGCAGCTTTTCCGGCGGGCATCCCAACTGGGTCAGCCGTTCAGCGAGCGATTGAGAACGGGCGAACACGAGCGGGACCGCATTGAAAAGGCGCCGCAATTTTCCGGGATAATCTTTGATCTCGGGTTTATGCGCGACGTCGGCACCGTGGAAAGATACCACGCACGGTTTGTGCCATTGCTCGATAAAAGGAAGCAAGTGCACTCCCGTGTGACCAAAATAAATGTGCATTAAATCGGCCCCGTGCCTTCTGAGTAACGAGTCCAGCGTCTGATATTCACCGCGATAAACGATAGGCGGCCGTCGTTGGACGAATTTCAACCAACCGTGCACGAACAGGTTAGTGCGCCGCTTCGGAATGACTTCAACGTCATCAAACGGAAATCGTTCGGCGTTCTGGACCTCTTTGGTCACCACAAATGTATCGACGCCACGCAGCGCTCTTACCTGTCGGTAAATGTGCAACATCTCCGACTTTAGGAAGCTGGAACAATAACTCGCTACAACCCGCCTGCCCATAACACAACGCCAAGTTTCGCTAGGGATGCTACAGTTGTCCATCTCAAATTGCCGCTGCAATAATCTCTTTGATCTCTTTGTCGTTTGTTGTCCGAGTTGCCAGTTCCTGTTTCAAAGCATCGATCCCCTCTCCCTTCGCTGCTGAAATCGGAACGACCTGCACCTTCGGGAACCTCTCTTGCAATGCTTTCAGATTTTCCTTCGCACCGGGCAAATCCATTTTATTTGCGACGACAAACCAGGTGCGCAACGACAAATTCGGATCGTAGAGATCAATTTCCCGGCGCAGATTCTGTAAATCTTCGACCGGATTGCGTCCTTCGCTTCCGGCGACATCCACCACAAAAACCAACAGGCCACAGCGTGTAATGTGGCGGAGAAATTCATGGCCCAACCCGACCCCGCGGTGGGCCCCTTCGATCAAACCTGGAATGTCCGCTATGGTCGCGCGGCGGTAGCCCGGAAATTCAATCACGCCGACAATCGGATGCAGCGTTGTAAAAGGATAGGCTGCCACCTTCGGCCGCGCAGCCGAAATTTTCCGCAGCAGTGTTGATTTGCCGGCATTCGGGTAGCCAACCAATCCCGCGTCCGCGATGGTTCGCAACTCAAACAGGAAATGTCCCTCTTCGCCTTGTTCACCTTCGGTGTATTGGCGCGGCGCGCGGTTGCGTGAGCTCTTGAAGTGCACATTGCCTTTTCCTCCGGCTCCGCCTCGGCAGAGCACGAATTCCTCGCCGTCACGGGTGAGATCGACAAGGGGTTGCTTTTCGATTTCTTCCGCTCCGCCATTGGACGTTGGATGTTGGGCGTTGGGCGTTGGGCGTTCTTCTTCGTCTGCCTCCCACACAATTGTGCCCATCGGCACCTTTACGATTTTATCCGCGCCGGTGCGTCCCGTCATTTTCTTCCCCATGCCATGCCCGCCGTTTTTTGCCTTGATCAAAGGCTCGTAGAAAATGTTGGCGAGGTTATCGACATGGTGATCCGCGCACACAATCACATTACCACCGCGTCCGCCATCGCCACCGTCCGGGCCGCCTTTCGGCACAAATTTCTCCCGTCGAAAACTGACGCACCCGCGCCCGCCCGTTCCCGCCTGTGCAAAAGCTTTTACTCGATCGATGAACATCCTGCGGATAGGTAAATTGTTAAAACGTTACAACGTTAAACCGAAGGCGTTCTAACAATTTAACGATTCACCGAATCAAAGATGCGTAAAGCGCCTTTGTTTTCTCCGCAATCGCACTCCAGCCAAAGTGTTGTTCGACGCGTTTGCGGCCGGCCTTGCCGAACCGCTCCCGTAATTCGGGGTCTCTCATTAACTCATTGATACGCGTTGCAAGGTCGCGCGCGAATTTCTCGGGGTCTATCGCTTCGAACGGGCTTTCCTCCATTTGCTCAATCGGAACGAGAAAACCGGTTTCGCCATCCACAACGACTTCCTTGATTCCGCCAACAGCGGTGGCCACCACTGCCGTTTCGCAAGCCATCGCCTCAAGATTGATGATGCCAAACGGTTCGTAAATTGACGGACAAACGAACACCACAGCGTGCGAGTAAAGTTCGCAGGCAGCATGTTGATCTATCATTTCGTCAATCCAGATGATTCCCGCCCGCTGCTCTTTTGCTCGTTCCACAGCGCTTCTCACTTCCTCTGCCAACTCCGGTGTATCAGGCGCGGCAGCACAGAGGACAATTTGGAAATCGCGATCCATGAACTGGATTGCGCACAGGAGATGATGCAATCCTTTCTGCCGCGCGATCCGTCCGACAAAAAGCAAATATGGTTTGCGTGGATCGATACCATAGCGCTGAAGCGTGGCAGTTGAATTGAGCTTACGATATTGATTCAAATCGATTCCGTTGTGAATTACATGCACACGCGCAGTATCGACTTCGAACAAGCGCTCGATGTCCTGTTTGGTCGCTCCGGACACTGCGATAATCGCATCGGCCATCTCCAGCGCCGTTTTCTCCACCCAGAGTGAAAAGTCATAGCCCCCTGCGAGCTGTTCGCGTTTCCAGGGGCGAAGCGGCTCGAGCGAATGCACTGTGACCACCAGAGGCAAACCGTAATTCTTTTTTGCAAGGATCCCGCCGAAGTGGCTGTACCACGTGTGGCAATGCACGAGATCCGCATCGATGTTCATGGTGTTGAAATCCGTGCAACGCCGCACCGCGCCGAAAGCAGAACGCAACGGTTTCGGGCAGGTGAAATTGGCCGTATCCAATTCGAACCCGATGACTTTGAGGTTACCTTCCTCGATGCGCTGGTCGCCAAAACAACGCACTTCTACCGAAATCGTCTTTGCCAGTTCGCGTGACAAATAGCCCACGTGCACCCCAGCGCCGCCATAGATATGTGGCGGATACTCGTTGGTGAGAAAAAGAACTTTCACGGAAGTGCTACGTCGTTGTAGCGGCGCTTGTGTCAAGCGCCGAATCAGGAATAGGCATTCACAGGGCGAACGCCTCCGGATCTGCGCTAATGTTTCACTTTTAGGAGCAACACCGGCACCTCCACTTCATGGCGCACTTTGTCAGCGGTCGCCCCGTGGAGGATGTCACTAATAAACCGGTGGCCGTGCGTCGTCATCGCGATAAGATCGACATTTTTATCGCGCGCGAGCTTGATGATTTCATCGGAAGGCTCTCCGAGAGCGAGAACGGCGTCACACTGAAAGCCTTCTTCGGTAAGGTCGTGCCGGCGTTTTTCCAAATAGGCGCGGTCCTGTTTCATTTCCTCACTTTCGGCGAGCTGAAGCTGATTGAAATTTCGCGCGACCCAGCCGTCGGACACATGGACGAGGAACAACTTCGCGCCGGTCATGCGGGCGAGCGGTTTGATGTGGGCCAGAATCGTTTCATCTGCCGGTGTGTTCTCAAGCGGGATGAGAATGTGCTGATACATGGCGCGAATTATTACGAAGGGGGAGGCAGATGCAGGAAGCCATAGAACGCTTTCAGCACCGAGTCAGGCATAAAAGTATCGAAGAGCAATTTCACATTGAGCAGGATGATTATCATCGCCGTCACCCAGCCAAGGATTTTCAGCCAAAGTTTGTTGGCAAATTCGCCCATTTTGGCTTTTTCGTCGGTGAAACGCAGCAGCGGCCACACCGCAAAGCCGAGCTGCATTGAAAGCACGACCTGGCTGGCAATGAGCAACTGCGTAGTCTTGCTTTCGCCAAAGATTCCAATAACGAGGACCGCAGGCACGATCGCAATCGCGCGGGTGATTAATCGGCGGAGCCACGGCGTGATGCGAATGTTGAGAAAACCTTCCATCACCACCTGGCCCGCCAGCGTTCCCGTGAGGGTCGAATTTTGTCCGGAAGCGAGCAGCGCTACCGCGAAGAGAATACTCGCGAAGCTCACCCCGAGAAGCGGGCTGAGCAATTTGTAGGCGTCCTGAATCTCCGCCACATTCTGGTGTCCGGACCAATGGAAGGCAGCCGCCGCCAGAATGAGGATCGCAGCATTAATAAAAAGCGCGAACATCAAGGCGCCGGTCGAATCAATGGTGGCAAACTTGATCGCTTCGCGTTTGCCTTCCGGCGTTTGCTCAAACCTTCGCGTCTGCACAATCGACGAGTGCAGATACAAATTATGCGGCATCACGGTCGCGCCGATGATGCCAATGCTGACGTAGAGCATTTGCTGGTTCGCAACAATATGCGTCCCGGGGACGAATCCGAGGATGATGCCGACGAAACTCGGTTTAGAAAAAATGAGCTCGGCTGCGAAGCAACTGCCGATTGTCGCGATGAGCGTGATTACCAATGCTTCGATGTAACGAAAACCCTTCGTCTGCAGGAAAAGCACGGCCAGCACGTCCAGCGCCGTGATAATGCAGCCCCATACCAGCGGAATGCCAAAAAGAAGTTGCAGGGCAATGGCGGAGCCGACGACCTCGGCCAAATCGCAGGCGGCGATGGCGATCTCGCAAAGGATCCAGAGAAACCAAACTGTCACCGTCGAATAATGATCGCGACAAGCCTGGGCGAGGTCCCGTCCAGTGGCGACACCAAGTTTAATACAAAGATGTTGAAGGAGAATCGCCATGAAATTCGAAATCATGACGATCGACAAGAGCGCGTAGCCAAATTTCGCGCCACCCGCCAGGTCCGTGGCCCAATTGCCCGGATCCATGTAACCGACTGCGACGAGAAAACCCGGTCCTGAGAACGCGAGCAGTTTTCTCCAAAAAGACGCCGTTGTCGGAACGACGATACTGCGGTGAACTTCGGCGAGCGAAACTTGGCCGGACTGCCTTCGCCAACCAGGTTCAGGTTCGGCGGGAGCGATTTTGTTTAGCGATCTCATTAAAGGTCCCGCAAAAACTGCCCGCCCGTTTCGAGTCCCATGTCGAAGCCGGCTGGCAACTTTACTGCCAATGGGAAAAGCAAACCGCCCTCCACGGAGTTGTTGCCGAGATGTTCTGTGTTGGTTGGAAACTTTACGAACGATAAGATCGCCAGGGCGGTTTCGCCGCCATCATCTCCCCAAAGATTAACTTTCAGGCGGGACGTAAAATCGCCGACGCCCGATTGTATCGTTACGGTGTGCGTCGGCCGATCTTCGGTGCGCAAATAAAGATAATCATCGAAAACAAACTGAAGATCGACGTTGTTGAGCAGGCCCACCTTAACGTTGAAGGGCGCGGGATTCCATGCTCGCGTTCGCACGCCGCTCGATTCATCGCGTGTGAAATTCACGAAATCCATTTCCAGTTGAAAATGTCCGGCGTCCACCGTGTAAGGACTTTCCGTTTTGTCGGGACGATCGGGTGCTAGCTCGCGCATCAGGTCGCGCGGCGTGGGGTTGAAAACATTATACCTAGTCTTGTTCGTTTCAGAAGCGCCTTCGGCCGTCGCGGAATTCGCCGAACCTTCATCTGCCAAGCTAGCGGTTACTAATATTTCCAAACCGGCAACCATCGGCGCAAGCATGAAAAGAGATTGAACCAGCTTCACAAATATTAGGTTTGACTAACTTAGTTATTATGCATTAGTATTTTGTCAACCAGCAAGTTTTTATTTTGTTGACTATTTTGCGAACGATTCTATTTTCGCCACGTGCCAGGCAAGAAGACATCTCAATCCGCCCTCGGCAGTTCCGCTGCCGTTGAGGATTATCTCGAACGGATTCTCGAACTGATTAATTCCAAAGGCTATGCCCGCGTGGTCGATATCGCCGCGGCGCTGCAAATTTCGCAGGCCAGTGTCACCAACATGGTTCAGCGACTCGATAGCGAAGGGCTTCTGAAATATGAAAAATATCGCGGGCTCGTCTTAACGCCAGCCGGCGCACGTCTCGGCCGCAAGGTCGCGAATCGCCACCGTCTCCTGACCGATTTTCTCAAACTGCTGGGCCTCGACGAACAGGTCATCTATCACGACGTGGAGGGAATGGAACATCACATCAGCGAGCCAACCTTGCGAGCAATTGAACGACTGACCGCGCAATTGCGGCGACGGCCGGGATTGCGCGCCCAACTGGGAGCCGCAGTCGCTTAGGCGCTAGATAATTCCAGACTTTTACGCCGCGATCCGGTTTCGTGGACCGAGCTACGACAACTTCGCGGACGTGGACGTCGGCGCGCCGGTGTCGCTTAGTTTCTTAAAATGCAGCTGTTTTACGCGGCGGTTATCGGCTTGGGAAACCGTAACGACGTAATTATCAATCTTAACCTGCTCACCTGTCTTTGGCAGATGACCGAGCAGATGAGTCACGTACCCGCCAATCGTGCTTACGTCAGGGCTTTCCAAGTCAAGCTTCACGAGATCGTTTAGTTCGTAGAGGCCAAGCGATCCGTCCACACTGAATTCGTCGGCGCTGATTTTGCGAAATTCCTCCTTCTCGGAATCAAACTCGTCCTGAATATCGCCAACCAATTCTTCCAGCACGTTTTCGAGCGTGACGATGCCCACGGTCCCTCCGAATTCGTCCACTACAATCGCCAGGTGCGCGTGCCTGCTGAGAAATAATCTGAGCAGATTTTCCAGCGACATCATCTCGGGAACCGGAAACAACTCGCGCTTGATCTTCATCAAATCGGGATGCGGGTCGCGCATCATCGGAACCAGCTCCTTGATGTGAATTAGCCCGATAGTATTATCCAGATTCTCGCGGCAGAGCGGGAAGCGTGTGTGCCGGGATTCGATTGCCTTTTTGACGTTTGTCTCGAAATCATCTTCCACATCGAGGTAAACGATTTCGCCCCGCGGTGTCATGATATCGCGCACAACCCGGTCCCGCAGATCAAGAACGTTAAACACAAGTTCACGGCCAAGTGGACTCACGTCCGCGGATTTTTCGCTCTGCTGGAGAATCAATCGCAGTTCCTCCTCGCTGTGTGCGAGCTCGCTGCCCCGAACGGGTTGAAGCCGAAACACCTTGAGCAAGAGAAAATTGGAAGACTTGTTCAGAAGCCAGATCGCCGGTTTAAACAAAACGTAAAAACCACTGAGCAGTCGCATTAACCGAAGGGCCACCGGCAACGGTTCGGAAATTGCGATGTATTTGGGCGCGAGTTCTCCGAACACGATGTGCAAAAAAGTGATACCTGCGAAAGCGAGAGTGACGGCAATCGAAGTTGCCACAGCGTGAGAGTAGATGTGCACAACCCCCAGAGCGGGTTGCAGGAGCGACACGAGCGATTGCTCGCCAATCCAACCAAGCGCGAGGCTGGCCAGCGTCACGCCCAATTGCGTCGCCGAAAGGTATGCATCGAGATGCGCGCGAACGTGCTTGACGAAACGGGCGCGTACGTCGCCCTCTTCCAACAGCGCGTCGAGCTGCGTCGTTCGTACTTTTACGATTGAAAATTCGCACGCGACGAAGAACGCGTTCAGCGCGACAAGTGCCGCGATAGCTGCGAGTTTGCCCAGGATCAACATTGGCGGATCCCAATTGGGCACCACTCTTTCGGAGCTGGAAATTGCTGCCAACAAAAATAGCAAGGACATGTTCGTTAACTCGGACCCGTATTGCGGCATCCGAACCGAGATATCGATGCTAATTTACCAACTGGACTTGGTTACGCCAGGGATCAACCCCTGCGAAGCCAGTTCACGAAAAGTCAGACGCGACATTTTGAATCGTCGAATGAATGCGCGCCGGCGTCCGCTGACTTCGCAGCGGTTCACCACACGCGTCGGACTCGCGTCCCGCGGCAATTGAGCCAAGCCGGCATAATCCTTTTTCGCCTTAAGCTCAGAGCGCACGGCGGCGTACTTTTTCACGGTCGCGCGCTTGCGTTCATTGCGATTAATCCAGGATGTCTTGGCCATAAAGAGTGCTGACTATAACGTCAGCCTGGCAATTTGCAACGGCGAGTCGCGACTTGCTAGCCCAGAGCACTTGCGCGTCGTTTCTGTTTCACCAGCACGCTGGTGGACCGGCGAGCGCCATCTCGGGCAGAACCGCGCTTCTGTTTTACCGCTTGTGTCCGGTTCAGGCTGTCTTGCAACACCTTCACCAGATCGAGCACGTTTGTCGGCGTCGGAGCAACAGGAGCTTTTGCCGCGATCTGCTTGTGCTGCGCCTTTTGTTCTATGATTTCCATTAGGGCCGTCCGGTATTCGTCTCGATATTTGTCCGGCTTCCACGCCTCACTCATGCTTTCGATGAGCGCCTGCGCCATTTTCAGTTCCTTGTCCGTGACAGCGGCGTTCGAGCCATTCTGTAAGACGTCGGCGCTCAATATTTCACTGGCAAAATGCATGAGTTCCAAAATCAGGAACAAGCCGTCTGGTTTGACGGCTGCAAGGTGTTCGCGATTGCTGATCACCACCTTGGCAATCCCAATCTTCCCCGTACCGCTAAGCGCTTTGTGCAAAACTGCGTAGGCCTTTTCCCCGCCCTTCTGGGGTTCGAGGAAATACGGCTTGTAGAAAAACTTCGGATCGACCTGATCCAAATCGACGAAATCGGTGATATCGATCGAATGCGTGGACTCGATACGTACCTTCTCGAAGTCCTCGTCCTTCATGACAACATAACGACCGCGTTCGTATTCGAAGCCTTTTACGATCTGGTCCGCTGGAACTTCCTTTGAGTCTGCTTCGGCCACCTTTTTGTATTTGATGGGACTAAGATCGCTGGAACGAAGCTGCCGGAAGCTCAGCTTCTCCTCACGCGTGGCGGTATAAACGGCGACCGGAATGTAAACCAGCCCGAAGCTGATGCTGCCTTTCCAAATGGGACGCATACGGCAAATGCTTTCCCATAGCAGTCTCCGTGTCAACCCCTTGTCAGTCCACTGGCAGTGCTCCCCTGTCGCTTAAAATTCCTTGCAAGTCGGAGAAAGAGCCTGATCTTTCCGTTGCTATGAACCTCCTCGCCAGCTTCATGAACTTGGCCGGGCCGGATCTGATCGTCATCCTGCTGATCGTTCTCGTTTTGTTCGGAGCGAAAAAATTGCCCGAACTCGCGCGCGGAATGGGTCAGGCCGTAAAAGAGTTTCAGAAGGCAAAGGACGAATTCAACGACGAGCTGCATAAGGCCGGTAAGTCAGAGACGGAAGTTGCGAAAACCGACGTGAAGCCAGCTCAATCGACTGTCGCACGAGCTGACCACCAGAGTGCTCCAACCATCGCGCCACCGCAGCCAACTGGTGCAGTGACACCGGGCGACAAAGCCGACCAAGTGTAGTTCTCCGAAAGCCACGCCAGGACCCAGGCCCATTGCGACCAGTGCAGGGCGACTAATCAGCCAATCGAAAGCGGCGCAAGCCGCCGCACTCCAAAACGTGGCCGTTATTACGAACGCCTACTCCCGCGCTTTGCGTTTTGGAGTGCGGCGCTGTTGCGCCGCTTTTTGATCGAATCGACAATCGCGCTTTTGCACGTTTGACCGAACACGCAATCTACGGCAAAATCCCCGCTCATTTATGTCTGAGCCGGATTTGCGCGCCGAAATCAAAGAGATGTTGGTTAGAAATCTGATGCTGCAAGTTACTCCCGAGCAGATCGGCGACGATCTTCCGCTTTTTGGTCCCGACGGTCTTGGCCTGGATTCCATCGACGCCCTGGAATTGGTCGTGAGTATGGAAAAGACGTTCGGCATTGGGGTGCCCAACTCTGACGTAGCGGGAAAAGCGCTTCGGACTGTAAACACGATTCGCGATTACATTCTCGAAAAGCGCGCAGCCGCTGCGTAGGATGCGGCCAGCGGCGCGCCGCCGCCGATTCCGACGTGAACATTCTCTACGTAGAGAGCAGCCGCAGCTGGGGCGGTCAGGAATATCGCACCTGTCTTGAAATTAACTGGCTCAACGCACACGGTCATCAAGCGTGGCTAATCTGCCATCCAGACAGTCAGGTCTATTCCAAGGCCTCTGAACTCGGCACTCGCCTTGTCACAATGCCGCTACGGAGCCGCGTTGACCCGCTCCGTTCGTTGCGCTTGTGGAAATTTTGCCGCAAAAACCAGATCGATCTGCTCAAAATTTACAGCTCAAAGGCCCATTGGATTTGTTTGCCACTCTACTTTTGCGGGATTCCACTGAGCCGCGCGCGCTGCGTCACCGACTCAATCGGCAGCAGAAGTCGTGCATTCGTCTTCAAACACGGTTGCTCGCAAATCGTGGCTGATGCTTCCATCATCAAACGTCAGTTGGTGGAAGAACACGGCGTCGCTCCTGAAAAAATTCAGGTCATCGGTTCAGCTGTCGATTTAGACAGGTTCAAGCCTCCACGCGACCGGGCAAAATTTCGCCGTGAAATCGGAGTCCGCGATGACGCTCCGTTGATTGGAAACGTGGGGATGATTCGACCGGACAAAGGACAACTCGAACTGGTGAAAGCGGCGCCTCTGGTATTGCAAAAACACCCCGACGCGCGGCTTGTCATCGTCGGCCAGGGCACCGGCATTTTGAAACGTGGCATCAATGTAAGAAACGCGATCGAGCGAGCCGGACTAGCCGAGAAAATCATCATGGCCGGCTATCGCTGGGACACGCCCGAGGTTTACGCAGCGTGCGACATGATAGTAATTGCGTCGCTGCGCACCGAAGCATCGCCAATTGTTCTGCGCGAAGCGTTCGCCAGCGGACGTCCCCTGATCGCTACTAAAGTGGGCGACATCGAAGAAATCGTTCGGCATCGCGAGAACGGTCTGCTCATCGAACCCGGGAACCCGCAAGCACTCGCGGGTGCAATCATTGAATTCCTTTCCGATTCGAACCTTGCCGCGCACTGTGCAGCCAATGGTCTCCGTTACGCGACCGAACACTTTTCATTTGACGGAATGATGGAGGCGAAGTTAGCCGCCGATGCGTCGGTGCTGCGAGCTGCTCGCAAGAAGTGACGGCTTCCCAGTCGTCAAGTTAGCAAACGACGGCTGTCCGAGCCGTTGCTCCTTATAAGGGTATTTGCGACTCAAATAGTTGAAACATTGATCGAATCGATCACCTGGCGGGTGGTCGCTACGAGGAAATCAAATCTTGAAGAATTTCGTGCATGTGGCGGATGGGCAGCGAGTAATGTCCTTCGTTCTCAATGAAACGCGCTCTGCAATTCGGTAAACGGTTCGCAACATCCTGCGCAAGCCGAACCGCGAAAGCCCGGTCTTCTTTTCCGTGCCAGAGTCGCACCGGCACGCGTACATCTTCGATCGCGAACCCCCACGACTGCGCATAAATTTGCGCGTCGGACATCACCCCTTCCGCTGAGCCACGCCATGCGCGCCGTTGGCTTTCGAAAATTGCTTCGAACGCTGCGTCGTCGCGCAAGCTTGCCGCGTCGCAGGGCCGCAACAGCAGCATCTTTAAAACCAGTGGGCGAAGACGAACGGGCGGGCGCAGTGATAAAAAAAGCCGCGCAACATGAAATGACCGGCGCAATAATTGGGGCCGGTCGCGATACAAAGCCAGAAGCCAACGGTAAAGCGGCAGTAATCCTTCATGGTCTTTCAGCTCGGCAAATGGGATCACGCCGCCGACGATCGCGATTGCACGCACGCGCTTCGGCATCGCCAACGCGCTGGCATACGCGTACGGCGCGCCTCCCGAGATTGCGAGCATTCGAAATTCGCCGATATCAAAATGATTAACGAGCTGTTCGAGAAGCGGCGGCCAGTCGCTCAACTTCCGATTGAGTTGCATACTCGAACCGCTAATTCCCGGCCGATCGGGTGAAATGATGCGAACGCCGAGAGCACGCGCTGGTTCGTCTGCGAGTCGCGCCATGGTGCGCGCGCTCGGCCAGCCATGACAAAATATGACCGGCACTCCAGTTGGGTCACCATATTCATTCAAAGCAACAACTGCGCCGTCCTGAAGGTGAACGATATCTTGCTTGTTCATCTGCCGGCATTCTCTTGTTCGCACGGGTATTGCAAGCCTCCAGTCTGTAGTCCAAATTGTACTTGGGAAAGGCACTCTGCGCTTTTACCAGTTTGGTTATGAACGAGTATTCGCAACCTCCACCGGGAAAAATCGAGGAGCATGGCAACGGAATCGGGGCGCCATCACCCGAGGAAGTGGAACGACGAGCCAGAGAAATCGCCATGATCGACGAGCGCAATCCTGACGAGTTTACGGACGCGGATTGGGCGCAGGCTCGCCACGAATTGATGGGCCAAGAAAATAACGTGCCTCCGGAGGAAACTCCCGATAATGCCGAGATGACAGAAGAATGGAGTGTGATCGCCAGTTCGAAGGGGCATCGCGTGCCCCGTCCCGGCACTGAGGAGGAGGAAACCGTTGGAGAGCATCTCGTGATTGAGGGCATCGAGGAAGCAACTCACGACCAAATGCTCGAAGCGCGCCGCGAAGAACTCGAGCAGGAGGGGGAAAATCCTTGAGCACGCTCTCAGCCGAGACCGCCACTCGAACGGTGGCGGAACGATCTTTTTTGTCAGCGCGCCAATCTCGGATGGAACGGTTGCGTGATCGTTTTCATCAAATCAGAAAATTCACCAATTCGCTGTGCACAACACTTG
Source organism: Candidatus Udaeobacter sp. (assembly GCA_036499375.1). GTDB lineage: Bacteria > Verrucomicrobiota > Verrucomicrobiia > Chthoniobacterales > UBA10450 > Udaeobacter. The sequence continues at coordinate 16,218 of DASYDV010000067.1, forward strand.
AACCCGAAGATTGCGTCGTACAATCGATGCCAGACGTCAGCCCGACGAAGTGGCACCTCGCGCATACCACATGGTTTTTCGAAACGTTTATCCTCAAAAAATTCGTCCCGGGATACCGCGTCGAAATTCCGGAGTACGCCTATCTCTTCAATTCTTACTACAACGCTGCAGGTGACATGCACCGGCGCGATCTGAGGGGATTGATTTCACGCCCGACCGTTGGCGAAGCGCGACGCTATCGCGCATCGATCGATTCGCACGTCGACGATTTGCTCTCAAATGCCGACGAACAGTTGCTCGATGACATCGAGCCGCTTCTGCTCCTTGGGGGGCATCATGAACAGCAACACCAGGAATTGCTCATCACCGATATTAAGCACGTTTTCGCACAAAACCCTCTCTATCCTGTTTTCCGAGAAGGTAGGGCGCGTCACTCCGTGTGCGCCGAAGAACGGACGGGAGCGGAGCTCCGTCCCTACCAGTTCATCGATTTTAACGAAGCGATCGCAGAGATTGGCCATGACGGGCGCGGATTTTCTTATGACAATGAAGGACCGCGGCATCGGGCACTGATTCCCGCATTTTCACTCGCGTCGCGCCCAGTAACAAACGGCGAATACATCGCATTCATCGAAGACAATGGTTACCAGCGCCCGGAGTTCTGGTTGTCGCTCGGATGGATGACAGTGAACGAACAACGCTGGAACGCACCACTTTACTGGACGAAATGTGATGACACCTGGTGGACCTTTACGTTATCCGGCTTTCGCCCGGTTAATGAATCCCAGCCCGTCACGCACATTAGTTATTTCGAAGCCGACGCGTATGCCACTTGGGCAGGCGCACGTCTGCCGACCGAGTTCGAATGGGAGCGCGCCGCGTCGGATTGTTTGATCGAAGGAAATTTTGTCGAAGACGAATTATTTCATCCCATTGCTGTAGAGTCCGCTGTCTCAGCGGAGGGCCGAGATTTTCACCAAATGTTCGGAGACGTTTGGGAATGGACGCGCAGCGCCTACTCACCCTATCCCGGCTATCGCGCCACGCCCGGCGCGCTCGGCGAATACAACGGCAAGTTCATGTGCAACCAGTACGTTTTGCGTGGTGGTTCGTGCGCAACGTCACGCAGTCATATTCGCCGCACTTATCGCAATTTCTTTCAACCAGAAAAACGCTGGCAGTTTACAGGGATCAGACTGGCACGCGATCCACAATAAATCGGTAGCGCGCGGCCAGCAGCCTCTCGCCGAACGATGATACCAAAATGACCGCCGATCCAGTAATGACCATAGAGCCTGCATCAGAAGTTCCCGCGGCAACTTCTGATTTGCTGTCAGATGTAATCGCCGGGCTTACCTCCGATCCACGCACTCTGCCTTGCAAGTATTTCTACGATGAGCGCGGCGCTGCATTGTTCCAAAAAATCTGCGAACTACCCGAATATTACATCACCCGCACTGAGATCGATATTCTGGATCGATACCGCGCCGAGATCGCGTCGCAACTCGGGCCAAACACTGAGCTGATAGGACTCGGAACTGGCGCGGGTACCAAGACGCGGATTCTCATTGAAGCGCTCGAACAGCCAGCCGTTTATGTCCCCATCGATATTTCCGAGAAGCAATTGCGCAAATCGAGTATGCGTTTCCAAAAGATTTTCCCAAACCTGGAAATTCTGCCCGTCTGCGCCGATTATCTGCAGCCCGTCGCGTTACCTTCCCCACGTCATAAGGCTGCGCGCAATGTCGTTTATTTTCCGGGATCGACTATCGGCAATTTCGAACCAAATGAAGCGCTCGAATTTTTGCGGCGCATTGCCAATGTTTCGGGTCGAGGCGGCGGCCTGCTGATTGGTGTCGATTTGCAGAAGGATCAAAATGTGATCGAAGCCGCGTACAACGACAAAGACGGCATCACGGCACAATTCAATTTGAATTTGCTGGCGCACATCAATCGCGAGATCGGCGCAGATTTCGATCTAAGCCAGTGGGAACACGATGCGATTTACAATTCTGAAACAGGCCGTATCGAGATGTATTTGATCAGCGCGACGGGTCAGACGGTTCGCATACAAGATCGACAATTTCATTTCCGCGCTGGTGAAAAAATCCTGACCGAGCATTCCTACAAGCACACGCCGGAAGGTTTCATCGATCTGGCTGGTCAAGCCGGCTTTGATTTCGTCAAATTGTGGACCGATGAGGCCCTTCTGTTTGGCGTATTCTACTTTGTAACCGCTACAAAGTAGCGCATGCGTTCGGCTTGCGATCCGATTGACAATGCAAGCCAGAGGCTTGCTCTACTCTAATGAACGCTCTCATTAAACTCGCGGAGGTGAGCAAGCGTTACCCTGACGCAACCGCCTTGCATGCGACAAATCTTTCTGTCGAACGCAGTAAAACGACCGTTCTCATTGGACCGAGCGGCTGCGGCAAATCAACCTTGCTTCGATTGATCATTCGTCTGATTGAGCCCGACTCTGGCTCGATCGAGTTTAATGGCAAACCGATCACATCCGAGACGATCGACTCTCTTCGCAGGCGAATCGGATACGTGATCCAGGAGGGCGGTTTGTTCCCGCATTTGACCGCGCGTGCCAATGTTCTGTTGATGGCGCGCCATATCGGGAAATCCGAGGATCAAATGCAAAGCAGGCTTGGCGAATTGTGCGAGCTAACGAGATTTCCTGAAAAGTTGCTTCCGCGGTATCCCGGCGAACTTTCCGGCGGCCAACGACAGCGCGTCAGTTTGATGCGAGCGTTGATGCTTTCGCCAGAGTTGCTGTTACTCGACGAACCGTTAGGCGCCCTCGATCCGTTAGTGCGCGCTTCGTTGCAAACGGATCTCAAAGAAATCTTCAGTCGCCTGGGCCAAACCGTGCTTTTTGTCACTCACGATTTAGCCGAAGCAATTTATTTCGGTGACGAAGTCGTTCTCATGAATGAAGGGCGAATCGTGCAGAGGGGCACGATTAGTGATCTGCGCGAAAAACCAGCGGATCCTTTCGTCTCCGAGTTCATCAACGCCCAACGGGGAATTGTGCTCTCATGAAAACGCTACGCGTATCAAGGAGCGGCGGTTTCTTAACCGCCGCGGGTCTTCGGCGGTCGGGAAGCCGCCGCTCCTTGGCCGCTACGCTCCTTTTTATTCCCGTCGCTTGCGCACTTGCAAATCCCGTCGTCGTAGGCTCGAAAAAATTCACTGAATCCTATGTGCTCGGTGAAATCGCGAAGCGCACCCTGACCGATGCGGGAATTCCAGCGGAACACCGCCAGGGCATGGGCGGCACGATTATTCTCTGGGAAGCGCTTCGCGGCGGGCAGATTGATGCGTACCCGGAATATACGGGAACAATCGCGACGGAAATCCTGAAAAGCGATCACACGCTGTCGCTCGATGAAATTCGAGATGCGCTCGGAAAATTCGGGGTGGGCATGACAGAGCCTCTCGGGTTCAACAATACTTATGCATTGGTTATGCGACGCAGCGAAGCGCAACGGCTTGGGATACGTACGATCACCGATCTGCGAAAACATCCGAAGCTTAGATTAGGATTCACGCACGAATTTCTCGACCGTCAGGACGGATGGCCGCCCTTGCGTGACCGATACGCGTTACCCCAGCAGAATGTTGTCGGCATCGATCACGCGCTCGGTTACGCCGCGCTTACCAACGGCTCGATCGACGTAAAAGATGCTTACTCAACCGATGCTAAAATAGAACAAAACGATCTCGTCGTTCTTGAAGACGACCTTCACTTCTTTCCGAAATATGAGGCCGTCTTTTTGTTTCGATCGTCCATGCGCGCGGACGCAATCGCTGCATTGCGCGGCCTGGAAGGAACGATTGACGAAAAGCGGATGATTCGTCTCAATGCGGAAGCGGAGCGCACAAAAAATTATACGAACGCTGCAGACTTGTATTTCAATGTGGAAGCGGCCTCAGCGCTGCGACCGTCGGGGCACTCGGGCCCCTCCTATATTAGCGAATCCTTTCCGCACAAGCTTGCGCGGTGGACGCTTCGTCATCTTCAATTAGCCGGATTTTCGCTTTTGCTTTCCGTGCTCGTCGGAATTCCACTGGGTATCGTCGCGAGTCGCGGTGGAGCGATCGGGCACACGATTCTCGGTTTTGTGGGTGCTGTGCAAACAATCCCGTCTCTCGCGCTGCTCGCCTTACTCGTTCCCCTGCCCTTTTTTGGAATCAGCGTGCGCACCGCGATCGCGGCGCTGTTTCTTTACGGTTTGCTGCCGATTGTTCGCAACACCGCAAGCGGCCTGCAGGACATCCCACGAGCATTGCGCGAATCCGCGGTCGCGTTGGGACTCAGCCCGATGGCTCGGCTCTGGGAAATTTATCTGCCCATGGCGTCCCGTTCCATTCTCTCCGGGATTAAAACCAGCGCCGTGATTAATATTGGAACTGCCACCTTGGCAGCATTGATCGGCGCCGGCGGCTTAGGCGAACCGATTCTGAGCGGTCTTAACTTGAACGATCACGTCACGATCTTGGAAGGCGCGATTCCCGCAGCTGTGCTCGCGCTGCTCGTGCAATGGTTTTTCGATTTGCTCGATCGCGTGCTCATTCCCAAAGGACTGCGGTTGTAGAAGTGTTTTGGTAGGGCGCGACCGCCGGGCGCGCCGAAACGGACGGCTCGGCGAGCCGTCGCCTACCAATTTCATCAGTTCGAAAAGCGATATAGGGTAAACAATGGCAATCGCATCCATCAATCCGGCCACAGCCGAAAAGCTGAAGGATTTTCCTTCCTTCGACGATAAGGAAATCGAGAAACGCCTCGAGCGCGCGGACAAAGCCTTCCGGGAATATCGGCGCACGACATTCACGGAACGCGGAGAGCTGTTGCACGCCGTGACGGAGTTGCTATTCGAGGAAAAGCAAAGATTTGCGGAACTGATCACCCTCGAGATGGGAAAGCTGTTTCGCGATTCGGTGGCAGAGATCGAGAAGTGTGCGCGCGGTTGCCGGTTTTACGCCGAGAACGGAGAACGATTTTTGGAGCAGGAGCCGGCACAGACGGATGCTGCCGAAAGTTACGTCGAGTATCAACCGCTCGGCCCCGTGCTCGCGATCATGCCGTGGAACTTTCCTTTCTGGCAGGTGTTTCGATTTGCCGCGCCTGCATTGATGGCGGGCAACGTCGGTTTGCTCAAGCATGCATCGAATGTCCCGCAATGCGCTCTGGCGATTGAAGACATCTTTTGTCGCGCAGGATTCGAAGAAGGGGTTTTCCAAGCGCTGCTCATTGAACCGGAGCAAGTGGAAAAACTAATTGTGGATCCCCGGGTTAAAGCGGTAACCGTGACTGGCAGTGAGAAGGCCGGAGCAGCCGTCGCGAGCGCGGCTGCACGCGAGATCAAGAAAGCTGTGCTCGAGCTTGGCGGCAGCGATGCCTTCATCGTGATGCCGAGCGCCGACTTGGCGCGGGCACTGAGCACGGCTGTGAAGGCGCGTACGATCAACACAGGCCAATCCTGTATCGCTGCGAAACGATTCATCATCGCCGATGAAATTTATGAGCGCTTTCTTGAACAGTTCGTTGAGCGCATGCGCGCCCTCAAGATTGGCGACCCCATTGACCCGCAAAGTGAGCTCGGACCCCTCGCAACGGAACAAATCCTGCAAGGCGTGCATCATCAGGTCCAAAGAACGATTGCCGCAGGCGCAAAATTATTGACCGGCGGAAACCGCATTCACGGGCCGGGATTCTTTTACGAGCCAACTGTTCTTGTCGATGTTCCGAAAGAATCGCCCGCGTACTGCGAAGAAGTCTTCGGCCCGGTTGCAGCTGTTTTCCGTGTGCGAAACGGGGACGAGGCAATCAAACTCGCAAACGACACAATGTTTGGCCTCGGCTCAAGCGCGTGGACTAACGATCGCAGGGAGCAAAAATTTTTCGTGTCTGAACTGGACAGCGGAATGGTCTTCATCAACGCGATGGTCGCCTCAGATCCACGGTTGCCGTTCGGCGGTGTAAAACGGTCCGGCTTTGGACGCGAGCTCGGCGCCGCCGGAATCCGCGAATTCACAAACACGAAAACGATCTGGATTTCGTGAGAAATTGGACCGGATTGCTTCACCAAGTCCAGGAAACACCGCCGTAAAAGGAGCGACCGTCGCCGGGGTGGAAAATCTCAGGATTCGGTTGTGTGCGCGCGTCGGCGATCACATCGATAGAGGCCGCATAGTGCTGGTTTGTCAGGTTCCTGCAATCGATAAAGACTGAGAATCCGCTGCTGCGTCGAAATCCCGCACGGAAACCAAGCAGCACGTAGCTATCCGCAAAGAGTGTGTTCGCCTCATCAACTGGATAACGGGAGAGATTACACCCCAGGTTTGGACCCGCATAGAAACCAGACGGGCTTTGGTAAAGCAGTTGCGCTTCATAAGCATGAATCGGAATTCCCGCGATGCGATTGTCGCCGTAAACAGCGTTCTGATCGAAATGGAAATCGTTGAGCGTATAGCTTTGTTCGAGCGACAAACGATCGCCTGCGCGATTCGACTGCTTTGACACGAAGATCTCCCGAAGCAATTCAACTTCCAGGTTTGCCTCGATTCCTTGATGAATTGTGCGCGGGACGTTCCTGGTGCCAATATCGTTTCCGAAGGCATCATTGATTTCGAGCAATTCATTACGAAACCACGAGCGATAAAGCGACAACTCCCACTCAAACCGCGAATACTCTCCGCGAGTTCCGACTTCAATGGTCCACGCGTGTTGCGGTGACAGCGGCGTGTAGACAACGCTGGAATTCGGACCTTCATCAAAATCGACCAGATTGTCTATCGAAGGCGGTTGCCAACTGCGACTGACATTCACAAATGCCTGTGTCTTGCGATTGATTTCGTAAATCGCGCCCAGCTTGGGATTGAATCCCCAAAAATTTTGCCGATTTGATTGATTTCCTGCCTCGTCGGTGAAGAACTCGTCCTTGAAATGACGCTCCGCGAAAATTGCCTGCGCTCCACCGACGATCGAGAACCGCGGTGTGAGATACAGCTGGTCCTCGAGATACGCGGGAAGGTTTATCGAACTGCCTATGGCTCGCGCAGTTGTTGCGCCCGTAT